>CALBSO010000144.1 GCA_937968015.1 uncultured Thermomicrobia bacterium
AGCAGACCCTGATCCTGAACCTGCTCGCCGAGCGGACGGAGAACCGGCAGCCCCCGACCCTCGCCCCGGAGAGCGGGTCCGCGTAGCGCCTCTCCCGACGTGCTGTTCCATTGCCACGCGGACCCGATGCCTTGCACAACTGTGCGCGTATCCCTCGCACAATCAATTCCCCATTCTCCGGGGGTGTGTGGACTTTCGGCACCACGTGTTTTCGACAACAGTATATATCGGAAAGAAGGTGCATTTCCCAGTCGTGTAAACGGTTCCAGATGATGGTCCCAGAATCCGTTTATCGGAACCGTTGCCGTCGCCACACGCCGGATGTGCGTGGCATCCCGCTTGCGCAGCCGAGGCGGTGTATCGAGGCACGATGTCGCCCTTGGGGGTGACGGGATGGAGGAAACGCGATGGCAGCAGGCAAACAGTTCACGGCAGACGAGGCGAGGCAGATCGGCGCGCAGATCGGGATCGACTGGGAGCAGGTTGACCGTGAGCAGTTCCGCAAGGGACTGGCGGTCGAGATGGAGCACGGCTCGCATGACCCCGAGACCGACGTGACGCACGACGACCCGCTCTTGACGGGCAAGATCGCCTGGGCGCACATCAAGGAGTACGCCGACTATTACACCCGGCTGGAGCGGATGGAGACGGAAGCGGAGCGTTACTGGGCAGAACACAAGCGCTGAAGCCTGCGGTACTGACGGCCTTTACGCCGGTGAACGTGTCATCAGGGGGAAGTGGACGCCCTTCTGTACCGTCAGCCACCGACGCAAGGGCCAACGTGGTGAAGGGGTGTTGTCACTTCCACGAAGGTTGTCGCGCTGAGCCCGCATCGAGGCTGCGGCGACCTCGGATGCCCGATTCAGTTGCTCCTCGTCGCATCTCCTCTGGCTCACGGCCGATCATCCCCGGGAAGGGCTCGACGACGCTGCCGATCCGCGACGGAGGTGCATGGTATGTCCTTGCCAACGATGAATGAAGATCTCCCGTGCGTCGAACGCGGTGTGTGGACGCCAGTGCCGATTCCCCCTCCGCGTCCGCTGCGACCCCTCTCCCTCAAAGCGATTGACCCGGCCGAGGATGCGCGGTGCCGCACTGCGGGCGTGCTCACCTTCCACGCGGTCGGATGCACGGGGGATCTCGGAGACCACACCCCACAACTGGCCGTCGCGACGGCGATGACGGGTCAGATCATGGATCCCGGACGGGTGGGACTAGCGGATGGCGACGCGACGACCGCCTCCTTTCTCTTCCATCTCGGGGATGTGACCTATACCGGGGAGGACACGGCTGCGTCGGATGACATCAGGAGGGACGATGCGAATCAGACCGGCGTGGTCAAGAACCAGAGCCAGTTGTATCGTGACCAGTTCTTCCTCCCCTACCACGGCTATCGCCGCGCGATCGTCGCGATTGCCGGCAACCACGACGGCAAGATGCACAAGAAGCCGAAGCGCTCCCCGATTCAGCACTTCCTGACAACCTTCTGCGCCGAGGGAGACCGACCGTCCCCCGACAACGACATTGATGACCGCCCGACGATGCCCCAGCCCTATGTGTACTGGCGTCTGGAGACGCCGCTGGCGTCGATCATCGGGCTCTACAGCAACGTCGCCAACGGCGGCATCCTGGACGACCCCACCCTGCCCGACACGGCGCCCCATCCCCAGTACGACTGGTTGGTGTCCCAACTGCGCGACCTACGAAGGAAGAATGCGCGACGGCGCTCCCGCAAAGCGATCCTGCTCGCGGTCCACTATCCTCCTTACTCCGGCGCCGCCAACTTCGCCGCGCGGGGCGACCCGACGCGCGGACCGACGCAGGCGCATGTGGCGCCCTTGGCGGAACGGCTGCAGCAGGCGTTCGTTGCAAGCGGCCAACGACCCGATGCGATCCTCTCGGCACACGCCCACCTTTACCAGCGCCTCACCTACCGCTATGTCGATGGGTGGGAACTGCCCTGCCTGGTGGCGGGGAGCGGCGGTCATGCCCCGATCGAGGATCTGTGGAGGGAATGTGACGGGAAGACCAAAGCGCCGCAGCGATCGCTCCCCATCGCCGCCATCCTGCCGGCCGGGTCCGTGCTGCCACCGGGCGACGCTGTGGCAGTGATCGCCGCCAATGACCAGTCGTCGGACAACGCCTTCGGCTTCCTGCGGCTGACAATCACTGCGGAGCGGCTGACGGGGGAGTTCTTCGCAGCGACGCCGGGACCGCTCACGCTTGCCGATTCCTTCGTGCTCGATCTGGCGACGCATCACCTGGGATGACCCACTGCCTCTCCTGGTGACACTCGCTGAGATGTTCTTCTCATAACCGCGCTGCTTGCCCGCGCGCTCGTGGCTTCCCGGGCACATCCCCGCCCAACTCGCCAGATGTCCCGCAGTTGGGAAGCGGCTCATGTTCGTGCCGATCTCCGCGAGCAGCGCCTCAGCGACGCAGCGCGGTTTTCACCGGGCAGCAGTATTAGGGAGACCATCGCTGCCAGTTCACGTCGGGAGTGATCGTTCGGTGTTGTCGTTCTGGTCCACCGTGATGACGACATTTCCCTTTTTGTGCTCTTTGTCGACATACCGGTGCGCCTCGATGATCTCTTCCAACGGATAGCGTCGATCAATGACCGGTTTGATCTTTCCCGCTTCAACCAACTCCTTGAGTAGGATCAAATCTTCCGCACGCATCTCTGGTGCCCCCTGATTCACTGACACGAATGCCCGTTCGGGGTTAGCGTTTTCGTGCAACGTGATTTTGAAGGCGGGGACTCCCTATTTCCAACGGCGACAAAGATCAAATCATAGCGCTCTCCTCTTTTCGTGAAGTCATCTTTCGTGTAATCAATTACCATATCGGCTCCCAGAGATTTCACCAATGCCGAATACCCAGTGCACTGCTCGGAAGAGTCGTTCTGTCCAGTCATTCCAGCATCGCAGATCGCCAACACGCGATGCACGCGCGCTGTTCAATCGCAGCTCCCACCGCGGGGCTGTTGCTCGGCACCGGAACCGCGCGGGTTTTCCCTCGTTCCTCCTTGCAAGAGGCGATGCGACGGGAGGTGCAGGAGTGTATACCGAAGAACTGCGCATGTCGACCAAAGCGATGGCCCTGCTCGCGCTCCCCTTCGTCGTCACCGTGGCGGTGCTCGCTGGCCTGCTCGTCCTCCTGCCCCTCCCCCTCGCCGGGCGGCTCTCCGTCCTCGGCGCGCTGCTGCTCGACGCTGCGGTCGGTGCCCTGCTCATGGCCAGCCTGTCGCGGATTCGCATCGCCATCGACGACCGCGCGCTGACCATCGCGTACCGTCTCTTCTTCACCAAGCGGATCGCGCTCGGACGGATCGTCCGCTGCACCCCGACCGACGCGCGCGTGTGGGGGATGACGTACCACAGCTACATGTGGCGATATCGTGGGCACGCCGGTCCGAGGCGCTCGGTCATGCTCATCCTGACGAACGGCGCCCAGGCCGTGTTCACCAGCCGCCACCCCGACGCCGTCTGTGCAGCGCTGCGCGCGCATCGGTCAGAGATCGGGTAACAGGATGAGGACGTCGTGCAATCGCGCGACCGCCTGGCCGGGACATGGGCAGCAATTCCTGCGCGAGGGGTCGTTCAGTATCTGGGTGACGTCCTCTTGCCGCATGGCGTTCTCCTCCATTGATCGAACGAAACGAAATAGGCCGTACGCAGATGCGGGCAGGATGAGCCACGGATGGGCGAGGTAGTGGCGCGTGGCGGCTGCGCTTGCCGGGATTGGCTCGCGTTATCAGCCATTGCAGGTTTCCCTTCCTCCTTGGCGTTTCAGTTCGGCGATCTGCGCGTGCGCGTCCGCGCGGCGGATGATGCGGGTGGTGTGACGCCACGGCTCCGTCCCGTCTGCAGTCAGGCTGTCCGATATGACGACTTTATCGATGTCGTTGTCGCGCCGGGATACTTCCCGTTGCGCGGGGGTGGCATTGTCGTCGTCTGCCACGGTCGGCCAGAAACTCTTGAACCCCTCATATGAGACCCGCCCTAACAGCAGCGTATCGAAAGCAATGCGCAATCAGCCCACGATCAGGGTGATGTCGCTCGCGCTGCCGGAGACTTCGATATCGTAGCGCCGGGAGGCGTCCTCGTAGCCGGGGCTTTGCAGCCGCGCGTCGCGGCCCAGGGCGTCGAAGCTCTGATCGTCGAACGCGAGGTGGGAGGCCCAGCCCTTGAGGCGAACGCGGGCCGCGACGCCTGCGGGGCGCCGGATGATGACCTGCGAGGCCCCGCCCGCGATCCGCACGGGGATCGTGCCGGTGGGTTCGGGGAGTTCCACCCGGATCTTGCTGGCCCCACCCCGGATCGCCAGCCCGGAGAGGTCGAGGCCGCCCAGTTCCGCGGTGATCTCCGACGCCCCGCCCCGGATCTCGATCCGCCACGGGACGGTGGCACTCAGCGCGATCTCCGCCGCACGGTGGCGCCAGTTGAGGAGTCGCAGACGCGGCGGATAGCGGACGGTGACCGTCCCCCCCTCCGCCTTCACCTCCGGCGCCGGCCCCTTGAAGCGCGCCCGATAGAGCGCGGCCATGTCCGCATCCGCGCGCAGAGTGAGTTGGGAGGCCCCGGAGGAGAAGACGAGTTGTCCGCTTCCCACGTTTCCCAGCGGGGCCGAGAAGTCCTCGCTCCCACCCACGGACGCTCCGTGCAGGCGAGCGATCTCCTCCCCGGACACCGCGTTCGCGCGCGTGACGAACTCGCGCAGTAAGGCGAGCTGCGCGTCGTCGTAGCGCGACGCCACCTCGTCCCATCCCCGCGCGACGGCAGCGAAGATCGCTTCAATCTCCTGCGTCGCGTCCCCATCCCCGGCGAGCCGGACGATCACCCGGCGGCCGTCGGCGGGGTCCCGCTCCCTGCGCACGAGTCCGGCCTGCTCCAGCCGGTCGAGCATCTGCGCGACGGCCCCGGTGGTGAGCCCCGTGAACTCGGCGAGCCGCCCGGCGGTCGTCGGCCCCCCGGCGTCCAGGATGTCGATGACCTGCACGTCCGCGGCGGTCAGCCTGACCCGGCCTGCCGCCGCCCGGAAGAAGGACGCGCCGAGCCCCGTAAACTGCCGGAGCTCTCGAACGAGCTCGCCCAGCAACTCCTCACGTCTTTGCGGCATACCCCTTGACAACCTCCCACCTCCCGGTTTATCTTAGTGACGAAGTTAATTCTTCCTGGTCCGCTTAGCTGCCGAGTGAAATCCAGTATAGCACAGCCGCGGGGAGTGAAGAAAGACAATGGCGAGTGGCTCGCGCAAACACCCGGGCCATCGTGGTCAACGCACCGGGTATCAGGTTTCGGAAGGAGGAACCATGACTACTACTCCATCTCAACTGGCGATTTCGGCACGGGGGCTGCGTAAGGCGTTCGGCGACCAGATTGTGCTCGACGGCATCGACCTGAATGTTCCCGAAGGAACGATCTTCTCGCTGCTCGGCCCCAATGGCGCCGGTAAGACTACCATGATTCAGATTCTCTCCACTCTGATCGCCGCCGATGATGGTGAGGCGCGAGTCGCGGGCCACGATCTGGCCCGGGATCCCGATGCGGTCCGCGCCGCGATCGGCGTCACCGGCCAGTTCTCGGCGGTGGACAATCTGCTCACTGGCGAGGAGAACCTGATCTTGATGGCCGACCTGCACCACCTGGGCCGACGCGAAGGGCGGCACCGCGCCGCCGCACTGCTCGACCGGTTCGATCTGGTCGAGGCGACCAAAAAGACGCCCGCCACCTATTCGGGGGGCATGCGGCGCCGGCTCGACCTCGCGATGACCCTGGTCGGTGACCCGCGCATCATCTTCCTCGACGAGCCGACCGCCGGCCTCGACCCGCGCAGCCGCCACACGATGTGGCAGATCATCCGCGACCTCGTGGCCGGTGGCATCACGATCTTCCTGACGACGCAGTACCTGGATGAGGCAGATCGACTCGCCGACCGGATCGCAGTCCTCGACCACGGGAAACTGGTCGCCGAAGGGACAGCGGACGAACTCAAGCGCCGCGTTCCCGGCGGTCACATCCGCCTGCAATTCGCCGACACCGCCGGGCTCGAATCGGCCGCCCGCGCCTTTGGCGAGGGGTCGCGCGACGACGATGCGCTCACGCTGCAAGTCCCGAGCGACGGCGGCGTCCGGTCATTGCGGGCCCTACTTGACCGGCTCGACGACGAATCGATCGCGGTTGACGGTTTGTCGGTCCACACCCCCGATCTCGATGACGTCTTCTTCGCCCTCACCGGCCACCCCAACACAGAGAAAGGCAGTGTACGATGAGCACCCTCTCCTATGCCGTGAGCGATTCGGCAACGATGCTGCGGCGCAGCCTGCGACACATGCTGCGCTACTTGTCTTTGACCCTGTTCGTGATCGGCATACCGGTCATCTTCCTGCTGCTATTTGTCTACGTCTTCGGCGGCACGTTAGGCGCCGGACTTGGTGGCCCATCGGGCGGTCGCGCTGCCTACGTTAATTACGTCGTTCCCGGCATCCTCCTGCTGACTGTGGCCGGCGCCGTGCAGGGAACGGCGATATCGGTTGCCATGGACATGACCGAGGGCATCATCGCGCGATTCCGCACCATGGCCATCTCCCGCGCCGCGGTACTGACTGGTCACGTCCTCGCCAGCATGATCCAGACCATGCTCAGCCTCGCCGTCGTCATCGCTGTCGCGCTGCTCATCGGCTTCCGGCCTACTGCTAGCCCAGTCGCCTGGATCGCGGCCCTCGGCGTCCTCATGATGATCGCCTTCGCGCTCATCTGGCTGTCCGTCGCCCTCGGCCTGGTAGCCAAAAGCGTTGAGACCGCCAGCAACACCCCGATGTTCCTGATGCTCCTGCCGTTCTTCGGCAGTGGATTCGTCCCCACGGATTCGCTGCCAGCCGGACTGCGCCAGTTCGCCGAGTACCAACCCTTCACCCTCGTCACCGAGACGCTACGGGGGCTGCTGCTGGGCACCCCGATCGGCAATAGCGCCTACAGCGCGATCGCCTGGTGCGGTGCCATCGCGCTGGTTGGCTATCTCTGGGCGCGCGCGTTGTTCAACCGTGACCCCGTACGGTAGCGGGGCTTCGCTCGGCGATGTCGTCACGCTCGGCCCGGAAGGAGCGGCGGAACCGGCGCAGCGCCTTTCGCTCGGTTGCTGGCCGCGAGGGGAGTCGCTGCGCCGAATCAACGTTATGTCGAGTTTTGGAACTCCAATGGATATTTCAAGTCTGCTTCATAGAATATGAGCGCCTGATCGCAAATGCTGGCGTGTCACCTGCAACGAGACGCTGCACGCATGTTGCAACGCTCTGCTGCATTCCGGCAGACCCGATCGCTCCGCCGGCCCTGCTGCCGCCTGACCCTTCGCGTACCTTGATTGTCGTTCATCATTCCCCGCACAGCGGGTTTCACTGCTGCTCCGTTGTTGCGCCACTGTCGGCAGGTTGCGCGTCGGACCGCAGGGAATAGTTGACAGATAGTTCGGTTTACGATCTACAATGGCAGCGACGATTGCTGACTTTTAGACGTTGGTTAGTCAACAACATAGGGAGCGCTCTGGTGATTCTTTCAGTGCGGGACCGCAACGCCCTCCACTACGCGGTGCGGGAACACATTAATCCCTATGGACGCTCGGCTGCGGTGATCTTCAACAGCCACATTACCGGTCTCGCAGTGGCGCGCTCGCTCGGCCGACGCGGTGTGCCGGTGATCGCACTCGATCGCGACCCTAAGGGGTATGCACTGGCATCGAAGTACGCCACCGTGACGGCGCTTTGTCCGAACGTCCTTGGGGATGAAGAAGGGTTCGTTCAGTACCTGCTCGATCTCGGTCAGATACTGGATCGGCCCGGCGTCCTCTATCCCACGAACGACGAATGGGTGCTCGCGGTGAATCGGCATCGTGCGCGACTGGAACAGTATTTCCTCATCCCGTTCTCCGGCCCGGAGATTGTCGAGCCCGTGCTCGACAAAGCCCGCCTCTACCGGACCGCCCGTGAACTCACCATTCCGACCCCGCGAACATGGGACCTGATGCGCGAAGACCCGGCGCAGGTCGCCGCGGTATTGCCGTATCCCTGCATCGTCAAGCCGACCGAGCAGCGCTCGTTCTATGACATCTTTGGTGACAAGGCGTGGCGCGTGGAGACAGCGACGGAGTTTCACGCGGCCCTTGAACGATCGGCGGGGCATCCTCTCGTTGCACAGGAGATTGTCGGACAAGGGCTGACCGATTTCTACTCGGTCTGTTCCTATATCGGTAGTGATGGTGAGGCGCATGGTGTGTTCGTGGGCCGGAAACTGGAGCAATATCCGCCGGATTTCGGCACGGGGTGTCTCGTTGCAGCGGAGGGGCCAGCGGCGATTGCCGCGCGCGGCGTCCAAATCCTCAAGGCGTTCGGCTATCGGGGGATTTCGGAAGTTGAGTTCATCTACGATGCGCGCGATGGCGAGCACAAACTGTTGGATGTCAATACACGCGTCTGGAAATGGATCGGCTTGCCGATTGCTGCGGGGGTGGACTTGCCGTGGTTGGCCTATGCGGACGTGACCGGGAAAGCGGAGGTATCACCGCCCGCACGCGAGGGGCTGATCTGGACCTACGCGAAGGACTACATCGCCCTCCGGCTCGCGGGCAGGGGGAAGGAGACGGCATCCTATCTCCCGGAAGCGGCGTGGGCAGCCCTTCTCGCTGGTGACGTACGACAGGCGGTGGATGCGGTGATTGATCCCGATGACCCGGCGCCAGCGGCGCGCATGATGGCGAATCTCTTCAATCCAACACCGTACTTCTGCGCGTGCTGAGCGGCATCGCGGACGGCGCGATACCCGAACGATGCGAGGATGCAAGGATGCGAGGATGCAACGCATGAGCGAGACGACGATACCGCGGGTGGGTTTCTGGCTCCCGATCTTCGGCGGTTGGCTGCGCAACGTCGAGGATGAGGGAATGCCACCAACGTGGGACTACTGCCAGCAGGTCGCACGCCGCGCCGAGGAACTGGGCTTCTCAACGACCCTCGTGGCGGAACTCAACCTGAACGACATCAAGGGGCCGGCGGAGCCAGTACTGGAGGCGTGGTCTACCGCAGCGGCACTTGCGGTGGCAACCGAGCGCTTGGAGATCATGGCTGCGGTGCGGCCCGGATTCCATCATGCGGCCATCGCCGCCAAGACGGCAGCGAACATTGACCGGATTTCGCATGGCCGATTCACGCTCAATGTCGTCTCCGCGTGGTGGGCGGAGGAAGCGCGACAATATGGGATCGAGTTCGTCGAGCATGACGAGCGCTACGCGCGGACGGAGGAGTTCCTCGCGGTGCTCAAGCGCATGTGGACCGAGGAGCGCGCGACGGTGGACGGGAAATATACCCGCATCGCGGACGCATATCTCGCACCGAAACCGGTGCAAACGCCGTGGCCACGGCTCTACGCGGGCGGCGAATCGCCCGCCGCAAAGGAGCTCATCTCCCGCGAATGCGATGCGTACCTCATGCATGGGGACGATCTTGAAACCGTCAGTGCGAAGATCGTCGAGATGCGGGAGCGGGCGGCGGCGATCGGGAAGACAATGACGTACGGGATGGCCGCCTACGTCATCTGCCGGGATACCGAGGAAGAGGCGCAGGCGGAACTGGCGCGGATCACCGATGTGAAGGACAGCGCAGGGTACGCGGGGTACAAGGATTTCACGACGATGTCGCAACTGGAACGTGCATTGACGCTCCGTGATTATTCGGTCTCGAATCGTGGATTGCGCCCGAACTTGATCGGCACGCCCCAACAGATCGCCGCGCGGATGCGCGCGTACGCGGAAGCCGGTCTCGATCTCTTTCTCATCCAATGCAGCCCGATGCTCGAGGAGATCGAGCGCATCGGCACGCAGGTGCTGCCACTGCTTCGCCAACCCGTGATGGTCAATGGTTCGGCTCATGGATCGAAAGGCGCTTATGCAGGCCGGGAGGTAACCGCGTGAGCACCATCGCAAGGGCGGAGCATGCGGCAGCACTCATGCACCTTCTCGACGTACGACGCTCGATACGGCGGCTCACGCCCGGGGCCTTCCCACCGGATTTCGTTGCGGATCTCCATGCCGCGCTCCAGCGCGTGCCGTCCGCGTTCAACGTGCAACCGTGGCAGGTGGTGGCGCTCCGCGAACGCAACGAGGCATTCTGGGATCGCGTCGAGGCAACGTTGCGCGACCGCCTCGATGGCGACCGCCGCGCGCGCTACCTGCGGCGTGCGGAGAATCTGCGGTCCGGTGGGATGACGGTGCTCATCTTTGCGGATGTGGTACGCGCCGCGCCGCGCGACGGACTCTCCGCACACGACGCGCGCGATCAAGCGGCGCAGAGCATCGGCATGGCGCAGTTTGCCCTCTGGCTGACGATCACCGCGCACGGGCTCACGACGTCCCTTCAACACTGGCACGCGCTGATCGAGGATGTCTCACTTGCCTTTGTCGGTCTGGAACCAGAAACGCACCGGCTTGTCGCCTTCATGCCCGTTGGGGCGAGCGGCGAAGACCCGATGCCCCGGTGGGAAACGGACGGTGGCTTTGCGCGCGAGCACATGAATTGGGAAGGGTTGCCAGCGTCATTCTGACGGGCGGTCTGTCCTCAGCGAAGGCGATCCCGGTGCGGATCGGGAGGGAGTGTTGACAGTATGGGAGGGCACACAATGTCGGCAACAACGCCTGCGGATGTCGAGGGTATCCCGATGCCGATCGTCACGTTCAACCGGGCCGTCTTAGTGGGTGGGATCCTTACCGGATTCCTCCTGCGTCAACCCCTGTTTACCACGGCGCTCTTCGTGACCCTCGTGCTGGCGGTGCTTTTCGGGTCACGCGGTAGTCTCATCTTTCAGATCGGGAAGCGACTCTTCGCGAAACGAATTGCCACCGCGGAGCGCGAAGATCGGCGCTTGATGCGATTCAACAACAGTATCGCCCTCGTGCTGCTCGGGCTCGCACAGATCGCCTTTGGAACAGGTTGGACCATTGTCGGCTGGGTGCTGGCAGGGATGGTGCTGACTGCGGCGTCGGTCGCACTGCTGGGTTTTTGCCTCGGCTGCTCCCTCTACTACCGGTTCAAGATCAGTCGCTTTCGGATAATGCGCTGGCTCAACGCGTGAACTGCCAGCTCGTGTCATTCAGCAAAGTCACATACGCGCCGCTATATGCCGTCCGCCACGCCACGCATGGCGGCTAACCCGAGAGTCCCTCGCGTCGCCCTCGATACGAATATTCTGGTGAGCGGGGTGATCGTGCCGCATGGTGCGCCTGCGGCCATCTTGGCGACTGGCGGGGTTGCCGGTGATCGTGCGCGATCCGGACGATTGCAGCGCGGGGCACGGTAAACCGCCTCTTATGCCGTCGCCGTGCCACTCAGCGTCACCGTATAGGTCCCCCCCGCGTCCGTCGTGATCGTCACGGTGGCATTCTTCTCCCCTGCCGGGGCGAGCGGCGCGAAGGCGATATCCATCGTGCAGTTCGCGCTCACCGTCAGCAGGGTGTGCGTGCAGTGGTTCGCCGCAATCTGGAAGTTGTCCGCGTTCGCACCACCGATCGCCACCCCGGTCACTGTTGCCTGTGCCGCCCCCGTATTGGTGAAGGTGACTGTCTGCACAGCGCTCGTCGTGCCGATCTGCTCCCTGCCGAAACTGAGGCTGGACGGCGAGACCGCTTGATAGGTAAAGGCGGCGGTCACCGCGCGGGCTGTCCCGTCGGGGTTGATGACAAGCAAAGCCACCTGCCCCGCGCCCGCCGGGGCGGTCCCGGTAATCTTCGTGCCATCCTTGTTCACGGTGACGTCGGCGAGGCGGTTGTCGCCCACCTGGACGACTGCGCCGGTGTCGAACCCCTGGCCGAGGATCGTCAGTTGGGTGCCCTGCGCGCCCTGCGTCGGCTGCACCGCCGTGACGGCGAGCGCCGCCTCGTTGTCCCCCGGCACGCTGACGATCAGGCCCGCTACCTGGGAAAGGAAGTTGAAGAAGCGCTTCTCCTGGGTGCCCATAATGAAGGCGGCGGCGAGCGAGATCGGCTCGGAGGGTTGGCTCTTGCTGACGGCGAGGAAGAGCAGGTAGGTAATCCCCCCGGCGACGCCGCCGCTGAAGGGGCGACCGAGGTGCCAGAGGTTGAAGCGATCCTGCCAGTCACTCGGGCCGTGCTCGTAGATGCCCTTGAGACTGATGACGATGCCACCCAGCGCGCCGAACCAGACGGTATAGATGGGCAGCCCCTGTAGGACTGCCGGGATTGCCCGGCTAATCGACCACCAGTGATTGGCGAAATACGACCAAACGAGGAGTACGAGCGCCGCGAGGGCGATGAAGTCATAGGCGAAGACGAGGCGGCGCACCCATGTGGCCTGCTGGAGCGAGACGGTCGGGACCGGGTCGGGCATCACGGCACCCCCTTGATGATCGCGATTGTGGACGGGTATCCCACTCCATTAACGCACGGGCGCGGCGAACGTGACGCCATGGCGGTACGCAGCGTGAATGGGCGTGGTCCCGCGGCACACCGTCGCCACCCACTCGGTCAAGAAGGGCGCCAATCTGGATGTGGTCAGAAAGGCCTTGGGACACTCCTCACTCGCGACGACGAGCATCACTGTCGATCTCGCCCGCGCCGTGATGGACGAGGAGATGCAGAAAAATGCGCTATAGTGATCACCGCACGAAACGGACAAGATCGTACGCTTCGGCGGTGTACCGCTCGGTCTGAGGGACTCGGTACCGTGGCTATAATTCCGCGATCGTGCGCCGCGCGCGTTGCGATCAGGTGTCAGCGCACTTGGAGAACTGTTGGAGGAGCGCATGCCCGATCCGCCCGTCGCGCCGCGTCCCACGCACCCCGGCATCTCCCTCGCCGACGAGGCCGTGGACCGGTTCCACAACACGCGGGTGGAAGAAGCGAAGGACGAGGATGAGCGAGAGCGCATCCAGACTCAGCATCACGCACCAGTACTCACGCTCGCGGCAATCGCACCACTCAGCGGCCGCCCTTCTCTGGTTTAACGCGAGGAACTGTGGTCGGATCCGGGCGTGCCGCCGCCAATCCCCGCCGACGAATCGGCGCATCTGGGCGGCCTGATCTATACCAATGCAGGGCAGTCCCGAGGATGCCGCGCCGGAAGCCGAGCACGATCACGGCGAAGACGCCACCCGTCGCCACACCAAACAACTCCGGGCGCGTGGTGAGCCAGTCGCGCAAAAGGAGCACGACGACGGCGCCGATCACCCCGCCCCAGAGCGTGCCCACACCACCAAGGATCGTCATGATGACGGCGAGGCCGGAGGTCGTCCAGCGGGCATATTCAAGGTCCGCGAGCCGCTGACCGAGCGCGTAGATCGAGCCGCCGAGGCCCGCCAGGCTCGCCGAAATCACGAACCCGATGAGCTTGTACCGGTGCGTCGGATAGCCGAGCGCCCGCGCCCGCGTCTCGTTGTCCCGGATCGCCACGAGCACATGCCCGAACGGCGAGTGGACGACGCGAAAGGCGAAGACGTAGCCGATGAGTGCGAGCGGCAGCGCCGCATAATAGAACGTCGTCGCGCTGCTGAGATCGAGACCGAGCAGGGTGCGCGGGATGCCCTGGATACCATTTTCCCCGCCGGTGACGGAGCGCCATTGATTGATGACGAAGTAGATCATCTGCGCGAAGGCGAGCGTCACCATTGCGAAGTAGATGCCCTGGCGCCGGATGGAGAGGTAGCCGATCGGAATGGCGAGGAGGATCGCTACAAGCGTGCCGATCAGCACCGCCACCGGGAACGAGACGCCGCCCCGCGTCGCCGCGATCCCCGCCGCGTACGCCGCGCTGCCCCAGAACGCGGCGTGCCCGAACGAAAGGAGCCCGCTGAAGCCGAGGAGCAGGTCCACGGCGACCGCGAAGAGCCCCCAAACGATGATATTGAGCGCGAGCACCGGGTAGATGATGTGCGGCAGGATCAGCGCCGCGATGAGTGCGAGAGCATAGCCGGCGTAGCGCACGGTCACGGGCCTAACGCTCATGCCCCCTCCACGCTACCGAACAGGCCAGCGGGCCGAATGAGCAGGACGATCGCCATCACGATGAAGACCAGCGTGGACGAGACTTGCGCGTAGTATGCCTCACCCACCGCCGCGATCACCCCAATCGCCAACCCAGCCACGACCGACCCGGCGATCGAGCCGAGGCCACCGATCACGACGACGGCGAAGATGACAATGATCAGGTCCTCACCCATGCTTGGCCGGACCTGCTGCATCGCGGCGGCGAGGACGCCCCCGAGTGCGGCGAGCGCGACCCCGAAACCGAAGACCGGTGTGATCCACCGATCCACATCGACGCCGAGCGCGCGGGTGAGGTCCGGCTTCTCCGTCGCGGCGCGGATTACCATCCCGATGCGCGTCCGCTCAACGAGAAACCAGACGACGACGCAGACCAGGATCGAGAAGACAATCACGAAGAGGCGATATTTCGGATAGAACGTCGAGCCGATATGCTGCACGCCGCTGAGGAGTTGCGACGTGACGCGATACGGTTTCCCTTGTGCGCCGTAGCGCAGACGCATCGCATCCTGGATGATCGTGGCGACGGCGAAGGAGAGGAGGAAATTGTACAGGGGATCGAGCGCGTAGAGTCGGCGGAACAAGAGCCGTTCGAGCACCATGCCAAAACAGCCAATCGCGAGTGGCGCGAGGATGAGCGCCCACCAGAAGCCGATCTGCCAGGAATCGAGCAGGACATACGCGCCGAACGCGCCAAGCATGTAGAAGGCGCCGTGTGCGAAATTCACGACCCGCATCATGCCGAAGATGATCGAGAGGCCGAGCGCGACGAGGGCGTAGAAACTCCCGGTCACCAAACCGTTGAACAGCTGCACGACGCTCATGATGCCTCACTCCCCCCGCACCCATCCCAACGCGCAGGGTGCGAACGCGACGAACATGTTTCCCCTTCCCCGCGGGGAGGGGGCGGGAACGGGCACGCGTTAGGCGGAGATCGTGCAGCCAGTCGCGCCGTCCGGTTTGAACGCGTCCTTGCCGGGCGTCGTCCCGAGTATCTTCGAGTAGTCGCCCTCTTCACTGTTTTCCTTGAGTGGCTTCACCTGAGCGATGTAGATATCGTGGATCAGGGCGTGATCCTCCTTGCGGATGGTCGCGTTGCGCGCGAAGAAGTCATTGAACTGGTGGCCCTCGAGTTCCTTGACAACCGTATCCGGGTCATCCGTGCCCGCGCGCCGGATCGCGTCCATGTACTGCCACGCTGCCGAGTAGTTGCCCGCGTGCGCGAAGGTCGGACGGACGCCGATCACCTTCTTCGCCATGTCCGCCCAGGCGCGGGATTGATCATCCAGCGTCCAGAGCCAGGCGGTGGTGTAGGTGATGCCCTGGAAGGCGTCCGGCCCGAGCGCCTTGATGTCGCTATCGAAGAGGAGGCCGATGGCGAGATTGATCTTCTGATCCCGGAGTTTGAACTCATTGTACTGCTTGACGAAGTTGACGACGTCCCCGCCTGCGTGCATCGAGCCGACAATGTCCGGCTTCGCCGACTGCACCTTCAAGAGATACGAGGAGAAATCTCCGGAACTCGGGAAGGGTGATGGGTCGGTCCCGACGACGGTTCCGCCGCTCTTCGTGATGGCATCGGTGAAGGACTTCACCATGTCCTGCCCGAAAGCGTAATCCGGGTAGACGAGATACCATTTCTTGCCGAGGGTCTTCGTCACAAGCGGCGCGGTTCCGTTGGCGAGCATGAAAGTGTCATAGGCGTAATGGAACGTGTATTTGTTGCACTGCGCGCCGTTCAGCTCGGTCGTTGCGGAGCCGACATTGATATACATCTTCTTCTTCGCCTTCGCCACCGCCGCGACGGCCAGCCCGCATGAGGAGGTCGGTACATCGAGGATGACGTCCGCCTGGTTGCGGTCATAGAACTCGTTTGCCTTCTGGCCCGCGACATCCGGTTTGTTCTGGTGATCCGCTTCGATCACCTCGACGGTGCCGCCGAAGACATCCTTGCCATACTTCGCCATGAAGTCGTCCACGGCCTGCTTGACGAGCTTCGTCGTGTTCTTGCCGGAGATATCCGCATAGACGCCGGACTGGTCATTGAGCACGGCGAGAACGAGTTTGCCGTCCGAGAGTTTCGCCGGGCCTTTGCTCGCCACGACGGATGCGGCAGCCGAACCGGCGGGCTTGGTCACGGCAGCGGTGGCGCCGGTTGGAGCGGCGGTCGCTGCCGCCGCGGTTGTGGGCGCGGTCGTCGCGGCTGCTCCGGCGGCTTTCGTCGCGGTCGCTGCGGGCGCGCTCGTGGATGTGGCGCTGCCACTGCCGCACGCGGCGAGAATGGCGGCCGCGGCACTCGCTGCGATACCTCCGAGGAAGGTGCGTCGGGTCAGTCCTTTCCGCCCGAGGTCTCGTTCATTCGTCGCGTGCAATCCATCCATTTCTCTCGCTCCTTCTTCATCGCAGACCAATCCGTTTCGTGCCTGCCCCGTGATACGTATGCTCACACGCCCATGTATTCGAGAATCTGATGTTCGCGCACCCGCACCTCCTCGTTGGTCAGCATATCGGCGATCTTGCCCTGCACGAGCAGGTAGTGGCGATCCGCCACGGCGGTGGCGAAGCGCAGATTCTGCTCGATCAGGAGGATGGTGACGCCGTGCTCCTTCGCTTCGTTGAGGAGCACGACCAATTGCTGCACGAGCACGGGCGCCAAACCCTCCGTCGGTTCGTCCAGCAGCAGCAACGTCGCGCCCATCCGCAGGACGCGGGCGATGGCGAGCATCTGCTGCTCCCCCCCGGAGAGCTTCGACCCGGGGTGGCGACGGCGCTCGCGCAGATTCGGGAACATCGCGTAGATCCGTTCGAGGCTCCACGGGTCCGGGCCGATCGCGGGGGGTAACAGGAGGTTCTCCTCCACGGAGAGGGTGGCGTAGATGCCGCGGTCGTCGGGCACATAGCCCATGCCCCGGCGGGCACGCTGCGAGGCGGAGAGGCGGGAGAGATCGGCGCCGCCGAAGGTCATGCGGCCCCGCACCTGCTTGTGCAGCCCTATCAGGCTACGAAGCATCGTGCTCTTGCCCGCGCCGTTGCGCCCCACGAGCGTCACCGTTTCGCCCTTACGCATCTCGAGACTGATGTCGCTGAGCGCGCGCGCCTCGCCGTACCAGGCGGAAAGATTCTCCACGGAGAGCAGCGAGCCATCAGGCATGGGTCTGCCCCAAATAGGCGTCGATGACGCGCGGATCGTCGCGGACTTCGCCGTACGTCCCCTCGGCGAGCACGCCGCCGCGCTGGAGCACCGTGACGCGATCCGCCAGTTCGGAGACGACGCCCATGTTGTGCTCGACCAGCACGACCGTCCGCCCGGCGCGCACCTGGCGGATCAGCGCGATGATGCGACCAACATCGTCCAGGCTCATCCCGGCGGTCGGTTCGTCGAGGAGGAGAAGGCGCGGTTCGAGCGCGAGGACGAGGGCCATCTCCAGCGCGCGTTTCTGCCCGTATGGGATGCTCACGACGTGCCGCTCGGCGATCTCCGCGAGACCCACCTGCGCGAGGATTTCCAGCGCGCGCTCCCGGAAGCGCCCCAGCATCTTCTCGGATTGCCAGAAGCGATAGCCCAGATGCGTCTCCGCCTGCAGGGCGAGCACGACGTGTTCCAGCACCGTCAATTGATCAAAGAGGCTGGTGATCTGGAAGGAGCGGGCCATCTTGCGCCGCGCGATCTGCTCGGGTGGCAGTTTCGTCACGTCCTCGCCGTCGAAGACGATCCGCCCCGCCGTCGGCTTGATGAAGCCGGTGAGCATGTTGAAGAGGGTCGTCTTCCCCGCGCCGTTCGGCCCGACGAGCGCATGGATCGTACCTTCCTCGACGCTCAGGTCGACATTATGCACGGCGTGGAAGCCGCGAAACTCCTTCGTCAAGCCGTGAACCGCTAGTAATCCCATCGGTGAGCCTTTCGCAGGGAAAGAGACAGGGAGTTGCTGATCTCGACCGACGCGTCACATCTCATTGGTTATCTACATATGTCTCGCGGGGACGATATGCGACGCCTTACCGGTTGTCAACCGGCTGCTCCGCGTCCACATGCATGCCTGAACGACCCGCCTGATCGGACCGCTGCGACGGACAAGCGTGGCTCAGAACATCCTCTCCCGGCAGGATGCAGTGTGATCGTTCTCCCGCCCTCTCAGAGCCCGCAGCGGTGCATCTATGAAGTGGTCGCCACTCGCATGAGAGCCCTTGGGAGAACGATCCGGGTGATGAGCGCCGAGCGGGTACTTCGATGAAAGAGCGCGGATGATGCGCCGGCCGCGCACCCTCGCGCTACGGGCATCGGGTCGGGCGGTGTTATCCTTCCATGCCATCGGCGGCCGGCCACGCGGCGGGCCGCCCCGGGAAGCGGGCCACTTGGCACATCGCATCGCCGCCCGCACGTCGCCATAGCCACGGGGGCACATATGCCCAACGATGAAGGCGCGACACCGACCGGTGAGGATGAGCGGGCGGTCGCTGCAGGCATGCGCACCGTCTGGGTCCTCGCGCTCGGCTCCTTCGCGACGGGCAGCGGCCTGCTCGTTGTCGCCGGCATCGTCCCCCAGATCGCGGCGAACCTGCGCGTCTCCACCGCCGCCGGGGGGCAGGTCATTACCGTCTTCTCCCTCGCCTTCGCCCTTCTCGCCCCGACCCTCGCCGCCTGCACCGGGCGCATTCCACGCCGCCCGCTCCTCATCGCCGCCCTCGCCCTCTTCGTGCTCGCCAATCTGCTGAGCGCGCTCGCCCCGACCTATCCGTCCCTCCTCGCCACGCGCGTCCTCGCCGCCGCCGGGATGGCCCTCTACACGCCGAACGCCGCCGCCGTCGCAGCGAACCTGGTGCCCCCGCGCTATCGCGGCCGCGCGCTCGCGATCGTCCTCGGCGGCATGAGCCTCGCGACGATCTTCGGGGTACCCCTCGGCACTGCAGTCGGGTCCTGGCTGGGCTGGCGTGCCACCTTCGCGACCGTCGCGGCGATCGGGGCATGCGCGCTCGCCGGGCTCGCCCTTGCCTTGCCCGCCGTGCATGCGCTCCCGCCGGCCTCCCTCGCCGAGCGGCTCGCGCTGATGTGCCGACCGGCGGTGCTCGGCAACCTCGCGGTGACGATGCTCACCACCGGCGGCATCATCGGCCTGTACACCTACCTCGCGACGGTGCTCGCGCACACGGCCGACGTGCGCGGCGCGCTCCTGGCGGTCGTCCTGCTGGTCTATGGCCTGGGTGGTGGCCTGGGCACGGCGATCAGCGGGCGCGCCACTGACCGCTTCGGCGCGCGGCGCGTGCTCATGGTCGCCCTGGGCGTCGTCGTGATCACTGAGGCGTTGGTGCCGGTGGCGACCACCGCAGTGGCGGCGAGCCTGCTCCTCTTCGTCTGGGGTGCCGCAGGCTGGGGTTTTTCGATCCCCCAGCAATACCGGCTGCTGGCGCTGGCACCCGCACAACCGAGCATCGCCGTCTCCCTGCACTCGTCGGCGAGCTACCTGGGGCAGGCGATCGGCGCGGCGCTCGCGGGAGCGGCACTCGGTCGGCTCACGACGTCGCCGGAGCGGCTCGCCTCGTTCGGCGCGGCCAGTGTGGCCCTGGGTCTCATCGTCGTGCTGGCCACGCGCGTCCGGCGAGAACGCAGTGCGCGGAGCGAAGACCACCTGGGCCTCCCCGAGCCGCTATAGTCATCTCTTCTATTTCCTTGCATAAATAATTTTCTTAGAACATGCCACTCTGTGGCATACCCTTTCGTGCATCGCCACGGAACACGGGCCCGCGCGTGCCCCAGCCTTTGCTCTCCGCCCGGAGGAGCCGCACGCTCCGGGGTGCGTCGATCAATGGCACCACCCGCTCCCGGTCGCCTTTGCCGAGAATGCGGAGGTAGCCGCCAACCACGTCATTGAGGGAGACATCGGCAACGCGCAGGCCCAGCGCCTCGCCGACCCGCAGGCCAGTCTCATACAGGAGCGTGAACAGCAAGCGATTCCGCTGCTCCTTTGCCGGGATGGCGCGGAGCAACGCCTCAGCTTTTTAGCGCTCCCCTAACGCGCTGGCTCAACGAAGAGCGCGCCCAGCAACTTCTGCGCGAATTCGATCTCTTCCCGCCCCGCGACGCTGTTCGGCCTACTGACCGGCAGCACAAGTTCAATCGGGGTCTCATCATGGATGACAAAACGGAACTGCACCATGTCGAAGCCGGCCACTTCGGTCATCCGTGACGTTGTACCCTCGATTTCGCCGCCGAGGAAGGTGATTGTGGCGAGCGGGAATGACCGATACCGCATGCTGTCAGCGGCAAAGTGGAGCCGGACGACGCGCTGGCAATTCGTCAATAGCCAGAGTGTCACCGCTTCGTGATCGCCCAGCGTGATGTAGACGGTTACATCTTCGTCCGGGGCGAGTACCGCCTTGCGGATCGCCTTTGTCTCGATGATCGTCGTTGGATCGTCAGGCCGCAATGTCCGCGCGATCTCTTCAAGGGCCATATCCCAGCGCCAATTCGATGAACTCACCACCATCCTCCTGCTTTCCGACCTCATATCGTGGCGCGTGATCCGCGTTCGTACGCGTGAGTGTACCGTGTCCTTGGGAGACGTTACAAAAGGCGAGGCTGAATTGCCGCAACCTCCGGCGCCTCATGTCGTTGGCCGAGCAGGTCGCGCATCTCGAGGCCGTTGACGACGGCGTGATTCCCGGCGTTGTTGTTGAAGAGCAGATGGACTGTCTGTACGTCGGACGCGACTTCTTGCACATTCGGCAACCAGCCGCGCAGTTCATCCATCGTGTACCGGTAGTTGAACCGCTCCTGGCTGCCCTTAAGCCCCGGCTTATTCCATGTCTCCTGATTGCGCCCGTGGAAACGAATGATTGCCAGCGCGGGATTCGTCACTTCGACGAGTGGCGGCACGCTATTCGATTCGCCCTGCGGTTCGTCCACGATTGTATAGACCATGTGCAACGCTCGCAGTGTCTCATACGTCCGGTCCCGTTCCTGGGATGCGAGCCAGGAGCGATGGCGAAATTCGACGGCGAGCAGGTCGTCGGGGAACCTCTCGCGCACTTGCGAGAGATACGCACGGTTGCGATCGGTCGCGACGAACCACGGCGGGAATTGAAAGTGGAGCGCGCGCAGTTTGCCCGCTTCGCGCAGCGGTTCGACCGCGCCGCTGAACCGTTCGACAATCTCGCGTGTCGGTAGCACGGCCTGACCTTGCACATCCCGCTCGTGAAGCGTGAGCGCTTTGTACGCCTTGACGTTGAAAACGAAATCGTTCGGCGTTGCGTCCGCCCATTTCGCGAAGTTGCGCTCGCTCTGGAGGGCATAGAACGTGCTATCCACCTCGACGATCGGGAAGAACCGCGCGTAATAGGCGAGGCGGTCGGCGGGCTTGACGCCCGACGGATAGAAGCCGAGATGATCCGACCAGTTACATGTGCCGACGAGCATTCTGTCTGTCATGTTCCTATCCCTTGACGCGTATGCGATACTTTCCGTGTTGGGCATTGCATGTCCCGAAGGATCGCACAATGAGATTGGCGCGCGCCCACAACCGATCATACCGCACGATGCCTGCCGCGTCCGCCCCGTTCGGATCGCGTGACGGGTCGGGCGATGGTGGCCTCCCCGCACCGTCCCGGCAGGGGCGGCTGCTTCCGGTGCGCTGAATTTCCGCAAACCCTCGCTGACCCCTGCCTGTTCAAAGTGCCAAGTGCTGAGTACGGAGTACTGAGTGCGTAGGCGGTTGTGTGCTGCCCGCGCCCTACCCCAACGGAAAGGGATATCACCATGGCATCGAATTTCATTGACGAACCCGTGGATGTAGATGATGACCAGTTCGATCAGTGGTATGTGGACGTCATCAAACGCTCCGGGATGATGGACAACTCGCCCGTCGCGGGCTGCCGCGTCTTTAAGCCCTACGGGTATGGGTTGTGGGAAAACATGCAGCGCAGACTCGACGACCGGTTCAAAGAAACGGGCGTCGAGAATGCGTACTTTCCTCTGTTCATCCCCGAATCCATGCTTGCGAAGGAGGCGGAGCACATCGAGGGGTTCGCGCCGGAAGTCGCGTGGGTGACGATGGGCGGGAACCGGCAACTGGAGGAACGGCTCGCCATACGTCCATCGTCAGAATCCATCATTTGCCCCATCTTCGCTGAGTGGGTGCAGAGCTACCGCGATCTGCCTATCCTCATCAACCAGTGGTGCTCCGTCGTGCGTTGGGAGGAGCGACCCCGGTCGTTCCTGCGCACGCGCGAATTCCTCTGGCAGGAGGGGCACACCGCGCACGCGACCGCCGACGAAGCGGAAGAACGCGCCTTGCAGATGATTGATGTCTACAACGACTTCTACATCAACGAACTCGCCATTCCCTCGGTGATGGGGCGCAAGAGTGATTCCGAGCGGTTCGCGGGTGCGCTCAGGACGTACACGCTTGAGGCGATGATGCGCGGCAAAAAGTGGGCGCTCCAGTCCTGCACGTCGCACAATCTCGGCGATCACTTCGGCAAGTCGTTCAATATTCAGTTCCTCGCCCCCTCCGGCGAGCGGGAATTCGCGTGGAACACCTCATGGGGCCTCAGTTGGCGGGCAATCGGCGCGATCATTATGATCCATGGCGATCAGAGCGGCTTGCAGATGCCCCCCCGTGTCGCGCCCGTGCAGGCGGTCGTCGTGCCGATCTGGCGGACGGACGAGGCGAAGACGCAGGTCTTCGAGGCGTCCGGTCAGATCGAGCGCGCACTGAAGGCGGCGGGCGTGCGCGTCAAAGTGGATCGTGACGCCGAACATACGCCCGGCTGGAAGTTCAATGAGTGGGAACTGAAAGGTGTGCCGGTGCGGATCGAGGTCGGCCCTCGCGATGTTGCGGCGGGGCAAGCCGTTCTCGCCCGCCGGGATAACCGGACGAAAGAAGCCGTGCCGCTCGACGGCTTGGCCGGGCGCGTGCAGGCGTTGCTCGATGACATTCACACGGCGCTCTTCGAGCGCGCCCTCGACTTTCAGAGGGAAAACAGCGCGATCGTTCGCACCTACGACGCACTGAAGGAGCGTATCGCCGCAAACGCGGGCTTCTCATATATCTTCTGGGACGGCGATCCCGCGACCGAGGAGAAGATCAAGCAGGAGACGAAAGCGACGATTCGCTGCATTCCCCTGCATGAGAACGAAGAGGAAGGCCCCGATCTTTTTACCGGCAAGCCGGTACGCGGGAGAGTTCTCATTGATCGCGCGTATTGAACTCGTCGTTTCCGGGGGCAGGCTCGCGACCTGCCCCTATGTCTTGCCCATCGCGCGCAAGTTGTGCCAACTTGTGCGTGCCGCTTCGATGGCCGAACCATCGGCGCGGTCTTGTTCGACGATGTACCACTGAACGCCGCCCCGCTCGGCAGCCGCGAAGATCGGCGAAAAGTCCATTGAACCGGCGCCGACCGGCGCAAACGTCTGTTCCGCGTCCGCGGTCATATCCTTGAGATGGACAAGCGGCACTCGCCCAGCGTATTTTTCAAGGACGATCGCAGGGTCGTGTCCCGCTTTCCGCACCCAAAACGCGTCGAGTTCACATCGCACCAATGCGGGGTCAGTGTTCGCGATCAACCAATCGAAGGCGCTGATGCCGTCAATCATCGTTTCGAATTCGAATGCATGATTGTGATAGCAAAGAGAGAGACCTTCTGCATGCACCGCCGCACCGATCTGGTTCAACACGGTTGCGACATCGCGATAGGCTGCCTGGGTGCGTCGCTCCGGTGGCAAGAATGGGCAGACGAGTGTTGGGCAGCCGAGGATTTGGCACTCCCGGATGACCGACGGCAGTTCCGTCTCCATCCGCGTGAGGGCGATGTGGCTGCCTGCGACGGCCATGCCGAGCGCATCAAGTTTCGCACGCAACGCTTGGGGTGTGAGCGGGCCGTAGCCCGCGAGTTCGACACCCTTGTAGCCGATCCCGGCGACCTGTTCGAGCGTGCCGACAAAGTCGCGCACCGCCTCTTCCCGGACGGTGTAGAGTTGTAGGGCTACCGGAACGTTCGCCATCTGCTCCTCCATCGTGTCGCGCGCCACGAAGCGTGGCCTTGATCTATCCCGGACGTACGCAGTTCGCACTATCGTCAGAACGGCGGCTCGTCGTCGTCGTCGCTTTCCGGCGCGGCACGTTCCAGTTGCTCGACGCGCAATTCCGCCGCATCAAGCAGCGCCTGGCAGTGCGCGGCAAGGGCCATTCCTTCCTCGAATGCCGCGAGGGAGTCGTCTAATGACATGTTGCCGAGTTGCAGGCGCGAGAGTACATCCTCCAACTGTTCGTATGCCTGCTCGAACGTCAGTTCGTCCATCGGTCCTTGCTGTTCGACCACGCTCATGCTTCCTCCATCACCCCCGTCGCAGTCGCCCCGAACGCTCCATCCGCAACCCGGACGCGGAGCGCGCGGCCGCGCGCTCCGTCACCGGCGCGTCGCACGACTGCGTTGGTGTGGGCATCGCTGACAAGCGCGTAGCCACGATCCAGGACCGCGACCGGGTTCAGCGCGGCGAGCGCGGCCCGTCGCGCGCCCAATCGCTCGCGGTCAAGAATCAGGGCGTGCGACACGATCGCGGCCAACGTTCGCGTCCGCTCATCAAGGCGCTGCCGCAGTTGCTCGGCGCGCAGTGTCGGGGAAAGGCGTTGCAGGGCGCGAAACAGTCTGTCGAGATCGCTCTCTCGCACTTCAAGGTCGTCCCGTATCAGTGCGGTCATCGCGCGCGCGGCAGCGCGGAGATCGTCGGCGATCGCTGCAATGTCCGGTGTGCAGAGTTCGGCAGCGGCAGAGGGGGTTGGCGCGCGGACGTCGGCGACGAGGTCGGCGAGGGTGATGTCCGTCTCGTGGCCGACCGCGCTGATGACCGGGATACGGCAGGCGAAGATGGCACGCACGACCGCCTCATCATTGAATGGTGCGAGATCTTCCGCCGAACCGCCACCCCGGCCAACAATGATCACCTCCGCCCGCCCGTCCGCTTGCAATGCCGCGATGGACTGTACGATCTCCGTCGGCGCGACGCTTCCTTGTACGGACGCGGGCGCGAGCAGGAGCATCGTCAGCGGGTACCGCCGGGCCACGACCGTCTGAATGTCATGCCAGACCGCGCCGGACGCACTCGTCACGACGCCGATGCAGCGGGGTGCGACCGGCAGCGGGCGTTTGCGCGCCTCGTCGAATAACCCTTCCTGTTCCAGCTGCAGCTGCAGCCGCTCGAACTGAGCCGCGAGCAGGCCAACGCCGTCGGGTTGGATCAGGTCTATATAGAGTTGATATTGGCCCGTCGCCTCATAAATGCCGATGCGGCCATGCGCGAGGACGGCGTCGCCATCGTCCGGCAGATAGGAAAGATAGCGCGCCTGCTGCTTGAAGCAGACACAGCGGAGCGACGCATCGAGGTCTTTCAGGGAAAAGTACAGATGCCCGGACGCCGGGCGCGAGATATTCGATGCCTCGCCACGCACCCAGATGTCCGTGAGCACGGGATCAATCTGGAACAACTCTTTGAGATAGGCCGTAATTTCGGAGACCGTGACAAGTGTCACAACGAACCTCCGGGGGCAGTAGAGAGGAGAAGGAACAACGGCCTGGCTACGACAGGTGATTACAATCGGAGGCGCATCAATGGCTGGCCGTACTCGACGGGCTGCCCGTTGGAAACCAATAGTTCCTCAATGATTCCACCGCGTTCCGCCTCGATTTCATTGAAAATCTTCATCGCCTCAATGGTGGCGACCGTCTGACCTGCCGAGACCATATCGCCGACACGGACAAATGGCTCCTCGCCGGGACCGGGCGCCGCATAGTATGTCCCGATCATCGGGGAGGTGACGACATATCCATTCGGCACAATCACCTGCGGTTCGTCGCTCGCGTTCGCGTCGTCAGCGGTGTCAAGCATGCCGACGGTCGGAGCGCCGATCTTCTGCGTGCGTGGCGTGGAGAGGACGATATGAACGCCGTTCGCGTCCACCTCAATCTTGCCGAGACCATGCTCGGCCATTACCGCCGCGAGGGCCGCGATGTCGTCCGTCAGGCCGGACGGAAGCCCCTGCCCGGCTTCGCGCTCGTCGCTCATCCGTTCGCTCGCTCGATGTAGGTGTTCGATCGCGTGTCCACTTTGAGATTGTCACCCTGGTTGACGAAGAGCGGAACATTGATGATCAAACCCGTCTCCAATTTCGCGGATTTCACCGCCCCGGTCGCGGTATCTCCCTTGATGCCGGGTTCCGTCTCCGCGACTTGCAGGATGACCGTCGTCGGGATGATCACGTCCAATGGCTCACCCTCGAAGGTCTGCATGTCCACCGTATCATTCTCGCGGATGTAATGCACGACGTTGCCGAGCGTCTCCGGAGCGAGTACGGGCTGCTCGTAGGAGTCGAGGTCCATGAAAACATAGTTGCCGTCCTCATCGCGGTAGAGGTACTGAACGGTGCGCCGTTCGAGTTCGGCGACCGTGAAGCGGGTGCCGTTCTGGAAACTCTTCTCGGTGATCGCGCCGGTGCGGAGGTTGCGCACAGTGATCTTGATCGTCGCGCTGCCGCGCGCCGTTTTGATATGCTGATACTCCATCACCCGCAGGAGCGCGCCCTCGAACTCGATGACGATGCCCTTCTTCAGCCCGCCCGTATCAATGACCATGCATCCCCCACCCGACGCGGCACCCCGTGCCTGAGACCTGAATAATCTGCAGTCGCGCATCCATTCAGCAAGGAGCACTGTACACGCCATACTCGCTTTTGTACATCGGGTTGCGTCAAACGTCGAGCACCGGTGCGTCGGTGAGGTTCATAATTCCGCTCGGTGTGAAGACGACCAGGTCCTCAATGCGCACGCCGCCCCAGTCGGGCAGATAGATGCCGGGTTCGATGGTGAGCGACATGCCCGCCGCGAAGACGTCGTCGCCTTCCTTGCGGGCGCTCGGCGCTTCATGCACCTGCAAGCCGATCCCATGCCCAAGTCCGTGCAAGAACGCCTCGCCATAGCCCGCCTCCGCGATGACCTCACGCGCGGCGGCGTCGAGGTCGCCGCCCGAAATGCCCGGGCGGGCAACTTCTTCCGCGTGGCGCATGGCGCGCAGGACGACATCATAGATGCGGCGAAACTGGTCATCCGGCTCGCCGAGGATGATTGTACGGGTCAGATCACCGCTGTAGCCTGCATACCGCGCGCCCATATCAATGACAACCGGCTCGCCCGTACGGATCGGCCGATCGGTGACCGTATGATGCGGTCGCGCGCCATTTTCGCCCGCGCCAACAATTGTCGAAAAACCAAGACCCTCGCCACCGTGCGCACGGACAGCCTTTTCCAATTCCCAGGCAACCTCTTTTTCTGTCATTCCCGCGACGATACGTGCCGAGACCTCGACGAAGGCGGCAACGGTGATCTCCTGCGCGCGCCGGAGCAGTGCGATCTCCGCGTCGTCTTTAATGAGACGCAAGTCGCTGATGAGCGCGCCGATCTCCGCGAGTGCTATGCCGGGCAGTGTTGATGTGAGCCAGTGATACGTCGTGTAGAGCATCGCGCTCTCGTCGAAACCGATGCGGCGCAGGGCGTGCCGCGTCGCAATTTCCTGCACCTGTTGCGTCGCTTCGCCCTGCCGTGCGTACGCGACGATCTCGTAATCAGGCGCTTCGGCACGGGCCTGTGCGGCATTCACCACGCTCGCGCGCAGATATGCCGCGTCCGCCGTGATGAGGAGCGCGCCCGCCGATTCGTTCGGCGGGTGATCCTCCCCCGTATAGCCAGCGAGATAGCGGCGGTTCGCGGGGTGGGTAGTATAGACCGCCGCAAATCCGGCTGATGCCATCGCCGCCCGCAGGCGCGCCAGCCGCTCGGCATGGACGGTCGGTTCGGTCATGTGGGCAGACCACCCTCCGCGAGGAGCGCGGCGAGATAGTCGAGGGCAAGCAAATAGCCGTGCCAGCCGAGGCCAATGATTTGGCCGCGCGCCACCGGCGCCGTGACGGAGGTGTGCCGGAACTCCTCGCGAGTGTGAATATTCGAGAGATGTACCTCGATGATCGGGCAGGCAAGTAAGGCGAGCGCGTCGCGGATCGCGTAACTGTAATGGGTGAACGCCCCGGGATTGATGATGACCCCGTCCGCCTTTCGCCCCGCATCTTGGAGGGCATCAACGAGCACACCTTCATGGTTCGATTGCACGAAGGTGACGGCGAGACCGTGCGGCTCGGCACGGGCGCGCACCCTCGCCTCGATGTCGGCGAGCGTTGTCTTGCCGTAGATATCGGGTTGGCGCGTGCCGAGCATATTGATGTTCGGCCCGTTCACGACAAGGATCGTCCGAAACACGCCAGGCTCCTTTTCTATTCGAGGCGCAAGCGGGCCGTTTGCCTCATGTTAGGGCACCCAGCCCCGTGCCCGCAGCAACTCTGTGCCAACGAGGCCAACCTGCACGCGCTCTTGCAGCGTTGTCCCCGCCGGATCGAATTCCAGCCTACCGTACTCGAAATACTGGACGGTCTTGCCATGTTCCGTTGACTCTTCACCCAGTGGTAGGCCAAGGAGCGTCTTGCCGTTGTACATGTCCCAGTATTGTTTGAAACTGCCCGCCAGGACATGGCGCGTTTCGGGAAAGTACCGCTTGTCCGGTGTCAGGTTCGGTGGTGGGTCTATACCGGCGCCACCGGGCTTGTCGTTCGCGGTGAACGCTTCGCGCCCGATACTGCCGAGCGAGACCGACGATGTGTCCGGATGCCACTCGAAGCGTGCCCGTTCAAAATATTGGACGGTATACATGCGGTCGTCCGCGGGATTGCGTTCGGTGAACTCCTCCGTCAGTGGGTAGCCGAACCGCGCGAGGCCGCCATTTGCGTCCCAGAACTGCTTGAAGCCATTCTGGAGGTTGTGGCCGGTCTCGGCGAAATAGCGCCGGTTCGCGTTATCATCACCGGCCGATGCCGCACGGGCGGCGGGTTGATCACTCCGCTTGAGCACGTCCCAGACACCGCTATCTTCCTGGCCGATTCGCCAGAGACCGAAGCCCGCGATACCGGCCTGGCGGACGAGCGAGAATTTCGCGTCGAACGTCGCGGAACTCTCGAACCAGACTTCGTGCCGATCGCCGTTGTCGTCCGTGTACCGAACAACCTCACTCTGCGCGGCAAGATCAATCGTGCGCGTCGCGCCGGGGCGCTTGGAGCGTTCGAGCGCCTGACCGTACGTTACCGCTTTTGCGATGCCCCCGCTGGTCACATTCCAATCGTACCCGTAGAGCGGCATGCCAAGCAGCACCTTACCCGCGCCGAATGTCTGCGTGGCGTAGGTCGCCACGTCGCGCACCCAGCCAATCGGCGCGACCGGCCCGGGGTCGCCGCCCGCATAATGATAGTCGTAGGCCATCAGGATCGCGAGATCCACTGACGGTGCGAGCGCCGCGTAATCGAAGGCGCCGCCATAACCGCCGGTCGAGTCCTTTGTCTTGCCGACAATCGCCTGCGTGACGAATTTACCGGAGGGGCGGATTTTCGCGGCGATCCGGGACATGGTATCGGTGAGCAGCGCGCGATCTTCGGGCCGGACATCTTCGAAATCTACGTTGATCCCGTCGTAATTGCGCGGCACGACCAGGTCGGCGATCGTCGCGGCGATTTTGTCCCGCGCCTCGGGGGTCGCGATTTGAGCCGCGAAGTCCGCGCCGGTGGCCGCGTTCTTGACCATCGGGATGATCTTCACACGCGCGGCGCGGAGCATGGTATTCGTGTCAGGTTCCTCAGCGTTCTTGATCGTGCCATCCGCCTGGAGAGTAAAGTAATAGGGGGAGACCATCGTCAGCGCGCCCGCGTTCGCTTGTAGGGCCGAGAACGAATCCTTCGCGTAGGTGACGTAGTACGCCCAGCGGATGATCGGGGCCGCAGTGACGGGCTGCGCTTTTGGCACGAGCAGATTCGCGTTCGGGAGGACGAGTGAGAGCGCGATCAGCGCCATGATGACCAACGATGTGCGACAACGAACATGCCCATGCCCGGCATGCAGGCGAAAATGATCCAACCTCGTCTCCCTCCCAGCCCAAGACATCCGCGCCGCACGCTTTCACTGTGAGTATGCTATGCACGTACACTGATTACGTCAAGTCACCCGTGACAGACGGAGGCACATCGGTTTCCGCTTGCGGTCTGGCGGAGCGGAGGGACTGCGACTGCCACGAATCGCGGTATCATGCGTCGTAGGGTTTCGTTGCAATGGAGGGTCGCCCGTGCTTCTCGTGCTTGACGTGCGCATCCAGGGTACGCCGCTCATCTTCGGCATCCCACTCGCGTTTCTCGGCGGGTTTCTTTCGTTTGTATCACCGTGCGTCGCGCCTCTGGTGCCGGGATACATCGGCTATCTCGCCGGGACATCAGTGTCGGCGGGAAGCGCGCCGCGTCGGTTATTGCTGCTCAATGGCCTGGCATTTGTCCTCGGTTTCTCGGCGGTATTCACGGTGGTTGGTATCGCGATCGGCCAATTACTCACCAATGTCCAGTCGGCACAAGGCTATGTCCGCTGGGGCGGTGGCGTAGTGATTATCATCCTTGGTTTCCATACACTCGGCCTGGTCCGCATCCCGTTCCTCGACCGCACCGTGCGGATACAGCCGGGCACGATAAATCTCGGCGGCGAACGAGACCTTCTCGGCATCGTGGCGCGCCCACGAACGGCGCCGGAGCGCGGTGACGCGGATGCATTGCCAGTCGCATCGCGACGCGGCACGGCGTTCACATTCGGGCGGTCATTTTTGATCGGGACGGTTTTCGCGGCGGGCTGGTCGCCATGCGTTGGCCCGATCCTGACCGGCATTTATGGGGTCGTCGGGTCGCAACCCGCGAATGGCGGCATCCTGCTCTTCGTCTATTCGCTTGGTCTCGGCGTGCCGTTCCTATGGGTTGCCATGCTCTTTGGCAAGGCGAGCAGCGTTCTTCGTCGCGTCAATCGCTATCACGGCGCCATCTCAATCGCCAGCGGTCTTTTTCTCATCGGCATCGGCATCCTCTTGCTCACCGACACGATGGCGCGCCTCGCGCAGTATGCGCCGCCAATCAGTCTGCCGGGCGTTTCGTGAAGGGTGCATCGCCGCGACGGTACACGCGATCCTTGTGGTATCATTCTGTGTGGTTGGAGTGGCGTGCGGGCGGCTGACTGACACCACTTCCGTGACCGTGGACGCAAACAACGGAGTTTGCCCCATGTCTCCCTCGCCAGCGACCGATACTACCCCAAAGAATGATCGAAGCGCCGTCGCGGCGCTCCTCGATGCTGTCTGGTGGTTCTTCACGTCTGTGCGCGTCGCGCTCTGGTTGATCGGCGCGACGATTGGCTGGGTGCTGGTTGCCACGCTGGCGCAATCAACCTTCCCCGCCTACCTCGGTCGGACGATCCCGGCGACACGCGGATTGATGCAGCGGTGGGCGAACTGGGCCGTCTGGGAGTCGCCTGTTTTTTTGTTGACGCTTGGCTTGCTCGTCGTGAGTATCATCCTCGGCGGTATGGTGAACCGCTGGCCGGGCATCGCCCAGCGCATCTGGCGCCCCGGTATCCGCACCTCCACCGGCTTTTTCAGCGCGGTTAAGACATCCACGACGCTGGACCTGCCGACCCCCGATGCGGGTGTGACCACTTTTATGTCGGTACTGGGCGCGCATCGGTATCGCACACGCTCCTGGCGAGACGAGAAGAGCGGCGCGACCCATCTCTATGGCGACAAGAATCGCTACAGCCTGCTCGCGACCTTCCCGTTTCACACCGGCCTCGTCCTCTTGATGTTCGGCGCGATGATTGCGGCGACGTTTGGCTGGCGTGAGATCGGCTTCCTCGTGCCCGACGGCTCCGTCCGCGCGGTTGGGCATGGCACGGGCCTCAGCATCCGCAACGATGGGTTCGTGGACGCCTACTATGACGATGGGCGCGCGCGCGATTACTACTCGGATGTTGAAATCCTTCGCGATGGCCAGACAGTGAAAGCGGGCCGACTGCGTGTGAATAGCCCGATCAGTTACGGTAGCGTGTCGTTGCATCAGGCGACCTACGGGCAGGCGGCGAAGTTCGTTATCGCCGATGCGGCGACGGGCGCAATCCGCTGGGATGACAGCATCCCGATCTACGTGTCGGATGATCGCCGCTTCGCACGGCAGTTCACGGACGCGCTCGGCGAGTTCGAGCCAACCGGCGTGCAGCCGCTGGAGGATCTCGGCATCACCGTGCGCCTCGTCGCGTCGGCAGGCTCGCAGGACGAGAAGATCGGTGTCGGGCAGATGGCAATTGCGATCTTCGATAACCGCGCGGTGAAAGTGGGATCAGCACCGATTGGCACCGGCAAACTCGATCCGGGCGGCTCGGTGACCATCGGTGGCCTGACGTTCACATTCCAGCGCGAAGTGCGCTTCACGGGGTTGCAGATCACGCACAATCCGGGCCTGCCCATCATTATCGCCGCCGCAGTCATGATCTTTTTCAGCATTATGGTAACGTTCTATTTGCCGCACCGCCGCGTGCGGGCGCTCGTCGTACCACACGCGGACGGCGCCGCGCGGATGCACGTCGGCGCGCAGGTGAAGTTGGATATTTTCGGCGCGAAGGAATTTGAGCGACTCGTGACGGAGATCGTCGAGCGAATCACGGTCGCATCGCGCGAGAGAGACGATACTCCGCCGGCCTTGGATCATCTGCGATCCGAATCGGAAGAGGCGACGCTCGTCAGTGACTGATCCGCGTATCAGGCGGACGAAGGGATTGTGAGAGATGCTGGGAGCACTGAAGTTTTCTTCGTATTGCTTGTATGGGGCGTTTGTCTGCGCGGTCGCCTCGACGATCCTCTATGTCATCTATAGCGTCGGGCTGTTCCGCGTCCGCGCCGCACGCATGCAGACGACGACGGGCGACACGATTACCACCGGTGTAACCGCGCAGTACAGGGCAGGCGGCCCGACGACCGCCGGATACCTCGCGACCTACATGCAGCGATCCGCCCTGCTCTTCATGGTCGGCGCGCTGGTTTTCCGCACCATCGTGTCGAAGCGCGGCCCGTACGGCAATATGTACGAGTTTGCGCTCGCCTTCGCGACGACGATTTGTCTTGCGTACTACATCATGTCGCGCATCTATCCGGTCAAGGCGCTCGGCGCGATGGCGATGGCCGCTGCCTCCACGATCATGCTCTATGGTATCTCCCGGCCCGCCTCCGAGAAGCAAGTTGCCGGCCTCATCCCCGCCTTGCAAAGCAAATGGATCGCCATTCATGTCCCGATGGCGATGCTCGCGTATGGGTTCTTCACCATCGGTTTCGCGGCGGGCGCGATGTATCTGATTCAGGAGCGGGTGAAGACGGACAAACTACCGTCGCTCGATGTACTCGATGAGGTCGGCTATCGCGCGACCGTCGTTGGGTTTCCCCTGATGTTCCTGACGCTCGTTCTCGGCGGCATTTGGGCATCGGAGGCGTGGGGCGGGTTCTGGACGTGGGACCCGAAAGAGACGTCCGCGCTGGTGACGTGGCTCATTTACGGCTTTTACATGCATGCCCGTGTCGTCCGTGGGATGAAGGGGCGAGGGACGGCGATCATCCTGATCGTCGGTTTCGCCGCGACGATTTTCACGTACTACGGCAACTACTGGTTCACGGGATTGCACGGATTCATCGGGCCAGGTGGCCTCGGGGGAGACTGAGCCAATGGCGGGTACGACCCACGATGCCACCGTGCCGGAATCGGCCCCGCCGCTCCGGACATTGCCACGCGGCGTGCAGGTCGGCGTCGGTCTGCTGCTCGCTGCCGCAATCGTCCTTGGCATCGCCTTGCTCAATCGCGAGAATGGCGGCGCGGGCCTCACTGATCCGGGCCGCACCGTCCCACGGGTGGGCGACCGGCTTGCCTCCCTTCCGGTCACGACGACCGATGGCACGGCTTTCGATATGACGACACTCAATGGCCATCCGGTCTGGGTCAACTTCTGGGCCTCATGGTGCGGGCCGTGCAAGGCAGAGATGCCGGACCTGCAAACCGTGTACGAGCAGGAACGTGCGAAACATCCCGATCTCATTCTGCTCCTCGTCAACACCGCGGATGTACGGCAGGACGGACTGAAGTATTACCGGGATTTGCGTATGAGCGGCACGCTCGTCTTCAATGATGGCTCGCGCGATGTTGGCCCGTACCGGATCACGAACTTCCCGACGCATCTGATGATTGATCGCAACGGCGTCGTTCAGCGCGTGCTGCAACAATCGCTCGACCCGGAGACCGCACGTAAGGAACTCCTGCGCATCACTGGCTGACGTGGCGAATTGCGCGGCCACAGAGCGCATGGTACGATTTTGCGTGATGGGCCTGTAGCTCAGCGGTAGAGCAGTGGACTTTTAATCCATTGGTCGTGGGTTCGAATCCCACCGGGCTCACCATACAGAGTATCGAAAACGCGCTGCCGACTGGTGGCGTGTTTCTCTTATTGCCAACGGTTGTCCTGAGTGCCCCACATGCCGCCGATTACTGATAGATGACGACGAGTGGGCTCGGATCGAGGGCGACGATGTCGGCGGGTGTCATGAGCGGGACGTCTTGCGTATAGAACAGTTTGATCCCGCCGTATTGGATCAATTCGTCGTGAACGAATGTGGTGTAGTTCTTGGTCTTCGCCCCGGGCGCGCCGAATCCGTCCATGACGGTGACGATTTGGACGTGCGGGATTGGTTTGATGTTCGCTTTGTCCGGCAGCATGTCGGACCGAAACTGATGGATGACGAGGACCTTATCGGTGATGCCGTTCTGGCGTACGATCTCAGCGAGCATCTCCGCCGCAGCCATCACTTCCGCTGCGCTGACGCTGCCGAACACCTCGCCGGGAATCTCGCCGCGCTTGACATGAAATTCCGGATCAATGGCGAGATGCACAGACGGGCGTTTGAGGATCGGCGCGAGCCGGGCGACCTCGTTCGCCACGCTGTCGTATCCCATCTGGATGTCCAGCAGGAGCAGGCAGTTATTTTGTTCCGCGATCTGTGCATACTGCTCGATCAACGGCAGTCGCGTCCGGTTGAGGTAGAGGCCATCGCTGCCCGGCGTGTCGGAGGCGACGGAGGCGATCAGTTCAATTGTCGGGATCACCGGGCGGGAGGGATCGGCGGTGTGATAAGCGGCGGCTTGCGCTTTGAGTTTGGCAATCATCGCTGCCGGGCTGGCGAACTCGCCAAGGATACCAAGCCGGTTGTTTTCGGGATGACCGTAGAAGGTGACGAGTCGGCTGGTAAGAAGCGGGCCGTTCGGAACGACCGGCTTGGGTGTCGGCGTGGGCGGTAAGGGGGTGGGTGTTGGCTCACTCGCACGTTGCCCGACGACGCGTGCCGCGAAGACCGGAGCCACCGGAGGTACAATCGTCGGAATGGCAGTCGGTTCGCGCGTTGGCGCGATCGTTGCGTTCGCGATCTCGTCGCTGGTCAGCAGACGACCGGTCGGCGTGACGAGCGGCCTCCCTTGATGGCTGGGTACGGTTTCCGCGAGATGCGGCAGCGCAATCGCACCGCCGATGATGAGCGCGAGAACGACAATCATCCGGACTCGCCGAGTACCAATTCCTGTCACCGCCTCCAGCCCTTCCTTCCCGCTTCACATGCCCGATGCACCGTGTGCTCATGCTGGCACGCAACGATCGCAGAGAAGCGGGTCATCGTCAGTCGCATCAGCCCCGGCGTCGCTATCGCAAGGGTATCGCCACCGCCTCTCCTCCCACGGTTCCGAGCCTCGCGTGGGAGCATACCGGAGGCACAGCGCAACCGCACATCGCCGTGCCGTCTTTTTACATCTTCTTCCCAATTTGCCGCCCGTACGGTAGAAAGAGGACGACGCGGTGTAGGTACGGGTGATGAGGAGGAGCGGTCGTGCTGAACCGGATCGGCAAGGTCTTGGGTATCCTGACGGTGATTGGTGGCCTGTTGGCCATTTGCACGGCGCCGGTCGCGGCGGCGGGCCTCGTCGCGCGGGTGGCAGGCGGCGGCATCCAATTCGATGGCAACGGGTTCTACCCCGGAGAACTCGTGCAAATCAACGGCATCCGCTACGACGGGAGCACGATCCCCTACGGCCCGGCGACCGCGAACGCGGTTGGCGCGATCACCGGCGTCGTACCGTACGCAGACACCGCGCTCTACCAACTCGACGCGCGCGGCTACGCCTCGGGCATGCACGCCGTGAGCAATATCGCTGGGGCATTGCCCTATCCTGTCGTGCCGCCGGGATACCCGTATGTGACGCCGACGTTCCCCGATTACACTGTTTGCGCGCCTGGAACGTTGCCAATCGCTGGCGGCGATGCGAATACTGGCTATCCATTTACGGGCGCGCCGTTTGGTGGCCCCTATCCGGGGCCGGGCTTCAACTATGCGGTGCCACCAAGCGGAGTAATTCTGTATCCCTACCTGACCGGCTGCACGGGTGGTGCGTTCGGGGAGCCAACCTTCATTGCGAACGTCCCGTTCTCGTATGTCGGATCGCCGGTGGTCTTCATTGGTAGCGGATGGGCGCCCGGCGCGTCGGTCAGCCTTTGGGCCACCGCGCCCGACGGCTCAACTGAGATGCCGACCACCGCGACCGCCGGCAGCGACGGCACGCTGACCGGAACCATCGCCTTTCCCGCACCGGGCGCGTGGTCTGTCTATGCACAGTCGAGCGGAATGACAAGTCCGCTCATCGTTGTCATGCAAGTTCACGCGCGATAGGTCATGCCCGGCCTGCGCGAGGCCCCAGATATGCGCCATGCTTCACCAGTGTTTCCTGAGCCCGGCATGGAGTTCCGCTTATGGGGTGAGGGCTGGCGCTTTCGGTCGCACATCGTAGGCGCAAACATGCTGACCGGCGATCATATGAGCGATGCGCGTCACGTCGGCATCCGGGAGGGCGGCACGGAGAAAGGCGATTTCCGTACGGCAGGCTTGACCATACTTCCGCGCGACTTCCATTACCGCGCAGTTGTGCTCGACGATGCGGAATGACCCGTCAGGTTGCGCCTCGAATGCGGCGAGATAGCCATCCTCATCGAGTAATTCGGTAATCACGCGGACCTGTTCGGCGAAGGTAAGCCCGGTGGTGCGCTGTTGGGCGCGTTCGAGACGGCGTTCACCACGTTTGTCGAAGATCCGTTCCAGGAGCGCCGGATCGGCTTCTTCGACATATTCAAGCAGTTCGTTCGTGAGATCCACATAGTTGCGTGGGAAAAGACTATCCGCCAACGGCGTAAGGTAGTAAATAAATTTTGGCCTGCCGCGCCCGTCCCGCAGGTCGGTGTGCGCGATGAGGCCGTCTCGCTCCAGCGCGGTCATGTGCTGTCGCGTGCCGCTCAGCGTCACGCCGATGGTCTCGGCGATTCCCTCTGAGCGGGCTGATCCGCGTTTTTTCAGCAGGGTCAGGATTTGTCGGCGCGTCTCCGGCATCGCGGACAACGCGGGATGGATTTCAGTCGGCACAGGCTCTCCCTCCGGCGTCGCATCGCCACTCCTCTCGTAGTATACGCCGGACGCGCATTTTCGCAAATAAAAACAGCAAGTACTCGCTTTATTCGCCGAGATATGCTACGCTGGTTTTGAGGCATGAAACGTACAACGGCGTACGCGGCGACGTTCACGCAGGAGACGGTGATGAACATCACAGGACTCTTCGAGACGCACCTAATGGTGACGGATCTCGACCGCTCGATGCGTTTCTATCAGGATGTGCTCCATCTGCCATTTGCCTATGCCGTCCCGGAGCGTCGCGCCGCCTTTCTCTGGATCGGCGCTCCCGGCAGTGCGATGCTTGGCCTCTGGGGATCATCCGCGCCGCTCGGATTGCATCTCCATCTCGCGTTTCAGATGCCGGTCGCGGATATTATCCAGGCCGTGGACGACTTGCGAGCGGCGAATATCGTCCCACGCGGCTTCAATGGTGTGCCCTGCGAGACACCATGTGTGATCGGCTGGATGCCGGCGATCGCGCTCTACTTCTCTGACCCCGATGGGCACTCACTCGAGTTCATCAGCATGTTGCCCGATCCACCGCGCCCGGAGATCGGCGTCGTGTCGTGGCCGGACTGGCAACGTCTTGTCGGTGGCGCCGGAGCGCGCGAGCGCGCATGATCCGGTTTTCCCGAAGGGCAGGTTGGGTCATGGTGTACGATGCACTGGTTGTGATTGCCCGGTCACGCCTGGAGGATCGGCGAGCGAATCGAGGGCGTACGGTACCTGCCGGCAACGACACTTTCACCAGGCCATACGTCGCGCTAGGTAGGTGGCCAGAGCAGATTAGACACCGGTGGCGGCGGGCTTTAGCCTGCCGAGTCTGGCGCAGGCTAAAGCCCGCGCCCACCGTCCAAATTCAGATGTCTACCCACTTAGGTTGATGCAAGAAAGGCATGCACACCTATGACCGTGACATCCGAGCCGGTGCGCATCCTGGGTATTGGCGGCAGCACGCGGCGTGGCTCGATGAGTCTCCTCGCGCTCAAGGTGGCGTTACGGATCGCGGAGGAGGAGGGGGCGCAAACCAGCCTCGCCGCCGTCCGCGATCTCGATTTACCGCTGTACAATGGCGAGCGGCATTTGAGTGAATATCCCGCGACGCTGCACTGGCTCCTTGACGAAGTTCGCGCGGCGGATGGCTTCGTCATCTGCTCGCCAACCTATCACGGGACGATCAGCGGCGCGGCGAAGAATGTCCTCGACTCACTGGAGTTTCTCGCGAGCGACCAGCCGCGCTATCTCGGCGGGAAGGCCGTCGCGCTGCTTGGCTACGGCGGCGCGAGTGCGATGAATGTCATCAACAGCCTGTATCACACCGTCCGCACGCTCAACGCGCACGTCGTCCCGGCGGTCGTCATCCTCTCCCGCGATCAACTGGACGGCGAGAATGTGGACATCACAGAGGCCGTACCGCGCCAGCGGACAGTGACGATGATGCGCGAGGTGATTGCCCTCAGCCGGTTGATCCGGGACGACAAGGCGCGAGCGTAATGGCGATCAGGAGGAACGATGGTTGACGCGGCAGTGCCCGAATCATCAGAGGCGGTTCCGGCGCTGCGCGATCCACGCATGCGGCTCAGGGCGTATGCATTCTCGGGAACCGGGATGCCGAGTAAGGCGAAGACTTCTTTGGGGTGACCGCCGTAATAGCGGAGCCGTTGATTGCCTATTCCATGACTCACCGGAAGATGATTACGTTGCCGCGGACACTCGGAGTGAGGCCGTCGCGGTTATATCAATCATCATCGAAGTCGGATCAATTACGACACCGTATTCCGAGCGTGCGGCGGCGATGGAGACAAAGCCGTCGAGAACGTCATCGAGGACCGCCTGCATATCGCGGGTCAATGGATCGAAGTAGCCGCCGCCGCCCGGCAGCTGCAGCGTGAACCGCTCGTCTGCCGCGAGGGCGACCTGGGACTTATCGCGGAGTTCGCGGCCATCACTGAGTGTGATCGCGCCGCGCGCACCCTGACCGCCGCCCGCGTATCCCTCGGCGGGCACGCGCGTCCGGTCGAAGATCGGGCCGAGGTTGTAGCCGCGTCCGCCAAGCGCGCCGACCTCCATGTACTGCCCGCAGCCGCCGCGAAAACGGCCCGGCCCGCCGGAATCTGGGGCAATCTCGCGTCGCCGGATGAGCAGCGGTGCAACGCTCTCGATCACCTCGACGGGCACGCCCATCACACCGGAGGGGAAGGCGGTCGTGTGGATACCGTCGCTCGTTGGGCGCGCGCCGGTACCACCGCAGGAGAACCAGACGTAGGTCCACGGATCGCCATTGGCGTGCGTGCCGGTCAGTTGCGTCGCCCAGATATTTGCCGCGCCCTCGGCGATTACCTTGCCGGGCAGGACGGGCGCGAGCGCGCCGAAGATGATACCGGGCAGGAAGTGGCCGATCACATGTCTGCCCGCCACCGGTGCGGGCGGCAACGCGTGCAGGAGTGAGCCAGGCGGCGCGGTGACTGTGACCGGGCGGAACGACCCTTCGTTATTCGGCACATCGGGACAGAGCGCGCATTTAAGCGCGTACGTGACGTAGGCGTGGGTGTAATTGAGCACGACATTGATACCGCGCGGGCTGGCGGGGCTTGACCCGGTCCAGTCCACATGCATCGCGTCACCCTTCTTGGTAATCGTCACGGCGAGCGTGACGGGCGCGTCGAAGCCGTCGCTCTGCCCGCTGTGGGTGTAGACACCATCCGGCACGGTGGCGATCGCGTCACGCATCGCGCGCTCCGAACGGGTAATGATCTCGTCCGCGAGCGGTTCGATGGTGGTCAGACCGAACTCCGCCATAAATTCTTTGAGCCTGGCGCCGCCGACATTGTTCCCCGCTACTTGCGCGTGAATGTCGCCGAGTACCTGCTCCGGCTCGCGGACATTCGCGCGGATGATCTTCACCAATTCGTCATTCGGCCTGCCCGCGTCGTACCATTTCGTGATGGGGACGAACAACCCCTCCTCGTACATCGAGCGCGCGTCCGCGCTCAGGCCGCGACCGCCAATGTCAATCGCATGACATGTTGAGCCAAAGAAGGCGAGGAGTCGGTCGTTGTCATCAAAGATCGGCGTGATGACCGTGAAATCATGGAGTTGGCCGGAGGTCTTTTGCGGGTCGTTCGTGATGAGTACATCGCCGGGCTGCAATGACTCGATCGGGTAGACGGCGAGGAAATGATGGATGCACGTCGCCATAGAGTTGATGTGGCCGGGCGTCCCGGTGACCGCCTGCGCGATCATGTAGCCGCGCGGGTCGAAGACCCCGGCGGAGAGGTCGCCCGATTCGCGGACGACGGTCGTGAACGAGGTGCGCATCAGCGCCGTCGCCTGCTCGTTGACGACGGCGATCAGGCGATTCCAAAAGACTTCGAGGGTGATCGGGTCAATCCGCTGCCGCGTCTCAGTCACGGGTATCTTCTCCCTTCAAGGCGACGATGAGGTTCCGGTAGGTGTCTACCGCGACCATACCGCCGCCGATGATCGTCGTGGATTCCCGCTCCTCGACGACCGCCGGGCCGTCGAACGCCGTGCCGGGTGCGAGCGCATAGCGATCGTAGACGTGTACCGCCGCGAAGCCGCCCTGCTCGGGAAGATAGATGTCTCGCTCGCCCTTGATTGCGCGTGTCGCGTCCGAAGCGCCGACCGCTTCCGCTGCGAGGTTGATTTCCGGCCGTGGCCCGCTCGCCACGACACGCCAGTTGAGGACTTCGAGCGGCACGCCCTCGGCAACGCGGCCATACAGCCGACGATAGACCGCCTCGAACGCCGCCTCCAGTTCGGGAAGCATCGCCGCGTGCAGATCTCCGTGCGGCAGCGGCACGGGCACTTCGTGTCCTTGCCCGCGATAGCGCATTTCCGCCGTGCGGCGATAGGCGATCTGTTCGCGTGCGACCCCGGCGGCCGTCAGCGTCGTCGCGCCCTCGTCTTCCATTTCGCCGAGCAAAGCAGTGACATGGTCAAAGTTGAGATCATGCAGGGGTGAGAAGAACGAACGCACGTAATCGAATGCGAGGGGCGCGACGAGGAAACCGAGCGCCGACGTAACCCCCGCGCCGAGCGGGACGACGAGTTCGGGCAGGTCGAGAATTTTCGCGACGCGATAGGCATGCACCGGCCCCGCGCCGCCGAACGCGAAGAGCGGAAATGCGCGCGGGTCTTTGCCGCGTTCCACCGCGTGGATACGCGCCGCACCGGCCATGTTCTCATTGACAACTTGATGGATACCCCACGCAGTATCAATGACCGAGAGTCCAAGCCGTTCGCCGAGGCCACCAATCGCGCGTTCCGCCGCTTCAACATCGAGTCGCATCTTTCCACCGAGGAAGAAGGATGGATCGAGGTAGCCGAGCAGGAGATCGGCGTCGGTGACGGTTGGCGCGCCGCCCCCGCGCCCGTAGCAGGCGGGGCCGGGCTGCGCGCCCGCGCTATCCGGGCCTACCTTCAGGAGGCCGAGGCTATCGGCACGCGCAATCGAACCGCCGCCCGCGCCAATTTCGATCATCTCGATCACCGGCACGCGAACCGGCAGCCCGCTCCCGCGCTTAAAGCGGTAGACGCGCGCGACCTCGAAGTCCGCCGAGATGAGCGGCTCGCCATTCTCAATAATGCACGCCTTCGCCGTCGTCCCGCCCATATCAAACGAAAGGAGGTTCGACCGTTTGGTGAGCGCGCCGTACTCCGCCGCCGCGAGCGCGCCGGCGGCAGGGCCGGATTCGATCAGCCGGATTGGGTAGCGCTGTGCGGTCTCGACGGTTGCCGTGCCACCGCTCGACAGCATGACATAGAGCGAGGCATCCCGCATGCCGAGCGCACGTAATCGCTCTTCAAGTCGTTGCAGGTAGGTCTGGACAAGCGGGCGGACATAGACATTGGCGAGCGTCGTCGAGGTCCGCTCGTACTCGCGAATCTCCGGCACCACTTCGGCGGAGAGCGAGACGACGAGGTCGGGCGCGGATGCGGCAAGCGCGTCGCCGAGGGCGCGTTCGTGTGCCGGATTGCGATACGAATGCAGAAGTGAGACGCCGACGGCTTGGACGCCCAACGCGCGCATCTGTTCGATAATCGCCGGAAGCGAGGAGAGATCGAGCGATTTATGTACGGTGCCGTCCGCGAGCATGCGCTCGGCCACCTCGAGCCGGAGGCGGCGGGGGGCGAGGGGAGGCGGCATTTCGAGGAAGAGGTCATAGAG
>CALBSO010000145.1 GCA_937968015.1 uncultured Thermomicrobia bacterium
CTACACGCGTAAGATCGTCGGCAGCGTCAGATGTGTATAAGAGACAGGATTTTTCGCACCTGTTTGCGATGTGATGTTCCCCACGCATCGCACAACGTTATGTAGTGTACACGATCAGTCCATGAATGTCAGTACAGATTTTGCGGAAAACCATCCCCTTTCCTCGATGCGGATCGTTGGGCGATATGCTAAAGTGATGCGCGACGCCGCGCAACCGGCGAAGAAATGTGTGGATGCCGCATGGACAAGATAGAGACAATGCGCGAGCCGCGTGCGGCGGAACAAGGCGAATCAGTAGCCCCCGCACCGGGGTTGCGTGCCTGGGCGTCAGACGCGGCGCCAATCCTTGTCGTCATCGCCGCGACGATCTACCTTGTCGGTTTCTCCTTCGTTCGACAGAACTGGTCAACGCTGCTGATATTCGTGCCGGTCTTCATTGTCGCCGCCTTTCTCGGCCGGTTGCGATCGTTCGCCGTCACCTGGGTACCACTGGCGGTCTTCCTCGACGCCTTCGCACGCCTTCGTGGCCTCGCAGTGAATACGGGCATCCCGATTCATCATACGGCGGTGCTCGAAGTGGAGCGACATCTCTTCTTCGGGGCGGTGCCGACGGTTTGGCTCCAGAACCGCCTGACGATCCCGAAGCACTACCGTTGGTATGATTACGCAGCGACGGCACTCCATTGGAGCCATTTTGTCATGCCGATCACGATTCTCTTCATCCTCTGGCTGAAATTCCCCGCCTTTTTTCGTCGCTATCTGATCGCCTTCATCGTGCTGACGACGCTCGTGCTCGACATCTACTTCCTCTTCCCAGCCGCGCCGCCGTGGATGGCCGCGCGGGAGGGGTATTTGCCGCATCTCGCGCGGCCGATGGTGGATGTCGCGGTGCAGGTGAACCGGAACCTGTTCGGCAATGTCTACGCGACGATCGGCGCGAGCAACGATGTCGCGGCGATGCCATCCCTGCATGCCTCCTATCCATTCCTCGCATGTGTCATGTTCTGGCCCGTCTCGCGCAAACTTGGTTTGCTCGGTTTGTTCTACTTCCTGCTGATGAGCCTCGCGCTCGTCTACCTTGCGGAGCATTATGTGATTGAGATTCTCGCGGCGATGGTCTGCGTACTGATCAGCGCCCGCATTGCCTACGCCATTGATCGCCGCATGGCGCCGCTGCCGGGGCAACGCCCAGCCCGAGAACCCGCGCGCGTGACGCACCGAGCGGATACGCCCATCCCAGTCCACGCGCCATGACCGCACCGCTCACGATCACTACGGTCGAGATAGATGGCGTCGTCACGCGGGCGTTGCGGTTCGGTGGGGCGCCCGGCGACGCGCTCTATGCCGCGCTGCGGGAGGCGATGCTCAAGCGCGGCTGCCTGCGGGATCGGGCGCACAAGGGGGAGTGCATGAACTGCGCATTGCTCCCGCAGTGCGCCGTCTGGCCAATCGTCGCACCCGCCGACCCGACGAAACGGCAACGTGGCGCATATGTGCGGCCATTTGTCTTGCGGCTGCCCGAGATGAAGGCAGGTGGGCTGCCGGTCGGCGCACGGATCACCTATGGCATCACCATCGTGCAGGATCGGACCTTCCCCGCGCTTTGGGGATCGTTCGCCGTCGCGTTTGTGCAAGCCGCGCGCCAACTGGCGGAGTGGGGCTTCGGCCTCGCGGTCCGCGAGGGGGAGCAGGCGGCGCGGCGCGGCGCCGTTTCGGTCAGCCGGGTTCGCTGGCTGAATCCGATCACTGATGAAACTGAACCCTTCCCCATAGCGGACACCGCCGCCGTACCGCCGCTCACCGCAACCTTGCCACCGGCCGGTGATGCTGCCGGCGACGAGAGGCCATCCCACTCCCTCATCTTCCTGACGCCGACGCGATTAGTGGCGGGCGGCGCACCGCTGCGACAGCCAGATACCGCGGTCTTGCTCCGCCGGCTTGCCGAACGGCTCGACGCGGTCGCGGCGGCGGTTGGCGCGGACGAACCACATTTGCTGGCCGATGCCTCCTTCCTGGCGGTAATGGAACGACTTGCAGTGCGCGCCGATGCCACACAATGGATAGGAGACGAGACGCGCGGCGGGTTCGTCGGCGGCGCGACACTTGTGGGATCACCGGACGATCTCGCGCGGATTGCGGTTTTTGTGCGGTGGGGCGCGGCGCTCGGTGTCGGCAAGGGTACGCTGCAAGGTGCGGGACGATTCGTGGTTGGGCCTGTTCCGCCGACGGCCCGTGTCATGCTTTCGGTGGATCCGCCACCGATCCAATCCTCAGCAAACGTGCCCAAGCCCGGTGATGCAACGAGGCATTCGCGACGTCCCGCCGAACGTCCGCGCCATCGAGAGCGGAAACGATAGCCGCGCCGCGGAGGCTCATTGCCGCCGAAGGTGGTTCATGCGTCTGGGAGTTCGCGTAGGGCAATGTCGCGCCGGTAGGTGGCGCCGTCGAAGTGAATACGTTCCGTGTTCGCGTAGGCTCGGTCACGGGCTTCGCGGAGCGTTGGGGCAACAGCGGCGACGGTCAGGATGCGACCGCCGCCCGTCACGATCTGTCCGTGGCTGTCATGTTTCGTCCCCGCATGGAAGACCAACACATCGGTATCGCGCTCGTCTAGTCCGGTGATCGGCAGACCGGTCCGGTATGTGCCGGGGTAGCCGCTCGATGCGAGGACGACACCGACGCACGCGCCGCCATGCCACCGAACCGTATCCGCAATGCATGCCAATCGTCCGTGCGCGGTCGCGTCGCAGAGCGCGAGCAGGTCGGCATCGAGCAGCGGCAGGATGACCTGTAATTCAGGATCACCGAAGCGGCAGTTGTACTCAATCACCTTCGGCCCGTCCGCCGTGAGGATCAGCCCCGCGTAGAGGACACCACGGTAGACAATCCCTTGTTCAGCGAGGGCGCGCGCCGTTGGGCGGAGAATCTCCTCCAGGATGCGGGCGAGCATCGCGTCGTCCACAAGCGTCGTCGGCGCATACGCCCCCATGCCGCCGGTGTTTGGCCCGGTATCGCCATCACCGATCCGTTTGTGATCGCGCGCGGAGAGGAGTGGCACGACCGTCTCGTTGTCCACGAGCGCCAACACGGAGACTTCGTCGCCGGTCAGGTATTCCTCGATCAGCACCGTCTCACCCGCCGCACCGAACGCGCCGCCTTCCAGCGACTCACGTACGGCGGATTCGGCTTCGCGACGTGTCGCGCAGATCGTGACGCCTTTGCCAGCCGCGAGACCATCGGCTTTGACGACGACTGGGTACGACACTTCTTCCAGGGCGGGCAGCGCGCGTTCGATTGCAGTAAATGTCTCCGCGCGTGCGGTCGGCACTCCGGCATTGCGCAAAACGTCTTTCGCCCACGCCTTGCTGCTCTCGATTCGCGCCCCGTCCCGTCCTGGCCCGAAGCAGGGGATGCCCGATGCCTGCAACGCATTCGCGAGGCCGCGCGCCAGTGGCTCCTCCGGCCCGACGACAACGAGATCAACCCGCTCGTTCACCGCCAGCGCGACGATGCCGTCAATGTCCGTCGCGGGGATTGCCATGGTACGAAATGCCCGCGCCGTCCCCGCGTTTCCGGGCGCGACAATCAAGGCCGCACAGTCCGGGGACTGTGCGATCTTCCAGGCGAGTGCGTGCTCCCGCGCACCGTTTCCGACGATGAGGACGCGGCTCGTCATGCAACCCTCACCCCCGGCCCCTCTCCATCGCTGGACGGACCGCATCCGTTCCCCGATCTGAGAGCGATGGAGAGGGGAGGGGACGTATCCGGAGCGTCGAGAATGTTCATTCGTCTATCCTCTCGATTCCTGCTCCCCTCTCCATTGCTGTCAAGCAATGGAGAGAGGTTGGGGGTGAGGTTCGATTCACTCCCACTCAATCGTCGCGGGCGGCTTGGACGTGATGTCGTAGGTGACGCGGTTGACACCTGGTACTTCATTGACAATGCGATTGCTCATCCGGGCGAGCACATCATACGGGATGCGCGCCCAGTCGGCGGTCATCGCGTCCTCGCTGGTCACGGCACGGATGGCGATTGCCTGCGCGTAGGTGCGGTCGTCGCCCATCACACCGGTGCTCTCGACCGGCAGCAGCACCGCGAAATACTGCCAGATTTCGCGGTCCAGTCCCGCCGTTTCGATTTCAGCGCGCACGATCGCATCCGCGCCGCGCAATGTATTCAGTCGCTCGTCGTTGATCGCGCCGAGGCAGCGGACGGCGAGGCCGGGGCCGGGGAAGGGCTGGCGGTTGACGATCGCGTCTGGCAGGCCGAGCGCGCGGCCCGCCGCCCGCACCTCGTCCTTGAACAGATGGCGGAGCGGTTCGACCAGTGTAAACTGCAAATCCTTCGGCAGGCCACCGACGTTGTGATGCGTCTTGATCTTCGTCGCGGCCTTCGTGTCCGATGTCGTACTCTCAATCACGTCCGGGTACAGTGTCCCTTGGGCGAGGAACTGGAACGGGCCATAATTCTTCGCTTCCGCCTCGAAGACGCGGATAAACGTCTCGCCGATGATCTTCCGCTTCTTCTCCGGGTCCGTGACGCCGCTCAGGTGTTCAAGGAAGCGATCCGAGGCGTCCACATGGACGAGTTCGATGTGAAAGGCGTCGCGGAAGGTGCGAACGACCTGCGCTGCCTCGCCCGCGCGCAGCAGGCCATTGTCCACAAAAACGCAGGTCAGCCGCTCGCCGATTGCCCGGTGGACGAGCACCGCCGCGACGGATGAGTCCACGCCGCCGGAGAGCGCGCACAATACGCGTCCGTGCTCGCCGACTGCCGCGCGGATGTCCGACACCGCCTGATCCACGAAGTTCGCGCTCGTCCAGTTGCCGGTGCAGCCACAGACGCCGTAGAGAAAGTTCCGCAATAGCGGCGTCCCTTCCCGCGTATGCACGACCTCGGGATGGAAAAGCACGGAAGAAATGCGCCCATTCGTCGCCGCTACGACTGGCGCGGTCGGTGAGGACGCGAGTACTTGCCAGCCCGGTGGCGGCGCGGCGATTGAGTCACCGTGGCTCATCCAGACATCGAGGTGGCGTGACAGGCCGGTGAAAATGCGGCCATCGGCTGAGACATCCACCGAGGCCGGGCCGTATTCCGCGTGACCCTCCCGGCGCACATCACCACCGAGGGCATGAAAGAGCGCCTGCATGCCATAGCAGATGCCAAGAATCGGCAATTCCTGGGTCAGCAGCCAGTCCGGCAACCGCGGCGCGCCCGGTTCATAGACGCTCTTCGGCCCGCCGGAGAGGATGATGCCCTTCGGGTTGAGCGCGGCGATCCGCTCCCACGGCGCGTCGTGCGGGACAAGTTCGCTGTAGACATGCAGTTCGCGCACGCGCCGGACGATCAACTGCGCCGTCTGCGACCCGAAGTCCACAACGACGACGGTATCAACGGCGGTCTGCACTGGCTCGGTCGCGCGCTCCTGTGTCGGTGTCATCGTCATGAGGCGCCCGCTCCTTTCTCATCGCCGAGGTAGACGTATCGAGTGTCGAATTGCCAATCGTGGATTGCCGCGATGTCCGCATCCAGTCGCGGGGCGAGCGGATCAAGGAACTTCGCCAGGTGAATGTCCACCACGTCCCGGTCATCGAGGCCGAGCGCGCCGCAGAGGCTGTCGAGCGCGATCTTCAAGCCGCCATCGAGATCGCGGCGGCGCGGAGATGAGAAATGGAAGCCGAAATCTATGACGAGCGGGATGCCGCGCATCGCTTCCAGTTCTTCGAGGAGCGTCGCGTCGTGCGAGACGGCATTCTCGACCGCCGCCATCACCTGTTTCTTGAACGCGCTCGCCTCTTTGGAGAGGACACGTTTGTGGCCGACGGTGACGTACTGATTGTTCACGCCAGGTGGCAGGGGAAGGGTCAGGCGCACCGGGGCCTCCCATGGGTTCGGCGGTGCGTCCGTACACACCGCACGAGCGTAGGATAGCGGCGCGCGCGTCTCCCCGTCAATGCGCGGTCACGGATCAGGAGAAACCGACCGATTTAGGTGAAATCCCGCCACGAGAACGACGGGCGCCAGTCGAGCATCCGCTTCGCCTTGCTGTTGTCCACGCCGGGTTGCGTGCCAGTGAGGGATTTCGCTTTTTTGCCGAGCGCCTCGGAGACCTCCGGGGCGAGATCGGCAACGGGGCGTTCGGCGAGAGCGTCGTCCGCGACAATGTAGAAAGACTCGTGCAGATTGACGCGTGTTTCGAGCGCTTTGCGGTAGGCGGCAGCAAGATCGCGCACGTCAATGTAGGACCAGAGGCCGGAGGCGAAGGAGAGCGGTTCCTCATGGACACGCCTCACCACATCCGGCCACCAATCGGTGAAGACGACGTACGGTGGGCGGATGGAGATTACTTCCGTGCCGCAGCGGTTGCGGATCATCTCCACCGCCTGCTCGCCGACGAACTTGGAGAGCGCATATGGGTCCTGCGCCTGATGCGGATGGAATTCGTCCACCGGCAGGTAGGAGGGCCACCATTCCTGGGTGCGAAAATCCATGCCGAGCCAGTTAATGCTGCTCGTCTCGATCAGTTTCGGGATGCCGAGCGCGCCAACCATCTCCACAATGTTGTAGGCGCTGAGGACATTCGTCGCGTAGACGACGTCGGGCGGGTCCTTCGTTGGGTTCGGGATGGCGGCAAGGTGGAGTACGGCGTCCGGCTTCCTGCCGCGGAAGGTGAGGACGCCGACGGCATCGGCGGGTTTCGTCATGTCCGCCTGGATATACTGGACGCCCGCCGGAAGGTCGTGCGGCGCGCGGGCGATGTCCGCCGCGATCACCTGATACGCATGCGCGGCGAGTTCCTTGACGACCTGTTGCCCTATGCGCCCACTGGAACCGGTGACGACGACACGCATATGCACTCCCTTCGGTCGTGAGCGATGAGCGATGAGCAATGAGTCAGTTCGACGTTTAGGTGTTCGCGGCAGGTAGTCCCCGAAACTCCAAACCTCGAAATGCGAACTGCGAACGCCCTACTCATTGCTCATTGCTCATCGCTTTTCATAGTCGTGCCACGAATGACGCGGCTTCCAACCGAGCATCGCCTTCGCTTTCGCGTTGGCGATGTCCGCTGCGTGGCCCTTGACGCCGATGTCGAGTGGTCCGGCGTCGCGGTATGCCTGCATGATGCACGTCTCAATCGGCGCGTCGGTGAATGCGTCGTCGTTGACGATGTAAAGGGCTTCGCAGCCCAGATCGTCCTTCTCGATAGCCAGGCGATATGCCTCCGCGAGGTCTTCGGCGTCAGAATAGGACCATGAGAGCCACGTTTTTGGGCGATCGCCGCGCATCTGGCTGATACGCATCGCGTACTCATCCGGCGCAATGACGAGTGCGGGGCGGATGGAGATCGCCTGCGCGCCGGTGCGGGCATGGAGCATCCGGGCCGTCGCCTCGCCTGCGATCTTGGAGAGGCCGTAGGCATTGATGACCCAGTTCGGTGTCGTCTCGTCCATTGGCCAGCGCGGTGGCGCGATCGTTCCGCCGGAGCGCATGTACTGGTGGACATTGACGCTGCTCGTCTCGACCAGTTTGCCGATGCCGAGTTGCGCGCACGCTTCCGCGACGTTGTAGACGGAGAGCGCGTTGATCCGCCAGACTTCGGTCGGCAATGACGCCGCGACGGGCCAGACATTCGGCAGCGCGGCGAGGTGGATGACGGCGTCCGCGATCTTGCCGCGAAACTTCAGCGCGCCGACGACCTGCCCCATCTCCGTCGTATCCACTTGCACGAACCCGGCGCCCGGCACGGGGTCGCGAGGTGGTCGTCGCGTCACGTTCATCACGTCATGGCCCGCCGCGACGAGGTTGCGGACGACGAACCCACCCACGATGCCACTGCCCCCGGTGACGACGATGCGCATGGATGCTCCCTTCGGCCGTGAGTATCGAGTAACGAGTGGGGAGAATGCATTGTCTCGCTACTCGATACTCGTTACTCGTTTTTTGACAATGTCGCGCCAGTAGAAGCGCTGCTGGAAACCGAGGAGGCGTTTCGCCTTTGCATTGGAGACGCCCGCATCGGTGCCGGTCAGATGCGCTGCTTTGTTGCCTGCCTGTTTGAAGTACTGAGGCACGAGTTCGGCGAGGGGGCGCTCGGCCCAGGCGTCTTCGGCGGTGCCGTATATCACTTCGTCCTCGAGTTCCGTGTGTTCGAGGGCGAGGCGGAAGAGCGTTGCGAGGTCACGTGCGTCTACGTAGGTCCAGAGGAAGCCGCCCGCCGTGAGGGGGTATCTGCGGTTCGCGTCGAAGCGTCGCTGATACTCGTCGGGCAAGATGACGGCGGGTGGGCGGATCGAGATCGTCCGCATGCCGCAGCGGCGGTGGAAGCCGTGCAAGACTTCTTCAGACGCGACCTTCGAGAGCGCGTAGGGGTCCTGTGCGAGGGTGCGATGCTCCTCGTCCACCGGGAAGTAATCAGGCGTGAAGTCGCGATAGCGGAAATCGAGGCCGAGGTGATTGATGCTCGACGCATAGATAACGCTGCCGATACCGAGCGCGTAGCACGCCTCGCAGACATTGTACGTCCCCTCGGTATTCTCATTGAAGACGACGTGCGCCGGGTTGTGCATCGGGTTCGGGATCGCCGCGATGTGCATCACGGCGTCCGCCCCCGCGAAGGCACTGACGAGTTCGCCCATGTCCGACGTGTTCGCCTGGACGAACTTGACACCTGGTTGCGGCAGTTTCGGAGCCGAGCGGGTCGCGTTGATCACTTCGTGCCCGTGCTGTGCGAGGTCTATGCAGACGAGATGACCGATCCCGCCGCTACCCCCGGTGACGACGACTTTCACGGTTGCGCGCTCCTTTCAGTCGCTGAGCAGCCAGCGGGCGGCAGACAGCGGACAAACACACGCTCTTGCCGCATCCGCTCTCGGCTGCCGACGATCGGCTGACTACTGGCTGCTGCCCGCTGTCTGCTTGTGTGAGTGTACCATTCTCTGCCGTCCGCTGGCTGCGGTCGGCTGTCTGCCGATGCTATACTCATCACTGCATGACGCGACGCGGATGGTCGCGGATGCATGGCGGGAGACACATCGGAAGGACGATCACCATTTCGCAGCGGACACATACGCGCAAGGCGAACGCGAAACGGAGGCCATCGCTCCGTCAGATGGAGCCAGAGGTCGCGCTGGCGGCGGCCACGCTCGATATCCAGTTCGCGCGGTGGGATTTACTGCGCGAGGCGCTCAGCCATCGCTCGTACCTCAATGAGGACGCGAGCGCGACCGAATCGAACGAGCGCCTCGAATTCCTCGGCGACGCCGCGCTCGGTTTCATCGTCGCGCAGTACCTTTACAACCGCTACAAGGACGCGCCGGAGGGACAGTTGACGCGCCGTCGGATGGCGCTCGTCAGCAATCAAACACTGGCGCGATGGGCGCGGCGAATCGGCCTCGACCGCATGTTACTCATCTCAAAAGGCGAGCGCGGCATCGCACTGCCCGATCGTGTCCTCGGGGGCGCGTTCGAGGCGCTCCTGGCGGCGATTCTGCTCGATCGGGGGAGCGCGGCGGTCGAGGCATTCCTCGTGCCGATCCTCGATGCCGAGGCGGACGAACTTGTTGCGCGGACGATGGCCGGGAACTTCAAGGGGCGGCTCCAGGAGATCGTGCAGGAGCGGGAGCGCATCACGCCAACCTACAAGATGCTTGACGTGCCGGGCGTGGATGACGAGCGGCGGTTCACCGTCGCCGTGATGCTCGATGATCGGCTCCTCGCGACCGGGCAGGGCACGAGCAAGCAACGGGCAGAGCAGGCGGCGGCGGAAGCCGGTCTCGCGGCGTATATCGCGCAGGAACGTGCCGCGGCCGATGGGAACGATGAGGCGACCGGCATGATCGAGGGGTGATATGCGATGGGCGGTTCCTACGGCGAGTTGCGCATCTTCACGGGGAACGCAAATCCTGCGCTCGCGCGGCGTATCTGTGACTCGATCGGCATCCCGCTTGGTCGTGCGGAGGTCTTCGAGTTTTCGAATGAGAATATCTTTGTGCGTATTCTTGAGAGCGTGCGCGAGAATGATGTCTTCGTCGTCCAGCCGCTCTGTCGCCCGGTCAACCGTTCGATTATGGAACTGCTGATTATGATTGACGCGCTGAAGCGGGCCTCGGCGGGGCGGATTACGGCAGTGCTGCCCTTCTTCGGTTACGGACGGACGGACAAGAAGGATCAGCCGCGTGTGCCAATCACCGCGCGGCTGCTCGCGGACATGATTTCGGTCGCTGGCGCGAACCGGGTGCTGGCGCTGGACCTCCACGCGGGGCAAATCCAGGGCTTTTTCAATATCCCGGTGGACGAACTCACCGCGTCGTTTCTGATCGGCGATTACTTCCGCGAGAAACGGCAGAAAAACCTCGTCGTCCTCGCGCCGGACCTCGGCAGCGCGAAGCGAGCGCGCAATGTCGCCACACTCGTGGATGCCTCGCTCGCGATCATCGAGAAGCGGCGTGTCGGCAATGACGATCACTCCGAAGTACTCAACGTCATCGGCAGTGTCTCGGATTGCCCGGTCCTGATCGTGGACGACGAGATTGATACGGCGAGCAGCATCTGTCAGGCGGCGAGCGCGGCAATCGCTCATGGCGCGTCCGCCGTCTTCGCTGCCTGCACGCATCCGGTTCTCTCCGGTCCGGCGATTGAACGCCTGCGTGATAGCCCAATCAAAGAAGTCGTTTGCACCGATACGATCCCGCTCCCGGTGGACGGCTACCCGGAGATCATCACGCAGTTATCCGTCGCGAACATCCTCGGCGAAACGATCCAACGCATCCACACCGGCACAAGCGTGACCTGGACGTTTCAGTAACGAGTAACGAGTAGCGAGACGACGCACTCTCGTTACTCGTTACTCGTTAGCAGCAGACAGGTGCGGGGCCAGGCTCTTTCGTGTCATCGCCGAGCAGGATGAGGACGTCGGCAGCGCCGCCTTCGGGTGGCCGTTTCGATTTCCCGTCAACACTGTCCGGGTTCAGGCCGAGCGTCTTGGCGAGCGCGACGGCCGTCTTCTCATTGTCCGGCGAGAAATAGAGGATCTTCGTTTTCGGTACATTGCCCTTGATATTCGGCGGTGCATCAATGAACGTCGTGTTCGCGTATCCTTCTTTTTGCAGCGTGACGGACCAGCGATTTGCGAGGCCGCCATTGCGCGTGCCGTTCTCCACGACGACCTTCGCATTTGTATTCACGCCCGCGTTCGCCTGCGCCGCGATGCTGTCCCGATTCTCCTTTGGGGAGAATTCCTTCGCCCGGGCAATGGCCAGGTTCCAGTCGAGCGTCGCGTAGTAGCCGCCGTTGATGATCGTGTCACGCAAGAGGTCGGTGAGCGTGAACTGCTGAATCGCGTTTCCCGGCAGATCGAGGCCAAATTTGGCGAAGCCGATCCAGTTGCTATTGAGGTTCCCCCGCGGGAAATCGGTGCGCACCGAGTCACCCAGGGTATCAATCAGGCTGGTCGCCTTGGTGAGCAAGTTGAGTTGCAATCCCTGCTGGCGGATACCGAGGAGGACTTGCTGCTGGCGCTGATTGCGCTGGAAGTCATTGTCATCGTGCCGGGTGCGCGCGAATTTCAGCGCCTCATCACCGTTGAGATGGACGATCCCCGCCGGGAAGAAGACGCGTGTGAACTGATAATTCTCGGTCGGATATTCGTCGTCCTTGATCGGGTAGGGGTTGTCCACGGTCACGCCGCCAAAGGAATCCACGATTTTCCGAAAGCCGACGAAGTCCACTTGCGCGTAGTAGTCAATCTGGATACGGAAGTTCTGCTCGATCGTGTCCCGGACGAGAGCGATCCCGCCGCGTGTTGGGTCCACGTACTTGCTGACTTCGCCGTTCGCGTAGACATCGGACATCTTCGCCTGCCCGAAGCCGCCCGCCTGTGTGACGAGCAGATCGCGCGGGATGGAAAGCAAATTGACGTGCTTCTCCAGCGGATCCACATAGGCGAGGATGATCGTGTCCGAGCGAGACGGATCAGTATCGCCCACACGAGTGTCCACCCCGAGCATGAGGATCGTGAAGGGGTCCTTGCGGTCGAAGTTGATGGGGGGCGCTTCGGTCGGGATCGGCGTTGTTTGAGCCGGCAGGGTCGTCGGAAGCGGTGCAATCGTGCCCAACGCATTCGGTGTGTTGGTTGGCTGCGAGGTGACAATGACCGGACCGCGAGGGAGAGGGGGTTGGACGATTTTGCTGGCGGCCCGTTCGGTATGGATGATGATATTGATCGCGTAGGCGCCGACGCTCAGGAGCAACAAGACCGGCAGCGCCGCGAGGGCAATCACCCACCGCGCCGGGCTTTTACGCCGTGGCGCCGGCACGATCGGCGGCATCGCTTCCGTCTGCCGGACGCGGGCCGTGCGTGGGCCGAACTCCGTCTCCTCTCGCGCTTCCTGCTCCAACCGGGCGGCGCGAACCGCGCGTTTGTACTGGCCGCGCAGTCTCGGGCTGGCGGCCTGCCGGGCATGCATCGCGCGCCGGATGCGCCTGCGAGCGTCGTCGTCCATGCCACCCCCTCCCCTCAGCGCGCACCAACCTCTGTCGGGGCCGGAGTATATCATATCGGCGCGGTCGCACATTATGTCGGGTGATCGTGTATACTCACCCGACACCGCGGCGCACCGACGCGACGGTGGTATACGCATGGTTGCAGTGAATGTCCACCGGACGGTGGGCAGGGGAGGCCACCCGGCACATGTTCCGCCCATTTGATTATTTTCTTGGCGCGTTCAGCCGCGATCTTGGTATAGACCTGGGTACGGCGAACACCCTTGTGTATGTACGCGGGCGGGGAATCGTCGTTTCGGAACCGTCGGTCGTCGCGATTGACTCGCGTACGAAGCGCGCGCTCGCTGTCGGCGCGGAGGCGAAGGCGATGCTCGGCAAGACGCCGGGTAATATCATCGCCGTTCGCCCGCTCAAAGACGGTGTGATCGCGGACTTCGACACGGTCGAATTGATGCTCCGCTATTTCATCACAAAAGTGCATCCGCAGCGGGTGATGGCGCCGCATCCGCGCGTTGTCGTCGGCATTCCGTCCGGCGTTACGGAAGTCGAGAAGCGGGCGGCGAAAGATGCCGCGCTCTCGGCGGGAGCGCGGGAGGCGTACACGATCGAGGAACCGATGGCGGCGGCGATTGGCGCGGGTCTGCCCGTCAATGAGCCGGTCGGCAGCATGATCGTGGATATCGGCGGCGGCACGACGGAAGTCGCGGTGATCTCGCTCGGTGGTATCGTCGTCAACAACTCGATCCGCATCGCCGGGGACGAAATTGACGACGCAATCATCCAGTACGCGCGGCGCGACCATAATCTCGTGATCGGCGAGCGGATGGCGGAGAACGCGAAGATCGCCGCCGGGAGCGCGTACCCGCTCGAACAGGAGCGACGCGTCATGCTCCGGGGGCGCGACCTCCTGACAGGGCTGCCGAAGGAGATCGAGATTTCGTCTGTCGAGTTGCGGGACGCGATCTCCGGCCCGGTCAGCACGATCGTGGACCTCATCAAAAGCAGCATCGAAGAGACGCCGCCGGAACTCGTCGCGGACATCATGGAGCAGGGTATCACGCTCGCGGGCGGCGGCGCACTCCTGTTTGGCCTCGAACGGCGGCTGGAAATGGAACTACGCATGCCCGTCCATAAAGCGGAAGACCCGCTGACCTGCGTCGCGGAAGGGACGGGACGGGTGGCAGAATCCATCCACCTCTACCATCGCGCGCTCGCCGGAGGCCAGGAACTCCGGCGACCCTATTAGCATGCGGAGGCGACGATGATGACGTCGTTCGGCTCGCGCCGGCGCCCCTGGCTCTACATCGCGACCTTCGTTGGCCTCACGCTTCTGCTCATCCTGCTTGACTCGCAGCATGCGTTTGACCCGATCAAGGGCGGTGTGTCGAGCGTCCTCGCCTCGTGGCAGGAGCGCGCGAAAGCGGTGGGCGACCGCCTCGGCATCGCGCGCGGCAGCGTCCAGAACAACGAGGAGTTGCTGGCGCAGATTGATACGCTGACGAAGCAGCGCGATCAACTCCTCGTGGACAACAGCCGCCTTGCCGGCCTCGACCGCGAGGTACAGCAGTTACGTCAGCAACTCGATTTCCAGCAAGCGCAGCCAACGTACGACATCGTCGCGGCCGATGTGGTGAAGAACGACCGCGAGTCCTCAAAGAAGGAATGCACGATCAACAAGGGCACGGCTGACGGCCTGGCGAGGGGCATGGCTGTTACCTCACCTGAGGGGCTGATGGTCGGCATTATTACTGATGTGACGACGCACACGGCGCTCGTCACGTTTATTATTGATGATAGCATCCACGTCAGCGCGGTCGTTCAGGACAGCGGAGAGCAGGGTATCGTCGCCGGGGCATGGCAAGAGTCAAAGCGGCTCTTGCTGCGCGAGGTGGACAAGAACGCGAAGATCGAACAGGGGCAGCGGATCGTCACGGGCAACCTGACGAACGGTGTCGAGCCGAATCTGCTCATCGGCTATGTCTACAGCGTGCAGAAGGAAGATATTTCCGATACGCAGGTGATCGAACTCGTCCCCTACGCGAACTTCGACAAGTTACGCACCGTCAGCATCGTGCGCGGGAAGAAGGGACCGTGAGTCTCCTGCCGGATCTCCGGTTGACTGCCGCGCTCGCCACGGCAAAGGGGACGTACCGCGCGACACAACTGCTTGGCCGCAGCGGCGGCACGGCAATCCCCGGTCTTGTCGCCGAGCGCGTTGATCCGCTCCTGATCGGTAAACTGGCGGCACGGCTGCCCGAGGGCGCGATTGTCGTCGCGGGGACGAACGGGAAGACGACGACAGCCCGCATGCTCGCCGAAATACTCACCGCCGCCGGAAAGTCCGTCCTGAACAATGGCGCGGGTAGCAATCTCAGCCGGGGCATCGCGACCGCATTCGCGCGCCAGTCATCGCTTCTTGGCTGGCCCGGCGCGGACATCGCGGTGATCGAGACGGACGAAGGCGCGTTCCCCGGCGTCGTCGCGGCGGTGCGGCCGCGCGTGATCGTCCTCAACAATCTCTTTCGGGATCAACTCGACCGCTACGGCGAACTGAACAGCGTCGCCGCGAAGTGGAAGATCGCATTGTCCAGGCTTGGGCCGGGAACGAGCCTCGTCTTCGACGCGGATGACCCGACGCTTTGCGCGCTCGCGGACGCCGCTCCCGCTGGCACGTCGCTTGTTCCGTTCGGCCTCGGGCCGCACGCGTACACATTGCCGGAGTTGACGCACGCGGCGGATGCCGTGCTCTGTACGAAGTGCGGGGCGCCGCTGGAGTATCACGCGCTCTCGGTGGGGCACCTCGGCGATTGGTACTGCCCGACCGGCGACAATGCGCGTCCGCCGCTCGCGTTCGCTGCCACGAATATCCGCTTGCTCGGCATGGAAGGCGCAACGTTCACTGTGTCGCATGAAGCCGCTCGCCCGTTCGACATCACGACGCGTGTGCCGGGCCTCTACAACATCTATAACGCGCTCGGTGCATCGGTCACTGCGGTAACGCTCGGTGTCACGTCGGAGATTGTTGCGGGCGCGCTACGAACCTTTGTCGCACCCTTCGGGCGGATCGAGCGGGTCGCGTTGCATGGGCGGCGCTTAACGCTGGCGCTCATCAAGAATCCGACGGGCGCGAATGAGGTATTGCGTCTCGTGACGAGCGCGACGCCAGCGCCGCTGCTTCTCTGCATCAACGATCTTATCGCGGACGGACGCGATGTTTCCTGGCTGTGGGACACGGATTTCGAGATGCTGGCGGACTATCCGGCCCCGATCAGTGTTAGTGGCATCCGGGCCTTCGATATGGCAGTGCGGCTGAAGTACGCCGGTGTTCCCGAGGAGCGGATCTCCGTCGTCCCGACGATTGCCGATGCATTGGTCGCCGTCGCGGAGCAGGCAAGCCCCGATAGCGACGCCTATGTGCTGCCGACCTATACGGCGATGCTCGCCGCGCGGGAAGCGCTGCACACCCTCGGTGCGCTCCGCGATGTCTGGGCAACGGCGGAGCGGCGATAGACACGACGTGAGGTACGGCTATGACGAACTACTCGCTCAGAATTACTTGGCTTTACCCGCGCCTGATGAATATTTACGGTGACCGGGGCAATGTCCGCGCGTTGGAGCAGCGTTGTAGATGGCGTGGAATCGCGGCGGATATCGCCCGCGTTGGCATTGGCGATGAACTCACCGCGGGCGAGACGGACATCTATTTCTTCGGCGGTGGGCAGGATCGCGAACAGGTGGCGGTCGCCGCCGATCTGCGGGGCCCAACCGGCGAGGCGATTCGACGCGATATGGCAGCAGACGTGGTCGCGTTGACGGTGTGCGGCGGCTATCAACTCTTTGGTCACTATTACCGCCCCTACGAGACGGAAGATCTGCCGGGTATCGGCATCTTCGATGCATGGAGCGACGCGGGGCCGGACCGGTTCATCGGTAATGTCCTCTCGGAAACGGAATGGGGCACGCTGGTCGGCTTCGAGAATCACAGTGGCCGGACGTTCCTGGGTGAGGGAACGCGGCCGTTCGGGCGCGTCGTGGTTGGGCATGGCAACAACGGTCAGGACGGCACTGAGGGTGCGATGACCCGGAATGCCTTCGGCTGCTACTTGCATGGCTCGCTGTTGCCGAAGAATCCCGCGTTCGCGGATCACTTGATCGGCCTGGCATTGCGCCGCAAATATGGCCCAGATGCGATGCTCCTGCCACTCGACGACACAATGGAAGGCGAAGCGCACGCGGCCGCGGCCCACCGCGCGAAGCAGACTCGATAGTGATGGGAGGGTAATTCTCCGCCGCATTTTGCCCACCGCTCACGAACGTTATGTTATGATGCGCGGGGCAGACCAAGACCGGGGACGGATGGGAGGCAGGATGGATCGGCGCGAAACGGGGGCGGGTGGTGAGATCGCGCGCGTGTTGTTTGCCGCGCTCCTCCTTCTTTTCGCGCTCGGGCAGGGGCCGATTGTTCAGGCCCTCTTTCCGCTCGATGTCACACCGAATCTTGTACTCGTTCTGGTGACGCTCTGGGCGGGCTATCACGGTCTCCGGGAAGGGTTCGCGTGGGCATTCATCGCGGGCATACTGCTCGACTTGCTCCTGTTCGCGCCGCTCGGCGCGCACGCCCTCGCATTCATCGCGGTCGTACTGGCGATTGAGCCGGTGCGTCATGTCGCGTTCGGCGATAATCACGCGTGGGCGCTCGTGGCAGTCTTCATCGCGGCGCTGCTCAGTGATGTCGTCTTTCTGGTCGTGACGAACGCGGCGGGGCATCCGCAGCGTCTCGACACGCTGTGGCGGTTCAGTATTGCCCGCGCGCTCACGGACGTACTGGCGGCGGTCGTCTTGATGCCGTTCATACTCTGGATGCGCCGGTGGGGGAAACATGCGGATTTTGCGGCGCGTTAATCACCGGCGATACGGCTCGCAGCGGCTGGAGTTTCGCCGTTTCGGCACGCCAACGAAAGAGTCGCCCAGGGAACGGAGCGCGGACGAGGTCTTCCTGGGCCGGCGGATGTTCATCTTCAAAGGCCTCGCCGCCGGGTGTTTCGCGGCAGTGACCGGGCGGATCGGCTACTTACAACTCGGTCACCGTCAGAGCGCAACGCAGGCGGCGGTCACGCAGAATCTCCGCAAGCAGGTCGTCAAAGCGCCGCGCGGGCTGATCACCGACCGCAACGGCAGCATCCTTGCGGAGAACCGTAAAGCGTGGGGCCTCGCGCTGATCCGCGCCAAGTTGCCGAAAGACCTGACGCGGCGCGAGGCGATGTTCGCGGAAGTCGAGAAGTATGTCCCGCTGGATTGGGCGATTACCGTTCTCCCGTTTGGGCCGCGCGCCCTGCCATCCACCGTCGAGAATGCCGCGAAGCGATTGGCGCAATACAGCACGACCTACGACGACATCAACATTGGCCGGATGCTCCTGCGGGCGAACGGGCAACCGATCCTGATTGAGAAGACCCTCACAAAAGAGGAGGTCGCGCCGATCAAGAAGGCGATTGGAGACATTCCCGGTGTCGAGTTCATGCGGTACGCCGAGTATCTCGTCTCTCCCGCCAGCCAGCCGGATCCGAATCGCCCCACGCTCGTCGCGCGGGGATTGGAGCGGTACGTCGCCCTCGCGCTCGACGCGAACGTCATTGATTTCCCCGGCATGGTCGTGGATGAATCAGTCCTCGCGCGGCACTACCCACTCGGTGATCTCGTCTCGCATATTGTCGGCTATGTCGGTCCGGTGATAACGGAAGACCTCCGCAATGATCCGGCGACGGGCGAACCCATTTATCAGACGGACGATGTAATCGGGCGGATGGGCCTGGAAGCCGCGCTCGAAAATGAGATGCGCGGCAAGGCGGGCACGCGTGTCTATCTGGTGGATAGCCAGGAAGTTGACCGGGGGACGTCGCAGTTTATCGCCGCAGTGTCGGGAAAGAACCTCGAACTGACGCTCGATGTCAAATTGCAGAAGGCGGTTCAGGACGCGCTCCTCAAGCAGTTGCCCCGCGCGCAGGCTGCCGCGCGTGACGTAGACCCGAACGCGACGGTGGATTCGGCCGTCGGCATCGTCCTTGATCCGCGCAATGGTGAAGTGCTCGCGATGGTCAGCCTGCCCGCATACGACAATCAGGTCTTCATTGACGGCAAGGATCGCCAACGGATCAAATCGTATCTCACTGACAATGTCACGAAACCAATGCTCAACAAGGCGATCTATGAGCAGTACGCGCCCGGCAGCACGTTGAAACCCTTTATGGCGGCGGGGGGATTGAACGAAGGGACGCTCAAGCCGGAGACCACGTACAACTGCGCCGGCGCGATCTATGTCCCGTACTCGACCGATGAGAATCAGCGGGACGAGAAGCCCTGCTGGGTGAAAAGGAGTGGCGTCCCGCCACACGGGCAACAGACCGTTGTTGAAGGCATCGCGAATTCGTGTGACATCTTCTTTTACAACGTCGGCGCGCCGCATCAACTCGATCCGACGACGGACAAATACCTCCACTACTACGAGTACCTGCCCACCGGGCCAAAGCGGCACGACTTCGAGGGGCTTGGTATTGAGCGAATGGACAAGTATTTCACGGATTTCGGTTTCGGTATCAAGACCGGCATGACCGACCTGGGTGGGGAAGAGATCGGCATTGTCCCGACGCCACAGTACAAGGAAGGCATTACGAAGACCAATGCCCAGCCAAAGGGCGACCCATGGGCCCTCGGCGACACGATCAATGTGACGATCGGGCAGGGATACTTCACCTGCACCCCGATGCAGTTGGCGGTCGCGACTGCGGCGATCGCCAATGGTGGTACATTCTACCGCCCGCATCTTGTCCGCCGCGTCACCGACGACAAGGGCAAGGAGCTCCGTCAGGCGGATACACGCCCGCTCCGTCAGTCATTGATTAAGGCCGAACACATGGACCTCGTCCGGCAGGGGATGCGCAAGGTGATCACAGACGGTACCGCGAAGGGTCATATCAATGTGCCCGTCGAAGTCGCGGGGAAGACCGGTACGGCGGAGTACGGTGAGGCGATTGCCGTCAAAGGCAAGCCGCTCAAATACCAGCGGCAACATGCGTGGTTCACGGCCTTCGCACCGTACCAGAACCCGGAGATCGCCGTCGCCGTGTTAATCGTCGGGGGCGGCGAAGGAACGACATTCGCCGCGCCAGCCGCGAACGATATCCTCAATGCATATTTCAAATTGCAGGGGCAAGCGAAACCCACACCGTAGGGATGCGTATGGGGACGGGGGCGCAGGGTGAATGAGTCGCAAGCACGGCTACCGCGTATCGTCGTCCGTGGGACGCGCGACGGTCTCGTGATCGTGCTGCCCGAACGCGGGACGACGCGGGAACTCGTGCAGGCTCTCGGGCAGCGAATTGCCGGAGCGGAGGGCTTCTTTCGCGGTGCGGAGATCGTCCTCGATTATGGGACGCGCACCGTCATCGCGGAGGAGATCGCGGTGCTACGGCAGGTGCTCGACGAGCGCGGAATTACGCTCCGAACGGCGACGGCGACCGGCTTCGACAGCCGCTCGACCCTCCGCACGCTTGGCTATAGCCCGCTCAGTGCGATGCCGCAGCCGCCGGTGCGCGGCGACGAATCGCACCACGTCCCGGTCATGCCGCGCGACGAGTTGCCGACGCGCTACGTGCGCCGGACATTTCGCTCCGGCATGTCTCTCCACCACCCCGGCCATCTCACCGTGCTGGGCGATGTCAATCCCGGCGCGGAACTGACGGCGGCAGGGGATATCATCGTCTTCGGCTCCATCCGTGGCGTTGTCCATGCGGGCGTGATGGGCGATATGGGCGCGATCATCGCCGCGCTGCTCATGACGCCGACCCAATTGCGGATCGGCACGATTTACGGGCGGCCGAGCGAGCCGAACACCGACAACCGCACGGATGCGGCGCCACTTGGTGAGGGACCGAGTATCGCGCATCTGGACGGTGGCGAACTGATTATCGTACCGTGGTACGGCGGCCGCGACATACCGCCGCTACACTGAAGGAGTCGGCGGATGGCCGGACATATCGTAACGATCACTTCCGGCAAGGGCGGCGTCGGCAAGACGACGACGACCGCGAATATTGGCACCGCGCTGGCGATGCAGGGCCGCAATGTCGTGCTCATTGACGCGGACATCGGTCTGCGGAATCTCGATATCGTCATGGGGCTCGAGAATCGCATCGTCTACGACCTCGTTGATGTGGTCGAGGGCCAGTGCCGCGTCCGGCAGGCGATGATCCGCGATAAGCGGTTTCCGAACCTGTCGCTCATCCCGGCGGCGCAGACGCGGGACAAAGAGGCCGTCTCGCCCGATCAGATGGCGGAACTGACGCGCGAACTCGCTGAGAGCCACGATTTTGTCCTCGTGGATTCGCCTGCGGGCATCGAGCAGGGGTTTCGCAACGCCATTGCCGGGGCGACGGCCGTGGTCGTCGTGACGACGCCGGAAGTCTCCGCGGTACGGGACGCGGACCGGATCATCGGGTTGGTGGAGGCCGCCGAGTTGCCACCGCCGCGTCTGATCCTCAACCGCTTCCGGCCAGACATGGTCAAGCGCGGCGACATGATGGATGTGCCGGATGTCGAAGAAATCCTCGCGATTGACCTCCTCGGCGTTGTGCCCGAGGATCAGACGATCATCACGAGCACGAACCGGGGTGAGGTCGCCGTCTTCGACAGTCATTCACCGGCGGGCAGCGCGTTCAAGGATATCGCGCGCCGCCTGCAAGGGGAGACAATCGCGTTCCCGCGATATGAAGCCGCACAAGTGGGCGTGATGTCACGGTTCTTGCGCGCGCTCGGCTTCGCGCGCGTGTAATTCAGAAGACGATCCGGACACATTCGGCACGGTGCGGCGCGTGGCGCGTGGGCAACGCCGCAAGGAGGGCAAGATGCGGTTCTTCCGTGGATTTGGCAGGCAGGAAGCGCCAGCGGCGAGCAGTGCTGTCGCCAAACAGCGGTTGAAGGTCGTGCTCGTGTCGGATCAGATGCGCGTGTCGCCGGGATTGATGGCGGCGATTCGTGACGACATCGTGGATGTTCTCTCACGGCGTCTCGACGTGGATCGCGACGGCATCGAGGTGACGATCACACCCGGCCGGAACAATACGGACGAACTGACCGCACGCATCCCGATCCGGCGTGCCGCGCGCGCCCGGCTCTGATGGACCGCTCGGTACACGCGGACATTGCCGGGCAACTGGCGGGGAACGGCTGCCGTTTCCACCACATCGGTATTATCGTCCGCGATCTCGTCGCGGCGGCGGAGACGTATCGCCTGCTCGGGTTCGGGCCGGGCCATGAAGAAGAGATCGCCGCGCAGGGCGTTCGCGTGCTGCTGCTGCCAACCGGGCCACCTGAGCAGTACATCGAACTGTTCACCCCACTCAATGAAGGCCGCCTGACCGATTTTCTGGATAAGCGGGGCGAAGGGATACACCACGTCGCCTTCGCAGTGAACGACCTTACCGCCGCGCTCGGACAGTTACGGGCAAATGGTGTACGCTTGGTGGATGCAACGCCGCGGGCGGGCGCGCACGGTTGGTTGGTTGCGTTCCTGCATCCGGCGAGCGCGCACGGCGTATTGATCGAACTCGTGCAGGCTCAGTCGGCAGTCGTCGGTAGCCAGTAAAACGACTGACGACTGACAACTGCCGACTATCCAGGAGGGCTTATTATGGCCGCACCTCCGAAAGAACGGACGACCGATAGCGGTCTCCCCGTCGCACCGTACTTCGACGCACCGGAATTCCCCGTTCCGGTACCGCCGCCCGGCGCCTATCCCTACACGCGTGGCATCTATCCGGAGATGTACCGCGCTCGCCGCTGGACAATGCGGCAATACGCCGGGTTTGCCTCCGCCGAGGCGACGAACGAGCGTTTCAAGTCGCTCCTTGCGAAGGGGCAGACGGGCCTCTCCGTCGCCTTCGACCTGCCGACGCAACTCGGCTACGACGCGGACGATCCAATGGCGGCGGGCGAGGTTGGCAAGGTCGGTGTCTCGATCAGCCGCCTCGATGACATGCGCATGCTCTTTGACGGCATCCCGCTCAGTGACGTAACGACGAGTATGACGATCAACGCGCCTGCCGCGATCCTGCTCCTGATGTATCAGATCGTCGGTGAGGAGCAGGGCGCGGACGCGAAGAAACTGGGCGGCACGATCCAGAACGATCCGCTGAAGGAGTACCAGGCGCGCGGCACGTACATTTACCCGCCGCGCCCCTCGATGCGCCTCGTGACCGATACCTTCGCCTACTGCGCGAAGTATCTGCCGCAGTGGAACCCGATTAGCATCAGCGGCTACCACATGCGAGAGGCAGGCTGCTCGGCGGCGCAGGAGATCGCCTTCACGCTCGCCAACGCCATTGCCTATGTCGAGGCGGGCCTAAACGCCGGTCTTTCCGTGGACGCCTTCGCACCACGACTCTCATTCTTCTTCGGCGCGCACAACGATCTTTTCGAGGAAGTGGCGAAATTCCGCGCCGCCCGGCGCATCTGGGCGACAATGATGAAGGAACAGTTCGGCGCGCAGGATACACGCTCAATGCTTCTCCGCTTTCATACGCAGACCTGCGGTTGCACGCTCACGGCCCAGCAACCACACAACAACATCGTGCGGGTGGCATTGCAGGGCCTCGCGGCGGTACTGGGCGGGACGCAGAGTTTGCATACTAACTCGTTCGATGAGGCGCTTGGCCTGCCGACGGAGCACGCCGCGACGCTCGCCCTGCGAACGCAGCAGATCATCGCCGAGGAGAGTGGCGTCACCGCGACGGCGGACCCGTTGGGTGGCTCCTATTATGTCGAGGCGTTGACCGATGGCGTGGAGCGCGAGGCGTACCGTTGGATGGAGCGCGTCGCCGAGCGCGGCGGGGCGGTCGCGGCGACGGAGAGCGGCTTCATCGCTGGGGCAATTGCCGAGCACGCCTATCGGCAGGAGATGGGTCAGGAGCGGGGCGAGCGTGTCGTCGTCGGCGTCAATCGCTACCAGGCGCAAGAAGAGATCGAGGTGCCGATTCTTCGGCCTGACCCGAATGCGGAGAAGAAGCAGGCCGTGCGCCTCAAGGAACATCGTGCGAATCGGAACGTCATCGCCTGCGAGTCGGCGCTCGGTGTCGTCCGCACGGCGGCACAAGGGGATGCGGAGATGCTCGGCCCGATGCGCGCGGCACTGCTCGCGGGCGCGACGCTCGGAGAAATCTGCACCGCGCTCCGCGAAGTCTGGGGCACCTATCGCGCGGCGCGGCCGGTGTGAAGAGAAGCAATGAGCAATGAGCAATGAGTGGATGTCCTCCCAACCTCATTGCTCGTTGCTCATTGCTCATTGCTTGGAGAGGTGAGGGCCAATGAGCCTCGAAACAATCGCCGAACAGTATCACGCGCCGCCCGACGCGGTGGCGATGGTGCGCCCGATCATCGAGCGGATTGAGCGGCGTGACCGCGAGGGCGCGGATATTACGATCGCGCGGCTCGCCTTGCGCTGCGCGGACATGGTCGAAAGCGGCTCAATGGGTTCCTGGGTCGCGGATAGCGCGTTCACGATCCTCGATGTCTGGCTCTCCGAAGAGATGGGGCGCGCCGATGTCGGGGTGGATGAGCGGACATGGGAACTGCTGACGGAAGGGAATCTCTTTCACGGCCAGGGTGTGATCTTTACACCCGACCTCTCGTATCTGCGCGAGGTCGCGGCGGCGATCCTCTTCGATCACGGCTTGCCGCCGACCTATCCCGACCCGGATAATCTATTGGATATCACCGAGTACCGGGAGCGGCATGGCAACGAATAACCATCCCCACGCGGAGCGGATCGCGCGGTTGCAGGCCCAACGGCAGCGCGAAGAAGACGGAGCAAAGCAGAAGCAGCACGCGCGCGGCAAGCGCACGGCGCGCGAGCGAGTGCTGGCGCTGCTCGACGAGGGCACCTTCAGCGAACTCGATCCGTACGCAGTACACCGTTCGGAGCATTTTACGATGCCGGAGCGGCACCCGCTCGGTGATGGCGTCGTCACGGGCTTCGGCTTGCTCGACGGGCGACCCGTTTGCGTTTTCTCGCAGGATTTCACCGTCTACGGCGGCTCGCTCGGCGAGGTTTTCGCGGAAAAAGTCGTCAAGATCATGGACAAGGCACGGGCGGCGGGCGTGCCGATGATCGGCATCAACGACAGCGCAGGCGCGCGAATTCAGGAGGGCGTTGAGGGGTTGGAGGGGTACGGCGAGGTCTTCTATCGCAACGTGCAATGCTCCGGCATCATTCCGCAGGTCTCGATCATCGCCGGGCCGTGCGCGGGCGGCGCCGTCTACTCACCCGCGATGACCGATCTCGTCGTGATGGTGGAGGGCATCGCACAGATGTTCATCACCGGCCCCGATGTGATCAAGACCGTGACAGGCGAGGATGTGACGCATGAATCGCTCGGCGGCGCGCACACGCACGCGACCGAGAGCGGCGTCGCGCAACTTGTCGCGGTGGATGAGGATCATAGCGTGGATCTCGTCCGCGCCTTCCTCTCCTACCTGCCCTCGAACAACAAGGAGCAACCGCCGCACATCGCGCCGACCGACGACCCGCACCGCGCCGATCCTGAATTAGACGATCTCGTGCCCGAACTGCGGACGAAGCCGTACGACATGCGCGGCATCATCCGGCGGGTTGTGGATAAGGACTCGTTCTTCGAGTTGCAGCCGGAGTTCGCGCCGAACATCCTCACGGGCTTCGCGCGGCTCGATGGCTATTCGGTCGGTGTCGTCGGGAACCAGCCGATGCACCTGGCGGGGACATTGGACATCCTCGCCTCGGAAAAGGCGGCGCGCTTCGTCCGCCTTTGCGATGCCTTCAATGTGCCGCTCGTGACGTTCGAGGATGTACCTGGCTTCCTGCCCGGCACTGACCAGGAGTATGGCGGCATCATCCGCCATGGCTCGAAACTGCTCTATGCCTACTGCGAGGCGACGGTGCCGAAAGTGACGGTGATTACACGCAAGGCATATGGCGGCGCGTACGTCGTGATGTGCTCCAAGAGTGTCGGTGCGGACCTCAACCTCGCGTGGCCGACGGCGGAAGTCGCGGTGATGGGGCCGGAAGCGGCGGTCGGCGTGATTGCGCGGCGGGAGATCGCGGCTGCGCCCGATCCAACGAAAAAGCGCGCCGAACTCGTCGCGGACTACGAGGAGCGGTTCGCCAATCCCTTCGCCGTCGCCGCCCGCGGCTACGTAGACGATGTCATTCAGCCCCGCGAAACGCGCCTCCGGCTGATCCAAACTCTCGCTTTGCTGCGCAACAAACAACGCCCGTGGCCGGAACGACGGCATGGGAATATCCCGTTGTGAGAGTGGTGCCAAGAGGAAGAAGAAGTTCGCAATGACGCAAACGCTTGGTGAGCGGCAATATTTGGAATCTATCAGGCAACGACTCGATGCACTCAAGAGGCATCTCAATGAGGAAAGCATCCCGGACCTCGGAGCACCTATCACAGATTGGTATCGGTATCTGTTGGCAATGAAGGAGATTTCCGGCAATGCGAGCAATGGCATGAGTTTTGTCGCGGGTCTCATGGCAAAAGACTATTTGGCTCGGAAGTTGCATATGCGCCCTTTCGATATTGCAGCGAAAGCCCAGGGAGCGCCTGGATTGGATATTGATGAACAAACATTGGATGGACAACGCGTTATCGGTGAAATCAAGACAACTATTCCGTATATGGGAAACGATTTAGGTGCACAACAACGGACGACGTTTATGAAGGACTTCGAGAAACTCCGCAACGCTGCGGCCGATTACAAGTTCTTTTTTCTCACTGATCCGAAAGCATTTCGGCTGATGGCCGGGAAGTATGCCGCGCAGATTCCGAGTGTTACAGTTGTGCTCCTAACAACAGGCGAGGAACATACTGTTCCATCTATCTGAGTCGTGGATGATAGTAGCGACGAGCGTGCAATAGGCGGGAGTGATGCAAGACCTCGGAGTGGCGCACGAGTTCGCGGATGTGAACGGGATTCGCCTGCATTACGTCACCGGCGGGGCGAACGATGCTGAACCGCTCGTGCTGCTGCACGGTTTTCCGCAGAGTTGGGTGATGTGGCGTCGTGTTTGGCCCGCGCTGGCGGCGCGGCATCGGGTGATTGCGGTGGATCTGCGGGGGTACGGGGATTCGGCGAAGCCACGAGGTATCGAGGGGTATGACAAGGGAACGATGGCGGCGGATGTGCATGCGCTTGTCCGGCATCTCGGATTGGGATGCTTCGTGCTGATTGGGCATGATCGGGGCGGGCGGGTGGCGCGGCGGTATGCGCTCGATTACCCCGCAGACCTCGCGGGCGTGGCGCTCCTCGATATTCTGCCGGTGGAGTATGTCTACGACCACTACACCGCTGCCGAGATCGCACAGCGATACTGGCACTGGGTCTTCCACCTCGTGCCGGAGTTGCCGGAACAACTGATCGCCGGGCACGAGGAAACATATCTCGCACGATTCTTTATGCGGACGCCGGGGCTGCTCGACCGGATGCGCGCCGACGGCGCGTGGGAGGCGTACCGCGATGCCTTCCTGCAACCGGGCGCGGTCGCGGCGGCGCTCAATGACTATCGCGCGATCTATGCGGTGGACGTGCCGCGCTATCGTGCCGAGCGGGCCGCTGGAACGCGCGTCACCGTCCCGACGCTCCTCCTGTGGGGCGAGAATGGCAACCTCGCGTCGCGGCCCGTGCTCGATGTCTGGCGCGCGGTCGCGGACGATGTGCAGGGCGCCGCCATCCCCAATTGCGGGCATTATTTGCCGGAGGAACAGCCCGAAATCGTCCAGGAGCAGTTGCTGGCGTTTGCCCGCGCCCGCTTCGATGCGCCATAATCACCTGAAGGAGTGGAACGGGTGAGTGTGGCAACCGTCCTCATAGCAAATCGCGGTGAGATCGCCTGCCGGATCATTCGGGCATGCCGCGCGCTCGGCCTGACAAGCATCGCCGTTTACGGCACGGGCGAGCAGGATGCCTTGCACGTCCAGATGGCGGATCGGGCATTCCGCATCGAGGCGACCATCGCCGCGCTTCCGTATCTCGACATTCCGGCGCTGATCGGTGTCGCAAAGCGATCCGGCGCAACGCTCCTCCATCCTGGCTACGGTTTTCTCTCAGAGAACCCATCGTTGCCTGAAGCGTGCGCGTTGGCCGGCATTACCTTCGTCGGGCCGAGTGCCGCAGTCATCCGCGCAATGGGGGATAAGGTGGCCGCGCGACGGATCGCCGCTGATGCGGGCGTGCCCATCGTGCCCGGCACGGCGGACGCGATCAGCGATGTGGCGGCGGCACAGGCGTGGGCGGATCAGTATGGATATCCTCTCGCGGTGAAGGCGGCGGGCGGCGGAGGCGGGCGCGGCTTTCGCGTCGTGGAGCGGGCCGAAGACCTCGCGGCGGCGCTCGAAGGCGCGGCGCGGGAAGGTACGCGGTCGTTCGGGAATGCGGCCGTCTATCTTGAACGATACTTCCCCACGCCGCGCCATATCGAGGTGCAAATCCTCGCGGACCCGTCCGGCAATGTCATCCACCTCGGCGAGCGCGATTGCTCGGTGCAGCGGCGACACCAGAAACTGATCGAAGAGTCACCGGCGCCCGGCATCACCCCGGAAGCGCGCGCCCGGATCACTGAGGCGGCCATTGCCCTTGCCCGCAAGGTCGGCTATGTCAGCGCGGGCACGGTTGAATTCATTGAGCAGGATGACGAAGTCTATTTCCTCGAAATGAACACGCGTGTCCAGGTCGAGCATCCGGTCACCGAGATGGTCACGGGCATAGACATCGTCCAATGGCAGTTGCGGATCGCTTTGGGAGAACCGCTCATGCTCACGCAGAACGAGATCGCCATGAAGGGGCATGCGATCGAGTGTCGCATCGTCGCGGAGGATCCCGCCCGGCGGTTTCAGCCATTACCCGGCCTTCTGACGCGCTATCGCGAGCCGGTGGGTGAGGGTGTGCGCGTGGATGGCGGCTACCGCGAGGGCGACGCGATCCCCACGCAATACGACTCGCTCATCGCGAAACTGATCGTGCATGGCGCGGATCGTGCTAAGGCGATTGCGCGCATGGAGGGGGCGCTCGCCGCGTATGAGATCGCGGGCGTACCGACGACTATCCCGTTCCATCAGGCGGCGCTCGCCCAGCCGGTTTTCCGCAATGGGGTCGCGACGACCCAGTTCATTGAGACGACCGATGTGCTCTCGTCGCTCGTGCCGCAGCCGGATCCCATACCCGCGCCACCAATGGACACGGGTCGCGTCGTGACACTGGAGATCGCGGGCGAGCGGCAGCGCACGCGCATCTATGGCCTCGCATCCACAACAGCGCACCGATCTCAACCTGCGCGCCGCCCGCCGCCACGACTGGATCGAACACGCAACGGCAACGCGGCCGGAAACGGAACGGTTGTGAGCCCAATCCAGGGTGTCCTTGTCCGCATGCCGGTTGCTGCGGGGCAACACGTGGCAGCCGGATCGGTGATCGCCGTGATCGAGGCGATGAAAATGGAGAACGAGGTGCAAGCGGACCGCGACGGTGTGGTCGAAACCGTCCATGTCGAGCCCGGCGTGACCGTGCAACTCGGCGCGCCCCTCGTCACCTTCACCGAATAGCGATTGCACTGCTGCGGATGACGCGAATCACGAAGACACAAAGGTGGGAAGAGAAGAAGTGAACCTCCTTTTCCTCTTTCCTTCGTGCTCTTCCGGGTGCTTCCGGGCAGATTCGTGGTTCTACCTTTTCGCCACTGCTGCGATAGAATGCAACCTTACCATGCCGATCCGATGTGACGCGGAAGGGAGTGAGCGATGCCGAAGGATGTCGGGTTTGTGACGATGGGCAGCGCGGCGGCGGTGAGCGACGTGCCGGAGATCGGCATCGGCATGCTCGGCTACGCGTTCATGGGCAAAGCGCATGCGAATGGCTACAAGCAGATGCCGTACATTTTTTGGCCGCCGCCTGCCCTGCCAAGACTCGTCAATATCGCGGGGCGTTCAGACGACGCGGTGCGGACGGCGGCCGCACGCTACGGCTTCGCACGGTCCACGACGGACTGGCACGCGGTCGTGGATGACCCTGAAGTCCAGGTCTTCGACAACTGCGGCCCGAACAACCTCCATGCCGAACCGTCCATTGCTGCTGCCGAGGCGGGCAAGCATGTCATCTGCGAGAAGCCGCTCGGACGTACCGCCGATGAGGCAAAGCAGATGCTCGACGCGGTGAATAAAGCGGGCGTCAAGCATCTCTGCGCCTTCAATTACCGCTTCGCGCCCGCCGTCCTGCACGCGCGCAATCTCATCCAGTCCGGCGCCTTGGGGCGCATCTATCACTTCCGCGCGCGGTACTTGCAGGAGTGGATCCTCGACCCGAGTTTCCCGATCGTCTGGCGGCTCCAGAAAGATGTCGCGGGCAGCGGCGTGCTCGGCGATCTCGGCGCGCATATCATTGACCTCGGGCGCTTTCTTGTCGGCGAGATTTCCTCGGTCTCCGCCGTGACGCGCACGTTCATCCCGGAGCGGACGAACAGCGACGGGAAGCGGCAGCGGGTAGATGTGGACGACGCGTTCGCGGCAGTCGTCGAGTTCGAGAACGGCGCGCTCGGCACGCTGGAAGCATCCCGCTTCGCGCTCGGCAGGAAGAATCATAACGTCTTCGAGATCAACGGCGAGCACGGCAGCCTTGTCTTCAATCTCGAACGGCTCAATGAACTTGACGTCCATCTACCCGATCAGCAGCCGGAGAACTCGACCGGCTTCACCACCGTCCTCGTCAGCGAGGCATCGCACCCGTATTGGAAATACTGGTGGCCACAAGGGCACATGATCGGCTGGGAAAACCTCTTCGTGCATGAGATCGCGCATTTCCTCGGCGCGGTGGCGGGCGCGCACGATGTCGCCCCGATCGGCGCGACCTTCGCGGACGGCTACCAGGCGGCGGTTATCTGCGATGCAATCGTCGCGTCATCCGCACAAGGATGTCGCGTGCCCATCACAGAACTGGCCGAGAAGTGAATCGGTGAGACCCGTCGGAGCCTGTTGTGCCGGTAGCGTAGGATTCAGCCTACGATCTCTCGCGCAGGCTGAATCCTACGCTACCGATTCCGGAGTCATGCGGCTGCGGAATTAAGCGCATCGCGTTCGTCCGCATCTTCCGCGCCGACATAAAGATGATCCAGCGAGACGAGCGGTGTCGTGCGGACGGGAATACCCGCGATCGCCGCTTCCGTGCCTGCCTGCGCGGGATTGAGCAGGACGAGTTCGGGCGCGCTGCCGAACCGTTCCTGATACCGCTCTGCTGCCGCCGCGACCTTTGCGCCGAGCGAGCGCTTCCGGTCGTTATCAAACCACATGAGAAACATGGCTTTTCCTCCATCGGTCGGTTCGCCCTGACGGCAGTATACCAGAACATCCGTTCGGCTTGCAAGAAATAGACTGTACGTGCAAAATGAACGTACTAAGAATTCCGGCCTGCTGTCTCGCTTGGCCGGAAATAGGTGGATAACTGCCCTCAGAATTGGGGATAATCCGTGGACGATGTGGGTAATAGTGTACGTACATTGCGGATAACTCGCGTGGGGTATCACGAAGCCTGAGAAATATTGAGGGACGATGCGCGAACGACGATTGCCAGACGAATTACCGCCCGAGCGTGCGGCGCCGTCCGTGGGACATCTCCCGGTCTTGCAAACCGGGTCTCTCGCGCTGCTCGCGCCTTCGCCGGGGACGACAATGATAGACGGAACATTCGGGGGCGGGGGGCATACGCGTGCGCTCCTCGATGCATCCGCGCCGGATGGTTGCGTCCTCGCGCTCGATGCTGATCCGGACGCCATCGCGCGCGGTCAGGCGTTGCGCGCGGAGTACGGCGACCGGCTTATCCTGCGGCACATGAACTTCGCGGCGATGGCCGAGGCGGCGGCGGCAGTCGGCTGGCAAGCGGGGACGGTCGCGACGATCCTGCTCGATCTCGGTCTCTCATCATTCCAATTGGGCGACGCGGAGCGCGGCTTCTCATTCATGCACGACGGACCGCTCGATATGCGGTTCGATCCTACCACCGGCCTGACGGCGGCGGAGATTGTCAACACCTGGGACGAGACTGCGCTGGCGGACCTCTTCTGGGCATACGGTGAAGAGCCCGCGTCCCGACACGTCGCGCGGCACATCGTCCAGCATCGGATACGTCGGCCCTATGCAACGACCCTCCAACTGGCGGACACGGTCGTCGGGGCGAAGGGGGGGAGGCGCGGGCGTATCCACCCGGCGACCCAGGTTTTCCAGGCGCTGCGTATCGCGGTCAACGACGAAGTGGGCGTATTGACGGGTGCCCTCAGTGCCGCACGGGATCTGCTCCGCCCCGGTGGCCGGCTCGCCGTCATTTCGTTCCACTCGCTCGAAGACCGAGCGGTGAAACTCTTTTTCCGGCACGAGGCGAGCGCGACTGAACCGGACATGCTGCCGCGCTCGGTACCTGTGCAGCCACTGGCACGCACGCCGACTCTGCACATCCTCACGCCACGCCCAGTCACGCCAACCGCCGCGGAAATCACCGCGAACCCACGCGCGCGGAGTGGCAAGTTGCGCGTCGCTGAAAAGCGCGCGCCGGATGGAGACGACTGATGCTGTTTCCCGCACGGACCCGCGGAACCGTTACCCGTATCCCCGTCCCGATGGCGGTGCCGATTGAGGGGGCAGCGACGTCGGTGATCGGCGCGCGTCTCGCGAGCGGCGCACAGGGATTGCTCGCACACGCGCGCACCGAAGCGGTACGTCGGATCGTTGTCTGGCTCCTCGTGACGACCTGCGTCGGCGCACTTGGGCTTGTCTACTTATTGGAAACGAGCCATGTCGCCTCCCTCGCCAGCCAACGCGCCACGCTCGAAGAAGAGACGGCGAAAGCGCGGGACACCAATGCCCGGCTCGCGGCGCAGGCTGCCGATTTCCAGACATTGAGCAATGCGGACACGACCGCGCGCGCGCAGGGGCTGCTTGCCCCCTCGCCGAGTAGCATCATCTACCTCACGCTGCCAGACGTGCCGGATGCGCCGCCAACCGCGACCGCCGCGCCACCGTCATCGCCCGGCCTCCGGCAGCGGATTGCGAATATATTGACCGGCCGCGCGAGCGCCGAGAACACCGGGCCGATTCCAACGGCAACGCCGGGGGCAAAGCCATGAATAACGGGGTGATTTCCGGCTGGCGCATTGTCTCGCTCTTTTGTGTTTTTACTCTCGTGACGAGCGTGATCGGCTGGCGTCTCGTCTCTTTTCAGGTCGTTGGCAGTGAACGATTGCAGTCACAAGGGCGGGATTTTCGCGTGCAGGAGCAGACATTGCTGCCGCGGCGCGGACTGATCCGTGACCGGGGTGGTCTCGTCCTTGCGACGAATATCCCTGCGACGGACATCTATGTGACGCCCAAGAAACTGACGGAGCGGGATCGCGTCGGGATCGCGCAGGAACTCTCGGCGATCCTCACGATCCCGCTCGACACGGTGTACGCCCGCGTCAACAACACCAATGTGGAGTGGTCACTCGTCGCACGGCAACTCGACGATGCGACGATTGCCGCGATCAAAGCGCGGTTCCCGCCGAAGGACCATCCGGAGATCATCTACCAGGAAGTGCCGAAGCGCGCCTATCCGAATGGGCCATTCCTCTCGCCTCTGCTTGGCTTCACGAATGCCAGCGGCGTCGGTGTCTACGGCCTCGAAGGGCATTACAACGACCTGATTGGCGGTGAACCGGGCATCCTCGTTGCCGAGACCGACGTCGCACGCCAGCCGCTCGCCTTCGGGGAGCAGCAGTATCGCGCGCCGGTGGAGGGTGCGGACCTTTCCCTGACGATTGACGCGGCGATCCAGCGGATGGCGGAAGATGAACTGACACGGACGATCATCGAGCAGGGCGCGGTCGGTGGCACGATCCTTATCATGGATCCAAACACCGGTGCGATCCTTGCCTCGGCTTCCGCGCCATCATATGACCCGAACACGTTCAACCGCGCGGATCCGCAGAGTTACCTCAATCCCGCCGTGAGCGCGACGTACGAACCCGGCAGCACCTTCAAGATCTTCACGATGGCAGCCGGGTTGCAGACCGGTGGCATTACCCCGCAGACGACCCTCGTGGATAACGGCTACTTCAAGGTTGACCCAGACACGATTTACAACCTCGATCGCAAGGCATGGGGCCCGGAGACGATGGAACAGGTGCTGGAGCGGTCATCGAATGTCGGCGCGTCGTACATAGCCAAGCGCACCGGCAAAGAGAACTTCTACTCCATCGTGCGGCAGTTTGGCATGGGTCAGAAGACAGGCGTGGACCTCGATGGTGAGGAGATCGGCATCGTGCGCTGGCCCGATAACCCAACGACGATCTGGCATGGGATTGACCTGTACACCAATTCGTTCGGGCAGGGACTCACCGTTACGCCGTTGCAGATGGTCACTGCAGCCTCCGCGATCGCGAATGGCGGTACACTGTACACGCCGTACGTCGTGAGCCGCGTCGAACGGTACGGCGATCTCCTGCAGGATCACCAGCCGCAGCCAGTACGACAGGTGATCCGCCCGGAGGTCGCGGCGGCGGTGCGGCAGATGATGACCGAGGCGACACACAACGCCCTGGCAAGTAAGATAAATCTGCCCGGCTATACCATCGCCGCGAAGACGGGAACGGCGCAGATTCCGGACCCGAAGACTGGGACATACGATGAGAACAAAACGATTGCCTCAATTATCTCCTTTTTCCCCGCCGAGAAGCCGCTCTATACCGTGCTAATCAAGATTGATCAGCCGAAGAAGAACTCGCTCGGCGGCGATGTGGCAGCGCCCGCGCTTGGTCGGTTGGCCGGTCAACTCCTGCGCTATTCGGGCATCCCGCCCACGACGAGCAAACCATGATCCGGCTGCATGATGTCCTCACTGGTACGAAGGGAACGCCGGGAGCGGGCATGGCGCTCCCGCCCGATTTCCTCTTCCGCTCGATCGTGATTGACTCCCGCCAGGTCACGAAAGATTCGCTCTTTTTCGCCCTGCCTGGCACGATAACGGACGGTCATGCGTTCCTCGGGCAGGCGGCGGAGCGCGGCGCGGCGTGCGCGGTGGTACGGGCGGATTGGTTCGCGGATGTGATCGCGGCGGGGAAGGTCCCACCGCTTCCGGTCATCACGGCCCCGGAGACGCTGACCGCGTTGCAGGACCTTGCCGCATGGTGGCGCTCATTGTTTCCAGTATCGCTCGTCGGCGTGACCGGCAGCGTCGGCAAGACGAGCACGAAGGAACTGATCGCGACAATTCTCAGCAGACGCTTCCGCGTGCTGCGCAATCCCGGCAACCTGAACGCGATCACCGGCATGCCGCTCGCTCTGCTCGGTCTCACACCCGATGTGCAGGTCGCGGTGGTCGAGATGGGGCTGTACGATCCTGGCGATATCGCGACGATGGTGCGGATTGCGAGGCCCCAGATCGGCGTCGTCACGAACGTCGGGGTGTCCCACGCCGAACGGCTCGGTTCGCAAGAGGCGCTGATCGCGAACAAGGGTGATCTCGTTGGCGGGCTGCCGTCGGACGGTTACGCGATTCTCAACGGCGACGATGTCAATGTGCGCGGCATGCGGTCACGCACGACCGCGCGAGTCATCACGTATGGTTTGAACGACGACAACGACATCCGCGCGTCGGACGTCGAGAGCGAGGGGCTTTCCGGCATTGTGTTCCGATTGATGCTGCCCGGCGAGCGCGCCGTCCGTGTCCGGTTGCCACTGCTCGGGCGGCACAGCGTGCATACCGCGCTGGCGGCGACGGGCGTCGCGCGCGCGCTCGGCCTCGCCTTGCCGGACATCCTCGCCGGTCTCGAAGGGGAGCAGACGCAATTGCGCCTCTATACGGTGCCAGGGCCGAACGGCGCGATGCTGATAGATGATACGTACAATAGCAGCCCGCAATCTACGCTCGCGGCATTCAACCTGCTTGAAGAACTCGACGCGCCCCGGCGCATTGCTGTGCTGGCGGACATGCTGGAACTTGGTGTCTACGAGGTTGAGGGGCATACGCATGTCGGCCAGCGTGCGGCAGTAGTCGTTGATCGTCTCTACACCTTTGGCAGCCGTAGCGCGATTACCGCGGAAGCGGCGATCATGGCGGGGATGCCGAATGAGAGGGTGTTCGCCTTCCTGCCTGACCGAAAAGAGGCGCTCGCGACGCAGTTGCGGGCGGACTTGCGACCTGGCGATGTGGTGCTCATCAAAGGATCGCGCGGAATGCACATGGAAGAATTAGTTGATGCATTGCGTGCCGAACCGGTAACGGAAACGGACGTTGCCTCCACGGATACCGCGAGCACGACGACGCAACCGGGCGGTTCATCATGATGACGCCATTGTCCGCGCTCATTGTCACGTTACATACCGAGGTCTTGCCTGTTCAACCACGAGCGAATCTCGCCGCGTCGCTCGCGCTGGGGTCCGTCGCGTTCCTCGTCACGGTCATTATTGGTCGTCCGATCATCGCGACACTCAAACGGCACAAGATCGGCAAGCGGATCCGTGTCGAATTGCCCGAGAGCCATATGATGAAGATGGGGACACCGACGATGGGCGGCATCATGATCGCCATGACTGTCGTCCTACTCACGGCGATCTTCAATCTCGTCGGGCGGCTCTCGATGCTCCTGCCGCTTGGGGTCCTGCTTGCCTGTGCGGTGCTCGGCGCGGTGGATGATATGCTCAATCTGGTCGGCGGCACACGCAGTGGTTTGACGGCGCGGTTCAAGTTCGCCTGGCTCTTTTTGTTCGCGGCGGTAGCGGCGTGGGTACTCTACGGCCCGCTCGGCCTCCACAACATGTTCATCCCGTTTGTCGGGAAATTCGACATCGGGATCGTCTATGTGCCGATCGCGCTCGTGAGTATCATGGGCTTCGCGCACGCGGTCAATCTGACGGACGGGCTGGATGCCCTCGCGGGCGGCACGGCGGCAATTGCCTATATCTCCTACGGGATCATCGGCTATTTGCAGGGGCAATTGCAGGTCGTGACATTCTGTTTCACGATGGTCGGAGCATTGATTGGCTTCCTCTGGTACAACGCGCACCCGGCGCAGGTCATCATGGGCGACACCGGCTCACTCGCCATCGGCGCGGGGCTGGCGGTTGCCGCATTCCAGACGGGGCAGTGGCTCATCCTGCCGGTCGTCGGGTTCGTCTTCGTCGTCGTGACCTTCTCCGTCATTCTCCAGGTCGGCTACTTCAAACTCTCACATGGGAAGCGCATCTTCAAGAAAGCGCCGATCCATCACCATTTCGAATTGATCGGCTGGTCGGAGACGCAGGTGCAGATGCGGTTCTGGCTCGTCGGTATCGCGGCGGGGATGCTCGGCATCGCCCTCGCGTTGTCGTAGGAGACTGGCATGACGGAGCGGACTGCGCGACCGAATTTACGTGGGAAGCGTGCGTTGCTCATCGGCCTCGGCCTCCACGATGGCGGGAGCGGCGTGGTGCGTTTCCTCGTCCGCGAAGGTGCGGACGTGACGGTGACTGATCGGCGGGACGCGGCGGCGCTCAATGCGGCGATCCGCTCGCTGGACGGCTTGCCGGTTACGTACCGTCTCGGTGGGCATGAGGGTATTCAGGTGCGCGACTACGACGTTGTGGTGCGGAATCCGGCTGTCCCCACCGACGCGCCGCTCTTAGTGGAGGCGCGTGCGGAGGGCGTTCCGGTGGAGATGGAGATGACGCTCTTCCTCGCCGCGTGCCCCGCGCCCGTGATCGGCGTCACGGGGACGAAAGGGAAGACGACGACGGCCCTCTGGACCGGCCGGATGCTCAGGGAGTGGAAACCGGAAACCGTCATCGCCGGGAATATGGGCATTTCAGCGCTCGATACACTCCCCGCAATTAGGCCGGAGACGCCCGTTGTGCTGGAACTCTCGTCCTTTCAACTGGAAGCGACTGGCGAGCGGGGACTGAGTCCACATATCGCTGTCATCACGAATCTCTCGCCGGATCACCTTGACCGCTACCCCGGTTTCGACGTGTACGCGGAGGCGAAGTGGGCCATCGCGCGGTATCAGACTACGGACGACACGCTTATTGTGCCGACATGGCCGCGTGGTCGCGGCCTGACCGATCCGGGCCTCGCCTTCCTGGACAGACACGTGGGAGAAGCGCGGGCACATGTCGTGTCGTTCGGCGCGTTGCCGCCCGGAACAGGGTATCCGCCCGGGTCGTGGTGGATCGAGGATGCAGACACGCTCTTGTGGGCCGATGGCGACCGCTCGTATCCGCTCGGACGAGGAACGGATCTCGCGCTGCCAGGATCGCATAACCGGATCAATGCATGCGCGGCGGCGGCGGCGGCGCTCGCGTACGGCGCGCCGGTGGACGCGGTGCGCGCCGGGTTGCGGACATTTCGCGGCACGCCCCACCGCTACGAAGACCTCGGTGTGATTCGCGGTGTCCGGTTTATCAACGACACGGCAGCGACCGCTCCGGCGGCGGCGGTTGCCGCATTGGAGACGACGCCGGGGCCGGTCATCCTACTTGCGGGCGGGTCGGACAAGGGGCTTGACTTCACTGCCCTCGCGGACGCGATGCTCGGCGCGAAGGCGGTCATTCTTTTCGATGGCCGGGTGCCGACACCATTGGAGGCGATGCTGAAAGCGCGCGACTATGCAGGCACAGTCATCGGGCCGGTGCGGAGCATGGCGGATGCCGTCACGCAGGCAGTCAGCCTCGCACGGGCAGGTGATACCGTGTTGCTCTCACCGGGGACGGCGTCGTTCGGTCTCTTTCAGAACGAGTTTGATCGCGGGGATCAATTCCGCGCCATTGTCGAGCAGTTGCGACACGAAACGGAGCACGCTCGTGGTAGTTGAGCGGATCACGCTGAATCGTACGCGCCCGCCTGCGCGCTCAGTGACCGCCGGGCATGTGGACACGATACTCGTCGGCACGCTGATCGTCATCGCTTCGTTCGGCACACTGATCCTCTTCAGCGCGTCGTACGCGGTCGGCATCCGCGACACGGGCGACAGCCTCTACTTTCTCAAGCGGCAGGCCGTTTCCGCGCTCCTTGGCGTCGCGGCACTGCTCGTCACATCGCGGGTGGATTACCATGTTTGGCGGCGATGGTCGGTGCCCGCGATGATTGTGAACGTGCTGTTACTGGTCGCCGTCCTTCCCCTTGGGCGGACGGTGTTCGGCGCGCGGCGGTGGTTCGAAGTCGGGCCGGTGCAGGTCCAGCCGAGCGAGATCATGAAATTCGTCCTCATCCTCTATATGGCGGACCTGCTGGACCGGAAGGGAAGCCGGATTCGCCATTTCCTCAACGGCGCGATACCCTTCGCGATCATTCTCGGCGTGATCCTCTTCCTCGTTATGCTCGAACCCGACCTCGGCACGGCGACCGTGCTCGCCGTGATCGGCATCAGTGTCTTCCTGATCGCGGGCGCGGATATTCGCCAACTCGGGCTCTTCATGATGAGCGGCGTGGGTGCGTTCGCGCTGCTTGCCCTCACCGCGCCGTACCGGCGGGAGCGGTTGCTGCTCTTCCTGCACCCGGAGCGCGACCTGCGAGACGCGGGTTGGCAACTCTGGCAAGCGCGAATCGCGCTCGGTGACGGCGGTATTTTCGGCCTCGGTCTCGGCGCCTCTCGGCAAAAGTTCAGTTGGCTTCCCGCCGCGCACACCGACGCGATTTTCGCGGTTATTGGCGAGGAACTCGGCCTCGTCGGCTGCGCCGTTGTGATCGGGCTGTTCGCGGCGATGGCAGTGCGCGGCTACCGGACGGCGTTGCGCGCGCCGGATCGTTTCGGCGCGATTATGGCGACCGGCATCACGACGTGGCTGGTCTTCCAGGCGGTGATCAATATCGGCGGCGTGACAACGGCGATTCCGTTTACCGGTGTACCGCTGCCGCTCTTCTCCTATGGCGGCTCATCACTCGCGGTGACGCTCGGCGCGCTCGGTGTGCTCATTAGCATCTCCCGCGCGACGCCAACGCCGAAACGGTCGGCGCGACGCGTGCCACAAACGGACGGGCTTGGCGATGAGTGAGATGACGCTCCCGCGGGCGGGCACGACCGTTCACTTCGTCGGCATCGGCGGCGCGGGGATGGTCGGGCTGGCGCGCATTCTGCTGGCGCAGGGCTATCGCGTCACCGGCTCGGACCGGAGCGATTCGCCCGCGCTCGCACTGCTCCGCGATCTCGGTGCGGTGGTGCATGTCGGCCATGACGCGGGCTACGTCGGGGATGCGGCGCTCGTTGTCATCTCGGCCGCGGTATCCGACGAGAATGTCGAGCTGGCGGCGGCGCGGGCACGCGGCATTCCGGTGGTGAAGCGAGCCGCGTTGCTCGGGGCACTGGCGAACGCACGGCGCTGCATCGCGGTGGCGGGCACGCATGGCAAGAGCACGACGAGCGGTATGATCGCGTACATCCTTACCACGCTCGGCTACGATCCGCTCTTCGTTATCGGTGCGGAAGTCCGTGACCTCGGTACGAGCGCGCGCAATGGTGCGGGTCTACTCGCCGTCGTCGAGGCGGACGAATACGATTACTCGTTCCTGCACCTCACGCCGGATATTGCCGTCATCACGAATATTGAGCACGATCACCCCGACATCTTCCCGACCGCTACGACGTATCTCGACGCGTTCGCGCAGTTCGCTTGCCAGACCCGTGAAGGCGGAACGATGATCATGAACGCGGATGACCCAAAGAGTGTGACGATTGTCGCACACACGATGGCACCGCAAACCGTACAGACCGTAGGCACCTCGCCGACAGCGGATTGGCAGGTTGCGTGCGATGCGGGCGCCGTCGTGCTGACGCACAGTGGCAACTCAATCGGCCCCGTAACGCTCACGATTGCTGGCGCGCACAATGCGCTGAATGCCGCGATGGCGGTCGCGGCGTGCGCGGCGATCGGTGTGGATGCGGGGGAGACACTGCGTACGGTCGCGGCGTACCGGGGCGTAGGAAGGCGATTCGAGGTCGTCGGCGAGGGCGCGGGTGTGACGGTCGTTGATGACTACGCGCATCATCCAACCGAAGTGCGGGCGACGCTCGCGGCGGCGCGGACGCGATATCCTCGGCGGCGCATCGTGGCGGTCTTTCAGCCGCATACCTTTAGCCGCACCGTGCTGTATGCTGCTGAATTCGCCGCCGCGCTGTCGGATGCGGATGTCGCCTTCGTCACCGACATCTATGCGGCGCGGGAACGCGATCCCGGTACCATCCACGCACGCGACATTGCCGCTGCAATCGCGGCGGGGCGCGGGGTGTATAGCGGTGATCTTGCAGCCACGGTGGCACGGCTTGTCTCTGAGGTGCAGCCGGGTGATGTCGTGCTGACGCTCGGAGCGGGAGATAGTACGACGGTTGGCCCGGATGTGCTGCGAATGCTGCGATCCCGCGAGGGGGTAAGATGACGGCGGGAATACGTCTCACTGACCGTGCGGCGATCAGAGCCGATGAGCCGTTGCGCCGTCACACGACGTTGCACGTCGGTGGACCGGCGGAATGGTTCCTCAAGACCGGCGCGGCGGACGGCGACGAACCGTTGCGCGATGGCCTGCGATGGGCGAACGCGGAAGGTATCGCGGTCACGGTCATCGGCGGAGGCAGTAATGTCCTCGCGGCGGACGCCGGAGTCGCGGGCCTGGTTATCAAGGTCCTCACGCCGCGTCCGATGATTCAGGTTGATCTGGCCGACCGGACCGCATCCATCGTCACGGGCCATGCCGGAATGCTGATGTCCGGATTCGCGGAGGCGTGCGGCGAGCGTGGAATGGCGGGGCTGGAGTGGGCCGTTGGCTTGCCGGGAACGCTCGGTGGCGCGGTCGTCAATAACGCGGGCGCGCACGGCAGCGAGATGAGCGCGACATTCCTCGATGCGACAGTGATCCGCTATGACGGGACACCTGGGGCGATCACGGCGCATGACCTCGCATATTCATACCGGCACAGCACGATCAAAGATGGCACGCTTAAAGGCGTCCTGACAACGATTCGCGTGCGCTTGTCGCCGGGCGATCCCGCCGAGTTGCGGGCGCGGGCAATCGAATATCACGATTGGCGCAAGACGGCCCAACCGCAGGCGGCATCGGCAGGCTCGATGTTCCAGAATCCGCCCGACGACGCGGCGGGGCGGTTGATCGAGGCGTGCGGCCTGAAGGGATTCACCATTGGACAGGCGCGGGTCTCACCCGTTCATGCGAACTTCATCGTCAATCTTGGCAGAGCGACAGCGGCGGAGGTGCTCGCGGTCGGCGATCATTGCCGCGCCTGCGTCAAAGCGCGGTTTGGCATCGAACTGCAGTATGAAGTGCAGCGCATCGGCCGGTGGGATACGCGGGATGCGGGGGCATCATGAGCAATGAGCGACCGGCGCCGCGCGGGCGAAAAATCCGCGTCGGCGTCCTGTTCGGCGGGCAATCGAGCGAGCACGCCGTCTCACTGGCGTCCGCGCAGTCGGTGATAGCCGCGCTCGATCCCGATGTGTACGAGATCGTTCCCGTCGGTATTACGCGGCACGGGCAGTGGCTCACCGGCGGCGAACCGATGCGCGACTTGCTCGCTGCCGGTGGACAACTGACCGAACAGCCGCCGGACACCGGCGCCATTTCGCATGCCGTCGTTCCCGCCGCGCGGGACACGGCGTTGACCGCAGGGCCCGAAGGTGTGTCCCGCGAATTGCATCGCCTCGATGTCGTGTTTCCGGTGCTACATGGGCCATTCGGGGAGGACGGCACGGTGCAGGGCTTCCTCGAACTCGCGGACATCGCGTATGTCGGCTCCGGCGTGCGCGGCTCGGCGGTGGGGATGGACAAGGCGATGATGAAGGCGCTCTTCCGCGATGCCGGGCTGCCGACGCCGCGCGCGCACCTCGTGCGCGAATCGGAATGGGCGCGTGCGCCGGGCGATGTTCTCCGGCGGATTGTCACCATCATCGGTCTGCCGTGTTTCATCAAGCCTGCCAATATGGGCTCCAGCGTCGGCGTGTCGAAGGCAGAGAGAGAAGATGATATTCCCGGCGCGCTCGTTGCAGCATTTCATTCTGATCTGGATGGGCGGGTTCTCATCGAAGAGGCGATCACGGGGCGGGAAGTCGAATGCAGCGTGCTCGGCAACGAGGAGCCAGTAGCATCCGCAGTGGGTGAGATCATCGTAC
>CALBSO010000146.1 GCA_937968015.1 uncultured Thermomicrobia bacterium
CCCCGCCGCCGTCCGATGATCGTTATCCCCGCGATTGACCTGCGCGGCGGCAAATGCGTTCGCCTCCTGCACGGCGACTTTTCACATGAAACGGTGTACGGCAATGACCCAGTGGCGATGGCCCGCCATTGGGCGGAGGCGGGGGCGCCGATCCTCCATGTCGTGGACCTCGATGGCGCGGCAGCAGGCGCCCCGCGACAGACGGCGTTGATTGCCGCGATCCGCGCCGCCATCCCGATCCCCATTGAGGTCGGCGGCGGTCTGCGCACCCTCGCGGACATCGAGACGACCCTCGCTGCGGGAGCGCAGCGCGTCGTCCTCGGTACGGTGGCGATTGAGAATCCCGCTCTCGTCACGGCGGCACTGGCGGCACATGGGCCGGAGCGGATCGTCCTCGGCCTCGACGCGCGAGATGGCTATGTGGCCACCGGCGGCTGGCTGGCAACGAGCAGCGTCCACGCCGTGGACCTCGCCCGCGCGATGGCGGAGCGCGGCGTCCATCGTGTCGTCGCGACCGACATCGGCCGCGACGGCGCGCGCACCGGCCCGAACATCGAATTTCTCGCGGCAGTCGCGGCGAGCGGCCTCGCCGTGATCGCCTCCGGTGGCGTCAAGGATCGCGGCCACCTCGCCCTGCTCGCCACCATCTCCGGCGTCGAAGCCGTCATTACCGGCACCGCCCTCTACACCGGCGATCTCACCCTCGGCCCTGGCGAGTGGGAGATTTCCACGACGGACATGAGGCATCCCGAAGTGTGGGGGTGAAGTGTGGCACGGTGTGGGCGCCAGAGGCATCAGATGTCTACCCACTTAGTCCGCGTAGAGCATCTCGCGGATGGTGAGCACTTCCTGGCGGAGTTGGTTGCTCGTTTCGATCTCTTTCTCGATCTTCTCCGCGCCATAGATGACGGTCGTGTGGTCGCGGCCTCCCAGTTCCGTGCCGACGTCCGCGAGCGAGCGGTCCGTCTCCTGCCGGATGATGTACATCGCCACCTGCCGCGGCACGACGATGTCCTTCGAGCGGCCCTTCCCGCGCATATCTTTCTCCGAGACATTGTAAAACTTCGCGATCACTTCGACGATCCGCGCGGGGGTGATGAGGCGGCGGCGGTTGTTCAGCGCCACGTCATTGAGGGCCTGCGTTGCCACATCCATCGTCACGGCGACACCATTCATCCGCGCCATCATGACGATCCGGTTCAGTGCCCCCTCCAACTCGCGGACGTTCGACTGAATCTTGTGCGCGATGTAATCCACGACTTCCGTCGGCACATGGACGCCCGCTTCTTCGCCGCGCTGCCGGAGGATCGCCATGCGCGACTCGAGGTCCGGTGATTGCACATCGGTCGTCAGGCCGCCCTCGAAGCGGGAGCGCAGCCGATCCTCCAGCGCGACCATCACTTTCGGGTGGCGGTCACTCGTCATCACGACCTGCTTCCCCGCCAGGACGAGCGCGTTGAAGGTATGGAAGAATTCCTCCTGCGTGCTCTCCTTGCCCGCGATGAACTGGATATCGTCAATGAGCAGGACATCTATCGTCCGGTAGCGGGCGCGGAACTCCTCGTTACGATTCTCGCGGATCGCATTGATCATTTCATTGGTGAAGGTTTCCGAGGAGACATAGAGGACGCGGCAACCGGGATGTTGCTCCATCGCCTCGTGACCGATGGCGTGGAGAATGTGCGTCTTGCCTAACCCGACGCCGCCATAGATGAAGAGCGGGTTATAGGCGCGGCCGGGATCATCCGCGACTTGCTTTGCCCCTGCTGCCGCCATCCGATTGAACCCATTGACGATCAGATGCGCGAAGGTATAGCGAGGGTTGAGGCCATGCGCGGGCGTCGGCGCGAGTTCCGGCTGCTGATACTCTCGGAAGGCGGGCGCTTTTGGTGATGGCGCGATGGTCGGGGCCGGGATATCGCCGCCTTGATCGTCGGTATGCATCCCATTGCTCGATGCCGCGCCGCTCCCATTCGCCGGGCGACCGAGGACGGTGAAATCCACCGCGACTTCGTAGCCGAGAATGCCCCGAAGCGAGCGGACAATCGGCCCGTGGAACCGCTTTTCCAGTTGCTCGCGGACAAACGTATTCGGCGCGGCGACCGTCAGGCGAGCGGCATCGGCGTTGAAATCCGCGATCGCCGTGCTCCGCAGGAACGCCTCGTAGGAGCCGCGCGGTGTGCGTCCCTGCAAGTCCTCGAGGACCGCCTGCCAGACCCTGCTCCCCTGCATCGGCTGCATCGTCGCCATCCCTGTTCACTCCCCGCCGTTATTCGTTGTCGAACCCGGCTCCCTCCACCGGATGTGCAGATTATACACAGTGAACGTACACCTGTCGAGGGGTAGGGGAAGGACAAAGTAACAAGGAAAGCGGCGGTATCGCCCCACTTGTTACTCTCGCCGCGAAGCGGCGGGATATGCACCTTGACTTTGCGCGCCGCGCTCTCTATATTCAGAACACTTGTTCTAGTCTTCGGGGCGTTCTCTGTCTCTCCGGCACGATGCCGCATGCCGACGCCACAGCGTCGTCTGCTCGATGAGGAGGAAACCCGATGACCCTACTCGCGCTCTCGTTTCGCGGCCCGCTCCCGCAGATCGTTGACCCGGATGACCAACCGCCGCCCGCGCCGATAGCGAAACCGGGCGCCGCATGGCCGCGCGCTATCCTGCACGCTGACCTCGACGCCTTCTTTGCCACCGCCGAAATCGCACGCCGCCCCGCATTGGTGGGGTTGCCGGTGATCGTCGGCGGGCGGAAGGGTGGCCGCGGGGTCGTCTGCGCCGCATCGTACCCGGCGCGACCTTATGGTATCCACTCCGGCATGTCCATCGCGGAGGCGGAGCGGCGCTGCCCGCACGCGATCTTCCTGCCGGTGGATGGCGCGTACTACGGCGATCTCGCCCGCCGTTTCCGCGCCATCCTGCTCTCCTACAGCCCACTCGTCCAGATGACCGGGCCGGACGAGGCGGCGATTGATGTCACGGGGATGGACTGGATCAGCGGCCCACCCGAACTGATCGCGCTCGAGATTCGCCGACGCGTGCGGGAGGAACTGTCACTGATCGTCTCCATCGGCCTCGCGACCGGGCGGACGACGGCGAAGATTGCCGCGAAATCCGCCAAGCCGAACGGTTTCCGCGCCATCTCGCCCGGCAAGGAGGCGGCCTTTCTCGCGCCGCTGCCCGTCGCCGCGATGCCCGGCATCGGCCCGGCGACCGAACGCGTGTTGCACCGTATCGCCGTGAAGACGCTCGGCGAACTGGCACGGGCGCCGGAAGTGCAGTTGCGCGCGCTGTTCGGCGATCTCGGCCCCGCGCTCGCTCGCCACGCGCGTGGGGAGGACGACACGCCACTCGTCGTCGGCCATGTGATGAAGTCCGTCGGCCACGAGCATACGCTCCGCGAGAACACGCGAGACCGGACGCTGCTGCGGGCGACGCTCGCCATCCTCTGCGATGAGACCGCAACGGAATTGCGCGCGCATGACCGCGCCGCGCGGGTCGTCGCGCTACGTCTGCGAGATGCGCATTTCCGCTCGGTGGGGATGCAAACGACGATCTTCCCCGCGACGAATGCCCAGCAGGTGCTGCTGGACGCGGCGTGGGGACTGTTCGAGCCGTGCCTCGCGCGGCTTGGTTACGGCGCGGTGCGGCTGATCGGCGTGCGCACCGCCGGATTGGGCACGGGTGGCGCACAATTGACGCTCCTCAGTGATCGTCCCGAGCGTCTCTGCCGGATCAACGACGCGCTCGATGCCGTCCGCGCCCGGTACGGAACCCACGCGATCCGCCCCGCACTCGCACTGTTGGCCGGAGGCTGGCGCGACTCCCCGCACCCCGGCGCCGTCTGATGGAGCGCGCGCCGCGAGCGGCCCAACCCTGGCATGTGCCCGAGGAGGAGGACATCTGGCTCGGCCAACTGGCATGGGCGGCACGGATGGGAGATCGTAGTGCGCGGGACGCCCTCTGGCTGGCTGTCGGGCCACGACTGGCGCGGATCGCCCTCCGAACGGCGTGGGCCTTTCCGACACTGGAGCCTGACGACGCGGTGCAGGAGGCGTTCCCGATCTTCGCCGCGCTCATCACGACCTGGCCGGGACCGGGGGCGACGGGGACGGGCTTCGCGATCTATCTCTTCGGCATGTTCCGCTGGCGGTTACACTCACTTCTCCGCACGTATGAGCGCCGTCGCCCCGCCACAACTGCCGATTTCGGGGCCCGCACGGAGCGGCTGACCGTCGCGCCGCCACGCACCTACGCACCCATTGCCTGGCACGAGTACGGCGTGGATTTCCCGTCCTTCGTCGCGCACCTTCCCGGCCGGGAACGCGAGATCTTCCTCTTGCGCGTTCAGGAAGGGCGTGAAGTCCAGGAAATCGCCGCGCACCTCGGCCTGACATCGCGCACCATCTCTCGCCACTGGAACGTCACTCTCCGCCGCCTGCGTGCGCTGGTGCAGCGGGGAAGCGGGAAGTAAGGAGCGCGAGTAGCGAGTAACGAGTAACGGCCCGGGCGATGGACGCGCCATGCCGCGCACCGTACACTGGTTGCACCAGAGCAATGGCGGCAGCGTAGAAAGCGAGCGGTGGGGCAGGCTTGCAACCTGCGACCGGACCACAGGTTACAAACCTGTGCCACCCATCTGAGAGGAGAGACAGAGCATGCGCGTGCTGGTGATGGGGTCCGGCGGGCTGGGCGGGTACTTCGGCGGTATGTTGGCGCACCAGGGGCATGATGTGACCTTCGTCGCGCGCGGGGCGCATCTGACGGCGATGCGCGAGTATGGGCTGGAAGTGCGGACTGATGAGCAGACGTATCGGTTTCCGTCCGTCAATGCGGTCGCCACGCCGGGAGAGGCGAGCGGCAATTTCGACCTCATCCTCTTCACCGTCAAGGGGTACGACGCCGAGGCCGCCGCGACCGCGCTCCGTCCGGTGATTGGCCCGCACACGGCGGTGCTGACAGTCCTCAACGGTGTAGACAGCGCGGAGCAACTGGCGGCGATCCTCGGCCCGGAGCATGTGCTGGCCGGGACGACCTTCATCCGCTCGACGCTTGCCGAGCCGGGCGTGATCGAGCAAATGGGCACGCTCCGCCGCGTCGTCTTCGGTGAGTTCTCAGGCGGCGTGACACCGCGCGTGGAGAGGGTCGCGGCGGCCTTACGCGCGGCGGGTGTGGAGACGGAGATTGCCGAGGACGCGCGCGTCGCCGTCTGGCAGAAGTTCGTCATGCAAGCGCCGCACGCGACGATGACGAGCGTCTGCCAGATGCCCTGCGGCCCGATCCGCGAGACGCCGGAGGGGGCTGCCCTCTACCGAACGCTGATCGCGGAGTGTGTCGCTGTCGGGCGGGCGAGCGGCGTCGCGTTGCCGGACGATGCCGAGGAGACGGCGATGGGCGTCATCTGGCAATTCCTCTACGAGCAGAAGACCTCGATGTCCATTGACTTCGAGCGCGGCAACCGCGTCGAGTTGGAGCAACTGACAGGCGCCGTCATCCGCCGTGGCAAGGCGCTCGGCGTCCCGACCCCGACCTTCGCTGTCCTTTACGGCGTTCTGAAAGTGCGCGCCCTCGCCAGCGGTGGCCTCGCGTAAGATTCTCGCTATACTGGAGAGAGAAGACCCGCGTCAAGGAGCGAGGAGCGCATCATGGCGATACGCACGGAAGCGACAATTGAAGACCTCTACAATGCCCCGAGGGACAACGGCACGTACGAACTCGTGAATGGAGAGCTGGTGCATATGTCACCTACGGGTTTCATGCCGGGCCGCGTTTCATTCCAGATCTGCATTGCTTTGATGCACTATGAGGAACAAACTGGTTCCGGGTGCGCGGTTCCGGATAACGTCGCGTTCCTCGTTGATTTGCCGCACCGGAAATCGTTCAGCCCCGATGCGTCGTACACCTTTCACCCTCCCGATAACGCGATGCGCTTTATTGAGGGCGCACCCATCTTCGCCGCCGTGGTACGGTCAGAATACGACTACAGCCCTGCCGCTGACCGCGCCTACGCCGCGAAGCGCCGCGATTATTTCGCGGCGGGCACGCTCGTCGTTTGGGACGTAGACCCGGTACACAAGACGATTGCCTCGTACCGTGCGGATCAACCAGGATCCCCAACACGCTTCGGCATCGGCGATACGGCAGACGCGGAACCTGCCCTCCCCAGCTGGCGCGTCGCGATGAACGCGATCTTCCGCGCAACGCCATGAAAGCGTACGGCTTGACGCTCTGTCTGCAAGACGACCCGGCGAAGATCGCGGCCTACAAGGAGTATCACCGCGCGGTGTGGCCGGGAGTGCTCGCGCGGTTGCGGGCGGTCGGCGTGCGCGAGATGAAGATTTTCCTGCGTGAGCGGCGAATGTTTATGTACATCGAGACGGACGACGCCTTCGACCCACTGCGGGACTTCGCGCGCATCAATGACGATCCGACATCGGCGGAATGGAACGCCCTGATGGCGACCTTGCAGGAGCGCGCGCCGGAAGCGACGCCGGACGAATGGTGGGCGCCGATGGAACTGGTCTTCGACATGGAGCAGCAATGAGCCATGAGCAGTGAGCAATGAGCAATGAGCCACGCGTAGGCAATGCGGGTCGGAAAGCCTGCGCGAGCGGATTCAGCCGTTCCCAGCGGCCACGCCGACCGGTTCCAGGCGATCCGCCGGTAATGTCCCTTCCTCATACAGGCGGCGGAGCGTCGGGCGCAGGGCGCTGATCAGCAGGATGAGCAGCACGAAGAGCACGGCCGGCAAGCCCAAAACGGGCGACGCGCCGAAGCGGTCGGCGAGGTAGCCATTGGCGAGGTTGCCGAAGGACATAATGCCCCCCGCGCTCATGATGAAGATGCCCGTCACACGGCCACGCAGCATGTCCGGCACCGCCTCCTGCACCAGCGTGATGGCGAGCGTCATGAAGAGCGCCTGCGACGCGCCAACGACGAACATCGCGAGCATCGCGAGCGCCCAGAGACCGGCGATGGACATCAGCGCCGTCGCGACCCCGCTCATCACCGCGCTGATGAAAAGCAGTGTGCCGCGCATCGTCGGCGACCGGACGCCCGCGAGGAAGAGCGTCGCGGCAATCGCACCCAGCCCAATCGCCGCGACGAGCGAGGAGTAGATCGCCCCCGCGCCACGCAGGTTCTGTTTCGCGAAGAGCGGCAGTGTCGAGTCAAAGGCCATCGTCAGGGAGCAATGAAGGGCGACGACCCCGAGCAGGAGCGTGACGATCCCCCGCTGGCGAACGTACCGCCCACCCTCGCGGATCTGCTCACCGACGCTGACCATTCTGAGATTGGCGCGCGGCATGCGGGGTACCCGCAGGATGAAGGAGAGCGCGGGCAGATAGAGGGCGGCGATGATCAGGAAGGCCAGCCCCGCGCCGCGCGTCGCGAGCACCGGCGCCATCACGGCGGGGCCGGCAAACCGCGAGCCGAGCGTGCCGAGACCGTTCAACGAATAGGTGTTCAGGAGTTCTTCCGGGGGGACGAGGTTCGGCAGCATCGTCTGCACCGTCGGTAGTTCGACGGCCCGCGCGATGCCGGAAAGAAAGACGAGCAGCACGAGTTCGATCAGCGGCATCGCCCCGAACACCGTCTGCGTGCCGAGCATGAGTGCGACGATCCCCTGCACGATCTGCGCGCCGATCACCAGCGTCCGCCGGTCCATCCGGTCCGCCAGGAGGCCGCCGACCGGTGTCGCGATCAGGAGGGGGAGCATCGTCGCGAAGGTAACGAGGCCGACCGCGCCGCTGCCATGCAGTTGGAAGGCGAGCCAGCCCGCCGAGACGAGGAACGATGCCTGCGCGATGCTCGCGATCGTCGCACCGAACCAGAATGTCCGGCTCTCCCGGTACTTCAGCGACGAGAGCAGATTGAGACGCCCCCGCTCCCGATGTGTACTGACCGCCACGCGCCGACCACCCTTCGCTCGTTTTCCCGCAACCCCGCGTGCGATCCGTCCGGGCATTGTACCGCAGCATGTCCGCGCCGCCATATCGCCGTCCGGCGATCACAATGCTGCTCCGCGAGCGGCTTGCTGAGAGCGGAACGACCCAATTGTGGAGAGGGTTGACAGCGCATAGGGAAGCCGTAGAATGGCGATACGCGATCTCGCCGACATCTTCGCCATGCATCACGGTCCTGTAACTCTGGTCATCCCGGATTGAGTAGCTATGTGTCGCTGCTCTGCGGAAAGGAGGGTTCGTAGTACGGCTTTGGGATCATTCGTCGTCAGCAGTAAGGAGAGGGGAATGAAGAGCAACGGATGGGCCTGTACTCCCGTTCGATTCCGGCACTGGTCACGCGCGTTGGTTACCGTCGCGACGATCCTCGCGTTATGCCTCTCACTCAGCAGCATCGCGGCGCAGGCGCCACCCGGCGGGCCAGGTGGCCCCCCGCCCCCGCCATCCGCGAATGTCTCGGTCTTTGCCACCGGCCTGGAAGCGCCGCGCGGCCTCCGCTTCGGCCCTGACGGCAGCCTCTACGTCGCCGAGGGCGGTATGGGCGGTACCACCTCCACGGTCGGCAAGTGCGACCAGGTTCCCACTCCGGTCGGCCCGTATACCGGCGGCAAGACCGCGCGCATCTCGAAGATTGACGCAAGTGGCAAGGTCACGACCGTCGTGCAGGGCCTGCCCTCCACGCGGGATGGGCTGGGCGCGCAGAGCGCGGTGCAAGGCGTCTCGGATGTTGAATTCATTGGCACGACGCTGTACGCGCTCACCGCTGGCGGTGGCTGCTCACATGGCAACCCTGATGTCCCGAACAGCATCATCAAGGTGAATGCGGATGGCACCTGGACCCCCGGTCCTGATCTCGGCGCCTTCCAGAGGGCCCACCCGGTCGCCAAGCCGGAAGCCGACGACTTCGAGCCCGATGGTACCTGGTATAGCATGGTCAATGTCGGTGGCACGCTGTACGCCGTCGAACCGAATCACGGTGAACTGGACAAGATCACGACAGATGGGCAGATCAGCCGCGTGGTGGACATCTCCGCCAGCCAGGGGCACAGCGTCCCAACCGCGGTGGTTTACCACGACGGCAACTTCTACGTCGGCAACCTCGGCACATTCCCGATCACGGGTGCTTCTAAAATACTGAAGATCACTCCAAGCGGGGATATCAGCGTCGTTGCAACCGGGCTGTCCGCCGTCCTCGGCATTGCTTTCGACAGTCAGGGCCGCCTCTATGCGCTCCAGATGAGCACCGTGCCGAATCAGGGTCCGGTGCCCGGTTCGGGGAACATCGTGCGGATGACCGCGTCGGGTTCGTGGGAAGTGGTGGCCAGCGGCCTCTTCTTCCCAACGGCGATGACCTTCGGCCCCGATGGCATGCTCTATGTCTCGAACATGGGCTTCGGCCCGCCGACGGGGCAGATCGTGCGCGTTGATGTCAATGCCGCGCCGACCACGGCGCCACCAACGCCGCCATCGGTAACGCCGCCACTCCCGCCGGCGCCACCGCCCGCTCCGAGCAAGAATTTCATCCATCGGTTGGGTGAGGGCTAACGAGCACGGCCTGATCGCGGGACAATCGAGAGGGGAGCGGCACGCGCCGCTCCCCTTTTCTCTGCGTGGTCCCAGCACGCGCTTGCATCTTCCACCGTGGGGGACTATCGTTCGCGCAGCGACGATGAGATTGCCCATGCAACGCGAGGAGGGACGAATGGCCACGCACGTAGACGCGACGACCGCTGATTTGGATGAACTCTGGCGCCCGTTCACGCAGCATGCGCTCCGGCAACCGCCGCTCGTGATGGTCGAGGGGCATGGCTGTACGGTCGTGGACGCGTCCGGCAAGGAATACATTGACGCGATGGCCGGCCTCTGGTGCGTCAACGTCGGCTTCGGGCAGGAGCGGTTGGTCGAGGCGGCGGCGCGGCAGATGCGCCAACTGCCGTACACGCCCCTTTCTCGCCCCGCGCGGCCATCGCTCGAACTGGCGCACCGCCTCGCCGAGATTCTGCCCGGTACGGTGAATCACGTCGTCTTCGTCAACAGTGGCTCCGAATCGGTCGAGACAGCGCTGAAGATCGCCCGCCAGTACGTCCAGCAGAGGTATCCGCATCAGAACCGGACGAAGATCATCGCCCGCTATCGCGGCTATCACGGCTGGACGATGGGCGCCTTGAGTGCGACCGGGCAGTACGCGCGCAAGACGCGATTCGAGCCGCTGCTCCCGGGCTTCATCCATGTTCGCCCGCCGGACACCTTCCGCCTCTTCGCCGGGATGACGCCGCGCGAGGCCGCGCACCGGCTCGCCCAGGAGTTGGAGGAAGTGATCGAGTTCGAGGGGCCGGAGAGCATTGCCGCCTTCATCGGCGAGCCGGTGATCGGCGGCGGTGGCGTGATCGTCCCGCCGGACGAGTACTGGCCGCTGATCCGCCAAATCTGCGACAACTACGGCATCCTGCTCATCCAGGACGAGGTAATCACCGGTTTTGGCCGCACGGGCACGATGTTCGGCTGCCAGAACTGGGGCATCGTGCCGGACATCATCACGATGGCGAAGGGGATTTCGAGTGCGTACATCCCGCTCGCCGCCACCGCCGTAACCGACGCGGTCTTCGAGGCCTTCCTCGGCGACCCGAAGGACAATGTGCAGTTCAACCAGTTGAGCACCTACGGCGGTCATCCCGTCGCCTGCGCTGTCGGGTTGGAGAATCTGGCGATCATTGAGGAGGAGGGGCTCGTGGCGAACGCGGCGGCGATGGGAGACCGGCTGCATGCCGGTCTCCGCGCCGTGCAGGGGCGGCGGGAGATCGTCGGCGAGGTACGCGGCAAAGGATTACTCGTCGGCGTCGAACTCGCCCATCCCGGCACGACGGACCCCCTGCCCGCCGAGCAGGTCAACCGCGTGATCGCCGAGGCGCAGAAGCGCGGCGTGCTCGTCGGCAAGAATAGTGCGACCGTGCCCCGGCTCGAATGCGTCATCACCCTCTCTCCGCCGCTCGTCATCACCGCGCCGGAGATTGACCGCATCATCGAGGCGCTCGACGCCGCCCTCGGCGAGATTGGATAGGGTGCGAGAGGAGCGCGTGATGCAGTTTCGTGACACGGTGTTGAAGCGACGCGTCGTGCGGAATTTCAAGCCGGCTCCCATCGCGCCGGAAGTCCTCGACGGCCTCCTTGCCCTCGCGATGCGCGCGCCGAGTGCGGGCTACTCGCAGGGGCAGGCATTCGTCAGTGTCACGCGGCCCGATCTGCGGGCGGCGCTGGCGGAGTTGTGCGGCGAGTCGTTCTATGTCGGCAGCGGTTTCCATCCCTTCCTTTCCGCCGCACCCGCGCTGGTCGTCGCCTGCACGAGTGAGGAGGTCTATCATCGCCGCTACCGCGCGCCCGATAAACTCCGCCCGGATGGGACGGAGATCGCATGGCCCGTCCCGTACTGGCACATGGATATCGGCTGCGCGGTGATGATCCTGCTCCTCGGTGTGGTGGACGCGGGGCTGGCGGCGGGCTTCGTTGGCGTCACCAATCCCGACGGCGTCCGTGCCCTCCTCGGCATCCCGGCGGAATATCAGCCCGTCACCGTCATTCCCATCGGCTACGCCGCGCCCGATCTCCCCTCTCCCTCCCTCAAACGTGGCCGCACGCCCCGCGAGCGGGTAATCCATCACGAGCAATGGCAGATGGATGACCGGTAACGAACCGCGTGGTGGTTTCGTGGGAACCCGTACGGGAGGGAACGCATATGATGATTGTGGATAGCCACTGCCATATTTCCCTCTCGTGGTACGAGCCAGTGGAGACGCTCCTTTTCCAGATGGATCGCTACGAAGTGGCACACGCCGTACTGGTACAGATGCAAGGGCAGATGAACAACGATTACCAGTTCGAATGTGTCCGGCGCTATCCCGGCCGATTCGCGCCCGTCGTTATCGTGGATACTGAGCAGCCGGATGCGCCCAAAACACTGCACCACCTCGCGGAGCAGGGCGCCAGCGGCGTGCGGCTTCGCGCGACGACACGCTCGCCGGGTGATGATCCGCTGGCGATCTGGCGCGCGGCGGGTCGCCTTGGCCTCGCGGTCAGTTGTTTCGGGTCGAGCGCGGAGTTCGCATCGGACGGCTTCGCGGCGTTGGTGCAATCGCTTCCCGACGTACGCATCGTGATCGAGCATCTTGGCTCCCACAGCCGCCCTGATACGACCGATGCCGAACGCGCATTGCGGCAACAGGTGTTTACGCTCGCCCGCTTCCCGAATTGCTTCATCAAAATCACCGGCTTGGGCGAGTTCTGCCAGCGCGCGATGCCCGTCACGGAGCCGTTCCCCTTTGTGCAGCCGATCCCGCCGTATCTCTCGCAGGTCTACGATATCTTTGGCCCGCGCCGCATGCTGTGGGGTAGCGATTACCCACCGGTGGACGCGCGCGAGGGGTACGGCAACGCGCTGCATGGCCCGATGGGGCAATTCGCCGACAAGACGGAAGAAGCGCGGGCTTTAATCTTCGGCGGTACGGCCCGCGCCGTATTCCCACCGCGTGGTTGACGCATGATGCGCCAGCGCTTAAGCGTGAGGAACCAGCCATTTACCTCACACCCATCGCGATGAATTCCTGTGTCAGCGTGTCCACGACGCCGCGATCGGTGATGCGGACGAAGGGCGAGACAGGCAACGCGAGGCTGGAGATGGCGAGCACCGGCGAGGAGCCACCGAGGCCGAGCGCGCGTGCCCGCTCGTTGAAGGCGCGCACTTCCGCCGCGATCTCCTCCACCGGCGCGTCCGACATCAGGCCCGCGACCGGCAAGCGCACCGTCGCGAGAATCTCCCCGCCGACAACGAGCGCGACACCACCGCCAAGCCGCGCGACTTCCTGTACGGCAGCAGCCATGTCCGCCGGATTGCGCCCCGCGACGATCAGGTTGTGGCTGTCGTGCGCGACGGTCGTTGCCAGCGCGCCATCACGCAGCGGCAGGCCGCGCAGGAGGGCAAGGGTCGGCGGGTGCGCCTGGCCATGGCGCGGCACGACGCTGAGGAGTAGCACGTCGTCCGGCAACGGATAGGCACATTCACCACCGTCGAAATGGAGCGTGATGTCGCCGAGCTGCGTCGTGCGCACAGGATCAATGTCAATGCACTTCAGCGCCACCTCGCCCTCCGGCAGATCGCCGGGCACGCGCAATCGGAAGGTATCGGCGGAGACGGGGCCGATGCGGACGGTGTTGTCGCGCGGCGGCGGGGCCGGGTCGGCGAACGCTGTGACCATCTCGCCATCCCGCGCGACGATACGCCCGCCGGCGAGGACAATCTTCGCGCGGAAATCCGCGAACGATTGCACCAGTACGATATCGGCCAGTTTGCCCGGCGCGATTGCGCCGAGGTCGTTGAGGCCATAGCGCACCGCACCGTTCAGCGTCGCGAAGCGGACGACGAGCGCCGGATCAACGCCCGCGTCGAGCAGCACGCGCATGCCGCGATCCATATGCCCGTGCAGCAGCAGGTCGGCGGGATCAATGTCGTCCGTGCAGATGGCGACATTCCATGGCTGGGGGATATCCCTCAAGGCATCGGCGAGGAAGGCGGCGGTACGACGGAAGGTGTTTTCGCGCCCGTAGACCCACATGCCGAGGCGCAGCTTCTCGACCATTTCCGCCGCCGTGCGCGACTCATGCTCCGAATCCACCCCGGCGGCGAGATAGGCCGCTAGCTCGCGCCCGGTGAGCAGTGGTGCATGCCCTTCGAGGTTCTTGCCCGCCGCGAGGCCCGCCTCGGCAATCGCCGCCGTGCGCGCCTCCTGCCGGACGATGCCGGGATAATCCATCAGTTCGGCCACGCCGACGACACGTGGCCACGCGAGCATCTCCGCCACATCTCCGGCATCGAACGCCGCGCCCGCCGTCTCGATGCTCGGCACCGCCGGGACGGAGGACGGCACGGTGACGTAGACCCGCAATGGTAACCCCTCGCTGGCATGCAGCATATACTCGACGCCCGCGCGCCCCGTCACATTGCCGATCTCATGCGGATCAATGACGACGGTCGTCGTGCCGAAGGGGAGAACAGCGCGCGCGAAGTGCGGCGGCGTGACCATCGTGGACTCGATATGGACGTGCGTGTCCACGAAGCCCGGCACGGCGATCAGGCCGCGTGCGTCCAGTTCCTCCCGCGCAGTCAGCCCGAATGCGCCGCCGAAATCCACCACGGCGATGCGATCTCCGAAGATACCGATGTCCGCCCGCGCAATCTCGCCGGTGTAGACATTGACCATCTCCCCGCCCCGAATAACCAGATCGAGCGGCCGGTCTCCCCGCGCTGCCTCAACGAGCGCTTGACGTGTCATCTATTGCTCCCATTCGCCTACCGTTCGCGGTAACGTAGTACTATCGCAATAATAGTAGGACATAGCGTGATGAGGGACAACGCGACGGGAATGAGGCCATGCAGGAACGATTGACGGTAATGACGCGAAAAGGCCAGATCACTATCCCGGCGGAAATTCGGCGGGCGTTGGGATTGAAAGAAGGAGACAAGATCGCAATCTCGCTACCCGACCCTGGCACGCAGGAGGTCCATTTGCACCCGGTTCGCTCGGTTGCGGAATTGACCTTCGGGGCGCTCTCTCCGCGCAAGCGCCCCGAAGACTTCCGCGAACTGCGCGAAGCGTTCAAGGAGAGGATTGTTGAGAAGGAGACGAGAACGCGTCTCCAAACTCGGAGATGGAGAGAGCAATCGAGATGATGTTTGTGAGAAGGGTAACGGTGCGAAAACGACGGGCGAATCCAGCAATGCCTCGCACTGTTCGGGACCGCCTTCTCTATGCTCCTTTTCAGGGCGGCGCAAATGATTGGAAGCGGCGGTTCATAGCGTGAAGACGATTGTGCCAGGCTAGCGCTTATGAAACGAATCAGCTGGCGTATTTTGCTCATCGGCGGCAGCAGCGGGACAGGCAAGACGACTCTCGCGCGACATCTTGCTGCGCACTACAACCTGCCGATCCTTCCGCTCGATGACCTTCGGCTCGCGATCCTGGAGACAATGTCCTCAGTGGAGGCGCCCGCTATTCATCGGTTCTCGCAGGATCCGGATATTTGGCAGAGCAGCACTACAGTCTATGAAGGCTTCGTTGCCGTAGCGCGGGAATTCGAGATACCCTTATCCATGATCGCCGCCCACTTGATCGGGGTGCTTGACATGGCGCCGATGATTCTGGAAGGGGATTTCATCCGTCCTCGGATGATGACCCTCCCGTATACGAGCGCGCTGGCTCGGTTCCCCGGCTTCCCGCTCACGGGTCAGGTACGGGGATTACTTCTCCATGCGCGGGCCGAGACCGATATTCTCCGCGCGATGTGCGAACGCGGGCGAGGTCTCGAGGTTGAGTCGGAAGAAAGGCTCCGGAAGAACGCGCAAGCGAGCTGGCATTACGGCAACTGGCTGCGTGCGGAAGCCGATCTTCATCGCATCCCGGTCATAGCGAGCCGACCGTACGAGAGCCAACTTGCGAGAGCACGAGCAGCAATCGAGGCAACGTAGATTTGCTATGTGCCTGCGAAATGACCGATACCGACTCAACCAGAAAACGAACCGAAACCGAGGGGTTGAGATGTCTCGTGGTTTCGGCCCTGTACACATGCTCTTGTAATGCCCTGCAATGAGCAATGAGGGGGCATGCCCAACCTCATTGCTCATTGCTCATTGCTATTTCTTGATCTGCCAGTACGCGATGTTCCACGTCGTCGCGTCCCACGGTGAGGGGTTGGTGTTGATTAGGTCGGTGCGACGGCCACTGACGGCGGCGCGATCCACGATCGGAATGTTCACATCGTGGCTGACGATGTAATCGTTGCACTGGATGAGCAGCGCGTTGCGCTTGTCCTGATTCAGTTCGCCCTTCAGTTGCGTCACGAGCGCGTCGAACTGCGGATCGCTGAAGCGCTCGACATTCGCGCCGCCCCAGCCGTTGGCTTTCTGCGCGATGCGGGTGGTCGTCCAGCTATCGAAGTAGGCTTGCGCATCCGGATAGCCGGGCGAGCCGCTGAAGAGTTGCAGGTCCTTCTCGAAGCGCGCGAATGAGTCCGGGTTGTCCGGCTTGCCGAAGAAGACCCCGGCGTCCACATTCTTGATCTCCATCTCGATCCCCGCCCGCTGGAAGGCCGCCTTCATCACCTGCTCTTCCTTCTCGCGCACCGCATTGACCGTCGTGCTGATCGCCACATGCATCCGTATGCCGTTCTTCGCGCGGATGCCGTCCGATCCCTTCACCCAGCCCGCCTGATCGAGCAGTTGGTTCGCCTTCGCGACATCGAAGCCGCACTTCGTGTTCTTGGAGATGGTCTGCGGTGGCACGCTGGGCAGGACGTTGCAGGTCGGCACGGCGGCATCGCCGTAGAGGTTCTTCGCGATCGAATCTCGATCAATCAGCCATGAATACGCCTCGCGCACCTTCGGATCCGATTGGAAGGGATGCGGCGCTTGGAGCGACGACTTCTCGCCGTTCACATCCTTGTTCGGGTCGGTGAAGTTGACCGACATCCGCTCGACGCCGTTGCCCGTCGTGATGTTCAGTTGCTTCCCGGCGCTCGTCACCTGCTTGAGGATTTCCGGTGTCACTTGCAGGTTCCACGCATAGTCCGCATTGCCCGCGATGATCGCCTTCGCCGCCGTACCCGCGTCGCCGCCACCCTTGTAGTCAATCGCGTCGAAGTACGGGGCGTTCGCGTCGCGATAATTCTCGTTGATGACGAACTGGACATTGTCACCGGGGACAAAGGACTTCACCTTGTACGGCCCGGTGCCGACCGGGTTCGTGTTCGCGGGGCATTCCTTCGGCGAGGTGCATTTGTCCAGTTGCGCCTTTTGCAGCACGACGCCGGTGTAGTTCGTGAACGGCAACCACCAGAGGGCGGTCGGTTGCTTGAAGGTGATCTTCACCGTCGTCGCATCCGGCGTCGCAACGACAGCGATATCGGAGTACGAGGTAATGTCCGCCGAGGCGCTGGTGGGATTGCTGATGTAGTCGTAGGTCGCCTTGACATCCGCCGAGGTGAACGGTGTGCCGTCGGACCACTTGACGCCGTCCTTCAGTTTCCACGTCACGCTCGTGCCGTCCGCCGCCAGTTCGCCGTTCTGGGCGGAGGGAATCTCTTTGACGAGTACGGGCACATCCGGCGTCAGCGCGTTCGCGGAGGTGACGGCAAGCGGTTCCGTCGCGATGCGCGCCGCCTGCTGATCCTTGCCATTGCCCGACGACGCCTGATGGACATTAAGCACGGTCGGCGCCTGCCAGAAGAGCAGGTGCAATGTGCCGCCACCGCCTCTCTTGGCGGGCGCCGGGCCGCGCGGATCAGCGGATGTACTCGTACTCGCGGTCGTCGTGGATGCCGCGGTCGCATTGGCGATACTGGAAGCGGCGGGGGACGTTGCAGCGGGAGCGACTGAACCGGCTGCGGTTGTCGCACCGGGAGCCGTCGTCGGAGCGGTTGTGGCGGCCGCGCTCGGACTCGCGGCAGTTGTTGGTTTGGCAGCAGTCGGCGTGCTCGTCGCGCTCGATCCGCCGCACGCGGCGAGCAGGATCGGCAGGACAATGAGCAGCACGACGCCGCCCCGGGCTCCGTACGCGTGCATGGGTCGCGACGTTCTTCTCATCTCCCAGCCCTTTCCGGCTTGTCTGACACGATGCTCTCCGGGCTCATCCTCCCGAACCCGGAGATGCCGGAGCGACACCCCCGCCCGGCAGAGCGATCATAGGGGGAAGACGCGGGTGCGTCCAGATGCCGATACAATGCTCAACCAATGGCGACTCGATCTGCGATAGAATACCGCTATTCGCGTTATGGGGCTGGAAGGAAGGGGCAAGCAATGACGATCCGGGCGGTGCGCTGTTTCCAGGTCTCCGGACATGGCGATGTCCTCTCCCCCGAGGAACGTCAGGCGCAGATGCTCGATATGTACCCCGAGTTCGCCGCTCGTGGCCCGGCGCAAGCGAGCAACCGCATCGAGGCAATCTATGTCGAGATCGAGACGGATGACGGCGCGCGGGGCATCTTCGGGCCGATCTTCGCCGAGAGCGCCGCGATTATCCGCCACAAACTCGCGCCGCATCTGATCGGGCGCGATCCGCTGGCGGGCGAGCATCTCTGGGACATTCTCTACCGGCAGGACCGGCACGCCCGTAAGGGCAATCAGATGATGGCGATCAGCGCGCTGGACAACGCGCTCTGGGATTTGCGCGGCAAACTGCTCGGCCAGCCCATCTACCGCCTGCTCGGCGGCCCGACGCGGGAATCGGTCGCCTGCTACGCCTCGATGCTCGGCCACTCGCACGATCCCGGCCTGATCCGCGAGCGCGCGCAAGCGATGGTGGCGGCGGGGTACGCGGCGCAGAAATGGTTCTTCCGCTATGGCCCCGGCGACGGCCTCCCTGGTATGGAGCGCAACGTCGCGATGGTGCGCGCGGTGCGCGAAGCGGTCGGGCCGAACATTGAGATCATGCTCGATGCCTTCATGAGTTGGGACGCGACATACACGATCCGCATGTTGGAACGGATCGCCGAGTATCGCCCGCGCTGGATGGAGGAACCCGTGCCGCCGGACCGGATCAACGACTTCGCGATGATTCGCCGCGCGACAAATATCCCGATCGCAACGGGCGAGCATGAGTACACCCGCTGGGGGTTTCTGCAACTTCTGCAGGCGGACGCGGTAGATGTCTTGCAAGCCGACCCGGACTGGTGCGGCGGCATCAGCGAGTTGGTGAAGATCGGCATCTTAGCCTCCGCGTTCGGGCGGCAGGTCGTGCCACACGGCCACTCAATTCACGCCGCCGTCCATGTGATCGCCGCCGGGTCTCCGGCGACGTTCCCGATGGCGGAATACCTGCTGCGCAACCAGCCGGGCAAGCAGTATTTCCACACCGAGACGATGCAGCCCGCGCGCGGCGTGATCGCCCTCCCGACCACACCCGGCCTCGGCTTCACGATAGACGACGCGAAAGTCGAGGAGCGTAACGAACTCTAGAGCCGGTGGCGCATGCTTCAGCCTACGAGCAACAGGCGACAGGGTAAAATCCTGTCCCACGAATGAATAGTGGACAGATCAGGAAGGGGAGCCGCGATGGGTGTCACGGAAAGTTTGCTGGAATCGCTCGAATGGCGGTGCATCGGGCCGCATCGGGGCGGGCGATGCGTGGCGGTGGCGGGGGATGTCTCGGACCCAATGACCTATTACCACGGGGCGTGCGCGGGCGGCGTCTGGAAGACCAATGATGGCGGCACGACGTGGCGCAATGTCTCGGATGGCTTCTTCACAACGGCGGCGGTCGGCGCGATTGCCGTCTCGGAGTCCGACCCGAATGTCATCTACGCGGGCACGGGCGAGGCGACGATCCGGGGCAATGTCTCGCATGGCGATGGGGTCTACAAATCCACCGATGGCGGCAAGACGTGGCGGAACATGGGGCTGGCAGCGACGCGCCATATCGGCAAGATTCGCATCCACCCGAAGAACCCGGAGATTGTCTACGTCGCGGCGTTCGGCCACGCATGGGGAACAAACCCGGAGCGTGGCGTCTATCGTTCCACGGACGGCGGCGAGACATGGGAGTTGGTGCTGCATAAGAGCGACCGCGCCGGATCGCACGACATCGCGATGGACCCGCACAACCCACGCATCCTTTACGCCTCGATCTGGCAGGCACAACGCTACCCGCACCAACTGATCAGCGGCGGCGAAGAGAGCGGCCTCTGGAAGACGACCGACGGCGGCGATACCTGGACCGAACTGACGCACAAGCCCGGCCTGCCCACTGGCGTGCTTGGTAAGATCGGCATCGCCTGCGCGGCGTCGGACGACCGCGCCTGGGCAATTGTCGAGGCGGAGGATGGCGGGCTGTTCCGCACCGACGATGGCGGCGAGCGGTGGGAGCGCGTGAGCGATGCGCCCTTCCTCCGCACTCGCGCCTGGTATTACTGCCATCTGATCGCCGATCCGCAGGATGCCGACACGATCTGGGGCCTTGACTACGCGGTCTGGAAATCCACCGACGGCGGGCGGAACTTCACGCAGTATCCGTCGCAGCACGGCGACGAGCACGCCCTCTGGATCAACCCGCACAACACCCGGATCATGATTAAGGGGGACGATGGCGGCGCGTGCGTCACCTACACCGGCGGCGCGTCGTGGTCCACGCTCTATAACCAGCCGACCGCGCAGTTGTACCACGTCACGACGGATGACCGTTTCCCCTACCGTGTCTACGGCTCGCAGCAGGACAACACGGCGATCTCGGTGCCGAGTATGTCGGTCGAGGGGGCAATCCACGAGCGGGACTGGTTCGAGCCGGGCGGCGGCGAGAGCGGCTACATCGGCGTCAAGCACGACGACCCGGATTTGGTCGTCGCCTCCGGACCGATTGGCCCGCGCGCCTTCAACGACCGGATGCACCTCTACAATCATCGCACCGGGCAGCGGCGCAACATCACCGTCTGGCCCGAACTGTACGGTTGGGCGCTCGGCGCGGTGGATTTGAAGTATCGCTTCCAGTGGACCTTCCCGATTTTCTTCTCTCGCCACGATCCGAACACGCTCTACGTCTCCGGCAACCGCGTCTTCCGCTCCACCGATCTCGGTACGACGTGGGAGGCGATCAGCCCCGACCTGACGCGCAACGATCCCTCGCGGCTTCAATCCTCCGGCGGGCCGATCACGCGGGACAACACCGGCGCGGAGGTCTATTGCACGATTTTCGCCCTCGTCGAATCCCCGCACAAAGCGGGCGTCTTCTGGGCGGGCTCGGACGACGGCCTGGTACACATCTCGGAAGACAACGGCAAGACATGGACGAACATCACGCCGCCCGATCTGCCGGAGTGGGCGCTGATCTCGATTATCGAGCCGTCGCCGCACGATCCCGCGACCGCCTACGTCGCCGCGACGCGCTACAAGAGCGACGACACGACGCCGTACATCTACAAGACGACCGACTCCGGCAAGACCTGGACAAAGATCACGAATGGGATCCCCGCTGGTGATTTCACGCGCGTCGTGCGCGAAGACCCGGAGCAGCGTGGCCTCCTCTATGCGGGCACGGAAACGGGCATCTATCTCTCCTTCGATGACGGCGGCAACTGGCAGCGCGTTGGCGGCGGGCGTCCGTTGGGCAACATGCCCGTCGTGCCGATCCATGACCTGATCATCAAGGGGACGGACATGGTCGTCGCGACACATGGCCGCGCCTTCTGGGTCCTCGACGATGTGACACCCTTCCGGCAGATCGCGGCGGGCGTCAAGGGTGATGGGGCACTGCTCTTCGCGCCGCGCCCGACGGTGCGGGTGCGTATCCATCAGGGGTTCGGCGGCGAGCCAATCGAAGGCATGATCAATCACGGCCACGCGGCGACGAGCGTCGTCTCGTATCTCACCGCGAAGCGGCCGGATGGCACGACGCGCAAGGAGTACGTCAATGCCGGGGCGAACCCGCCCGATGGCGTCATCATCCAGTATTACCTGGCGGAATCACCCACCGATGGTCTCACGCTGACCATCAAAGACGAAAAGGGTGCCATCGTACGCACCTACACGAGCGAGGAGGAGCCGGATTCTCAGTCCTCATCCCTCGGTCCTCAGTCCTTGCACCCAGGCGTCAACCGTCTTATCTGGGATATGCGCTACACGGGTGTACCGAACCTCAACGCGCCGGACCTCAACGTCTGGGAACGGTCGGTCGGCCCGATGGTCATTCCCGGCATCTATGCCGTGGAACTGAAGATCGGCGATCAGACGTTCACCCAACCGGTCGAGATCATCCGCGACCCACGGATCACGGCAAGCGAGCGGGAACTCATCGCTCAGAGGGATATGTTGCTTGGGATGCGTGACCGGCTGGCGGAGACGCATCGCGCCGTGACGCGCATCCGCACCGTGCGCGGCCAGGTCGAGGATTGGGAAGAGCGGTTCAAGGATGACGAGAGGGGCGAAAAGGCAGTAGCCGTCCGCGCGGCGGCGAAGGAGTTGAAGAACGAACTCGCCTCCATCGAGCGGGCGTTGATTGATGTCCGCTCCAAAAGCCCAACCCTCTTCCCCATCGGCTTGCAGGAGAAATTCAACGCGCTCTTCGATACCGTGGACAGCGCCGATTACGTTCCTACGCGGCAATCGGAGGAGGTTTCCACCGAACTCTCCGAGCGACTGGACGAGCAACTGATGCGCCTCAAAAACGCGCTCGCCGAAGAGGGCAACATCCTCAACCGCGCCATCGCCGCGACCGGCATCCCGGCGGTGGCTACGCTATCCGACTGACGTTCCACTGCATGTATCTCCCTTCCGGGCGCCCTCTGGGCAGCATGGGCAGGATGGGGAAGGGAGTCGGGGGTTAGAGCCAATGCAAGACCTTTTACGCCAACTCAACGGCCTCTGCGACACGCAGCCATTCCACACCGGCTGGTATCTCAAGAATCTGCGAACGGGCGAGGCCGCTGACCGGCATGGGCATACCATCGTGCCCTCGGCGAGCACGCGAAAGATCGCCATTCTGATGACCGCGCTCGCGGGCGTCAGTGCGGGGGATTTCGCGCTCGATCAGCCGGTGACGATCACGGCAAAGTATCAGGACAACAACAGCGGCTGCTTCCAGCACTTCCAGCCCGGCTTCACGATCCAGTTCCGGGACGCGCTCGTGATGATGATTATCGTCAGCGACAATGCCAGCACGGGCACAATCGCGGAGATGGTCGGGTTGGATCGCGTCAACGCCCTCTGCCGGTCCATCGGCATGCAGGGAACAGCCCACCGCCACGGCATGCCGCCGGGCAATCTCGCCCGCGATCACGCCGTCGAGGAGACGAACGCGACAACACCCGCCGATGTCGGTCTGCTGCTCGAATCTATCCTCGCGGGGACGCGCGACGCGGATGCGGCCCGGCGGCTCGGCTGCACGCCGGAACTCTGCCGGTTGGCGATGGAGATCCTCAGTTGGCAGAAACTGAATGCCCGCATGCCCGCGCTCCTGCCGACGGGCACGAAGGTCGCGCACAAGACCGGCACCGGCGCGCGGAATTACAACGATGCCGGGATCGTCTTTCAGGGTGACGATCCCCTCTTCATCCTCACCGTCTACACAGAGCATGTGCCGGTGGAGATGCCGGACGGCATGCCGGGCGCAGCCGCCGCGCAGCAGACCATCGCGCGCCTCACCCGCGTCTGCTGGGATGCGCTGAAGGTATAGTGCCGGATACAGACAGGAGGGATACGATGAAGTTTGGCCTGACACTACCGAACCGTGGTGTCCTCTTCGGCGCGACGACCGCCGAGGAAATGCTGAAGACGGCGGAGATTGCCGATCAGTCGGGTGCGTTTCAATCCGTCTGGGTCGGCGATAGTCTCTTTGGGAAGCCCCGGATGGAGTCCATCGCGCTCCTCGCCGGCGTCGCCGCCCGGACGAAGCGCGTCCGGCTCGGCCCCGCCTGCATGGCGAGTCTCACCTTGCGCGATCCGGTGATGCTCGCCTATCAATGGGCGAGCCTCGATCTCCTCGCGGAGGGGCGAACAGTGATGGTCGGCTGCACCGGCATCGTTCCGCAGGCGGGTGGCGACATCGAGAACACAGTGTACGGCGTGGACAACAAGGCGCGAGTCGAGCGGCTGACTGAGTGGATCACGATACTCAAGCGCCTCTGGACCGAGGACAATGTGACGCATGAAGGGAAGCACTACCAGTTTGCAAACGTGACCATCGAGCCGAAGCCCGCTGCCAAACCGCGCCCGCCGATTTGGATCGCGAACAACGCCCAGGGCAGCCGCGAAGTGATCGAGCGGACGCACCGGCGCGTCGCCCGCCATGCCGATGGCTGGCAGACCTCGCTCTCCGACCCGGAAGATGTCGCGTGGCGGATCGCCGACGTCCGCGCGAAAGTCCGAGAAGCGGGCCGCAACCCGGACGAACTCGAAACTCATCTCTACCACAATATCAATGTGAACGAGGATCGGGATGCCGCGCTCGCGGAGTCCAAGCAGTTCCTCGACACGTACTACATGATGGATTACGCGACGGAACGGGTCGCAAGCTGGACGGCAACCGGCTCCCCCGCCGCGTGCATCGAGCACCTGCGCGCCTACGAGCGGATGGGTTTCCACGAAGTGACACTGCGTTGCACGAGTTGGGATCAGATCGGGCAACTGAAGCGTGTGATCGCCGAGGTACTGCCGGCGTTCACATAGCGCCTTCATGCGCCACGACACGTTTGGTGGCGAGGAGATCTCACGGGAGGTACGATGAAGAATGGGTTCCGCCAACGCCGAACCAGCGACACAGACGATCCCAGCCAAAAGCGGCCATGCTGTCGCGATTCGCGCGGGGGAAGCGGTCAAATTGATCAATACGCATGGCAGCCAGGTCGTTGATACCTGGGCCTTCTGCACAGATGATTCGACCGAATATCTCTCGATGGAGCAGACGCGGCGGATGCTGTTCAAACTCTGGCCGCAGAAAGGCGACACGCTCTACAGCAATCGCCGGAACGCCATGCTCGTCATGGAGGAAGATACCTCTCCGGGCGTGCATGACACACTCTTCGCCTGCTGTGACTCGTGGGTCTATGACAATTATGGTTGTCCACCGGGGCATGCGAACTGTCGCGACAACTTTATCGCGGCGTTGGCCGTGCTTGGCATTACCCCGCCGGTGGCGCCAAATCCCCTCAACCTGTGGATGAATATCCCCATCCGGGAGAATATGTTCCTCGCGATCGAGCCGCCGGTGAGCAGGTCGGGCGATTATGTGATCCTTCGGGCACTCGTACCTGTCGTACTGATATTCTCCGCGTGCCCGATGGACGTTACCCCCATCAATGGCGAGGACTGCGAGCCAACAGAAGTACATTTCCAGGTTCTCGACGGCGAATGAGGTCATCAATCACCGTGAGCGCGCGGTGGTATCAGGCTGCTCGCTCCTCTCTACCGGTCGCCTAACTGGTAGAGAGCGAGTCGCGAAGGTATCTGTAGCACCCTTGTGTCATACTGCATATCTGCACTGTTGGCGTGTCGGGATAGATGAAGAGGAGGGATGCGACGATGGCCTTGACGATCACGACGAAATCCGGGGATGCCCTGATGGCGAGCGCGGACGCAATCATTCTGCCCGTCCGCGCGGGGGCGGGCGTACCGGCGGGGCTGGACGGTAGCGACCGGTTCAATGGGCAACTCGCGTCTGTGCTCGATGCGACCGGGTTCACGGGCAAAGCGGGGCAAGTCACTGCGATTCCGACCTTTGGCAAACTGCCCGCGCGCACGCTCGTCCTCGCGGGCACCGGCGAAGGTGACGACCCCGCGCTGCGCGGCGAATCGCTGCGCCGGGCATATGGCGCGGCAGTCAAGCGGGCAGAGGACCAGGGAGCGAGATCGGTCGCGGCACTGCTGCCGGGTGGCGCGGATGCCGACGCGGTCAGCGCGGTCGTTGAGGGGCTGACACTCGCCCTCTACCGCTTCGCGCGCTACAAGAGCGACGGCGAGGAATCATCCAAAGCGGTCGCATCCATTGAACTCTGGTCGTCCGGGCCGGTGCCGGAGGGTGCCGTCGCGCACGGGCAGGCGATTGCGGCGGGCGTCGCCCTCGCGCGTGACCTCGTCAACACGATCTCCAACGACAAGACGCCACCGCAGATCGCTGCCTGGGCGCAACGGGTGGCGCGCGACTCCGGCCTCCCCTGCGAGGTGCTCGATGAGAGGGCGCTCGCCAGCGGCGGCTACCACAGCATCCTCGCGGTCGGTAAGGGGAGTGCTGCCCCGCCCCGTTTGGTCGAAATGGTTTATGAGCCAAAGGGGGGTGCGACGAAAACGGTCGCACTCGTCGGCAAGACGATCACCTTCGACTCGGGCGGTCTCGACCTGAAGACGCAGGACGGCATGTATGCGATGAAGACAGACATGGGCGGCGGGGCAGCGGTGCTCGGCGCGATGTACGCCATCGCACAGATCAAGCCGAATGTGCGGGTGATCGGCATTATGGCGGCGGCAGAGAACATGCCGAGCGGCACGGCGATGCGCCCGAGCGATGTCGTCACCGCGCTGAATGGCAAGACGTTCGAGATCGGCAACACGGATGCCGAGGGGCGGATGGTGCTCGCGGACGCCGTCACCCACGCCGCGCGGGCGGGCGCGGACGAGATCATTGATCTCGCCACGCTCACCGGCGCGAAAATGGTCGCCCTCGGCAATATCGCCGTCGCGGTGATGGGCAATGATCAGGGTTTGACGGATCGCTTCATCGCGGCGGCGGGCAACGCGGGGGAGCGCATCTGGCAGTTGCCAACCTGGGATGAGTACAAGGAGCAATTGAAGAGCGACATCGCGGACCTCAAGAGCACCGGCGGGCGCGGCGGCGGCGCGATCATCGCGGCGCTCTTCATCGGTGAGTTCGTCGAGGGCAAGCCGTGGATCCACCTCGACATCGCGGGGAGTGCCGCGACCGCCGAAAACGGCCCCTACACCCCGAAGGGCGCGACAGGCGTGATGGTCCGCTCCCTCGTCCAGTATGTCGAGGAGGCCGGGAAGTAGCGGGTAACGCGTCGTGAGGAAGGAGGGAGACAACCATAACGCGACGGCCATACATCCAATCGGCGGCAAATTGCGTTCCATTGAGCGGGTGCGCCGTGCGTCATGGTGTCGGACCGGATGGAACCATCTCTAAGAAGGAGGCCCACGATGCGTCTACGTCGAATGATCGCTGCACTGGCTGCCACACTCGCCTTACTGGCATTCGCCGCGCCCGCGCTCGCCGCGCCGACGATCACGCTCCCCGCCAGTGTCACCTATGGCCAAAACTCAACGCTCAAGGTCACGGGTTTGAATCCAGGGGCGGCCTACCTGATCCTGCTCTACGATCCGCTTGGGCTACCAATTGCGGCGATTCCCGCCACTGCCGGCGCCGATGGTGCGCTCTCCCGCGACTTCCCGCCACCCCCGCAGGCAATTCCGGGACACTACACCTTCGTCGTCGCGACACCGGACTACGTTACGGTCGCGAAGGCAACCGGACTCCTCACGGGTACGTCGCCCTACCACAATATCCATCAGTTGGGCGTCTGAACCGTCAATTAACCGGCGGAGCCGGCACGGGAGCGATGCGCATCGCTCCCGTTTTTCCTGCCGTTTTTTCCTGCCGTTCGGAAATGCGCGCCGGGTCGCTCCATGATAGAGTAGCCATGCCTCGCAAGGGCACGGAGACGGGGATCGCGGAGAGGGGGCTGAGGTGCCGAGAACGGAAATACGACCGGGGAATCTGATTGGCATGGGGAAGGCAGCGATTGACACGCCCGCCTTAGTCATTGATTGCGACGCGATGGAGCATAACCTGCGGACGATGGCGGATTTCTTCCGCGGTAAGCCCGCGAAACTGCGCCCGCACGCGAAGACGCACAAAAGCCCGACGATCGCGCACAAGCAGATCGCCCTCGGCGCGGTCGGCATCACCTGCGCGAAACTGGGCGAGGCGGAAGTGATGACCGAGGCGGGTATCAAGGACATCCTCGTCGCTAATCAGATCATCGGCCCGACCAAGATCGCTCGCCTCATCGGTCTCCTGCACCACACACGCGTCACCGTCGCGGTGGATGACCCGGAGAATCTGCGCGATCTCGCCCGCGCGGCGTCGGCGCAAGGCGTCGAACTCGATGTGCTGGTCGAGGTGAACACCGGCATGAACCGCTGCGGTGTCGAACCGGGCGAAGCAGCGGTGCAGTTGGCACGGGTCGCATCCGATCTCCCCGGCATCCGCTTCCGGGGCATCCAGGCGTACGAGGGGCACCTCGTCAACATCAAAGACGATAGCGAGCGCGCCGGGCGGGTCGCGGCGGCGATGGGCCCGATCATCGAGACGCGCCACGCGATCGAGCAGGCGGGCATCCCGGTCGGCATCGTCTCCGGCGGCGGTACCGGCACCTTCGCGCATACCGGCACGACGGCTGGGTTCGACGAGGTGCAGGCCGGGTCGTACGTCTTCATGGACAGCACCTACGCGGGCGTTGGCGGCATTGGCGAGCGATTCCGGCCCGCGCTCACCGTCCTCGCGACTGTCATCAGCCGCCCGCTGCCGGAACGGGTCGTGCTCGATACGGGCCGCAAGACGCTCGGCGTTGACCATGGCGCCCCGGCGCTCAAGGGCTACCCGGAGGGCATCACCTTCAAAGGCTTTTCCGAGGAGCACACCACGATGATCGTCGAAGGCCCTGCCCGCGACCTCCGCCCCGGTGATACGGTGGAGGTGATCCCTGGCCACGTCTGCACGACCGTCAATCTCTACGACTGCTACTATGCCACTCGCCAGGGCGTCGTCGAAGCGATCTGGCCCGTCGCGGGGCGTGGCCGCTCACAGTAGCGTGAAGGCATGGTAGCGCAGAGGAAAGAAAGAGAAGAAATAACTAAGAATTCTCTGTGATCTCTGCGCCCTCTGTATCCTCTGCGTTACGGTTTCCGACATCCAACTGATGATACGGAGGGAATGCGATGAGCGGGATTTATGAACGACTCGGAATTCGGCCGCTGATTAATGCACGCGGGACGCATACGCGGCTTGGCGGCTCAATCATGCCGCCGGAAGTGCTCGACGCGATGCGCGAGGCGGCGGGCGCCTATATTCTCCTCGATGAGTTGCAGGCCAGGGCGAGCGAGGTGATCGCCCGCGCGACGGGAGCGGAAGCGGGCATGGTGACGGGCGGCGCGGAGGCGGGGCTGCTCCTCGCGACCGCCGCCTGCATGGCCGGGACAGACCCGATCAAAATCGCGCAATTGCCGGACAGCGCCGGCATGAAGAATGAGGCGATCATCCACCGCGCGCACCGCAATGGCTACGACCACGCCGTCCGTGTGGCGGGCGCGCGGGTTGTCGAGGTCGGCTACGGCCACGGCACGATCCCCTATCAACTCGAAGCGGCATTCACCGAACGGACGGCGCTCGTCGAATATCTCGCCTCGCCGTGGGCGAGCCGGGGTGCGCTGTCGCTGCCACAAACCTGCGAGATCGCCCACCGGCACGGCGTCCCCGTGCTTGTGGACGCGGCGGCGATGCTGCCCCCACCGGAGAACCTCACCCGCTTCATTGCGGAGGGCGCGGACCTCGTCACCTATAGCGGCGGCAAGGAATTGCACGGGCCGCAATCCTCCGGCATCCTCGCCGGGCGCGCCGACCTGATCCGCGCCGCCATGGCGAACGGCAGCCCGAACCACAGTGTTGGGCGGGCTGCGAAGGCCGCGAAGGAGGACATCGTCGGCCTGCTCGTCGCACTCGAACGCTATTTGCAACGCGACCACGCCGCCGACCTGGCGCGCTGGGAGGCGCAGGCGGAGTACATGCTCGAACGGCTCGATGGTCTCCCCGGTGTCGAGGCACGGGTCGTCTACGACGGACGCGAGCATATCACTCCGCGCGTCGAACTCCGCTTCGCCCCGTCGAGTGGCATTGACGCGCACGCCCTTATCCTCGCGATGGAAAGCAGCGACCCGCGCATCTACCTCTTCGAGCCGAACGGCCCGAGTTCCATGCCGAACAGCGTCATCATCAATACCCAGACGATGCAGCCCGGTGACGAAAAGATCATCGCGGACGTCCTTCGGCCGACGCTTCTCGAACGGGCTCAGAAGGCTCGGTGATTCCCACCTGATTGAGTCGCTCAGAGGGTGGCAATCGAATGATGGCGTTCGTGCCGTTGCCCGGTGTACTGGTGATTGTGATCTGCCCGCCATGCGCCTCGACGACTCTGCGCGCAATCGCCAGCCCAAGGCCCGCGCCCCCGTCACGACGCCCGCGGGCACGATTGACACGGTAGAAACGATCGAACAGGCGGGGGAGCGCTTCGGGGGGGATGCCGACACCGGTATCGTGGATTACCAACCGCGCCTCGTTCCCCTTTCGTGCGAACGAGACCGTGATTGTGCCGCCCTCGGGCGTATGCTTGAGCGCGTTGTCGAGCAGGATGAGGAGTACTTGCTGAAGCCGGTCCGGGTCGACCTCGACATACAGCGGCGCATCGGGGTGCTCGAGGGTCAGTTGGACGTCATGCCCCTGTGCCAATGGCAGCGTCTTGCGCACCACGTCCGACGCCAGAGACCCCAGATCAACCGCTCCCAATGCGAGGTCCAACGCTTCGAGATCGCCGCGCGCCAGGGTAAGCAGGTCGCTCGTCAGGCGCTCCAGCCGGAGAAGTTCACTCCGAACATCATCGAATAGATCGCTGTTTGCCACGAGCGGTTCGTTCTTGTGCTGTGCCAGCAAATCGGTTGCCGCGCGTAGGGACATCAGGGGTGTACGCAGTTCGTGTGCCGCGTCGGCGACGAACTCCTGTTGGCGGTTGAACGCAGCCTGGATCGGGACGAGTGCGCGCCCGGTCAGGAACCACGCGCCGAACAAGGCGAGCAGTAACCCGACGCTCCCGACAACTAAGAGGACGAGCAGGATGCGATGCAGCGCCTGTTCCCGTGGGACGAGACTCTGCCCGACAATCAGCGTCCCGCTTGGCAGGCGCGCGCCGGCAAGCGGGCGGAGATAGAGGCGAACCGGCCCGTTCCCCGCGAGCGTCATCGTGGTGTAGCGCGGCTGACCGTTGCTTGTGGGCGGTGTCGTGGCGCCAAACTCAACGTGCTGCGGATTGGCGATGGGCTGCCCCACACCGTCCGTGACGACGATAAAAGAGCCGCCACTGTACCCCTCACGGTCGAAGCGGAGGCCATGTTCCGTCAGTTCATGCAACGTCAGATCGCTCGTGGCGGCAAGGTTGTGATCCACTTCGGCGCGCGAACTGCGCGCGAAACTGATGTAGATCACCGTGCCGACAACGAGCAAGAGCAACGTGAGGACGAGCGTGTTCCATGCCAATAATCGCCGACGCACACGGGTAAACATCGTCATTCCTTGATCGTGTAGCCGACACCGCGAACCGTGCGGATGAGCGGGCGCGGGAAACCCAGATCAACTTTACCGCGCAGGTAGTGAATGTAGACCTCCACTACGTTGGATGTTACCTCCGAATCCCATCCCCACACCTGCTCCATGATCTGATCTTTCGTGAGTACGCGGCCGGTGTGGCGCATCAGGTACGCGAGGACCTGGAACTCCGTCGCCGTCAGTTCGATGACGTACTCGCCACGCCATGCCTCGTGCCGTGCGGGGTCAAGATGGAGATCACCGACCCGCAACGTCTCATCCGCCGCCTGCTCATCGCGACGCTGGAGCGCCCGGATGCGAGCGAGCAACTCCTCCAGCGCAAAGGGTTTGACGAGATAATCGTCCGCACCCGCATCGAGACCGCGCACCCGGTCGCTGACCGCATCGCGTGCCGTCAGCATGAGGATCGGCGTCGGCACGTGCTGTTTTCGGAGGCGTCGACAGACTTCGATACCATCCATCTCCGGCAGCAGGATGTCGAGCACAATCAGTTCGTACTCGCCAGTTGCCCCACGTGCGAACCCACCGGCGCCATCATCGGCGGTATCCACATGATGCCCCGCTTCCGTGAGGGCGCGTGCGATCAGACGCGCGACACGGGCATCGTCCTCGACGAGCAGCACCTGCATCGGTCTCTTCCTCCCCGCGAAAGGATGGGCAATGAACCTTAAGAGAAGATTGGAAACACGCTAGCCACTTTCTCAGGCCATTCTCAGGATGCCATGGCACGATCCTCTCGGTAGCATGGTGCGCGCTCAACTGAGGAGTATGACGTAGTGTATCGCGGACCAAACAGCGCTCCGGTGGCATCGCATGATAGACGAAACGCTCGCAGCCGGGAGCGACAGAGTGCGAGGGTGAATCTATGACGAACTGGCCGATATGGCTCACCGGCGTCTCGCGCGAGCCGGGTCGGATCCCTGCGGCGATTATGCTCCCGGCGCGGCTCTTTCTCGGTATCACGTATCTCTACGCGGGTTTACAGAAGTTTACCGATCCGCAGTTCTTCGATCAGGGAGCGCCCAACTCCATCGGCCAGCAGTTGCGCGGTTATGTGGATGGCGGTTCGCCGCTCTCGCCGATGCTGACTCATTTCGCGATCCCCCATGCAACGTTTATCGGCGCACTGATCGCCTTCGCGGAGCTGTTGATCGGCATTTCCGCCCTCGTTGGCTTGTTTACGCGGCTCGGCGCGGTCGGCGGTCTCGTCATCAGCCTGATTTTCTATCTGACCGCCTCATGGTCCGTACGCCCATATTTTCTCGGTGGCGATCTGCCCTATGCGCTCGCCTGGCTCACGCTGCTCCTCGCCGGGCCGGGCCCCTATAGCCTCGATGAATACTTCTTTGGACGATTGCTCCGTGCCCACGCGGATACCGGCACATTCGCACACGTCCCACCACGGCGGGCGGCGTCGGTGCATTCACACCCCTCGCGCAAGCCATCACCGCCCCTCTCTCCTGCCCCGAGCGATGCGATGACGCGGGCAGCATTCCTGCGTGCGACAGGCGCGACCGCCGCGCTGATTTTCACGGCGGGCGTCACGGCGGTGATCGCAAGAATCCGCACCCCGAATCAGCCGATGTCAGTGGCTACGGCGTTGCCGTCCACATTGGCGCCGAATAGGGCAACACCGCCGCCCGAAGTCGCGAACACCGACGCATCGCAGCCAGCGACGCAACCGGGGCTGCTCCCTCGCGGCCCGGCGACAACAGCAACTCCTACAGCGGGTGCGAATGGCAGCGGCCAGTCATCCGGCGTGGGCTTGATCGGCAATGTTTCATCCCTGGCGCAGAACAGTGCGAAAATGTTCACCGACCCGGTATCGGGCCAGCCCGCCGTCCTCATCCATCTTCCAAGCGGCCAGTTCGTCTCCTACAGCGCCGTCTGTACCCACGAAGGATGCACCGTCGCCTACGACACAAGCCGCCACATGCTTGTCTGCCCGTGCCATCGCGCAATCTTCGACCCAACGCATAATGGCCAGGGAGTCTCCGGGCCGTCGCGGCGGCCGCTTCCCACTCTGTCGGTGCGGGTTGACGCGCAGGGCAATGCCTATACCGGGAGCGCGTAGCGACCGAGATGGGCAGCGAGGAGGATCACCCAACTGCTGATGTTTCTGTGGTACGGTAGGAGCGACAAGAGAGGCGTGGTGACAGGCGGTAAACGATCCGTCTGAAAGCGAAGAACGCGAGTATGGTTGTACCGGGACGGCGATCCAATTTCATCGCGCGGCTCCATGCGGCGTATCCGGACTTACACATTGAACGGATGCGCCTCAATGATGAGGGGCAGTATAACGACATTCTGATTGTCAACGACGATCTGATCTTCCGCTTTCCGCGCCACGACGAAGGAATCGAGAGACTGGAAAGGGAGATCGCTCTCCTCAATCGAATTCGCCCGTTCGTCACGCTGCCGGTCCCGGAACCGACGCACGATGCCTTCACGCCGCGCGCGGTCGGGCAAGTATTCGCGGGGTACCGAATGCTCCCCGGCGAACCGCTCTGGCGTGAGACCGTCGCGGCGATCACCGATCCAGCCATTGTGCGGCGGATCGCGTCGCAACTGGCGACCTTCCTGCGCGCGCTGCACGGCATCCCCACCGATCACGTCACGAATGTGCTGCCCGCCACCGACTGGCGTCAACTGTGGGTTGATTTGGAAGAAGAGATACGGATCGCGCTCTTTCCACACCTGCCAGCCACTGCACAGGGGCAGATTGCGGCGCGTTTCGCGGCGTTCCTCGACGACCCGGGCAACTTCGCTTTCACGCAGACCGTGATCCATGGCGATTTCGGCAGCGGCAACCTGCTCTGGGACGCGCATACGGGAGCGATGACCGCGGTGATTGACTTCGCCTCGGCGACGCTCGGCGATCCGGCACTTGATGTCGCGGCCCTGCTCACCTACGGCGAGCCATTCGTGCGGCAGGGGCTCGCCGCGTACCCGGCGATGGAAGCGATGCTGCCCCGCGCCCGCTTCTACCTCAGTACGTTTCTGCTCCAGGAAGCCCTCTACGGCATCGAACACGACGACCCGGACGCCGTCGAGCGCGGCCTCGCGCCGTATCTGGCCGACGAGAATCGGGTGGAGTAAAGGTGGTGACAGGGGAGATGGCTGGCTTCGTCCCGCTCCCCTATAACGCCGCCGCCATCACCGCGTTGCTGAAATGGGCCTGACGCGGCCGCTTGGTCGTCCAGCCGCTGGCGAGCGTGCGATTCGTCAGCAGGACGCAGACGATGTCGGTCTCCGGGTCAGCCCAGACCATCGTGCCGGTTGAGCCGCTATGGCCGAAAGTCGCGGGCGAGGTGAGATCGCCGCTTCGGTGCGGGCGCTTGGTTCCCTTGATCTCCCAGCCGATCCCCCATGCGACCTCCGGCCGGATGACGGCCGGCGGCGTGCCATCCCGCAGTTCGGGCGCAAGATCAGCGGGCGCGTCCGGCGGCGCGAACTGGACTGCCGTCATCGCGCGGGCGGTCGCGGCAGAGACGATGTGGATGCCGGGCAGGACGGGGTCCGTATGGCCGATGCGCTGGCGTCCACCCGCTGCCGGGAGGAAGCAATCCACGAAGCGGACGAGATCGCGCGGGCGACTGAACAATCCGCCCCATGGGATGCCAAGCCCCCGGTAATAGGCGCTGTTCGCCATCTCCCAGTCCTCTCCCTCCTGCCCCGTCCCGACGACCGAGGCGATCCGCTCTGACCACTCCGGCGGCGGACGCAGCGCACTTGACGCCATGCCAAGCGGCGCGAGGATGTGCTGTTGGACAAAGGTGTGATAGTGCCCGACGGCGGGTTTCTCCACGGGTCGCCGGAGTGTGCCGGCCAGCGCGCGCCCGACGACCTCCGCCGCCATCAGGATGCCGGGGTTGCTGTAGTAATGCAGCGCGCCGGGCGCGAAGAGGAGCGGTTGCCGACGGAATGAGCGGACGAATGCCTCCAGCGGCTCATGCGCGCGGCGGAGGTCGAGATTGTCCGGGCTCACGCCGGGCAGGCCGGAGCAATGCGCCAATACATGCCGGAGCGTCACCGCGCGCCGGTCGAAGGGCGTCTCGGACGCCCCGACAAATTCGGGGAGCAGATCGGCGAGCGGCTCATCAAGGGCGATCACGCCGCGCTCGACCATCAGCATGACGGCGGTGGCGGTGAACGGCTTCGTGATGGAGGCGAGGCCCCAGATCGTCTCCGAGTCCGCCGGGTGTTTCTGCGCGCGATTGCCGAAATACGCCTCACCGGCGATCAGCCCGCCCCGCGCGACAAGCGCCGCCACGCCCGGCACGACGCCGCGCGCGACCCACTTCTCGATCAGATCAAATGCCCGCCGTAGCGCGTGCGGATCGAACCCCGCCTCCCGCGCGCCCTCGACCACCGCCCCACGCACCACATCATCCACCGGCGCTACCTCCCCTGAGATGAAACCAGACGAAACCGATTGAACCGTAGAACCACTCTTTCTCTCTGCACCCTCCGCGGTTCAATCGGTTTCCATTTGATCGCTTTCCATCCGGTGTCGCGCTTCCTCGTACACTTGCCGGAGGACATCGTACGGCTGCGCGCCCTGCACGCCAACCTGCCCGATGACGATCGTCGGCACGGCGGAGATGCCGATTCGTGCCGCCAGCCGCTCCTGCTCGATCACCTCGTTCGTGTGCCGCCCCTCCGCGAGCGCGGCGCACAGATCGTCCGCTTCCAATCCCACCGACGCGCCAATCCCGACGAGCACATCCACCTCGCCGATGTCCCGATTCTCGACGAAGAAGGCACGGAAGAGGGCGACGCGCATCTGCTCGAACCGGTTGTGGTCGCGGGCATAGACGGCCGCCTCGTGCGCCTGCCGGGAGCGGGATTTGAAGGGCGGGAAGTGCATCTCCACGCCGAGTGTCGCGGCCATCGGCGCGACCCCGCGCTCCCAACCCTGGCGAAATCGTTCGCCACCCGGCCCGGTCATGTCCGGCAGCGGCGCCGGTTCGGGCCGCAGTTCGAAGGCGAGCCATTCGATCTCCACGTCGTGCATCGCTGCCAGTTCGGCCAAGGCACCCTCAGCCAGATAGCAGTACGGTCAGACGTAATCCGAAAAGACGATCACGGGCATTGGGGTGTTCATACGGTGCTTCCTTTCTCGGTAGCGTAGGCTTCAGCCTGCGTCCCCGTGACGAGATGCGGGACGCAGGCTGAAGCCTACGCCACCACTATACGGGCGGCGGCAAACCGAGCGATAGGGCGACCCACGGCAGCGCGCGCTTCAGTTGGGACAACTGTACCGCACGGACGCGCGGTGCGCCCTCCGGCGGCGGCAATCCGGCCCGCGCCGCGAAATAGCCGCTCATCAGGGCGGCGAGCGCCGGCTCATCGGGCAGCATGCTCATCGGATCGGGGCCACCCTCGGCGGCGAGGCTTGGTAGCCAGCCCGCGATGTCTACGCGCGGGTTGCCCCGACACGCCCAATTCCAGTCCACGAGCACCGCCCGGTCGGAGACAAAGCAGATATTGTCGCTTCGCACATCGCTATGCAACAGGTTTTCCCCGCTCAGATCGGCCTCTGCCTCCGCGGCGACGAGCGTGGGCAACGATGCCTCCAGCCACGCCGCTGAGCAGAGGCCGAGTGTGAGAAAAGCGGTCGGGTCTTCCGCGATTCTCACCCAGCCACGCCATTCGTCCCCGCGCGCGGCAAGAGGCGGGAGATCAGCCGGGGCAGGAGTCGCGGCGATGGAGGCGAGCGCGGTCAATACCTGAGCGACACGCTCTGGAGACCACGGCGGCGGCCAGAACGCCCTGTGGAGGTCTTCCAACAACAGGATTGGCTCCTCACCATCTGCCCAACCGAGCAGGTCGGGCAGGAAATCAGCGCGAAGTCGGGAGTAGATGCCGTATTCCGCGCGCAGCCATTGCGCCGTGTCCGGTGTCGTGCCCACCTTCGCGAAGGCGGACGCGCCGTTGTGGAACTGAACGATCCACCGCCCGGCCAGTGAGTAGCCGCCCTGCACTGGCGTCCACGCGACCGGGCGCGCCCCGATGATACGTTCGATTCGGTCAATCAGCGGGGATGATTGCATCGTTGGCCTCTCGTCTCTTTCTTGAATTGCGCATTGCACCTCACCGGACGAGAAAGCCGCACCCGGCGGCGTCTTCGGGATCGAGGACGAAGGTATGGTAGCCGGTGATGAAGCCTCTGCCGCCGATCTCCGGGATGATCGCCGGATAGTCGCCGACGCGCGTCGCTTCGATCGCGCGCCCGGTGAATCGCGTGCCGATGATGCTCTCGTTCACCCACTCCTTACCAATGGCGAGCGTGCCACGGGCGATGAAGGCGGCGGTTGTCGCGGCGGTGCCCGTACCGCACGGCGAACGGTCCACCTCGCCCGCCGCGAAGATCGTCACGTTCCGATGGCGCGCACCCTCGCCGTCGGCGGGGCCGGTGATGATCGTACCGTAGATGCCTCGTAGTTCCGGCTCTGTGGGATGGATGATCTCCCCTGCCGCCTCGACCGCGTGCTTGACCGCCACGCCGCGCGCGATCAGTTCCGTGACGCGCTCCGGCCGCACGGTGAGATTCGCGTCGAGCACGGTTGCCGGGACGAGCGCGTAGAACGCCCCACCGAAGACGACATCCACGCGCATCGGTTTCCCCTCCACCGTAATTGGCAACCCGGCGGTGTGGACGAACGACGGGACATTGCGAAAGGTGACGCGGCGCACGCGATCCCCGTCAATCTCCGCGCGGGCAAGGACGAATCCGGCGGGCGTATCGTAGCCGACTTCGGTGATTGGTTCGGTCCGCGGCAGTTGCCCGGTTTCGAGGAGCGCGGTGGTCAGGGCGATGATGCCGTGGCCGCACATCGTGCTGTACCCTTCATTGTGCATGAAGAGGACGCCGTAGGCCGCCCCCGGCGTCACCGGCGGCGTGAGGATGCAGCCATACATATCGGCATGACCGCGCGGCTCCCACATCAGGATGCGTCGGAGGTCGTCGTGGTGCGCCCGCATCGCCCGCCGCCGTTCGAGGATCGTCGCGCCCGGCAGCGGCGGCAACCCCGCCGTGACGATCCGCAAGGGTTCTCCCGCCGCGTGGGTGTCAATCGTTGTGATCGTCCGTGAGAAGGGCATGGTATCCTCTTTCTACGTCCACCGGCTCATCGCGAATTGATGCAGGCTATCTGGCCTGTCTGCGTCATCAAGGAGTGAAAGATCGTGCGATTCATTACATTGAACGTGAAAGGGGCAAGCAAGACTCGGAAAGAGTTCGTCCCATACCAAGTCGCTGCACTTATGACCGATCGGCCAGACTTTGTCGCGCTATCGGAAGTGGCCATAAACCGCCTCGCGGATTATGCGCGGGAATTCCAGCGTCACGGTTTGACTCATGTGCTCAGTAGCGTTGCTGAGGCGACCCCCATACTCACCGGCAGCCGCGGTGTTGGCACGCTGATCGCGAGCAGATTCACCTGTACGATGCGGTCGGATGCGCAAGCGACATACAACATTCCTTGGCCGGAGCGCCTATTGTCGGTGGCGGCCGCGACCGACGCGGGTGTCATCGAGATTGATGTCGCGTATATACCATACTATTACCAAGGCGACCCAAACCTCATCGAAATCAAACTTCAAACGCTTGATCGTCTCTATCGTGGACTGGCGCGCGCATCGGCGTACCATCGCATCGTGTGCGGCGATTTCAACATTCCCTTCGGGGAAACCGTGGACGGTCGCATCATTTCCTCCGGTACATCGGCACGACATAGACGAGCGCATACGTCGGAACACAATATACTGCTCGGCCTTGCCGATTTCGGTCTTTATGATGTATTCCGTAGTCTGCATGGGTATGCGAAACAGGAGTACAGTTGGGTCGTTCCGGGCACAGGAAACGGGTTCCGCCTCGATCACATTCTCGCCTCGGAATCACTCAATGCCATTGCCTGCCAATACCTTCACCGTTTCCGGGAGGTCCACAACGAAAGACCATGGGGACCAAGCCCGCGATCACTCAGCGATCATTCCGCACTGGAAGTCGTCTTTGATCCCGTCACGCTGAACACGGGCGAGATGTGATAGGTGCATGGAGCAGGGAGCGCGCGATGCAGACCCATGCGAGAGTCGTGATTATTGGCGCGGGAATCGTCGGATGCAGCACGGCGTACTTCCTCACACGGATGGGCTGGCGCGATGTCGTCGTCCTCGAACAGGGGCCGCTTGGGCAAAACTGGGGCTCGACCTCCCACGCGCCGGGGATGATGTTTCAGCACAATGTTTCCAAGTGCGTCACGCAGTTGGCGATGTGGAGCGCGGAACTCTACGGAGCAGTGCGGACGCCGGAACCTGCTTTCTGGCGCACCGGCAGCATGGAGATCGCCTCAACGCCGGAGCGGTGGGAGGAGTTGAAGCGGCGCGTCGGGCAGGCAATGTCGTGGGGGCTGGGCGCGGAACTGATCGGGCCGGACGAAGCGGGACGCCTGATCCCGATTCTCCGCACGGACGATCTCTACGGCGCATTCTTCGTGCCCGGCGACTGTGTCGTCAACGCGGCAGGCATCGCGAGCGGTCTGGCCACCAACGCAATGGAACAGGGCGCGGCGTTCCACGAATACACACCCGTCACCGGCATCGAAGTGGGCAACGGGCGCGTGCGGGCGGTCGTCACGCCACAGGGGCGGATCGCGGCGGAGATCGTCGTCTCGGCGGCGGGTATCTGGGGGCCACTGATCGGCGCAATGGCGGGTGTGCCGATCCCGCTCACGCCGATGCAGCATATCTTCGCCAAAACCAACCCCCTCCCTGAACTGGCGGACGAGCGTGACATTCTGCGTCATCCAATCCTCCGTCACCAGGACAAGGACCTCTACTTCCGCCAGTATGGCAGCGCGTACGGCTTCGGCTCCTACCGGCACGACCCGCTGCCCGTGGATGCTGAGGATTTACTCCCGAATGACCACCCCGCGATCATGCCCTACACGCCGGTACACATGGCCGCATCGCTGGAGGATGCCTACGCGCGCATCCCGGCCTTGCGCGAGGCGGGGCTTGCCTCGGTCTTCAACGGCCTCTTCTCCTTCACGCCGGACGGTTTCTCGCTCTTGGGCGAATCACCCGATGTACGCGGCTTCTGGTCCGCCGAGGCGGTCTGGATCACGCATGCGGGCGGCATTGGGCGGGCGATGGCGGAATGGATCATCGAGGGTTCGCCGAGCATTGATCTCCGCGAAAGCGACCTCAACCGCTTCCATCCCCACGCGCGGAACCGTGGCTACATCCGCACCCGCGCGAACCGGCAGTACATCGAGGTCTACGATGTCATCCACCCGCTCGATCAGACGATGGAGCCACGCAACCTCCGCCTCAGCCCCTTCCATCAGCAACAGGAGGAACTGGGCGCACATTGCTTCGAGAGTGCGGGGTGGGAGCGGCCGCAGTGGTACGCCGCCAACGCGACGGAACTGGCGCGGCGTGGCGCATCGTGGCCGGAACGGAACGCATGGACGGGGCGCAACTGGTCGCCGATCATCGGCGCAGAGCATCTCGCGACGCGGGAGCGAGTCGCGCTCTTCGATCTGACACCGTTCACGAAACTGGAATTCTCCGGGCCGGGCGCGCTCGGCTACCTCCAATGGATGACGGCGAACCAGATGGATCAGCCGATCGGCAAGGTGACATATACGGCCTTGCTCACCGCGCGCGGCGGCATCCGCTGCGACGTGACGATTACCCGCCTCGCCGCCGACCGCTTCCTGCTCATCACAGGTGGCGCGTCCGGCATGCACGACCTCGCCTGGCTGCGCGGTCATCTACCGGACGATGGTTCCGTGGCAGCCCGCGACCTTTCCTCCAGCCAGTGTTGCATCGGCCTCTGGGGGCCCCGCGCCCGCGACCTCATCCAGCACGTCAGTGATGACGACTTCTCGCATACGGGTTTCCCGTATTTCACGGCGCGGGAGGTGACTGTCGGCTCTATCCCGGTCTGGGCAGCGCGTGTCTCGTACGTTGGTGAACTCGGCTGGGAGCTCTACACCGCGACGGAGTATGGTCGCGCGCTCTGGGACACACTCTGGGAGGCAGGGCAACCATTCGGCCTGATTGGGGCGGGTGGCGGAGCATTTGAATCGCTGCGATTGGAAAAGGGTTATCGCCTCTGGGGCGCGGACATCCATACTGAATACACTCCGTACGAGGCGGGCCTCGGCTTCGCGGTGGACCTGAAGAAGGGCGACTTTCTCGGCCGGGAGGCGCTGCTGCGCGGCAAAACGGAAGGGATCACCCGCAAACTCTGCTGCCTGACTCTCGATGATCCCCGCGTCGTCCTGATGGGCAAGGAACCGATCCTCGACGGCGACCGCGTCCTCGGCTACGTGACGAGCGCGAACTACGGCTATACGGTCGGCAAAAGCATCACGTACGGTTATTTGCCGGTCGCGTACACGACGCCCGGCACCTCGGTTAGCATCCAGTTTTTCGGCACACGCTACGCCGCGACAGTCGCACACGAGCCGCTGTACGACCCGGAGAATGCGAGTTTGAAGGCATAGAGGTCGGCCTATCCCCTGCCCCCTCCCCTAAAGCGAAGGGGTGACTCAATCGCCTGATGGTGATTGCAGAATCCGGCTCCCCTCCCTTGTAGGGGAGGGGTTGGGGAGAGGCAAATAAAGGAGAATGACATGGCAACCGCAGGACACGTCACCGTGAACGGATTACGGATTGCCTACGATCGCGCGGGGCAGGGGCCGCCGCTTGTGCTGCTGCACGGCATCGGCGCGAATGCCTCGGCGTGGCGGACGCAACTTGCTGGGCTATCTGATGCCTTCGATGTGATCGCGTGGGATGCACCGGGGTACGGCCGCTCATCCGATCCACCAGAGGACTGGCCGATGGCGAAGTATGCGGACTACCTCGCGGGCTTCCTCGATGGCCTGGGCATCGCGAAGACCCATCTGCTCGGCCAATCATGGGGTGGCGTACTCGCGCAGGAGTTTTATCGGAATCATGCAGACCGAGTCTCCTCGCTGATTCTCTCGGACACAACGCTCGGCGGCGACGTGACGCGCGACGATGGCGAGACGCGGCTGCAGGCGCGATTGCGCGCGTTGGAGACGATGACGCCCGCCGAATATGCCCGCGCCCGTGCGCCGCAACTGCTCGCCCCCGACCCACCCGCCGATGTGCTCCGCGAGGTCGAGGCGATGGTCGCGCAGATTCACCCTCTCGGGTTCCACAGCGCGGCGATTGCGCTCGCTCATGCCGATGTACGCGCTGTCCTGCCGCGTATCGGCGTGCCGACGCTCGTCCTCTGCGGCGAGCAGGATCGGGTGACATCGCCGACCATCGGCACGCGGCTGATCGGGGAGATACCCGACGCGCACATGGTCATCTTCCCCGGCGTCGGCCATCTGAACAACATGGAACAGCCCGATCACTACAACGCGACCGTGCGCGAGTTTCTTTTATCTGCTAATGGAACTTGATGGCCCAGTCATAGGGGATTTCGGGGGCATCGAAGGCGATGCGGTACTCGTCCGGATCGTCGCGGCGGTACGGTTCGGTAGGGAGATTGAGAAGGTAGGCAGGTTCGTTGCCGACGACTTTGAAGCCGTGGAGGACGCCGACGGGGATTTTGACGACGGCGAGATTCTGCTCGCCGATGAAGAACTCGTTCAGTTCGCCGCGCGTCGGGCTGCCTTCGCGATCGTCGTAGAGCGGCACTTTGATCATGCCTTTGATGCAGCAGAAATAGTCCGTCTGCTTCTTGTGGTAATGCCAGGCGCGAATCACACCGGGGTACGAGACGGAGAAGTAGCACTGGCCGAACTTCGGAAAGAAGGGGTCGTCGTTGCGGACAATCTCGGTCAGCGTGCCGCGCTCATCGGCAACGGTCGTCAGTTTCTTGACTTCGACACCCTCGATCACCCGCCGCTCCCTCGCGTTCCATCATCACCTGCATCGGTGCGGCAGCATACCACAGCCCGCACTGCCGACGTACCATCGCCATTTATGACCGTTGCCATTGCGAATAATGAGATCCAACATACTCCGTGCTCCCTGTCGCGCCCCCTCCGCGTGCCATTGTCGCACAGATGGGGCAGGTCTTCGTCTTCGATTCACACGGGAGAGGTTTGCTATCAGGGCATTCACGGTTCAAGTAACCGCGATTCTCCGGACGGACATTTGTCACCGCATCACTTTTCTGTCAGATAATCGTTCTAATGATTGAACGGTTTTTTGAACGGGCATCTGATGGGAGAAGAGCGATGCGAAGGCTGTTGATGACCGACGGGGTGCTCTCGCGCCGTAGCGTCCTGAAACGAGCCACGGCTGCTGCCATCGGGTTGGCCGGTGCCACTGATGCACTCCAGTTATTGCCTCAATTCGTTGCTGCGGATGACGTTGCTCTTCGTACATTGGCGGACTCTCTCGGCGTCAAGATCGGCACTTCATTCTCTTCGTCACTCCAAGACCAGCAATGGAAGACGATCGTGGGGCGGGAGTTCAATCTCTTCGCGTTTTCATATGGTATCAGCTGGCCGCAGATCGAGCCGCAGCAAGGACAGTTCGACTTCACGGTTGCAGATAGGCTCGTCGCATTTGGTCAGAGCAACGGCATGCGGCTTCATGGACAGCCGCTGATCTTTCCTTCGATTACCGCCGACTGGCTCACGAATCTCTCGCGCGACGATCTCATCCAGGCAACACGCAATCACATCACACAAGTTGTTGGACATTTCAAGGATATTATAAAGGAATGGGTCGTAGTAAATGAATCATATAACCCGCCATACATCAAAAAAGACATCTTCTATACGACGATCGGTCCCGAATATATTGCTATGGCGTTTCAAGCGGCACGAGAGGCCGACCCGCTTGCGGCCTTGATCTACAATAACGACCACAATTATACATCAAACGGCATTATGACCAATGTAACGACAAACGTGGTCAGTGACCTCTCTTCAAGAGGGCTGATAGATTCCGTGGGGCTGGAAATGCATGTGGATGGCAGTAATCCTCCCAACAAGGACGATGTGATCACGACTATGCAGAGTTACGGTGTGCCTGTCCTTATCACCGAATTTGACGTTGATTTGCAGAAAGTGCCCGGCTCTCAAGACGACCGGTATGCGCTGCAAGCGCAGATTTACAGGGACATGCTTGCGGCGGCGTTGAGTTCGGGGGTATGTAAGAGTTTCACCGTCTGGGGTATCAGGGATAAGAACTCTTGGCTTGTGAAGGATCGTGGGGAACCCAACGCCGCCCCAACGATGTACGACGACGACCTCAACCCCAAGCCCGCTTATTTCGCAGTACGAGATGTGCTGTCACAGTTTCAGCCGGGACAGTAGGGTGTATCTGTCCGCATTCCGTTGGTTCCTTCACGCGTAGAGCGGAATCTTATGCTCTTCCAATACGCGGATGATGACGTCCCGCTGGGGAAGATCATCGGTATGCACGCCTTCACTGACGCCAAGCAACTCGATACCAATCACCTCACCGTTCGCGGCATAATCAACGCGGCGGTCATCGTCGAGGTCTTTCCCATATGCATATGGGAGACCGCTGAAGCGGATATAGATCGCATCTGCCGTTTCACTATGCTCGAATTGAACCATGCTTTTCTCCTCAATCGGCTGCCGTGATTATGTACAGTGTACCATCCGGCAGTTTCGTGAATACGACTTTGATAAATCGTCCATTCGGATGCGCGGTTTGCATCGTGCGCCCGCGATGGCCCGGTCGCGTGATTTCGGAATTCGTCAGTACCGCTTCGACTTCCGCTTCGGAAATCCCGCGCTCTCGCATGCGTTTTCGCGCATGGGGGTCATCGTGGAGTCGCATCTCTTGCCCCATCTCCACTCCCGTCCGTTCATTCGCGTCGTCGCAAAACATCTCCTCATTCGCAAGGAGCATATCATCGTTCGTTTCCTCGCGCGGTGGATTCGCGGGTATACTCAATGCGTCAGCATGGCCATGAAGGAGGGGGCGTTGTCCACGACCGAACCCGCGCATGAGACGGCACCGGCCACTCCCCAGGAAGGCATGACGGCGCAATCGCCGGGCGGGCTCCGAGAGGTTGCGGGGCTGATGTTCCGGCTCGGGTGGACGGCGTTCGGTGGGCCGGCGGCGCATATCGCGATGCTGCGCGGCGAGGTCGTCAAACGGCGGCGATGGATGACGGAGCAGCGGTTTCTCGACATGATCGGCGCGGCGAACCTCGTGCCCGGCCCGACCTCGACGCAGACGGTGATGCACTCCGGCTATGCCCGCGCGGGCTGGCCGGGCTTATTCGTCGGCGGGACACTCTTCATCCTGCCCGCCGCCTTCCTTGTCCTCGTCTTCGCGTGGCTCTATGTGCGGTACGGCACGACGACGGGCGGCGTCTGGCTCCTCTACGGTATCAAGCCGGTGATTATCGCGGTCGTCGTGCAGGCGCTCTGGGGGCTGGGGCGGACGGCGGTAAGGAACGTCCTGCTCGGTGCGTTCGGCGTCGCCGTCTTTGCGGGCTATCTGCTCGGCGTGAATGTCATTCTGCTTCTTTTCGGCGCGGCGATCCTGGTGATGCTGGTCGAAAACGCACGGCGCATCGGGACGCTGCGGCGGGCAGCACACGCCGTCGCGCCCCTGCCCGCGCTGAAGACGGCGGCGCTCTTCGGCGTCGCGGCGGGCGCGACGGTGGCGTACAGCCCGCTGCGGCTCTTTCTCACCTTCCTGAAGATCGGCTCCGTCCTCTACGGCTCCGGCTATGTCCTCCTTGCTTTTCTGCGCAACGATTTCGTCAATCATCTCGGCTGGCTGACGAATCAGCAACTGCTCGACGCCGTCGCGGTCGGGCAATTCACACCGGGGCCGGTCTTCACGACAGCGACCTTCGTCGGCTACCTCGTCGGCGGGTTTTGGGGCGCGGTCATCGCCACGCTCGGCATCTTCCTGCCCGCCTTCGTCTTCGTCGCGCTCTCCGTGCCGGTGCTCCCCTATCTCCGAAAATCACCGTGGACCGCCGCCGCATTGGACGGCGTCAATGTCGCGGCGGTCGGGCTGATGGCGGGCGTCGCATGGGAACTCGGGCGCGCGGCGGTCGTGGATTGGTTCACGGCGCTCCTGGCGATCGTCACGGCGGTCGTGCTGATTCGCTTCCGCGTCAATTCGGTCTGGCTCGTCATCGGCGGCGGGGTGGCAGGGATTCTCTCTCATCTGCTGACGTAGCGAGGCAGCCGTCGGCCGGCAGAAAGGCGACACAGGCCGGAAGTGGTGCGAACAAACTATCTCATTCATACCCGGCGTAGTACGATATGATGCATCAACCTCACCACTTCATTCTGACGACTGATGACCGACGACCGACGACCGACGACAATCTAAGGAGTGTACAGATGGCCGCATCGGACATTCGCACTGAGAGTGTTTCCTTCGCCTCGAACGGTGACACAGCGAGCGGCTATCTCGCCCGGCCGATAGGCGGCGGGCCGTTCCCGGCGATTGTCGTCATTCAGGAGTGGTGGGGGCTGGACGCGCATATCGAGGACCTCGCCGAGCGGTTTGCGCGGGAGGGGTTCGTCGCCCTCGCGCCCGATCTCTACCACGGGCAGGTCGCGACGGAACCGGATGACGCACGCAAACTGGTGATGGCAATGAACGGGCCAATCGCCCTGCGCGAGATCGCCAGCGCGATTGGCTACCTCAGCGATCTGCCGGAAGTCGAGCCGAAATCTGTCGGGGTGATCGGTTTCTGCATGGGTGGTCGGCTGACACTCGCCGCCGCTTCCACGGGCGATGAACGGATCGGCGCGGCGGTAGCATTCTACGGCGGCGTGCAGCCGACACCGGAGTTTGTCAGCGGCATCAAGGCGCCGGTGCTCGCCGTCTATGGCGAAGAAGACGCCGGTATCCCGCCGGAGCAGTACAACGGCCTCGCGGCGGAGATGGACCGGCAGGAGAAGACCTTCGACATGGTCGTGTATCCCGGCGCGGGCCATGCCTTCCTGAACGATATGCGCCCCGCCTACAACGCCACCGCCGCCGCGGACGCCTGGGTGCGCGCCGTGCAGTGGTTCCATGCCTATCTGGCGTAATCCCACGCATTCCATCCCCAACATTCCATGCAGCGGGCCAACTGAGGCCCGCTCTTCTTTTTCCATCGGCCGACCTCTTGCGTTTCGCATGAGGACACGGTATCCTGTGCGTCTAACACTCGTTAGACGCACAGGATACCGCATGTGAACTGGCTGCTTCTCATCTACAGCGTCCCGGCCGAACCCTCGCGGAAGCGTGCGGCAATCTGGCGTGAGGTGAAGCGGATCGGCAGCGTCTATTTGCGGGATGGCGTATGCGCGCTACCGGAGCGAGAGGAGACGTTCGCGGCTGTGGAGGCAATCGCCGCGAACGTGCGGGAGTTTGAGGGCACGGCGACGATTGTCCGGGGTGCGCAACTCGATGAGCGGAGTGTAAAGGCGGTCATCGCGCAATCCCGCGCCGCCCGTGCCGCCGAGTACGGTGAGATCATCCGCGATGCGGAGGGATTCCTCGCTCATGTACGACGGGAGACGAAGCACCGCGCCTTCACTTTCGCGGAATTGGAGGAACTGGAGGGCGATCTGCAGAAATTGAAGCGATGGAGCGAGCAGGTGCGGGCGCGTGACTACTTCGGCAGCCCGGAGTCGGGAGCGGTGGATGCGGCGTTCGCCCGGTGCGAAGAGGCACTGGCGGTCTTCCTCGACGAGGCATACCGGAACGACAGAGCGACGGCATGAGATGGATCACGCGCCGCAACCTCCACATTGACCGCACGGCCTGCCCCTGGCTGATTCGCACGCGCATTGATCTGGAAGCGACGTTCCTCTTCGTCGCGCCCGACAGCGATCCCGCCGCGCTCGACGGTCATACGTTCGACATGCGCGGCGCGGAATATACCCACGCGGACGGGAAATGCACCTTCGAGGCGATGCTCGAACGGCACGGACTGAACGACGATCCGGCACTCGTGGAGATGGGTCAGATTATCCGCGACGCGGACGTGCCGCCGAGCCGCACGCGCCGCCCCGAATCGGCCGGGCTGGATGCGCTCATTCGCGGCTTCCAGATCGCCGTGCCGGACGATGACGAGAAACTGCGGCTGACCGCGCCACTCTACGACGCCCTCTATGCCTACTGCCAAGCCAAACTCGCCGCGCAGACGCCGCGGCATGGGACGCCGCGCCCCCGCCTGCGCTATACCAAGCGCGTTGCGGTACATCTGGACGAGGATGTCTGAAAGGGGGAATCCTTATGTTCGCCGTGCGGGACATCGTGGTCTTCAGCGTCATCGTCAGCTTGCTCGCGTCGGGGATGCTCGCAATCTGGCCGTGGACGCGCCGCGACGGTCGGTTCGCCGTCGCCGGGATCGCGGCGATGCTTGGGATGATGACGTGGAACTTCGTCCTCCATTTCTCCAATACCGCGAGCCTTAATGTGGACGCGCCGGTTATCGGGCTCAGTTGGCAGGATGTGGGCACCGGTGTCTGGGCATGCACCGCGACAGCATTGGCATTGGGGCTGATTGCCGCGCGGGACGAACCAGCCAGACGGGTAGCCGGAGCAGCGGGGATTGCCGGGCTTGTCGCAATGGTTTTCGATATCTTTGTGCTGTAAGGGGGAGGGATTTACCAACGATGGAAGCGAACACCGGCATCCTCTTCGTCTGCCCGCACGGCGCGGCAAAGAGTGTCATCGCGGTGGCGTATTTCCGGCAGCAGGCCGCGAAGGGCTGCCTGCTGCCGCCTCAGCGGGAACGGAGCCGGAGGATCATGTTCCCGCGCCGGTTGTCGCGATGCTGCGGGCCGAGGGTATTGACGTTTCGGAATACCGGCCCCGCCATGTCACGCGCGAAGAACTCGCTGCCGCCAGTCATATCGTGTCGCTCGGCGGTGATTTGGACGGCCTACCCCCACCGGGTAAGGCTGTCGAGCGATGGGACGACATCCCGCCGGTCAGCGAGGATATCGAGGTTGCCCGGACGGTCATCCGCTCCCGCGTCATCGGATTGCTCGACGAAATAGAACGTCGCTGACACCCGGTCGGCGCGATGAATCGTTCCACGATGAGATGAGAAAGCGACATGGCGGTCAAAACAACGGATACCTCCGTCTTGCAGGCGAACACGAACGCCAGTGTCAGGCTCCGGCCGCTGATTGCCTACTTTCTACGGCTCGGCACGGTGGGATTCGGTGGACCTGTTGCGCTCGTGGGATACATGCATCGCGACCTCGTCGCCGTGCGAAAATGGGTGAGCGAGGACGACTACAAACTCGCCCTAGCGCTCGCGCAACTGATGCCGGGGCCACTGGCGGCCCAGTTCGCGATTGCGCTCGGTTATATACTTCGCGGCGTCATCGGCGCGACGGTTGTCGGTTTGGCGTTCGTCCTCCCTTCCTTCTTCATGGTCGTTGGCATTTCGATCCTCTATGTCGCCTACGGCGGCCTCTGGTGGATGCAGGCGCTCTTCTATGGGATCGGCGCGGCGGTCGTTGCCATCATCGTCATCGCGGCGTACAAACTGGCGCGGGGCACGATCAAGCGCGACCCCCTGCTCTGGGCGATCTTCACCATCCTGATGATCGTGACCGTCGTCACCCAGGCGGAGCTGGCGATTCTTTTTATCCTCGCGGGCGTGATCGTCGTCGGCGTCAGGGCTTTCCCGGAACGGCTGAAGCGGCGACTTGGCCTGCTTAATCTCGCTCCGTTGCCCGTCATGTCGCTCGGCGCGGTGACGACCGGGCGCGGCGGTGGGAGGCTCCTCGCACTCCTTCTCTTCTTCATCAAGGCGGGAGCGTTCGTCTTCGGCAGCGGTTTGGCGGTGGTGCCCTTCCTGTACGAAGGGGTCGTCCAGCAGCACGGATGGCTCAACGAACAGCAGTTTCGTGATGCGGTCGCCGTCGCAATGATTACCCCCGGCCCGGTTGTTATCACGGTCGCGTTCATCGGCTATCTCGTGGCCGGTTTTGCAGGTGCGTCCGTCGCAGCGGCGGGCATCTTCCTTCCGGTGTATTTCCTCACGATCATCCCGATGCCGTGGTTCAGGCGACACCGGGACAACGCCCAATTGAAGGCATTCGTGGCGGGCGCGACCGCCGCAGCCGTCGGTGCCATTGCCGGAGCGGTGATCGTGATCGGCAGGCGGGCGATCATTGATCTCCCCACCACATTGATCGCGCTCATCAGTTTCGGCCTGCTCTGGCGATTCAAACTGTCGGAGCCGGTGCTCGTGGTTGCTTCCGGTACGATCGGGTTACTCGTGTGGGTCCTCACGTAGTCGTTATAGAGGAAGGAACAACGGAATGAAGTGGGTCACGCGTGCCAATGTGAAGGTAGATCGGGTTGCATGCCCCTGGTTGATTCGCACATTCGTAGATCCGGAGGCGGAATTCATCTTCGTCCCGCCGGATCAGATCGCCACCGTGGCACGGGAACAGGGCGCGATCCCGTATAACGCGTCTGGCGTCGAACTCGGCCATCACGGCCCAGAATGCTCGTTTGACGCGATCCTGAAGAAGTACGACCTCACCGACCCCGCGTTGCGGCAACTCACGCTGATCGTGCGCGGCGCGGACACCGATGCGAAGGACCTAACGCCCGAATCGCGCGGCTTGGAGGCCGTCGCCGAAGGGTTCCGGCGGATGGCACAATACGGCGGCTACGACGACCACGAGACGAACCGGCGCGAGTGGATCATCTACGACGCACTCTACCTTTTCTGCGGCGGCGATGCGACCCGCCTCCAGCGGCAATAAGGGATGATGACACCGGATGTGACACTGCCGGAGCGACGCTGGCGCTTTCTCCCCACTGAGACGACGCACGATGCCGCCGTCTTGATCGCGTCGCGGGCGGTGCGTGCGTTTGGGGACGGCTTCATCAGCGTGCTCCTGCCCGTCTACCTGACGACCATCGGGTTGAGCAGCCTCCGCATCGGCGCGGTGACGACGGCGACACTTGTCGGCTCCGCCGCGCTCACGCTGCTCGTCGGGCTGATCGCCTACCGGCTGAAGCGCCAACGGCTGCTCTTCACCGCTGCCATATTGATGATCGCGACCGGACTTGGTTTCGCTTTCGTCCACGCATTCTGGCCGTTGATGATCGTCGCCTTCGTTGGCACGCTGAACCCATCGTCCGGCGATGTCAGCGTCTTCCTGCCGCTGGAGCAATCGCTCCTGCCGCAGACCGTCGGAGCGCGAGGCCGCACGGCGCTCTTCGCGCGGTACAGTCTCGTCGCATCGCTCGTCGGGGCGTGCGGCGCGCTCTGTGCCGGCATACCGGCGTTCATCGCCGCGCATACCGCACTCGGTCTCACGAGGGCGCTCGAAGGGATGTTCCTCGTCTACGCGCTCCTCGCCCTGATCGCCTTCTTCCTCTATCGCACCCTCTCACCGGCAATCGAACCGGGCGCGCACATCCCGGAAGCGCCCCTGCGTGAATCCAGAAGGATGGTCTACACGCTCGCCGCGCTCTTCAGCCTCGATTCGTTCGGCGGCGGCTTCGTCGTACAGTCCTTGCTCGCGCTCTGGCTCTTTCAGCGGTTCCATCTCTCGGTGGCGACGGCGGGGACGATCTTCTTCTGGGCGGGCGTCCTTTCCGCCGGGTCATTCCCGGTCGCCGTCTGGCTCGCGAACCGGATCGGCCTCGTCAACACGATGGTGTACACGCACCTGCCGTCCAATCTGTTTCTGATCCTCGTCCCGTTCATGCCAAATCTGCCACTGGCGATCATCCTCCTGCTCGCCCGCAGCGCGCTGTCGCAGATGGACGTGCCGACGCGCAACTCGTATGTGATGGCCGTCGTCACCCCGGCGGAGCGACCGGCGGCGGCGAGCGTCACCTCCGTGCCGCGCAGCCTCGCCACCGCCGCCAGCCCGCTCCTCTCCGGCTATCTGCTCAGTCTCACTATCTTCGGCTGGCCGCTCATCATCGGCGGCGCGCTGAAGGGCGTCTACGACGTGCTCCTGCTCGTGATGTTCAAGGCGGTGCGACCACCGGAGGAGGCGTAACGATGCGCGACAAGCAACGCGCAGTGCGTTAAGATACCGAGTACGAAGATCGCTGCTGCTCTGCGGTACGAGGCAGGCTCCGCAACAGGCTTGGCCTCGTTTGAACTCCGCGCCCTCTATCGGGGCGGTGGCACCTCGGGATAGGCGTCCGGCTCGACCTGATAGGCGTCCGCGAGGCGGTTCGTGCCATTGAAGACATCCACGACCGCGAGTAGTTCAGAGAACATGCGCGTATCCATCCCCAGTTTGATCGCCGCGCCGGTGTGTGAGTTGATGCAGTAGCGGCAGCCGTTTGTCGCGCTCACGGCGATGGCGATCAATTCCTTTGTCAGAGGGTCGAGCGCGCCCGCCGCCATCGTCTGCTTCAGTTTGCCCCACGTCGCGCTCAGATGCTCCGGGTTGGCGGCGAGCGCGCGCCAGAAGTTCGGCACGAAATCAATCCCCTTCGTCGCCTTGATATCGTCGTACACCGCGCGGACGAGGCCGGTCGCTTCCTCATCGGGGATCATGCGGACAGTGGTCATGGTGATGCATTCCTTCCTTCGCAAACGGATGATAGCGGGTGACAGGCTGCAGCCCGCACCATGACAATAACGTATCATCTGCTTTTCAGGAATCGCTCAGATGCCTCTCAGGATGGTACGCTTTACTGTGAATAACAAAGGAACGTCAGAGGCGTGGCGGAAGAGCGAACTCGTTTGGGACAGATGGAGCGACAAGGATGAAGATGAAACGACTCGGCATTCTCAGTGGATTTCTCGCGCTTGTCATCGCGCTCGGCATCGCCTTCGGCGCGGGCGCGCTCTTCGGTGGTGGCGGCGGCAGCACTCTCGCCCCACAGATCCAACAATTCGCGGCCGCCGCGCCCGCGACGACGAACACCGGCACGACCACCCACAATGCCCCCGCCCCGCCGAGCGGCAACGCGATGACGGCGGAGCAGATCGTCGCGCAGGTCGGCCCCGCAGTCGTCACGGTCATTAATCAGCAGAAGTACACGGGCCGCGGCATCGCCGGCAACCTGATCCCCGGACGGTCAGGTGGCAATGGCAGCACGAATCAGCCGGTTGATACCGGTCTCGGTAGCGGCGTCATCTATGACAAAGCGGGCCTGATTCTTACCAACAACCATGTCGTCGAGGGCGCAACCGCGATAGAGGTGGAACTGGCGGACGGCACACGGGTGAGCGGGACACTCGTCGGGCGCGATCCCTCCAATGATGTCGCGGTCGTCAAAATTGACCCATCGAAGGTGCTCGCGGTTGCGGAACTCGGCGATTCCTCCACCGTCAAGCCGGGTCAGCAGGTCATCGCCATCGGCAGCCCGGAAGCGCTGGAAAACAGCGTCACCGAAGGCATTGTCTCCGGTGTCAACCGGCAACTCGATAACTACGTTGGCCTGATTCAGACGGACGCCGCGATCAATCACGGCAACAGTGGTGGCCCGCTCATCAACGTCTACGGGCAGGTGATCGGCCTGAATACGCTCGGCGTGCGGGACAACAACGCGCAGGGTCTGAACTTCGCCATTCCGATCAACAAGGTGAAGCAAGTCGCCGACACGCTCGTCAGTAAGGGCAACGGCGCCGTCGTCTCCACCCGCGCCTACCTCGGCGTGCAGGTAGACCCGTTGAACGCCTCGAAGGCCGCGCAGTACGGCACGAAAGTGACTCAGGGCGCATATGTCGTCACGGTCGAGACCGGCACCCCGGCGGAGAAGGCGGGCCTCAAGGCGGGCGACGTGATCACCGCCGTCAACGGCACGAACCTCAATAACAAGACGGCGCTCGGCGATGTCCTGAGCACCCTCAAGGTCGGCGACACCGCGACCCTGACAATTGACCGCAATGGCCAGACGCAGACGCTGACCGCGACACTCGCGGAGCGGCCGACACCGAGCCAACCCTAATCGCACATTCCTTCCTCCCCTTCCCCTTCCTTCCGGCCCGGCAGCAATGCCGGGCCGTTTCTCTTTGCCCGCAATGCTATACTGTCCGCATGAAGACGCTCGATACCGATTTGCTCGCAGAAGTGACCCGCCGCCTCGTGGACGAGTTCCACCCGGAGCAGATCATCCTATTCGGCTCTCACGCCTGGGGCACGCCGAACGAGAATAGTGATGTTGATGTGGTTGTTGTCGTGCCGGACAGCAATCTTTCGCCGCATCTCCGTGCGGCACATGCCTATCGAGCACTTCGAGGTCTGCCGATACCGATAGAAGTGCGCGTGCGCACGCGCTCGGAAATGGAGCGGTATCGCTATGTCCCTGCCTCCTTGGAACATCAAATCTATGAGGAGGGGAAACGGCTCTATGGATGAGGAGAAGCGGGATCTGGTGCAAAGCTGGCTAACGAAAGCATCCCACGATTTAGAGTCCGCAGAAGCCCTGGCACATCTCACGAGACCCCGCGTCGACACTGCGGTATACCATTGCCAACAATCCGCTGAAAAAGCGATCAAGGGCTTTCTCATTTTCCACGATGAAACCCCTCCGAAAATGCACCTATTGGAGCCGCTTATAACGGCTGCGGCACAGTACGATCACCGGTTCGCCCTCTTTTCCGATGCCGCGGACCTTCTCACTCCTCTCGCCACAGAATATCGGTATCCCGGTTCATTACATGAGCCAACTCGGGCGGAGTTTGATATCGCATATCGGTATGCCGAAGAGATTTACCGCTACGTCATTTCCCTTTTGCCCACGGAAGTTCATCCAACACAATAAACCGGGCGAACTAATGCTGGAAAGGTAGCAAGCGGGGCAACGCGCGATGCTATACTGTCCGCATGAAGACGCTCGATACCGATTTGCTCGCAGAAGTGACCCGCCGCCTCGTGGACGAGTTCCACCCGGAGCAGATCATCCTATTCGGCTCTCACGCCTGGGGTATGCCGAACGATGACAGCGATATTGACCTGCTCGTGATCGTTCCGGAAAGCGAAGAAACGCCATATCAGCGGGCGGTTCGGGCTTACCGCGCCTTACCGAAGCACCGCATCGTGGCGACTGATATTCTCGTGAAAATGCGTGCGGAATACGACCGATACCGCCATCTCCATGCCGCTCTTGAATGCCAGATTTCCGAACAAGGCAAAGTCCTCTATGGATGAAGCCAAGCGCGAACGAGTCCAGAATTGGCTTACCAATGCGGTCATTGATCTTGAGTCGAAGATGTTGGCGACCGGATCCAACCGCCGATTATTGGAGACAGCCGTTTACTATTGCCAGCAGGCTGCCGAAAAGGCGGTCAAGGGGTTTCTCTTCTTTCGCGACCAGCGATTTAGTAAAACTCATGACATTGAGGCACTTATTAATCTGGCGGTCCCCATAGAAGCCGGCTTCGAGAAACGGTGGGACGCAGCAAAGCCCTTGACGCCCTATGTTGCGGTCTATCGTTATCCCGGTAGCCCTCCGTCACCCACCAGGAAAGAATTCAGTCAAGCATTGCGATCCGCCACCAATATCTACACATTTGTCCTCTCCTTGTTACCGACCGAAACCCATCCGAAGCAATAGCGCAGAGCGCGGGAGGAACCGATGCCGGAAGGACAGCACGCGGGGCGGGTAGCGATTGTCACAGGGGCGGCGCGTGGGATCGGTCGGGCGATTGCCGAACGGCTCATCACGGACGGCCACCGTGTGGCGATTGTTGATCGTGATGGGCCGGCCGCGACCGCAACCGCGCAGGCGCTCGGCGAGCACGCGCAAGCGATCACCTGCGACATCACGGACGCGACCGCCGTCAACACGATGGTCTGGCACGTCCACGCGACGTGGGGGCGCGTGGACGTGCTCGTCAATAATGCGGGCATCGTCGGGCCGAACAAGCCGCTCGTCGAGGTCACCAACGAAGAATGGGCGGGCGTGCTCGCGGTCAATCTCACCGGCGTCTTCAACTGCTGCCGCGCCGTCGTGCCGCAGATGCTGGCGAACGATTGGGGCCGGATCGTCAACATCGCCTCGATCGCGGGCAAGGAGGGCAATCCCTTCCTCGCCGCGTACAGCACGACGAAGGCGGCGGTGATCGGCCTCACCAAGTCGCTCGGCAAGGAACTGGCGACAACGAATGTCCGCGTCAACTGCGTGACGCCCGCCGTGATTGAGACGGAAATCCTCGCGCAGATGACGCAGGAAACGATTGATTATATGGTTGCGAAGATCCCGATGGGCCGACCGGGGAAGGTCACAGAGGTCGCCGCGCTCGTCGCGTGGCTGGCGAGCGACGAATGCGCCTTCAGCACGGGGGCGGTCTTCGATGTTTCCGGCGGTCGGGCGACCTATTGAGCGGATTCCCTCTCCCTTGCTGATACGTGGTGGATCGCACATTCCAGCCCATCAGGAAGCCCTAAACGCGATATGTCAATTGACCGAGAGAGAGACGAACAGGCGTGCGTAAACAGCCGGATTTGCCTGCCCTGTTTGACTTTTCCGGTATCCGTGGTATAACAAAAAGAGAGAATGCCTAGTACATACTGTTCGTACTGGGTACATGGGTGCGGTCGAAGGGAGCATCGCCGCACGCGAAGGAGGAAGGCATGCACAAGTCGGATCTGGTGAAATCAGTCGCCGCGCATTCCGGGATGAGCGGCCCGGCGTCGGAGAAGGCGGTCAATGCCGTCTTCGAGACGATCAAGAATTCGCTGAAGAAGGGTGAAAAGGTCACCCTCACCGGCTTCGGCACCTTCGAAGTCGCCAATCAGGCGGCGCGCGAGGGGCGCAACCCGAAGACGAACAGCAAGATTCAGATTGCGGCCCGCAAGCGCGTCCGCTTCCGCCTCGGCAGCGACCTCGACGCCATCCGCTAGTGTCGCAGCTCGCGCGACCGACGTGCCCCCAGCGGCTGGGGGCACGTTTTCTTTGCTCCATTGACGAGACTGCCGCTCTTCAATCCAAATGAAAAATCTCTTCCAGCCGCAGGAACCCTTCGTCGGGTCGGCGGTCGCCGAGGTCCGCGAAGAAGGGGGCCATGTGCGCCTGCCACTGCGCGTTGATCTCCCGCGATGCCATGCCCGCGAGCGCAGCGCTTAAATCCGGCGTCTCGAAGTAACCGACGAGCAGCCCGTCATCGCGCAGAAAGAGCGAGTAGTTGTGCCAGCCCGTCTCGCGGAGGGCCTCCCGCATCGCGGCCCAGACCGTCTGGTGCGCCCGCTTATACTCGCCCAATCGCTCCGGCCGGACCTGCAAGAGGAAACAGACACGTTCCATACAGCGCTCCTTTCAGTCGCGCAGCAACGCGCAATGAGCAATGAGCAATGGAGTATGGCCGTTGATCCCCCTCGTTGCTCGTTGCTCATTGCTCCACGACCGCCAGGTTGAGATCGAGCACGCGGCTGAGTTTGCGGAGTACGCCCGTTTGGTGGCCGAGACCGAGGGCGACATGGTGCGTCGGGCCTTCGGCGCACCAGCGCTCGATGAAGGCGGCGGGGCCACCGGCAAACTTCAGGCGCGAGTTCGTGTTGCCGGTACGGAGGACGGGGCCGGGGACGCACTCGCCCTCCGCCGCGATCAGTTTCAGCTGGCAGTCCGCCGTCTGCGTCAGGCCGAGAATCGTAATCGGTCCGGTCTGGACGGTGAACTCGACGGAGAGGCCACCGCCCCGCTTGCCGTGGAAGACTTCCAGCACCTGCAGCGTCGGCGGGGCGGCGCTGATCGCGAGGTGGCCGGGGCCGTCATGGCCCATCAGCAGGATATCGTCGTTGAAGTCCATCGCCATGAACTCCGCGAATGAGCCGCCGACGCCGAGGCGATCCATAATCAGCATCGCGACACACGTTTGCAGATCCCCCTCGCCCGCCGCCGGGATGCCGCGTGCCGTCAGGAGCGAGTTGCCGACGATCAGCCCCGCCGCGAGTTGCTCGAACGGGCCGTTGTCCAGCCCGCGATAGTAGTAGGCGAGGCCGTCCAGCGCGAAATCGTCTGCCATCCGGTCCAATCCGCAGGCGACCCGCGCCGACCGATTGAGCGCATCGTCCGTGACGGGCGCGGCGATGGCATCGCTGCCCGGTTCGGCGAAGGTGAAGGTGGCGCGGATTTCCGCCTCTTTTGCGGCGATCTCCGCATCCGTGGCCGCTTCGACGCGGGCTTGCAAGTCCTCCATCTCCAGCAGTTCGATGTGCGTGCCGAGTTGCGCCTGATGCATGGCGATATCGGTGTGCATATCGAGCATCCCCGGATAGGTGTGGCCGAGGAAGCCAAACCGGGCTTGCCGCAGCGTCCGTGCGACGCCTGCCGCCGTCACCCACTCGCCGATTGCCCCCCAGGCGTGGTCATCGTCGTACAGCGTGCCGGTGACGACGTTGAATGGGATGCGGGCACGCGCGAAGACCCCTGCCAGTTCCGGCACGGAGCAGGCGGTGCAATTCGCCAGCCACTCTGCCGTGTCGGTGCGCGCATAATCGAGCGCGGCGACGGGTTGGAGGTTGAGAACGAGTATCGGGGTGTGCTGCCACTGCACGACGGGCAGAACTTGTGAAGACGTGGCATAGGTGCCGATGGAACAGACGATCAGGTCGAGGTTTTCCCGCGCGAACCGCTCACCCGCCGCCCGCCCGGCTTCCGGGGTGTCCACCAGCCCTCCGGAAATTACATCCGCGCCGAGTCGGGTCAGATGCGCCTCAACGTCGCGTTGATAGCCGACCAGCCGCTCGCGCAGCCCCGGAAACTGCGGCCAGTACGCGGCCAGCCCGATCCCGAACACCCCGACCCGCGCCGCCAACCGCTGCTTTCGCTTCATCGTCTCCCCTCCCGCGCTGCCGTGCCGCTGATGTACGGCATCGTATCACGGGCACAGAATGTGGGTCTGGAGCATTCACGACGAGGGAAATACGCTCATCCCATGCCCCACCGGATAGAGCGCTCCGACGCTGACCGGCACATGGCCGCGTGGTGGCAACGCGCCCGCGCAAATGGCTGCGGCGACATCGAGCGAGGCGGACAGATCACCGTAGGTGGCAATGCGGGCAGCGGCCCAGGTGAAGTCCGTGAGATCGTATGGGGCGCGCAGGGAAACGAAGAGTGTCGGGCGGTTCGCCGCTTGGAGGGCATCAATCGCTTGTCGTTGCGCCGGAAAGAGGTTCGCGTCCCGCGTACCGATGACGAGTACCGACGCCTCAGACGCAAGCCTGCGCGCGGTATCGAGGTCACCCGGTTCGCTCGCGTCGAGCGCGATACCCTGCACATATGCAAACTGTCGCTGGAATGCATCGCGCAACGGTGATGGGGCGCTCTGCCCTTCCTCGGCGGCATGCATGGATTGGAGCGCAAACTCGATGACGGCGAGAGATGTGTCTGCCACGAGTGGCAGCGCGCCGGGCCGGGCATCGAGCAGCGTCACGCTCGCCTCGGCGGCTTCCCGGACGAGATGTTGGTGCGACCCGACAACATCCACCGGCACATACGGCTGCTCGGCGAGCCACTCTTTCAGTCGTAGGACGCGGCGGACAGAGGCATCCACTTGTGCGATCGGCAACCGCCCGTCATGCACGGCATCGCGCAGCCCGGCGATCACCGCCGGTTCATGGGTGAGATGCAGCGGCTCAACGATGTCATTGCCCGCGATCACCGCCTGCACACTCCCCGCGACGATGCCGTAGTAATCGTCAATCGCCTTCATCACCATCGCGTCGCTGATGATGACGCCATTGAAGCTCATCTCCGCGCGCAACAGGCCATTGAGGATGCGTGACGAGAGCGTCGCGGGCAAGCCATCCGGTTCGAGCGTGGGGAAGCGGATGTGTGACGTCATCACGAGCGGCACATCGGCCCGGATCGCGGCGGCGAAGGGGAGCAACTCGACCGTACGGAGCCGGGTGAGATCGTGCGGGATCATCGGCAGATCGAGATGTGAGTCCACCTGCGTATCACCGTGGCCGGGGAAGTGCTTGACGGTCGCCGCGACGCCTGCGGTCCGCAGCCCACGCGCGAAGGCGACGACCAGCGCGCCTACCCGCTCCGGCGACTCGCCAAACGAGCGCGTGCCGATTACCGGATTGAGCGGGTTGTTGTTGACATCCGCGACGGGCGCGAAATCGGTGTTGATGCCGAGCGCGCGTAACTCCAGCCCGACGGCATAGCCAATCCGCTCCACCCGCACGGGATCGTCCGTGGCGCCGAGGGCCATCGCGCTCAGTGTCAGCGTCGCCTCCGCCATCAACCGCCGGACGCGCCCACCCTCCTGATCCACGCCGATGATCGGTGGCAGGCCGCCCACCATCAGAAGTTCATGGATCGCCGCTGTCAGCGCCAGCGTTTGCTCGACCGAGACGATATTCCGGCTGAAGAGCACGACACCCGTGTACTGCCCCGCGCGCAGCCGTGCGGCGCTCTCCACATCCATCACGGTACCGGGCAGCGTCGCCATCACCAGTTGCCCGATCTTCTCTTCGGTGGTCAGGTGGCAGAGAAGATCACTGAGAGGCTGATGCAATTCCTCACCCCCGCCCCCTCTCCATCGCTCTTCGGCTTCAAGACGCTGAGGTCCCGGCGGCAATAGAGAGGGGAGAATGCGATTGAACAGATGACTAATGCCCCTGCATTTCTCACCCTTCCTCACATGGGAAGGGCGCCGGGGGTTCGGGCGGTACCTATCCTTTCACCGCGCCCATCCGCACGCCCTCGATAAAGTAGTGCTGGAAAATGAGAAAGAAGACGATCATCGGCAGCGCCGCCAGTGCCGCGCCCGCCAACTCTCTTGCGCGTGTCGTCTGACGCGTTCATCGGTGCTCCTCATTCCTTCACATGATGAACGATGGGGGCATTATCCGCGAACGGGCGACAAAGATACAAATAGCGCGAGCATGAGGCCCAAATCGTTAATCGGTGCGATACTTGACGGTAAGGAATCCGCAATCGCCGGGGGCGATGATGGACGGGCGCACCGAGCGCGATACGGCCGTTCATGCACAACAAAGGAGAGATATTCGATGGAGAAGAGAGAAAAGGCCACCTTCGCGGCTGGATGTTTCTGGGGTGTCGAGGCGACATTCCGGGAGATTCCGGGCGTCCTTTCCACCGCCGTTGGCTATATCGGTGGCAAGACGGAGAACCCGACGTACCGGCAGGTCTGCTCCCACACGACCGGGCATGCCGAGGCGGTCGAGGTGACGTACGACCCGGAGAAGGTCTCCTATGATGATCTCCTGAACGTCTTCTGGGAGAATCATGACCCGACGCAGATGAACCGGCAAGGCCCGGACATCGGCGACCAATACCGCTCTGAAATTTTCTTCCACAACGAAGCGCAGGAGCAGGCGGCGCGCGCTTCCAGGGAGCGGCTGTCGCAATCCGGCCGGTTCCGCCGTCCGATCGTGACGGCGATCAGCCCCGCCGAAACGTTCTACATGGCGGAAGATTACCACCAGCAGTACCTCGAAAAGCGCGGCATGGCATCCTGCCACGTCAGCATGGCGCACTGAGCGACGGACATCGCGGCAGAAGAACAGAGCGAGGGAGCGGCGTTGCTGCCACTCCCTCGCTCCATGTACGATGGCAATGCAGAGGTACGACATACCGGATGACGCGGAGGAGCACACGCCATGCAGCCACGATTCCCAACCACCGAGGGGCGCATCCCCTTCCAGGGTTATGAGACATGGTACCGGATCGTGGGAGAGCGGGAGGAACCGGGCAAACTGCCCCTCCTGACGCTGCATGGCGGGCCGGGCGCATGCCATGACTATCTGGAATCAATGGAGGCGCTCGCCGCGACCGGACGGCGCGTCATCTTCTATGACCAACTCGGCTGCGGTAACTCCGCCGTGCCATCCAATCCGTCGCTCTGGACGGTCGGCCTCTATGTCGAGGAAGTGAACGCCGTCCGCCGCGCCCTTGGGTTGGAGCGCGTGCATGTCCTCGGCCAGTCGTGGGGCGGGATGCTCGGCATGGAGTACGCGCTGACCCAACCGGCGGGCCTCGCGAGCCTGATTATCGAGAGTTCACCCGCCAGCATGCTCCAGTGGGTCGCAGAGGCAAACACACTGCGCGAAGCCTTGCCGCCGGACATCCAGCGGACGCTGCTCACGCATGAGGCGGACGGCACAACGGACGATCCCGCCTACGAAGAGGCGATGATGGTCTTCTACCGGCGCCACGTCTGCCGCTTGCCCGAATGGCCGGAGTACGTGCTGCGCTCGTTCGAGAAACTGAGCGAGAACCCGGAGGTCTACCATACGATGAACGGGCCGAGCGAGTTCCACGTCACCGGCACCTTGAAGACATGGGACATCACGAGCCGCCTCGGTGAGATCCGCGTGCCGACGCTCGTCCTCTCCGGCCGGCATGACGAGGCAACGCCCGCGATCCACAACACCGTCCATCGCGGTATCCCCGGCTCCGAATCGGTTATCTTCGAGGAGAGCGCGCATCTGTGCCATGTCGAAGAGCCGGAGAGATTTCAGCAGGTGGTGAGCGATTTCCTCGCGCGGGTCGAGGCGCGCCAGCGGTAGGTTTTTTGATGGACTATTCGGCTCGATCGGCGGGCGACGCGGGCGCCACCGCTAAAGGCCAGCCAGGGCCGGGATTACCTGCTCGGCGAATAGTTGCACCGGCTCGACATCCACCCAGTCCGGCGTGCGGAAGACGACATACTGACACCCGACCCGGGCATATTCCTGGAAGATCGCGATCAACTGCGCCGGCGTGCCGATCAGCGTGCCGTCCGGAATGAAATCGCGCAAACGCTCGCGCTTCGCCGCGACCTCGGCGTCGTCCTTGCCGACAACGACGGTCGTGTAGATCGAGCGAGTAATCTCCTCGTACGCCCGCCCGAGCCGCCCGCAATGCGCGTGCAAGGCATCGAAGAGGTGTCCGACCGTCTCGGGATCGCCTGAAACATTGCAGAACTGGGCGTACTGGGCGACCAGCCGCAGCGTCACCTTCTCGCCGCTGCCGCCGACCATGATCGGTGGATGCGGCTGCTGGATTGGCGACGGGTTCTCCCGCGCCTGGTCGAGGCGATAATAGGCCCCCTCGAAGTGCGCGGGTCGCTCGGTCCAGATCGCCCGCACGACGCGCAATGCCTCCTCCAGACGCTGCATCCGTACGGAGGTCGGCTCGAACGCTCCCCACCCATACGCCTCATACTCCCGCTTGTGCCAGCCTGCTCCCAGCCCGAGGATCGAGCGGCCGTGGCTGATCAGATCGAGCGTCGTCGCCATCTTCGCCGTCGCCGCCGGGTTGCGATAGGGCACGCCGAGGACGAGTTGGCCGAGCCGGATGCGCCGCGTGACAGCGGCGATGGCCCCAAGCGTCGTGAAGCACTCCATCACCGGCTCGGAGTAGGGGTGGCCGGGGTAACCGCCCTCGTACAGGAAATGGTCGTAGACCCAGAGGGAATCAAAGGCGCTTTCGTCGGTGGCCCGCGCGACGCGTTCGACGCTATCCCACGGATTGCCTGTCGGACCATTCAGGTAGGGATTGATCTGCAAGCCGAACTGCATCGCCTCGCCTCCTCAGAAACAGGGGAAAGATCACCGCATCTCCCATGCGACGGCAACACTATATCGCCGATTCCGTCATCCCACAAAGGCGAAAAAAGGTGGAAGCCTCCTCTCTCCTGAAGCGCGGTCGCGGTCCGCGCATCGGCACAGGATCGAACGAACCCCGGAAGTCAACCCAGTGGACGTGGGCGGGCAGCGGATGTTGGAACGAGATAGATCCGCCCTCACGGATCACTATCGTATCGGTAGCCAAGCGCGAGGTGGTCAAGGACGCTCGCCGGAGTCGTCGCGCCAAGCCACGGGCGCATCGGGTCGTTCAGATTCTGCCCCGCTGGCCCACCGACCACGGGGAGGTAGCCGAGCGGGGCATGCTGCCGCTGCCATTGCGCCCAGAGCCGGTCAATGTTGCTGTGATGCAGCCAGAAGACGGGATCGTTGGGGGAGGCCATCGAGTTCATGTTGCCGCCGACCCACGCGTGTACCCGGTCATGAATCTGCCCCGCTCCATATCCGCCCTCGATTCGGTTGCGGAAACTCGGTTGCGACGAGATGCTCCAGGGCGGGTTATCATAGGGCGTAACGCCCAAGGCGCTCGTCACTTGCGCGGCAGTCGGGAGGGGGAGACCAATGGAGGCGAGACGCCGCCGCAGATCGGGGCCACCACCCGACCGCATCGTGACAGTGACCGTCCACTGCCCGCTGGCGAAGGCGAAGGGGCCGTCCACGACTTGGGCATCGCTTGCGCGACCGGTGCCGCCCATAAGATCGGCGGTCCACGGCGCGCCGGTGGCGGTGCGGTCGGTCGTCCAGTCCCAGTACGGAACCGTGACCGTGGGATCAATGGACTGAAGGTCCGCTTCGAAGCGGCGCAGATATTCACGGTGCCAGGGGAGGAAGGCGGGACCGCGATGTGCGTACATCGCTCCCATGCCTCCGAGGGTCATAGCGTCCATGTGCATCTGGACATAGTCATCATAGCGATTTGTCAGCCCCAGTTGGCTGGGGATGTGATTCTTCAGTTGCAGGACGGCGGTGACGAACGCCTGCTTCTCAGCGGCGGTCAGGGACGACAGATTCTTACGTATGCCCATAATGATCCTCCATCCGTACGGGACACCAACGCCGACGCCTCCCGTCACGACACGCGTGATCGCGCCCCCACATACCGGCCTTGATTCGCAGTATGCATCGGTACGGACACGCGGGATCCGCGTGGCGCGTGGGTGGCCAGGAGATCACATCGCAGGAAAGGCGCCGTGTGCGTATCATACACACCGGGCAGTAGCAAAACATCCGTCGAATTACCCATTGGTCGTTGATGCCGATTACCCTCCACCGTTTCATGGAAAGGACCTTGTCCGTGCGGATCGCGCTCTTCTCCGACGTTCACGGCAATGTGACCGCCCTGCGGGCCGTGTTCGCCGCGCTCGACCACCATCGCCCGCTTCAGATGATCGTCGCGGCGGGCGATCATGTGCTGGCGGGGCCGCGACCGGCGGAGGCGTGGGACATACTCGAGGCAGCAGGCTGCACCTGCATCCTCGGCAATGAGGATGTCCGGCTCTGGGATGGCGCGATCGAGGAGACGGCAGCGGATAGTCCCTGGGCGCCGCTCGTCGCGGTGATCACCCCGTGGACGGTTGCCGCGCTTGGCCCGGCGCGGGTGGCGGCGCTTCGGGCGCTCCCCCGCTCGCTACGACTCGTTCCCGCGCCCGGCGAGGATTTGCTCGTCGTTCATGCGAACATCCACGACCTGACCGGTTGGGCGCTCAAAGCGGACACATCAGACGACGATCTGGCACGGCTATACGGCGGTGCGAACGCGCGTGTCGTCTGCTGCGGGCACTATCACGCGGCGTGCGTGCGCGAGTGGAGCGGGATGACGCTCGTGAACGTCGCGAGCGTCTCTCTGCCAACGGACGGCCTGCCATGCGCCGGGTACACGATCCTCAATTGGGATGGCGCGTGGCATGTCGCCCAGTATCGCGTCCCGTATGACGCGGACGCCGAAGCGGCGGCGAAGGTGGTTTCCGGCGTTCCGACGCATGTGCCGGGCTGGTCACCCCCACCGAAACAGGAGGCCGCAGGGAGCTCCACGACCGGTACGCAGCGCGGTTGAAGCGCGCCTCGCCCGGCGTTCATTTCCTCAGTTGGCGCGTTCCAGGACGACGACCGGAATCCGGCGGGTGGTCTTCTTCTGATACTCAGCGAAGCCCGGCATCCGCGCCGCCTGCTGGCTGTACAAGCGATCCCGCTCCTCCCCTTCAGCGACCGTCGCCCGAGCCTGGAATCGCTCGCTGCCTATCTCGATCGTCGCGAGCGGATTGGCAACCAGGTTGTGATACCAGTCGGGGTTGGTCGGCGCACCGGCCTTGGAGGCGATGATGACGATGCGGTCGCCATCGGTGGTATACACCAGTGGCGTCGTGCGGGGCCGGCTGCTCCTCGCGCCGGTAGTGGTCAGCAAGAGCATGGGACTACCGTCAAACGGCCCGCCGACCTTGCCGCCATTGGCACGGAACTCCGCAATCACCCGTTGATTGAAATCGTCGGGAGCAGACATCGTTTCTCCTCTTCACATGTATTGGCCGCCGCACACTCGCGAACAGCCGCTCCGTAGGATAACGGCAGGGACGAATCGCGAGCAAATTGGTGGACGCCCGCCGATGCCTGCTTCCTGCTCGCTTCCACTTGACATCACCCCCACTGGCTGGTATCCTCCGTTCACATACAGAAAAGCTTTCTCATATGACGTAGTACTTTTCCGCTCTGTGGAAAAGAGCGTTGTGAATACCCTCGGGGTCTTTTCGCAGAAACCTGCTTTGGGTTTCCTGGCTGGCAATCGTGGGGAATGGGAGCGGCGAATGGCGCAAGTGGCACGAATGACCGCGCAGGTAGCGCCGGGGCAGTCCATTGGTCGGGCGCTACGCCTGCTCGCCTGCTTCAATGAGGCACACCCCTCGCACACGCTCAGTGAGTTGAGCCGCCAACTGGAACTCGCGCCGAGCACCGTCTCGCGCCTCCTCTCTGTGCTGGAGGAGTACGGCTATGTGCGTCGTAGTAACGGCCACGGCCACTACACGCTCGGCCTCGCGCCGATTGCGCTGGCAAGCGTGGCGATCAGCCAGTCCGACCTCCGGCGGCAGTCGCTCCCCTTCCTCGAAATGCTCGCGGACACCTCGCACTACAACGCAAACGTCGCGGTGCTCTACGAAGGGGATGTGCTCTATCTTGCCCGCGTGCCCGCCGCAAAGGAGTTGCGGGTCTACGCGATCACCGGCACGCGCAACGCCCCGCATAGCACCGCCGTCGGGAAGATTCTGCTCGCCGCGCTACCGGAGGAGGCGGTAGGCGCGCTCTACACGGACCGTCCCATGGAAGCGCTCACACCGCGGACGATCACGACAATGGACGCGCTCCTCGCCGAACTCGCGTGCGTGCGTGCTCAGGGCTACGCGGTGGACGATGAGGAGTTCGCGACCGGTCGGCGGTGCATCGCCGCGCCCGTCCGGGACGAATCGGGACAGACAATCGCGGCGATCAGCCTCTCCAGTGTGCCCGCGTCGCTCCCGGCGGAGGGGTTCGCGCACGCGGTCCGGCTTGTTGAGCAGTTCGCCACGCATATTTCGCGCACCTTCGGGGCAACGGGGTAACGGCAGGGCACGTCATGCCCTTGCGTCGGTACGGGATTCTTGGCATAGTAGCGCGTGCAGCGTGCAGGAAGGAAAACCCAGGATGGACCAGCGGACGGCAGCAGAGGCGATCACCCGGAAACTGACGGCGACGCGGTACACGCGGCGGCGACTGCTCGGCATGACGGCGGCGGGTGCGGGCAGCGCCATCCTCGCGGCTTGCGGCGGCTCCAGCGCGACCAGCACGCCCGCCCCGACGAGCACGGGTGGCGCAAAGGTCATCGTGAGCACATCGACGGCGGCCGCGGCGGCGCCGACGACCGCGCCAAGTGCGGCGAGCGCGGGCGGCACATCTCCCGCCGGTTCGGCGGGCGCACCAACAACTGCGGCGGCAGTCAGCCCGACGATCGCCGTCACGCGCGCGGAACTGAAAGGCAAAGTGACGATCGCGCGCCAACCCGCCTCACCACTCTCGAACGGGAAAGACGATCCCGGTAATATCGTCTTCCAGCAATTGATTGATCGCTATCAGAAGGAGCATCCCGGTGTCACGATGGAGTGGACGCGTGTACCGGGATCGAGTTTCGACGACCTCTATCAGTGGGTGATAACGCGACAATCCGCGAAGAGTGTGCCGGGGATCGTCGGTTCCCACACCTTCACAACGAGTTCGCAAGAGGCGACGAACACCTCGCCGTGGGTAGACTTGTCCCCGTATCTCGAAAAGAGCAGCGCGTATACCAGCAAGCCCTGGAAGGCGGATTTCCCGGAAGATACGCTGGTCTATATGCGCGAATCCAAGAAAGACCTCTACTCCGTCACCTTCACCGCATATAAGGCAGCGTGGCTCTATAACAAGAATCTCTGGACGAAGGCGGGGCTGACCGAAGCCGATGAGCCAAAGACATGGGGTCAGTTCTTCACCGTGCTCGACAAACTGAAGGCATCCGGGACCATCCCGATCGCCCGCACCGGCGACGCGTTCGCGCTCTCGCACGCCTACTGGATCATCGCCAACTCCGTCGGCCATAAGGACTGGCTGGCGATGAGCGGCGGCAAAACCTTCGCGGATGATAAGACGAGATTCACCGCGCTCTGCACCGGCAAATGGAAGATGGACACACCCTGGAACCGCAAGACAGCGGAAGTGACGAAGCGACTCTTCCAGTACTGGCCACCGGGCAGTACCAGCCTCACCGCGGCGAATGTCGAGCAGCTCTTCCTGACGCAGAAGGCCGCGCTCTGGCAGGGAACGCCCGGCAACCAGGGCCAGACGATCCTGCGGCGCGTGGATGAGGCGAAGGCGGAAGGGCTGGAGTCCTTCGCAGTCGGCGCGTTCCCGACGCCGCAACCGGACGCGGAAACCTTCGGCGCGGATATCGCCGCGAACGCCGCGCCGCTCGCGGATGATGGTGAGCGGGGTCTGGAGTACGGCATCCCGATCCCCGACCTCCGGCAGGACAAAGACGCAGGCGTGGAAGCGATCGCGGTGGACTGGCTGCAATGGATGACGACACCGGAAATCCAGGCAATCCAGGTCAAGCCGACCTACGACCTGCCGATCAACCCGAGTGTCAAACTCGATGACCCGCGCCTGCAGCTCTTCTACAAGAGCAAGACCCAGCTCTTCCCGTCGTGGTGGTTCTACGGCAACCGCCCGACGTGGATCGGCAACTTCCAGGCATACTTGCTCAATAAGAAGGATCTCGATACCTACATCAAGGACGAGCAGGCGGAATTGATGGATTACACGCAGCAGCAAATCCGCCAGTCGAAACTCAATATCCCCTGCGGATAAGCAGCGCGGGCCGTGCCGGGGGTTGCCCCGGCACGGTTTCTCACACAAAGAGAGGAACCGATGGCCGTACGCAATCTCACTTCAGCCCACGCGAGCGCCGCTCCCCGGACGCGCCGCCCCGCGAATATCTGGCAACAGATCTGGCGGATGCGGCTGATCTACCTCTTTCTCCTGCCCGCGTTCGTACTCTTTGTGATATTCGAGTACTGGCCAACATTCCTCGTCTTCCGGGAGGCGTTCTACGATTGGGATGGCTTCCGGATCAACAACTTCATCGGCCTCGCCAATTTCCAGGAGATCCTGCATGACCCGACCTTCCGGCAATCACTGAAAAATATCCTCATCATTCTCGTTTTCTATCTGACAATCCCCTTCGCGATGCCGATCATCATCGCCGAAACGGTTTTCAATTTGGCCAGTGAGCGGGCGCAGAAGTTCTGGCGGGTTTTCCTGCTCATCCCCGCCATCATCCCCTTCCTGGTCATCCTGCTCCTCTGGCAGTACCTCTACAACCCGGTGCCCGGTGAGGGGTTCCTCAACAACGTACTCCAGCATTTCGGCCAGCAGCCGAAACTCTGGCTCGCCTCGCCGAACACCTCTCTCTGGTCGTACATGCTGATCGAGTTCCCGTGGGCGAGCGGCACCTACATGCTCATCTATCTCGCCGGTCTTCAGAATATCCCGCAGGATGTCGTGGACGCCTCCCGCCTCGATGGCGCCTCGACCTGGACGCGTATTTTCCGCATTGACATGCCCCTCATCATGGGGCAAATCAAACTGATTGCCATTCTCACGGTCATCCAGACCTTGCAACGGTATGTCGGTATCTACATCCTGACGAATGGTGAGGGCGGGCCGGCCAACTCGACGATGGTGCCCGGCGTCTATCTCTTTCAGAAAGCCTTCAATGCGCACCGGCTCGGCTATGCGTGTGCCGTCGGATTGGTGATGTTCCTCTTCATCCTCGCGCTCACGCTCATCAATCAGTTCCTGATTAAGTCGGAGTCGGACGCTCAGGAACAGGGTATCGTGTAGGAGGCCACGACGATGCAGAACGCGGAAGAAATCCTTATCCGGGGCGAAGCGACGATCGCGGAACGGCACGCGGCGGTCACGGCGGGCAAAAAGGGCGGGGCCGGGCAGATCTTCTCGTCTATCTTCCTGATCGTCATCGCCTTCCTCACGTTCCTGCCTTTCTTCCTGATGATCACGATCTCCTTCAAAACCCGCGCGCAGTTCGCTGTGCAACCAATCTGGCCGACCTTCCCGCTGCATTTCGAGAATTACCGGTTTGCCTGGGAGCAGGTCTTTCGCCCGGTGATCAACACGGCGATTGTCTGTATTGCCTCGATCGGCGGCACGCTGCTCGTCGCCTCGCTCGCCGCCTACGCCTTCGCGCGTTTCCGCTTCCCCGGCTCGCGCATCCTCTTCCTTGCTGTCATTTCGCTCCTCATGGTGCCGGATGTGCTCCTGCTCGTGCCGCGCTATGTCGTCACGTCGCAGTTGCACCTGCTGGGCAACTATCTCGGCCTGATTATCCCCTACATCTCCTTCGGCTCGATTTTCGCGATCTTCGTCCTACGCACCTTCTTCGCCTCGGTACCGGGTGAGTTGATCGAGGCGGCGCGGATGGACGGCGCGAGCCACTTTACGATCTTCTGGCGAATCATGATTCCGCTCTCGCGGCCGATCCTCGCGACGCTGGCAATTATCCAGTTGATCCGCGTCTGGAACGACTTCATCTGGCCGTTCGTGGTCATCTCGAAGAAGAGCCAGTACACGCTCGCGCTGATTCTGAAAACCTTCTCCGGCGACTTCGGCACCCAGTGGGGCCTCATCATGGCGTGCTACGTGATGGCCAGCCTGCCACTCCTACTCGTCTTCGCCCTCGCCTCGAAGCAGTTCATCAAGGGCCTCACGTCCGGCGCGATCAAATTCTAGGAAAGGAGCGCCCGGCAGACGAGCAATGAGCAACGAGCGACGAGCAGGGGCCTTTTGTACTTGGCAGCAAAGAGCGTTTCCTGCCAACTGCCACTGACGACTAAAGGAGGATTCCGTGAGCGACATGTCCAGGTTTCTCGCAGCGCGGCTGAATCGCCGCCGGGTCCTTGGGATCGCCGCCGGGGGCGCGGTAGCGGGCATTCTCGCCGCGTGCGGATCGAGCAAGGCGACCGACACGCCGAAAGCGGGCGCGGCGACCACGAGCGGCGGCGCGGCCCCGACGAACCAGGCCGTCGTGACGATCCTCACGCCGACACCGGCAGCGGCGGCAACCACACCGGCCGGATCAGCAGTCGCCAGCGGGGCGACGCCCGCCGCGCAAGCCTCGATTGCCGTGACGCGGCCCGAACTGAAGGGCAACATCTCGATGGCGCGGCAGCCGAATCCGCCGCTCTCCAACGGCAAGCCGGACCCGGACACGGCGATTTTCGCTGATCTCCTCAAGCGCTATCAGACCGAGCATCCCGGCGTAACGATTGATCTCACCGACATCCCCGGCAGCACCGCGACGGACATCTACCAATGGGTAACGACGCACTCCGCCTCGAAGTCCCTGGCAACGATTGTCGCGACGTTCCCCGATCAGATCATTACCGATGTGCAGGAAGCGACGAACAACGTCGAGTGGGTCAATATGTCGGAGCCACTCGATAAGGTCTCTCCGTACACCGGCCAGCCCTGGCGGAGCGATTTCTCGCCCGACCTCCTCATCTTCGCGAAGTACGGCCTCAAGAACAACTACGGCGTGCCCTTCACCCGATACAAGTCCGCGTGGGTCTACAACAAGTCCGCGTGGGCGAAAGCGGGCCTGACAGACGCCGATGTGCCGAAAACATGGAAGCAGTGGTTCGCCGCGATGGACAAGTTGAAGGCTGCCGGGTTCATCCCGATTGCCCGCGCGGGCGATGTGCAGACGACCTCGCACACCTGCTGGATTCTGATGATCTCACTGGATCGCAAGCAGTGGGACGCTATTACCGGCGGCAACCAGTTCATGAGTCTCAAGCAGAAGATTGACGCAGTGTGCAGCGGCAAGTGGCCCTATGATACACCGTGGGCACGCACCGGCTGGCCCGCATTGAAGAAACTCTTCACCTACTACGAACCGGGGTTCGTCTCGCAGAATGTCAGCAACGCGCGCCAACTCTTCTACGAGGGCAAGGGCGTGATGATGTTCGAATCGCAGGCATTCCTCCAACTGATTGACGAGGCGAAGGCGGAGGGCCTCGCCAAGTTCGATATCGGCGCCTTCCCAACGCCGCAACCGGACGCGGAGACCTTCGGCGCGGATGTGGCGGCGAATGCCGGCAAGATCGCGGACGACGGTGAGCGCGGCATCACCTATGGCATCCCGATCGCCGACCTGCGCGATAAGGGCAAGGACGCGATGGGGCAGGCAATCGCCGTTGACTACATGCAATGGATGACGCAGCCGAAGATTCAGGCGGAGTACGTCAAGCCATCGTACAACCTGCCGGCGAACCAGAATGTCAAACTGGAGGATCCGCGCTTCGCGATCTTCCAGCAGAACCCGGAGCAAATCTTCTACCGCCATCTGATGTACTTCAATCCGGTCAGCCAGGAGGACCGGCCGCAATGGGGCCAGAACTTCCAGGCGTATCTCAACAATCAGCTCAGCCTCGACGATTTTCTCAAGAAGGGTGAGCAGCAACTGATTGACCAGGCGCAGCTCTCAGCCCGTCAGGCAAAATTAGACGTTAAGTGCGGCTGAACTGGTCGGCAGTCGGCAGTCGGGGCACCCACGCGGGTGCCCTTTCTCATCGCAGGTGGGAATGCCCGCAGGACAGCCTATCCGGTGGCCTGCGAGCGCCGCGGGGGCGCGAAGAAAACGAGGATGGTCAGGTCCTCCGTGATCGTGTGGAAGCGATGCTCCACACCCGCCGCGACGAAGACGATGCTGCCCGCCCGCACCGCGCGCTCCTCATCCGCGACCTTGATGTGCCCGCTCCCGCTGATGATGGCATAGACCTCGTCTTCGGTGTGCGGCTGTTGCGGGTCGCGCACCCCGGCGCGCAGGATATACAGTCCGGTGCTGAGTGACGACTCCCGCAGGAACTCGTGATAGAGCGCGCCCGCCTTCGCATGTGCGGCGAGCAACTCGGCAAGATCGTATGCCTGCATCGGGAACCCTCCTCTTACGTCTCCGCTTCCCCATGCCCCTGGATCGGGCAGTAGAGACTGTTCGGCTCGATCTGGAAGACACGATTGAAGCGGGCGCGGAAGTTCTCCAGCGCGGCGGTCGCGGCTAATTCGACCAGTTGCGGCTCATCGTAGTGGCTCCGCAGACGCGCGAAGAGCGCGTCGGGCACATCCACCGAGGCCGCAGTCATCGTCTCGGCCAGTTCGAGTGCGGCACGCTCGGCGTCGGTGAAGAGGGGATTGGTGCGGAATGCAGGGAGGGCGGCGATCTTCTCATCGGCGATACCCGCGTTACTGCCACCGGCAGCATTGATGTCCACTCAGAACGGGCAGCCAACGAGCATCGCCACCCGCACGCAGACGAGCGCCCGCAGCCCGGCTGGGAGCGCCGCCTCCTTCGCGACCGACCGGCTCAGCCCCCGTGCCGCCGCAAGGATCGGCGGGCGATAGGCGAAGACGCGTGTCGGATTCAGCACAATGCCGAAGACGTCTTCGTCCTGATCGAAGAACGGCTGCGCGTCGGGACGGGCCTCCTCACGATCAAGCGGCTTGATCCGGCTCATGACTGCATTGCTCCTTTCACAGACAAGGTGAAAACGATCAGTTGGTTTGCCTCTCAGAGCCGCAGGCTGCTGAAAGCGGTGAGGTAGCGCGGGTCGTCGCGGCGGAAGGTGTCGGGGTTCGTGCCCTTCGCCAGCGCGAGATAATACGCGAGCAACTGCACGGGCACGACGGCGAGCAAGGGCGAAAGCGGCTCCGGCAGATCGGGCAGCGGGAAGCGCGATGCGTCCGGTATGCTCTCGATGGCGTGACCGACGATCCAGATCGGCGCGCCGATCAGCCGGAGGGCATTACAGACCTGCCCGAGACGCGCTATCCCCGGCCCCGCAGCCGCGATCGCGACGATCTGATCGTCCGGGTTGACCGTCACCATCGGGCCATGCAGGAACTGCTCGACACTCATGCCGTCAATCGTCACGTAGGCCGTCTCGCGCGCCTTGAGTGACGCCTCGGTGGCAGTCAGCGCGTTCGGCCCCGCACCGATGCAGAAGACGCGGCAATTCGCCGTGAAGATCGCGCGTGCGACCGCTTCGATCTCGCCTTCGCGCTGAAGAACACCTTCCACCTGCTCCGGTAACAGCGCGAGTGCATCGCGCCAGCCTCGCACCGCCGACGCACCATGCCGCTCACCGAGCGCGGTCGCGACCTGTGCCAGCACGGTCAATGCGCCGAGATGGCTCGCCGTGTACGCCGCCGACGTTTCCCGTGCAACGGTGCGCAGCACGAGGGCGGGGCCATCCCCGCTCATCTTCGAATCGCGCCCGCTGATGCCGATGCAGAGCGCCCCGGCCGCACTCGCCAACTCGACCGCCCGCGCTGAATACTGCTTCGTCCCCGTATGCGCCATGACAATCACCGCGTCGCCACGATGTAGGCTGTAGGGATAGGTAGCGAATTCATACGAGTCTACCGCGCGGGCATCCGCCCCGGCAGTGCGTAGCAGGTACGCGCCGATCTGGGCGGCATGGAAACTCGTGCCGATGCCGACGACAAAGATGCGTGCCGCGCCCGCCAGCAACCCCGCCCCCTCATTCGCGTCCTCCCACCCCTCGGCGAGGAGCATGGCAACATCCGCCGGTTGCCGGTGCATCGTCGTGTACATCGCGTACGGTTCCGTTCGTCCTTCGTCCATACTATGTACCCTTCCACATGAAGAAGACACCGATATGGATAGTACCGGGCGGATGGCTCTTCGGAAAGAGCCAATTGGCGCCGGGAACGCGGGGCCAATCGTGCGGGGAACCTAACCCCCCGGCCTTCTAGCATTCCACGTCCTTGCCCTCGGAGCCGAAGATGGCGAGGCGGGCTTCCTGCGAGGTCCAGATGGCATTGCGGCCAGTGTAGTGGAACTGGACGGCGCGGCGGCGCTGATTCGTGCGGTTCGCCGGGGTGCCGTGATGGATCAGGCCATCGAAAAGCAGCACGCCGCCCGGTGCGAGCGGCGCCATCACATCGCGGGCGGTCCGCACCTGATCGTCACAAATTTGCCAGTCCCGCCGGGCGAAATGGACGACCGGGCCTTCGGTGTGCGAGCCGGGGATGAGATGCATGCAACCGTTCTCCGGCGTCGCGGGATCGAGCGCGATCCAGATACCGACAACCGGATTGCGAATATCCATATCGAAGAATGCCTTGTCCTGATGCCACGGCTTCTCGCGCCCGCCGCCCGGCGGCTTGAGGAGCGCCATGTCCTGGAACTTCATCGGCTCGTCGTTGACAATTCTGCGAATGATCGCCATCAGCGCCGGATGATTTGCGATCGCGTCCAGGCGCGCGTCATACGGTGTGAAGGCCATCAGTTTGCGGACGTAATCCTGCTTCTCTTCACGCGAAATTGCATCGAGTCGGTCTCGTGCCCACGCCTCGAACTGAATACCGTCGAACTCCGGCACTTTGCCGTCAATCAGGTCGAGGAGGCCCTCCAGTGCGTCGGCAGTCTCCTGCGGCGTGAAGGCATGATGGATGACGAGATAACCCTGCGCGCGGAAGCGGTCGAGGGCTTCGTCCGTCACACCCGCGAATCCCTCGACGCCCTCAGCGACGGTGTCGAAGCGGTAGAGATCGGCGGGATACTCCTCCACCTTGCCGTCGTCGAACTTCGCGACGTTGTGAATATGATCCACGACCATCGGCGCTCATCCCCGCTTCCTGTTTCTCCTCCAACGCGACCGACGATACGGCTGTTATCGCATAATTCGCGGTGCGTCGCCAATTGCCATCGGCGCGCCGGCGCGGTACGGTATACGCATTGACCCAAGGCAATTGAGAGGAGCAGCGCGATGGATGAAGGCATCCCGATCCAGTTCATCCCGCCGGAAGCGCTCGAAGGGACACAGGGCGTCGTCTGGCTGGCGCGGGACGGGCGGCGCACGACGACGCAAATCGCGACCAACGTCCGCTACACCCTGCGGATGACGCCGAACCGCAAGAACATGCTCGGTCAGAGCGTCATCCTGCCGCCGTCGTGGCATGGCACGCTGGAAGTGGCGCGGAAGGATTCGTTCCTCCAGCCGAATACCGAGATCGTCCTCGTAATGGACGACGGGCGGCAAGTCTCCGGCTACATCCGCCGCCTCAGAGGCATGCGCACCCAGCGCGCCGACGTGACGATCAACGGCTGGCTGGAAGAGTGGGTATGACGAGCGAAGGGCTGAGGACCGAGCATCTCCCTCCTCTCCACCGCCCATCTGTTTCGACGCCGACAGCGCTCGCCTCAATCCGCCCGCGATTCCATACTGCTGATGATCTCGGCGATCTGTTGCCGATGATGGTCCATGTGCCAGCGCAAGAATTCAAGCCGCTGGTGGGCATCGAGCGGGCCGGAGATGACATGTGGCGCGACGACCGCGCGCAAGTCAAGGCCGTCCAGCGCCCGACCGAGCGCGTCGAGCACCGGTTGACAGGCAGCAAATGACGCAACCCAATATGCCAATGGGCCGTTCATCTGTGGGATTGCGTTCGCGGGGGCATCCTCCCGCTCGCGCCAGGTCGTTGCGATGATCTCCTCGATGGGGCGTCCGCGATGCACCGCCTCCCCCTGCCAGGTCGGCTTCGCTCGCCGGATACCTTCCGCCGCTTGCCAGATGCGGACGATCCCACCGTGCTCCGCAAGAACGAGATGTTCAATGACTTGCGCCACTGACCACTCACCCACTGCGGGCTTCCAGATTGCCTGATCCTCGGTGAGACCTTCGACTGCCGTAATAACGTGCTGTCGCGCTACCGCAGCATCCGCGATCAGTTTGCGTATCTCTGCCATGACGCTTGCCCTCCCTGATTATCGGTTACGCTATCACACCTGTCTCCCGTAGTGCCGCTCGCACAATGCAGCGTCAATGCCGAAGCGCGCCCTGCACAAGCCTCCGCATACGGTGATCGCAGGGCGACGGAGAGGGAGGGGAAGGGGGGGGAGGGGAACCGTGTGGCGGGCCGGGGTGAGGGTTAAGCGGCAACAGGAATATTCACGTCCACCGTGATCGCGCGGCTTGTGGCTGGAGGGATGGGATCGCCCGCATCCGCCATGCCTTCCAGATGGAAGGGGATCGCTTCGCGGATCAATTGCTCGACCTCTTCGCGCGTATCGGCTGCGGCGATGCAGCCGGGCAAGTCGGGGGCGTATGCCCCGTATCCGGTTGCATCGTCGCCTTCGATGATTACGACGTACTGCATGGCTTCCTCCCTATTTCCAACCCGCTTTTTGGGCGATGCTGCTGTAGATGCCGGGCTTCATGTCGGCGGACGGCTTGCCCGCGACAGTGACGACGTTCGGATTCCCGGCCTTACGATACTGCCGATGGCTGCCCTTCTGCCGGACGATTTTCCAATCTTCATCCCGCATTCCTTAGTCTACCATCCCCAATCATCCCCTGCATTACTCCACTCCCGTCACCCGCAGTGCCGTCCGCACAATCGCCGCGTCAATGCCGAAGCGCGCTGCGACGGCCTCCGCGTAGTCATCCGCGAGCGGTTGATCGGCGCGTCCGCCGTAGACGAATGACTCCATCAGCGGCGGGACGATACCGTTGAAGCGCCAGATTTCGTCACCGATCACCTTCGTCACGATCGCACGGTCATTGAAGTAGCCGGTCGGCTCGTAGTCGGCGGTCGTCGCGGCGCGATAGGTGGCATCGGGGATCGGTCGGTCGAAGAGCGTGAAGCAGTTCGGGTGCGGGTGCGGGGCACGCTCGACCTGATAGCGGCCCGGCCCATCCGGGCGCACCCCGTAGGTGTGAAATGGCGTACGGCGCGGTTCGGCAGATTCCGGGCCGAACGACAGCGGCAAATAGATCGGCATCCCGACATCCACGAGCCACTGCTGTCCGTCGAGCAGGGTGACAATCGCGGTATGGCAACCCACCTCCTCGCCCATATTGTTGATTGTCAGATAGCCGTCATATCCGAGGGCGCGCAAGAGGCTGAAGAAGGCGTAGTTGCTCTCGAAGCATGTGCCGCCCGTGCCCTGTCGGAACGTCTGCCGCCAGAATTCCTCCGGCCAACGGGGGCAATCGGCGATCTTCGCCGTCTCTGCCCGCTTCGCGATACGGGACGCGCTCTCCCACGGCACGACGCGCGTGTACGCCGTGACAAGATCATCGAGCAGGACGAGGGAGGGCGCGGCGCGCGCGACGCCGAGATGCGCCAGCACGTCCCGCGTCAGCGCGGCATCAAGCGGCGGGGTCGTCATTGGGTGCATCAACTCCTGTTCACTCCTGACGCGGCTATGCGGCATACACCTGTTCCTCGGGCAGCGCAGGCTGCTCGCGTAATGCCCGCACAGGTGAACAGAGCGGCCAAAGGAAGGCGAGCAGCATCCCCGCTGCCCCGATAAACAGCGTCAGGCGCAGGCCAAAGACCGCACCGAGCGTGCCGCCCGCCAGCGCGCCAATAGGCAGGCCACCCCAGACGAGGAACCGGCTCGTGGCGGTGACCCGGCCCATCAGATGGTCCGGTGTTACCGATTGTCGCAGCGTCCGGGTATTGATGTTGAACACCACCCCACCAAAGCCGCTGATGAATGACGAGATGATCAGGACGGGAACCGCCATGACCGATGGGCCATGCACCAACGGAATGAGCATCTTCCCGCACGCCATCGCAACCGCACCCGCGATGATCGTCGGTCCCGGCCCGAGGCGGCGGGTGATGCCCCCGGCGAACACCGCACCGACAACCAGCCCGACGCTGCCGACTGTGAAGATCGCGCCCAGCACACCCGGCTGGATGCCGAGCGTTCGCGTCGCATAGAGCACATAGATCGCCCCCATCATGCTCCAAAATAGATTGATCGCCGCTGTGCAGGCGATCACCGGGCGCAACAGCGGCTGGTGGGAGACGATGCGCAACCCCTCACCGATCTCGCGCCAGACGGATGCGCGATGAGCGCGCGGCGCGAGCACGGGTTCCGGCGTGCGAATACTCCACAGAAAAAGCGCGGACACAAGGAAGGAGAGTGCATCGGCGAAGATCGCGACCGGCGCGGTCACGAGTTGGGCGAGCACGCCGGCAACCCCCGGCCCCGCGACCTGCGCCGCCGAGCGCGTCGTTTCCAATTTGCCGTTGCCGTCAGTGAGTTGCGTGCGTGCGACCAGCGTCGGCAGGAAGGCTTCGTACGCAATCTCAAAGAAAATCGTCAGGACGCCGACGAGGAAGGCGATGTCGTACAAGTACTCGATCCGCAGTAGATCGGCGAGCGCGAGCGCGGGGATGAGCATGAGCAGTGCGAACCGCCCGAGGTCTGTCACAATAAGGATCGGTCGGCGGCGCACCCGGTCGACGAGAACGCCCGTAAACAGCCCTATGAGCAGATATGGCGCGGTCCCGGCGGCGGAAAGGAGACCCATCTGGGCGACGGAGGCATGGAGCGTCAGCGCGGCAGTGAGTGGTAGGGCAAGCATCGTAATCTGCGAGCCGAACTGCGAGACCGTCTGCCCGGCCCACAGTTTAAGGAAGTCTGTATGCCGCCAGAGGCTCAAATCTCACCCCCCGGCTCCCTCCCACCCGACCAAAGGGCGCCCGCAAAGGAGAGGGAAACATGATTGCTCAGTCTTCAGTCTTCAGTCCTTCGTCCTGTCCATGACTTGGCGCAGAAAGAAGCCGATGTTTTGTGGCCGTTCGGCGAGGCGGCGCATGAAGTAGGGGTACCACGCATCGCCGAAGGGCAGATAAATGCGCACCGGCACCCCGCGCCGGGCGATCTGCTGGGCGAGGTCTTCGCGCACGCCGTAGAGGAATTGCACCTCATACGGCGTGCCGAACTGCGCGGCGATCTGCGCCGCGCCGCCGAGCAGCACATCGTCGTGCGTGGCGATGGCCGGGGCGCGGCTCTTGGCGAGCAAGGGGCCGAGCAGCGCGAGATAGGCGCGGCGGATCGGCTCCCGCCCCTGATAGGCGACTGCCTCCGGCTCCTTGTATGCCCCCTTCACCAGTCGCACGCGGACATCGCGGTCAATCGCCCACTGGAGCAAGTCCGGTGCGCGGCGGAGCATCGCCTGGATGACCACGCCGGGATCACCGCCATGCGGCCGCGCCACCTCGACCAGGCGGAGCGTCGCGTCAATCGTGGCGGATTCTTCCATGTCCACGCGGATGCGATGATCGTAGCGCGCCGCCTCGGTACAGAGTGCGATGAGCGACTCCTTCGCCAGTGATTCGCGGCTACTCAGCCCGAGCTGGGAGAGTTTCAGGGAGAAATGCGATCCGCGCGCCGCGACCGCGAAGTAGGTCCGGTATGCCTCGACCACCCGCCGCACAGCGTCTTCGTCCGCGACTGCCTCACCGAGATGGTCATAGGTGACGAGCAATCCCTTGCGTCCCAGTCGCTCGGCGGCGGCATGGGCATCGGCGAACGTTTCACCGGCGACGAAGCGGGAGACGAGCGGTTGCGTGAGTGGAGAGGAACGGACAATCTGTTCCGCGCGGGATGAACGGGAAGCGGAGATGAACAGCGGACGGAGGACGGAACCCATCGGGTGGCTCCCTTTCTGGCGATGATGCTCCAACAGGCGCCCTCTGCTAGCCGGAGTCAGCGCATTACTCAGTATACCGCTCGTTGCATGCGGCTTGCACACGCGATATCGCCGGTATTTCTCCGCTGCTCAGGCAATGTCGGCATGGCGATGAACCAGTTTCCATGCCGTACCCTCACGACGAAAAATATTCGTCGCGCGCGGTTCGATCCAACTCATCTCGCCATCGCGGGTGATCTGGACACGCTCCGTACCGCAGGTATAGGCGCTATTGCCCGTGACAACGAGTACAAGATCGCCGGCGACGGCGCGAACCTGCGCGGTCGAGTCCGCGGCCCGCCGTGCTGCCTGCTCCCAATATGCGCGTACCGCGTCCCACCCATGCTGCCGCCCGCCCTGTGGGCCCATATTCGTGACGTCTGAGCGGTGCGACCAGAGTGCGAGCATCGGGCCAGGATCACCTTGCTGCAAGCGATTCACCGCGATGAAAAACTGATCCGATACCTGCTGGATTTCCTCGTCTACTGTCATATCGCGGGTTCCCCTCGCGGCGTCGCCACACGACGATCTGTCTCAACCGGACGGATGCTGTGTTAGCATCGTACAATGAACGCCCAAAGCGATAGAGCGCGAGAGCGCGACCATCAACGCGTACGCACGGTGGCGGTCTCCTTCGCCGCGTTCATTCTGATCGGTGCGACGGATGGTGCGACGGGCGTCCTGCTCCCAAGCCTGCAAGTACAGTATGGCATCGGGAAGAGCGTAGTCAGCCTGATTTTCCTCGTCGTCACGGCCGGCTATATTGTCGCGGCGTTCGGGAGCGGCCTGTTGGTCGCGCTGTTGGGTCAGCGACGCTTTCTTGTACTGGGGGCAGCCGTATTCGCGGTAAGCGCGGGCGCGATTAGTTTGCGACCGCCATTCGCACTCCTGCTGATCACAATGCTCGGGCTGGGGTTCGGCTTCGCGATCATGGACGCGGGGCTCAACACCTACATCACCGGCCTGCCGAAGAATACGACGCTGCTCAACAACCTGCATGCCTTCTACGGCATCGGCGGGTTCCTCGGCCCGATCATCGCCGCCGGTGTACTGGCTGCGGGCCTGCCGTGGAACACGGTCTATGCCCTCTGGGGCACGGTCAGCCTCATCCTGCTTGTTGGCTTTGGCCTGTTCTTCGACGCCGACCCGGCCAGTGCGCGGCATCCGGTCACGCAGAGTGCCGGACGGAGCCTGCTCACCGACACGCTCCGCCTCCGATTGGTCTGGCTGGCGGCGGTCTTTATGCTGATCTATGTCGGCACGGAGGTAAGTCTGGGCAGTTGGAGTTTCAGTTTCCTGACCGAAGTGCGACATCACGGCGGCCTGCTCTCCGGCTGGTCGGTGAGCGGCTACTGGCTCGGGATTACGCTTGGGCGACTGACGCTGGCACGGCTGGCCGCGCGTTTCGCGGTCGCGGATGCATCGCTGATCCGCTTCTGCCTGATCGGCGCGGCCTCCGGCGTGCTCATCATCTGGCTCGCGCCGCTGCCCGCAGCCGCGCCGTTTGGCCTCTGGTTAACGGGATATAGCCTCGGGCCGATCTATCCCACGACCATCGCGCTACTGCCGGGTCTGGTGCCCGCCCGTCTGGTGCCGAGCGCGGTGGGTTTTCTCGCTAGCCTCGGCAGCATGGGCGCAGCGCTCTTCCCCTGGCTGGCAGGCAATCTCGCGCAGGCGGTCGGCCTCTGGTCACTCATGCCGTACGCGCTCAGTCTGACAGTCATCATGTCCGGCGTCTGGCTGGGCTTGAGTATGTCTGTACACGATAACCAACTGCGTGCGGATACCCCGTGAGAGACAGACGACGCATACGTCGCTGATGTGCGGAGCAAGTGCGTCAACGTGCGTGTATACGTTGATGATCTCGTTGTATTTCGGCATAACGCCGACGATCACGGTGCGCCCGCCCGACGTGGACGATCCACGCCCCGAACCCTCCGGCGGTAACGCAACGGCATAATCACGATGCGTAATTATCGGCGCGGTAACGGGCAGCCGTCCGGGCCGCAGATACCTTGGGCGATTTCCGCCTCGCGCTCGCGGGCGAGCTGGCCCTTCTGCCAGTCGGAATCAATCGTCGGATGGAACTTCTCCGGGTATTCCGCCATCCAGATTTGCTTGCGGATCGTCAGATTCTCGGGGTCAACATGGAGCGCCTGCTTCCACTCCGCGACCGCTTCCCCCCGTGCCCCGCGCGCAAAGAGCTCCGCGCCAAGCCGCATCCGGGCGTCAATGAGCGCACGCTCGGTCTCGCTGAGATGATAGGGCGCGCCCTTCGCGTCCAGTTCGATCTGCTCAACTTCACCGTCAATCAGTTGCTGGATCGCCATGACATCCGCCGCGTTCTCGATGTTGAAGCCGCCGAACTTGCGATAGCGGATGATCCCCTCCTCATCGAGGAAGATGCCGTTCGGAATCAGTTTGTAGTCGTAGATCGCCGCGAGCGTGTTGTCGCGATCAACGACGGTCGGGAAGGTCGCGCCCGCCTTTTCTGTCCACGGGCGGGCGGCTTCCGCTCCTTGATTGTCCACCGCGACGGAGACAAACCGGAAATCCTTGCTGGCGTTGCGCTCAATGAATTGCTGCCACCCGGGCAGTTGATCGCGGCAGCGTCACCAACTCGCCCAGAAAAAGAAGAGCGTTCTCGTGCCGCGCACCGCCCCAGGGCCGAGTTCGCCTCCATCGAGTCGCGGCAGCGACCAATCGGGCGATTGCTCGCCGAGATGAACACCGGTCCGGACCGTCGTTGTCATCGGAACCTCCTCGTGCCTGCCAATACGATGCGCTATGACCGCCATCATCGCACAACGATGCCCATCCCGCCGCGTATTCCCGCTTCCCATGAAGACGAATGGCGGCACGTCAGTGTGCCGCCATTCGATGCCGTCTACTCGATTGCCGGGAATGGCGGTAGGAAAATCAATCCCCCGCCGCGCCACCCATCGCTGGGGACGGGATCGGGAAGAGGCCGCCCTTCAATGGCTCGCCGTCGTCCCAGTAGGCGGGCGCGCCCATCTCCGGCATGTCGAGGCCGGCGAGTTCGTCTTCCGGCCTGGAGCGGAGGCCCATCAGCCTGTCCACCGCCTTGAAGAAGAGCAGTGACACGCCACCCGCCCAGAGGATGATGACGAGCGCGCCGATCGCCTGCGCGCCCAGTTGGCTGGCGTCACCAAAGAAGAGACCCTTCACTTGCGTGCCGCCGTAGTTCGCCGTGCCATCCGCGAACAACCCGACCGAGAGCACGCCCCAGATACCGCAGACGCCATGCACCGAGATCGCGCCCACGGGGTCGTCAATGCGCAGTTTCTTGTCAATGATCGCCACCGCAAAGACGACGATCGTGCCCGCCACCGCGCCGATGATGAAAGCGCTGATCGGCGAGACGTACCCGGAAGGCGCAGTGATCGCGACGAGGCCCGCGAGCATCCCGTTACACGTCATCCCCGCGTCCGGCTTGCTATTCAGGTACCATGTCAGGAGCATGGACATCATCGCGCCAGCGGAGCCCGCGAGCATCGTCACGGTAGCGATCAGCCCGATGCGGAGGTTGCCATTTCCGGACGCGCCAAGTGTGCTGCCGGGATTGAAGCCGAACCAGCCGAAGGCGAGAACGAGCGTGCCGATGATGGCGAAGATCATGTTGTGGCCGGGGATGACGTTGCTCGATCCGTCTTTGTTGTACTTGCCGATCCGCGCGCCGAGCACGTATGCCCCCGCGAGGCCGGTGAAGCCGCCGACCGCGTGGACGACGCCGCTCCCCGCGAAGTCAATATACCCCTGACCCAGCCCCTTCTTGCCGAGTTGGGAGAGCCAACCACCACCCCAGGCCCAATTGCCGAAGATTGGGTAGATGATCGTGCTGATGAAGAAGCCATAGACGCAGAAGGCGCTCCACTTCCACCGCTCCGCCATCGCGCCCGTCGGGATCGTCGCGGCGGTATCCATGAAGACCATCTGGAAGAGGAACATCACCGCGATACCGACATCATAGGTGCCGTCCGAGAGGAAGAAACCCTTGTGTCCGATCAGTCCCCAATCCACCCCGCCGAGATGAATGGTCAGTTCCTTGTTCAGCCCGGTCAGTCCGCCGAGATTCGGCACGCCGACATTGCCGATACCACCAAACTGGAAGGCGAAGCCGACGAAGAAGTAGCCCAGCATGCCGAGGAAATAGATGCTGAAGTTCATCGCCATCACATGCAGCGCGCTCTTCCGGCGGCAGAAACCCGTCTCCACAAGTGCGAAGCCGAGTTGCATGAACATGACGAGAAAGCCCGCGACGAGCGTCCAAGTCATGTTGATGCCGATGCGGTTCTGGTTCACCTGCGTGGCGAGTTGCGTCGCGAACGGCTCGCTTTTCGCTGCCTTGTCCGCGTCGTCCTGCGTGATATTCGCGGGTGCGATGCCGACCAGGCCGGTGTCAGAGCCAACGACAAGGCCGGACGGATCCCGCACGACCTCTGACGCTTTCTTGCTGCTCGGCAGAGAGACGACAATCCCGACGAGTGCGACGATCAGAAAGATCGCCGTCGCGACGAGCACCCCCGTCTTGACGGAGAAGCCGCCCCGTCTGATGCCTCCGCTGCTTGTGCCGGCTCCTGCGCCGGCGAATTGCCCCGTTGCCACAGACCTATCCTCCTCATCGCTCCCCGGTGCGCCCCGGAAACGACGGACCGAGTGCCGGTACCTCCGGCACACCCCCTATCGAAACCCAACAATGGATCACGCAGGCTTTTCAGCCTGTGGTTGGGGCGCAGGCTGGAGCCTACGCGACCGATATGCGTTGATCTTCCGGTTTGCGGCGTTTGCGTGTGGCCCGAGGGGAAGCGGGGTGCGCCTGTTCCGGTGGGCCGAGCGGAATCGTAGTAAGCAGACGCATCACCGCCGCGTGCTCATCGTCCGCGAGGAGGAGCGCGAAATCGGCTGATCTCGCCGCCCCACGCAGGAGGATACGGCCACGCTGGTCGGCGATGGCGGAAAACTCTTCCCAGCGGCGGAAGACGACACGGTTGCGGGCGATCCCTTCCGTCGTAAAGGTGTACTGCACCGGAATGGAGACGATCACGAAGGTCGCCAGCACAACGATCAGGTTGATCGGCGCGCGCATCCAGCCGCCGAGCGTGCCGAGCAGCAGAACAACGCCGATCAGGTAGATATTGGTGCGTTGCAGCCGCATTCGCTCGCGGAATCGCAGCGGCGCCGCACCGAGCAGGGCGCCCGTCACCGGTTGCCCGATCGGCACGGCGACGCGCATCAGCGTGAGAATCAGCATCACGCCACAGAGCAGAGGAACGATCATACGGCGATCTCCGTTTCGCGCCGGTTGGCGGACATCCAGCGCACGAGCCGCCGGGGCTCAGTGTGCGTGCCGACGAGGCGCGGCGCGCTACGGGCCGCCTGCGCGCGGGTCGCGTTGAGCAGGTTGCGTGCGTACACCGCCGTCGGCTTGTCCGGTGCGTCGAGCAGAATCGCATGCGTGAGTTCATCAAGCGCGTCGAAGGTTCGCCCGAGGCGGAGCATCGCCTCACCGCGCTTCAGCCGGACGAGGAATTCCTCCTGCCCGTGCGCGATGGCGTGCGCGAAAGCCTCCTCGGATTCCGTAATAGCGGCGCGTTCGAGCAGCAGTGCGCCGAGATATGCCCAAGCGACCGCGCACTGCGGATCGAGCGCGAGTGCATCGCGGAGCAGCCCCTCCGCCTCCTCCGCGCGGCGGGCAGCGATGCGGAGGGTGGCGAGCGCGACAAAGGCGGTGGCATCGGTCGGCTCGTGCGCGATGATGTCGCCGTACGCGGCAATCGCCTGATCGAGATGGCCGATCCGTGCCAATGCGGCGGCACGGGCGTGCGGCGTGACATGCACCTCTTCGCGCGCCGCTGCGGGGACGGCCCCGCCACAGGTGTGGCAAAAGGCGGCGGCGGGCAGAAGTGGCGCGCCGCAGTGATGGCAATAGGTCATCATGCGGCCTGCCTCCGTGTTTCTTGCCCGCCCCCATTCGCGTAGGCCGGTTGCGGGATGGCGGGTATGACGACATGCGGAGCAGCAACGAACCGGAGCAGCACGGGAGTGGCGATCGTCGTCAACAGGACCATCGCCAGCGATGCTGCGAAAAGTTGCCCATCGAGGACGCCCGCCTCTTTGCCCAGCGTCGCGACAACGAGCGCGACTTCGCCCCGTGTCACCATTCCCACTCCGACCGTGAATGCCTCACCCTTCGGCAAGCGCCCAACGAGTCCGCCCGCGCATGCGCCAACCGCCTTGGTCAGCACGGCGACGGCGATCAGGAGCGCGGTGAAGAGGGGTGCGGCGGCGAGCGCGCGGCCATCCGCTTCCATCCCAACCATCACGAAGAAGATCGGCACGAAGAGACTGTACCCAACGAGGTCTACGCCGTAGGTGATCCGCTCCCGCTCCTCCGCCGGATGCCGCGCGACGGCGAGACCAAAGAGGTACGCGCCGGTGATTGCCGCCACTTTCCCGAATGATTCCGCCGCCCACGCCGCCACGATCACGAGCGCGAGAACGAGCGCGAGCGACGCCTCCCGGCTCTTCAGGCCGCTTAGGTGGCGAAAAAGGTGCGGTAGCACCCACTCGCCGAGCGCGAAGGCGATGAGAAAGAAGAGGCCCATCGAGAGGAGTGGCCAGAGTGGGCTCCTGCCCCCATCCAACCCGACAACGACCGAAAGGAGGACGATACCGAGCACATCGTCTATCACCGCCGCACCGAGGATCACCGTGCCGACGCGCGAGCGGAGGCGACCGAGTTCTTTCAGTGTCTGCGCCGTGACGCTGACGCTTGTCGCGGCCAGGACGACACCGACGAAGACGCTCGCCGACCACGCGTAACCCCACGCCCGCATCAGCGCGATGCCGCCGCCCATCGGCACGAGCACGCCACCGCATGCGACGAGGAGCGAGGTAAGGCCGACTTCCCGCATCTGCACGAGGTCCGTCTCCGCGCCCGCCATGAACATCAGCAGGATAACGCCGACGGACGCGACGCTGGAAAGCAGCGCATCCGTGCGGAAAAGGCCGAAAACCGAGGGGCCGAGCAGCACGCCGATGATGATCTTCCCAACGACCGACGGCAAGCCAAAACGCGCGCCGATCGCCCCGGCGAGTTTCGCCGCGACGAGCAGGACTGCGAGTGGCAGGAGTGTCGTTGTGCTTTCCATCCGGTACCCCAGCGAGCGCGCAACGCGACCGATGGAAACATCGTACCGACATCCTGCTGTACGTTCTACGTACGTCGTCCAGAGATGTCTGAGCGTTTTTTGGTGATACAGACGAGATCGTGACAAAACTCTGCATCGTTTCCTGTCATCTCGCACAACACGCCGCTTGTCGGGCGGCGTGTTGTGCGAGAGTCTGTGGGAAAGGAGTATCGGACGAGTGTCGCGCAATCTGATTCTCGTCAAGCACGCGATGCCCGCGCTCGAACCGGGCGTCCCGTCGCGGGGGTGGCGCCTGTCGGATGGAGGGCGTGCGCTCTGCATCCCGCTCGCGGAACGCCTCGCCGCCTACAAACCGGCGGTGATCGCCGCCAGCGCCGAACCGAAGGCGACCGAGACCGGCCAGATTGTCGCGGATTATCTCGGGGCGCCACTCGAAGTGATCGAGGGTTTGCACGAGAACGACCGCACCAGCCTCGGCTGGCTCGGTTCCGAGGAACTGGAGGCGATGATTGCCCGCTTCTTCGCGGAGCCGGATCAGCGCGTGCTGGGCAACGAGACGGCGGACGAGGCACATACCCGGTTCGCGGCGGCGGTCGGCGATGTCTGCACGCGGCATCCGGATGGGAATATCGTCATCGTTGCACATGGAACGGTGATCACACTCTTCGTCTCGCGCCTCGCGGGGATGGAACCCTTCCCCTTCTGGAAGCGACTCGGTCTGCCTTCATTCGTCGGCCTCTCGCTGCCGAACTATGCGGTTCAGGCAGTCTTCGACGCTATCGAGGTGGACTGAATACGAGGCAGCCGTGATGCGCGCAAAAGCAGGAGCACCGTTTGCGTACGCCATCCGCGCTACAGTCCTTGGATCCGCCTCAATTGCGTCTCGACTGCCTGCATTGCCTGAAGGCTCACATGCCCCACCGCTGATCGAGGCGCTCGCGTGAAAGGATACGGATCTGCTCGCACATCACGAAACTCGGTCGCCGGACACCGCCCTCCGGTGGCATGATCGGGATATGGCTGACAATCTGCCGGTCGGTCCGTGACGTGAGCCGTTCATCTTCATATGGATAGTCGCTGAGTCCATCCATCAACGTCGTGTCCCACTGCGCACGCTCCTGCCGCTCCTCTGCATCCGCCGTAGAGTCGGCGCGCAACGCGGCATAGTCGGCATCGAATTGCACCCAATAGCGTCGCTCTTCCTCTTGTTCAACGAGACGCTGAACGACCGCACCCAATGGCATCCCGAACTCCTCACCAAGCGACTGCAACCGTGTATATACCGTATCGGGAACGCGAATGAGATGTGAAGAAGCCATCATGCCCTCCTGTGAACCTTCGTGTACACTCGGAAGTATACGATAAAGGCACAGGTGGGGTTTCAACAGAGCGAATTGCCGCGCGGAACGGGCAGCGGCTATTGTTCTGTGATACCCTCGCGGGTACAGTCGGTACGAGACCAGGACGAAAGGGACAATCTATGCTCGCGGTACAGATCACACCACCGATCGCGCCGGAAGACTTGAAAGCGATCGAGATCGCGGAACCGGAACTGGCGCCCGGCGAGGTACTGGTGCGGCTACAGGCGGCGGCGCTCAACCATCGCGATCTCTACCTCCTGCAAGGGGGGCGGACACCGGCAGGGCATACGTTCGTCCCCGGTTCGGATGGCGCGGGCACGATCGAGGCGATTGGCCCCGGCGTGCGCGAGGCGGGCGTCGGCGATCAGGTGCTCATCTATCCCTCCATGCGTTGGGGAAACAGAGAGCGTGCGCCCGACCCCGGTTTTGAAGTGCTCGGCGGCACGGATAACGGCACTTTCGCGCAGTACATCGCGCTGCCATTGGAGAATGTTCGTCGCAAGCCGGATCACCTCTCGTGGGAGGAAGCGGCGGCGCTGCCACTCTCCGGCCTCACGGCGTACCGCGCGCTTATCCCGCGCGCCGGGTTGCAGGCGGGGGAGAGCGTGCTGATCCACGGGATTGGCGGAGCAGTGGCGCTCGCCGCGTTGCAGATCGCCGTGGCGAAGGGCGCGCGCGCGATCGTCACGAGCAGCAGCGACGCCAAACTGGAGCGTGCCAGGGAACTCGGCGCCGCCGTGACGATCAACTACGCGCGCACCGACTGGCTGGCGGCGGTCATGGAGGCGACGGAGGGCGATGGAGCGGATGTCGTGCTTGAAAGCGTCGGGCAGGCGACCTTCGCGGGGAGCATCACCGCCGTCAAAGCAGGCGGGCGGATCGTCACCTTCAGCACGACGACGGGCGGCACGCCGACGATCAACATCCGCGAACTCTTCTGGAAGCAGGCGTCCATCCTCGGCACGACGATGGGCAGCCCGATGGATTTCACCGGCCTCCTCGAACTCTACCGCGCGCACTCTCTCCACCCGGTCATTGACCGTTCCTATCCGCTCGCAGACGTTGGCGAAGCGTTCAAGCGACTGGAAGCGGCAGAGCAGTTCGGCAAGATCGTCCTGACGATCCCATGAGCGGTGCGAGCCATGCGGACACAGGGCGCGCATTCCACGCCCCGGACGGCATCACCATCCTGCCGTTCGAAATGCCCGGCCTCGCGCACCTCTCGTTCGTCGAGGGGCGCATCCCGCCCCGCCCGGAGCCGTACCCGATCCATCTGCACGGTGCGCTCGAACAAGTGACGTACGTGCTGGCAGGGCGCGTCACCGTCACGACCTGGGACGTCGGGAAGGAAACCACGACAACCTTTACCGCGCTATCGGGAGATGCCTTCGTCACCCTGCCTCTCCAGACACTGGCGTTCGCGAACGCGGGGCCGAGGGAGGCGCGCGTCCTCTTCATCTGCGCGCCGTCATACCCGCCGGATGACAGCGATACGCGCCTCGTGGCGGCGCATCATGCCCCGACCGCTGAGGAAATCGCATGGTCTCGGGAGCGGCGCCGGGCGGCGATTGATGCATTTGCCGCCATCGCACGGGCGCGCACCGGCCTGCCGGATTAGCGCCTCACCCCTCAATACGCCTCGATCTGCACGCGCGCATTTTCGTTGATTGTCAGCCGCAGTTCCGTCAATTCCTCACCGGCGATCTTGCCGATGCCGGAAATCGTGATGCCGTCCGGGCTGATGACGATATCCACGCTGTTCACCTCGATCGTGCCAACGACATACGCCGTCTCCCGCGCGACGACATAGGTGAGTACGGGGGCATAGCGGGGATCAACATACAGCCCGCCATTCGACAACGCGATGAGCGGCTTGCCGTTGACGATCAGCGCTTGCACGGTGTTCGTGCCGAGCCGCAGCCGGGTAAGCGCGCCCGGTTCCGCGTCCGCACTGACGCCGGGATCGTGCGCGTCGGTCGTCGTTGCCGGTGTCGGGGTCTGAGAACTCGTCGCTTGCATCGTGGTCCTTCCTCCTTCTTCACTCACACGCTATTATGAGCAAATCGCGCGAACCGTGCCATTCGAGTACGCCGAGCGGCAGGTAACAGATCGGCGCATTCGCGATTGCCCTCGCCAACTCCCACGGGAACATCTCTTCGTACCGGACCTTTGGCATGGTGCGTCCTTCCACCCGTCACACGATCTACGAACCACTTGTCCAGGATTGGAAAAAAGGATCGGGGAGGCGGCTACAGTCAACCACCTCCCCACGTACTCACTCTCGCTCGATTCTCAGTCCTTCGTTACGATGCGAGCGGCTCGACCGCGCGAGCAATCGGCCGGGGGCCGGTCGCGGTTGGATCCGGGATGAAACGGACAGGCTGAGAGACTTCGAGCATATCGAAGTCGCCACCGCTCATGTCGTTGCGATGGAAGAAACGCTCGACACCCGCGCCATCCCGGAGGAAGCCGAAGCCGCGTGCCTTGACGATCTTCGTAATCACGCCGGTCGTCTCGTCTCCCGTGGAGAGAGCGTCGACCGGTGACGCGGCATGCCCACGACCGAAGGTACGTGCCCGCTCGCTCCGGCTTTCCGGCGCGGCGCTCGCGTCCTCCGTCGCGACCCGTTCCTCGCGGCGCATCCGCATCGGGGCGCGGCGGGTCAGCGGCACGTCCACCGGTGTGGCGACTGTGCCCGTCTCCTGGTAGCGCGAAAGAAGCGCGCCCACCTGCGTGCTGAGTGAAGGCGGCAGGAAGCCGGGGGCGGTCATCGTCGCAGGCTCGCGCTGGGCGCCGCCCTGTTCCTGGCGCGCAATCCGGTCGTCTTCATCGCGAGAGGCGACGAACCGGAATCGCTCCGGGTTGAGTGGCGCGGCAGGCCGGGCGGCGATACGTTCCGGTTGCAGTCGCGGCCGATCTGCCGTCGCGGCGGGTCGCTCGAATCGCTCGGGTCGCTCTGCACGTTCGGGGCGGCGAGACGGCGCCGGGGACGGCGTGCGCTGGCGGACAGGATGCGCCGCACCCGTTGCGGGCATCGGTCGCTCGACGCGCGTGCGCCGTTCCTCCCGCTTCGGATAGAGCGGGAACGCCTCAATGGCGGCGGGAACGGTGGGCAGATCGCCCTGCCATGCCTTGCGCGGAATACGGACCCGCAGGCTGCGCGCCAGTTGCCGCCACTTCGGCTCATCGCTCGGCACAAGGAGCGTCACGGCGTCCCCCTCGCGCCCCATCCGCCCGGTGCGCCCGACGCGGTGGGTGAGTAGTTCGGTCGTCTCCGGCAGTTCGTAGTTGATGACCATGCCGATATGCTCGACATCGAGGCCGCGCGCGGCGACATTGGTCGCGAGGAGGATCGGCACCCTGCCACTGCGGAAATCGGCCATCACCTTGTCGCGGGCATTCTGCGAGAGGTTGCCCTGCAAGGCGGCGGCCGGGTAGCCGAGCGCTTCCAGTTGGCGCGCCAATTTCTTCACACCGTGCTTCGTCCGACCGAAGACGAGGACGCTCTCGTCGCCCCGCCCATCGAGCAGGACGCGGAGTACGGGCAGTTTCTGCCCCTCCGGCACGTCGTAGATGATGTGGTCAATCTTCGGCACATCTTCCGGCCGGGTATCAATCTGCACCATCGCGGGATCGCGCAGGTATTTCGCCGCCGTTCCCTGCACCCATTCGGGCACCGTTGCGGAGAAGAGCGCGGTCTGCCGCTCACGTGGGACGAAACCGAGGATGCGCTCGACATCGGGCGCGAAGCCGCGATCGAGCATCTCGTCTGCCTCATCGAGGATAACGTAGTTGACGCGATCCAGTTTCAGGACGCCCTGCCGAAGCAGATCGAGGACGCGACCCGGCGTGCCGATAATCACCTGCGGGCCGGTCTTGACGGCGGTGATCTGCGGCCCCATCGCCCGCCCGCCGAAGATGCAGAGCGAGCGAATGCCGTTCGCGCGGCCCACCTTCTCGACAACCTCACCGACCTGCTGCGCCAGTTCGCGCGTCGGCACGAGGACGAGCGCCTGCACCGCACGGACAGCGGCATCGGCCTTTTCGATCATCGGGATGGCGAAGGCGAGGGTCTTGCCGGAACCGGTGCGGGCCTGACCAACGAGGTCCCGACCGGCGAGAAGAATGGGGAGGGACTGAGACTGAATCGGGGTGGGATCGGTGATCCCCATCGTGTGGAGCGCCGCGCGCGTTTGCGGTGCGAGCGGCATCGTGGCAAATGACAACAAGAGTTCCTTTCGCGGCCCGTCTGCGTGCGACGCCCCGTGCCGCAATGCGCACCGCAAGAACATACGGACGAAGCGGAGCCTCGCCAATACGCGGTGCAAAGAGATTTCGAACCCGCAACCCCGCGGGTTCCCACTGTACAAGGGGAGCGTGCTGCGGCGGAATCGCGCGGCACATGTCGCGCGACCAACGAAACTATACCATGTCCTAACCTTTTTCGCAATCGAACCCCGACTCTCACGATTCCTTCATCCATTCATTGCAATGCACTCATCTCCTTTCGCGATGCTGTGTGCAGTGTCGAGATGAATGCCTTTGGCGAAAGGGAGGATGTATGCGACAGATGCGGATTGCGCTCGCCGTTTTGTTCACAGTTGCAAGCGGCATCGCCGGATTGCAGTCATTGGTGGCCGCTCAGGGTTCCATCAACCAGATCAATCACGTCATCGTGGTCTACCAGGAGAACTGGAGCTTCGATAGCCTGTATGGCTACTTCCCCGGTGCGAACGGGATCGCGAACGCAGGCAGTACGATAAAGCAAGTCGACAAGAATGGGATGCCGTACACGACTTTGCCGCAGCCGATCGACACCAATCAGAAACCACCCGTACCGGACCCGCGCTTCCCGGCGAACTTGCCGATCGCACCATTCAACACGGCACAATACGTCCAGCCGACTGACAAGACGGGCGACCTCGTCCATCGCTATTACCAGGAGCAGTATCAGATTAACGGCGGCAAGATGGACAAGTTCGTCGCGTGGAGCGATGCCGCCGGCCTCGTAATGAGTTACTACGACGCGACGAACATGCCCGAGGGCAAACTGGCGCAGCAGTATACGATGGCGGATAACTTTTTCCATGCCGCGTTCGGCGGCTCACTCCTCAATCATTTCTGGCTCGTCTGCGCCTGCACGCCGCAGTTCCCGAATGCGCCGGATGCAATCAAGGCACAACTCGATGCGAACGGTGTAATGACCAAGGACGGCACGGTTACGCCGGACGGTTACGTCATCAACACCTCCTTTACGGTCAATAACCCGCACCCGAAGAACGCCGACCCCGCCACGCTCGTGCCAAACCAGACAATGCCGAATATCGGCGACCGATTGAGCGACAAGGGCATCAGTTGGGCGTGGTATGCCGGAGGCTGGAACAACGCCGTGGCGGGTAATCCGGACCCGCTCTTCCAGTTCCACCACCAGCCGTTCGCCTTCTTCGCGAACGACGCGGACGGTACGCCCGGCAAGGCGCAACACCTCAAAGATGAGTTGGACTTCCGCCAATCACTGACGACCGGGAACTTGCCCGCTGTCTCATTCGTCAAGCCCCTCGGCCCGGACAATGAGCATCCCGGCTACGCCAGCCTACTGCAAGGCCAGCAGCATGTCGCGGACCTCGTTAGCGCGGTTCAGAACAGCCCGTACGCGAAGGACACGGCGATCATCATCACATACGACGAGCACGGCGGTCGTTGGGATCATGTCGCGCCACCGACGGCAGACCGCTGGGGACCGGGCTCGCGCGTGCCGACGATTATCGTCTCGCCCTTTGCCAAGCGCGGCTACGTGGACCACACGCAGTACGACACGACCTCAATCCTCAAGTTCATTGAGACGCGCTGGGGTCTGGCGCCACTCGGCACCCGCGATGCGGCCGCGAACGACCTGACGAACGCCTTCGACTTTTCCCAAGTGGCCGCGCCCACCGTTCCAAATGCAAGCGCTCCGGGCCCGAGCGCACCAAGCACGGGAGCGCTGCCCGGACCGGCATTCTACATCCGCCGCCTCGGGGACGGCTGATAAAGAACGTCGCACAGCGGTAATTCGACACGACGCGCCGTACATGTGGCGCGTCGTGTGTTTGCACGCCAATGATGGTTCGGCCGATGCCGTACCGGGGACGTTTTCGGTTCGCCGAGACTGGCCCCCCACCCGATCCAATCGCCTCACGGGTGCGTAGGATTTACGCCGCTCTATACTCGGCAAAGGCGCGGAGATCCGCCACGACAATGTCCGGTTCGATGCCCCACGGATCGAAGACGGCATCCGGGTTGCGGCGCACCCATGCCGCATTGAGGCCTGCCGCCTTCGCGCCGATCACATCGAACGGATTGCCGGAGACAAGCCACGTTGATTCCACGGCGTGGCCTACACAGTGCGCAAGGTAGGCGTAGACATCCGGGTCGGGCTTGAAGGTTCGCAGATCGTCGACGCTGATCACGGCGTCGAGGTACGGGAGCATCCCCGCATGATCGAGCAATGCGCGTACCGTCCCCTCGACGCCGTTCGAGAAGGCAACGACGGTATGCCCTGCCGCCTTCAACCGCTCGATGGCGGGAAGCGCATCGGGGAAGGCCTGCAATTCGCGGTATTGCTCGAGCAGGCGCATCCGCTCGTCCGCGCTCACCTCTACGCCGAGCGCCGCGATGACGTACTGTAGCGCTTGATCGGTGCAAACATCGAAGGAAACATACTGCCGCATCAGGCCGCGCCGGAAGGAGTATTCCAGTTGCTTCTCTCGCCAGAGCGCCGCGAACGTCCCCGCTTGGCCGCCGAGCAGCGCGTGGAGGTGCCGCTGCATCTCCAATGGGTCCACGAGTGTCCCGTAGACATCGAAGCCAATTGCCGTCATGCGATCGCTCCTTCGCTTCTCGCCCATCATCTATCGCTCCAGTCTACCGCGCCGACTCGCCATCAGTAGCACGAAACCCCTACCTCCGCGTACGATGGTCGGCGGATACGGCATGAGGGAGCGCAACGGTATGGCGGGAGCAATCGAAATCCAGATGCGGCGGGCGTGGAAACGATTGTCACCAGAGGCACGCCGGTGGCTGGCACGCGTGGCCGGTCATGTTGCCCTCCGCCGCGCGCAATTGACCGTGACGATTCGCGGTAAAGTGAAGGGACGCACCATGCCCACACCACACACGATCCACATACGGTCATTCCGGAGCGTCGCCCTCGGCCGCACGATGCCGTACACACTTCTCCTCCCCGCCGGATACGACGCGGCGGGCGGGACGCACTATCCGGTGCTTTACCTCCTGCACGGCGCGTGGAGCAACCACACCGAGTGGGCGGCGCGAACGAAACTGGCCGACCATGCCGCGCGCTTCCCGCTGATTATCGTCTGCCCGGAGGGGGAGAATTCCTGCTACCTCAACGGTGCGAATGGCGAGCAATGGGAGGAATACATCGTCGCGGACCTGCCCGCGCACATCGAAGCAACCTGCCGGACGCGTGCCGAACGGAGCGGGCGGGCGATCGCGGGCCTCTCAATGGGCGGCTTCGGCGCGTTCATTTGCGGCATGCGCCATCCGAACCGCTACTGCGCGATCTCATCGCACTCTGGCGCGTTCCATATCCTGTCGTGGGAAGGGGCGCATGATAACCCGCAGTTCCGCGCGCTCCTCGGCCCGCCGAACAGCCCGACGCGGCAGGAGTACGACCCCCAGCGGATCATCGAGCAGGCGATCCGCACGCATGGGGCGGATCGCCTGCCAATGCTGGCGATGGACTGCGGGGTTGAAGACTATCCCGATCTGCTCGCGTCGAACCGCGCCTTGCACAAGACGATGACTCGCCTCGGCGTCCATCATTTTTACCGCGAGCAACCCGGCGGCCACGACTGGACGTACTGGGATCGCGAGATCCGCTTCACGCTCCAGTTCGTCGCGGCGGCGATGGGAGTAGCACCTGCCTCGGACGGCGGCGCGGTGACGGCCTGAAAGTGTATGGAGGACGCAATGCCTGTCAGGGCGCGCGGCTTGGTAGACGGTGCAGACGTGCAGCGAATGATCGCCCTCGTCCATGCCTTCCCGGCAAAGCATCCGCATTGCATTGATCTTCCCTACCGGCTCTGTTCGCCATCGGTAGATGTCCCGAAGGACGTGCGGCTCTGGGAGAACGATCACGACGCGTTGCTCGCGTGGGCAGTCTGGCAGCAGCCGTGGATCACGCTCGACTACGCCGTGCAGCCGGAAGCGCCGAGTGAGACGGGGCCAGCAATCATCGCCTGGGCAGTGGAGCGATTCCGGGAAATGGCGCGTGGGCATGGCCGGATACTCGATTATTTCATTGACGCGCGCGAGGATGACACGGACCGCATTGCACTCCTCGAACGGAACGGTTTTGCCCGCGCCGATTGGCATCTGCTCCACTTCGCGCGCCCGCTGGACGCACCGGTATCTGCGCCAACATTCCCCGCAGGCTTCACGATCCGCCATCTCGCCGGGGCCGATGATCTTCGGGGATATGTAGATTTGCATCGCGCCGCGTTCGTGTCGGCGAACATGACAGTCGCGTGGAAAGAGCGCGTCACGCGGATGCCGCAGTACATCGCGAATCTCGATCTCGTCGCGATCGCGCCGGACGGGCAGTTCGCGGCCTTCTGCGTCGGCTGGTTGCACGGTGACGAAGGTCAGATCGAACCGCTCGGTGTCCATCCCGATTTCGTGGGGCTGGGATTGGGACGTGCGCTCCTTCTCGAGGCATTCCGCCGTTTCCGGGCACATGGAGCAACGGTCGCGCATGTCGAGGTGTACAACGACAATCCGCACGCGCAGCATCTCTATGAATCCGTCGGATTCCATGTGGAACACCGCGTATGGAAATACAAGCGGGGATTTTAGCGCGCTATCCGTGCTACTGCCGGATTTCCGTGCCCTGCTCGGTCAGACGAACGTCAATCACGCCGTCGCGATCCACATCCTCGATGAGATTGCGGCGATCAGATCAGTGTCGTTCATGCCGAGTGCGCTCGCGATCTCATTCGCGTCCACAAACGGCCGATCTGGCGTCCCGGCGCGGCGGCCGAGCGCAGAGAAGAATTCCGTCGTCATGCTCATCGGTGCTCCCTCTCCTGGAACGAGACGCCGGGTACCTTATCGCACGTCTATCGTTATCACCTGCACCGCGTTATTGCCGTAGCCGAGACGATTCCACGCTGGGCTATCGGGCTGGCAGTTCCCCGCAATGTCGCTGGCTCGGGCGCGGAAGACATGCCGGCCAGGATCGGCGCCAGGCCAATCAAAACTCCACTCCTGCCAGTGGTAGGGGCCGGTGGGTGGCTTGACACGGGCAGGCTGCCACTCGCCCGCGCCATCAACGCTCACCTCAACCACCGTGATCGGGCCGCTGCCGGACCATGCTTTGCCACGAAGCGTGTACGGGCCGCGCGGGAGTATGTCGCCGGGTGCGGGGTCGGTGACGAGGGCTTTGGGAAAGATCGTCGTGACCGCCTCGCGCGCGCGATCGGGCCATTCGAATTGGTACGACGTGGTCTGGAACTGCCCCACGTAGGGAGTGGCGAGCACCTCAATGCGATACAGCCACTTGACCGACGCCATGCCATACCAACCGGGCACCAGTAGGCGCAAAGGCGCGCCGTGATCGGGGGGCAGCGGCACGCCGTTCATCGCCCAGGCAACCAGCGCCTCGGTCGCGGGATCACGCGCGCGTTCGAGCGCGAGCGCGCGGCCGAAGGGAATATCCGGCCCCCCTTTGTATGCGCCGTGATCGGCCCCCTCGAAGTAGACTTCCACACCGTCCGGACGGGGAGCGGCCCGCTCCAGAATCAGATGCAACGGCACGCCCGTCCAACGTGCGGTGCCGACCGCGTTGCCGGCCCATGGCTCGCCGGTCGGCAGCGGCATCAGGCCGATCCGGCCGTTGCCGGCGCATTCCAAAGTGACGGTCAGGGTCGTCGCGGGCATCGCGCGCAACTCGTCAAGCGTCAGCGTCAGTGGCCGCTCGACCGCGCCGCCGATGGTGAGCGTCCCCGGATGGTCGGGCAAGGAGAAGTTGGAGCGGACGTAGTGCAGCGACGTGGGCGTCACTGGCTCGCGGAGCGCTTCGAGCGGCGTCTCGGCATTGAACGGCTCCGCCTTGACCATCACTAACTGAGACCGATCCATTCCCATGTCGTTCCCTTCTCGTGAGACAGATCAAGACGAACTGCGCGGAATAATCTGTTGGCGCGGCGTCGTGTGCCAGTCATTCGAGTGTATGCGTCCCGTGAAAAGCATGCAACACCGATTGCTCGCCATCGTTTCGCGGCCGGTTCCTGCGGTATCATTGGCCCCGATCGTGCCCGCACTCTCAACCGGAAAGGAACCCCGATGCCACGACCGCTCGAACCCGCCGATATCCTCTCCCTGCAATCCGTCGGGGACCCGCAGATGTCGCCCGATGGGACACGGATCGTCTACACCGTTGGGACGATGGATGTCGAGCAGGATAAGACGAACTCAACGCTCTGGGTCGCAGCAACAGACGGCAAGGGGCCGCGCCAACTGACGCGCGGGAAGGTGCGGGATAGCAACCCGCGCTGGTCGCCGGATGGGCAGTGGATTGCCTTCACCTCGGATCGTGGGGATGAGCCGCCGCAGATCTGGCTCCTGCCACTCGCAGGGGGTGAGCCACTGCAACTGACGACGCTCCATCATGGCGCGGGCACACCCGTCTGGTCGCCGGACGGCGCGCGGATCGCCTTTGCCGCCCGTGTCACGCCGAAAGATCAGCCGAAGAACGCGCCGCGCGTCGCCCGCCGCCTGCGCACGTTCGTCAATGGCGGCGGCTACATCGGCGACGGCTTTTGGCATCTCTTCGTCGTGGATGTGCCAAGCGGTGTCGCGCGCCAGATCACCGAGGGCGAGTGGCATCACTTCACGCCCGCGTGGTCGCCGGACGGCGCCCGGCTCGCGTTCGTGACGACGCGGCGGGAGGAGTGGGACCTCGAATGGATCTGGGATATCTACGTGAGCGACGCGGAGGGCGGCGACCGGCGTCAACTGACGCGGAGCAGCGGTGTTGCGCAAGGTCCGGCATGGTCGCCGGATGGTACGAAGATCGCCTACTACGACAACGGCAACACCCGCACCGGCTCGACGGAGGATTACCACCTGCATGTCATCCCGGCGGTAGGCGACGACGCGATGAACCTCACCGGCCACATGGACCGCGGTGTGAACGCCTGGGAGCCACCCACGCCCGCCATTCCGCCCCTCTGGTCGCCAGATAGCCAATCTGTGCTCGCCGTCCTCAATTTCGCGGGTAACGCACACTGCTACCGCTTCAGCATGGACGGCGAGGCGACACGTGTTATTGGCGGCACGGGCAGCACGGGCTGGCCGACGATGTGCGCGGACGGGTCGCGACTCGCGTTCCTCTGGGCCGGCCCTGGCGCGCCAGCCGAGGTCTGGGCGTGCGACCGGAGTGGTGGCGACCGGCGGCAACTGACGCGGACGAACGGTGCGCTAATGGCGGAAATCGCTGTCAGCGCGCCGGAGCGGTTCGCGATCCCGGCAGAGGATGGGCGACAGGTCGAGAGCGTTCTCTGGCTGCCGCCCGGCCAGACGGCGGCGGATGGCCCGTTCCCGACGCTCCTCCATCTGCACGGCGGGCCGCACGGCGCGGTCGGGGAAGCATTTTCGACGCAACAGCAACTGCTTGCCACACATGGCTTCGCGGTCTACTCGATCAACTTCCGGGGCAGCGCGGGCTACGGCAAGACGTTCGCGGACACCATCCTCGCGGACTGGGGCGCGAAGGAGCACGCGGACAGTATGACCGCGCTCGACGCCTTGATCGCGCGCGGCATCGCGGACCCGCACCGGCTCGGCGTCTTCGGCGGCTCGTACGGCGGCTATATGACGAACTACGTCATCACGCACACCGATCGCTTCCACGCCGCTGTGACGATGGCGACCATCAGCGATCTCGCCACGCTCTCCGGCACGACGGACCAGTGGGAATCCATTGATTTCGACAGTGGCGGCGCGCCGTGGGAGGCAGAGACGTATTATCGGGAGCACTCCGCGATGCCCCTCGTCGCGCGGATCACGACGCCGCTGCTCATCATGCACGGCGAGGAGGACTACACCTGTCGCGTCACGGAGGCGGAGCAGCTCTTCGTCGCCTTGCGGAAACTGCGGCGGGAGGTCGAATTCGTCCGCTATCCCGGCGAATCGCACGGCTTCACGCGCGGTCGCCCCCAAACGCAGCGAGACGCGCTGACACGGCTACTCGGCTGGTTCACAGATCATCTGACGGCGTAAGATCTCTCACTTCCGACTCCTCTGCGTCGCCCGGTGCGCAATCGGCCCGACAAAACAAAACGGGGTGGCACGCATGCATACGTGCCACCCCGATCGTATTGTGGAGAGGAGTGAGCCTGCGGCGTCAGTCGCCCGACGGATCGTTCGTGAACGTCATCCGCGACTGCGGTTGCCGCGCGCCGCGCGAGAGTATCAACGCACCAATGAGGAAGGCCGCGATAATCAGATGCCAGAGCAAGAGTTCGATAAAAAACTGCATCGGTCGTGCCCCCGTCCGTTACTCTGCCGCTTCTCGAAAGGTTCTCCCATTGCCTGTGAGTATGACAAAGCATAAATCGTGCCACACCGTCCGAAGTGCCGGATTGGCATGGCCGAAGGGACAGGTGCGCCCGCATACGATCCGATCACAATTGTGTGCGAGCATTGAGAGGACAGGGTGGTGGCGGGCTGCGGCCTGCCGTTCGTCGCTGCTACAGGCCGCAGCCCGCCATCACCGGCAACTGTGCGTATCAGGCTTGACGATTGTTTGCGGAGTGTTATAACGATGCAGAGGAATGTCCGTTCATGATGAGGAAAACGCATGGCCACTGAGCAAGCCAGTGTATCGGTTCCCCATGCGCGCGGTTCGTCGCGGCTGCGCGAGTGGCAGGCGACACTCGTGTCGCTGCTGTATCTGCTGCCCTCACTGGTCGCCTTCTCCGTTTTCGTCTTCTACCCGGTCGTGAAATCGCTCTGGATCAGCCTCCATGCGGACAATCCGTTCGGCGGCACGTCGGATATCTATGTGGGGCTTGACCAGTACAAAAACGCACTCTCGTCCCCGGATTACCGAAACGCGCTCAAGGTCACGATTCTCTATACGCTCTATACTGTCCCGATCGGGCTACTCATCGCGCTGACGCTCGCAGTGATGGCGAACCTGCGGCTGCGGGCGATCTCCATCTTTCGCGTCGCCTTCGCAATCACGATCGGCGTCTCGGTCGCGGCGGGTGCGGTGATCTTCGCCCTCCTCTACAACCCGAGCACGGGCGTGCTGAACTACTTCCTCACGCGGCTCGGCCTGCCGTCCGTCCAGTGGTTGACGCACACGAACACGGCGCTCTGGGCGATTGCGATTGGCACGATCTGGCTCGGCCTCGGCTTCAACTTCACGATTCTCCTCAGCGGTTTGCAGGGCATCCCTGAGGAACTCTACGAGAGCGCGCGGATTGACGGCGCGGGCGGCGGCCGGATGTTCTTCAATGTCACGCTGCCGCTGCTCTCACCGACGCTCTTTTTCGTCAGCGTCATTTCGGTGATCGCCGCCTTCCAGAGTTTTGCGCAGATTGATGTCCTGACCAAGGGCGGCCCGGCAGGCTCGACGAACGTCGTCGTCTACTCGATCTACCGTGATGCGTTCTTCAACTTCCACTCCGCCTACGCCTCGGCACAGGCGGTCATCCTCTTTATTATCTTGCTGATCCTGACCGGCATCCAATTCAAGTCGCTGGAAGGCAGGGTGTTCTACCAATGAGCGGCTCACCGAATACCCGCCTGCTGCGGAAGGCGCTGCTCTATGTGCTGCTTGGCGCCGCGGCGCTCGCCATCCTCTTCCCGCTTCTCTACGCGCTCACCGTCAGTTTCATGACGCCGGATGAGGCGGCCCGCTTCCCACCCAAATTCATCCCGAGCGGCCTCTATCTGGACAACTACCGCACAGTGCTCGAGCGGTTGCCGATCCCGCGCTACATTCTCAACAGTTTCATCGTTTCCGGGTGCGTGATGCTGGCGCAGCTGGTGACGGCGAGCCTCGCGGCGTACGCCTTCGCCGTGCGGGAGTTCCGCGGGCGCACCACGCTCTTCATCATCTTCCTCTCCACGCTGATGATCCCATGGGAAGTGACGGTGATCCCGAACTACCAGACGATCTTGCAGTGGGGCTGGAAGGATACGTATATCGGCCTGATCGCGCCGTTCGTCGCGACGGGCTTCGGCACGTTCCTCCTGCGACAATTCTTTCTGACGATCCCGAAGGAACTGCACGACGCCGCGACGCTCGATGGCTGCGGCAGCCTGCGCTATCTGCTGACCATCGTCATCCCGCTCTCGCGCCCGGCGCTCGGCACGCTGGGAGTGTATAGTTTCCTCCAGACGTGGAACCAGTACCTCTGGCCGCTGCTCGTCACGGACAGCAAGAATATGCGGACCTCGCAGATCGGCATCGCCTTCCTCCGCACCGAGGAATCAATCTCCTACAATCTCATCATGGCCGGGGTCGTGCTCGTCCTCGTGCCGACGATCGCGCTGCTGATTATCGGGCAGCGCCAACTGATTCGGGGACTCACCGCCGGCTCCGTCAAGGGGTAACGGCGGGCAGACCATTGACGGTTCTTTGCAGCAAAGGAGCAACAGGTGGAAGGTATGGAACGGGACAGACGGCTCTCTCGACGGAATCTGCTTCGCCTCGGTGTCGGCGCCGCCGCGACGGGCGCCCTCGCAGCGATCGTGAGTGCGTGCGGCGGCAGCAGCGCGACGACGGCGCCGACCACGGCAGCCACCGCCGCCGCGACAACCGCCGCCGGTGGCTCGACGCCGGCCGCGCCCGTCGCGACCGGTGCGCCGCCGCCCGCGACGCTGCCCGCCGCGACGCCGAAGACGGCAAAGAACGCGAACGCGACCAAACTCACCTTCTGGCATGCCCTTGGCGGCGTCAACGGCGATATTGTGAGCAGTCTGGTTAATCAGTTCAACGACAGCCAGACCGACATCTTCGTGCAGGACATCTTCCAGGGTGGCTACGATGATGAGTTGAACAAGTTCCGCGCCGGGTTGCAGGCGAAGAGCGGCCCGCACATCATTCAGGTCTACGACATCGGCCAGCGCTTCATGATTGACAGCAAGGCGACCGAGCCGATGCAGACCTTCGTGGACGCGGACAAGTTCGACCTCTCGCAGTTCGAGAAGCCACTGCTCGACTACTACTCCGTGGATAAGAAACTGAACGCGATGCCATTCAACACCTCCAACCCGATCTTGTATTACAACAAGAACGCCTTCCAGGCTGTCGGGCTGGACCCGACCAAGCCTCCGCGCACCTGGGACGAGGTGGCAGCAGCAGCAGAGAAACTCACCAAGAAGGACGCGAGCGGCAAGCCGCAACCCGGCCTCAACTTCGCGATTTACGGCTGGTTCTTCGAGCAGTGGCTCGCCACCGAGAATGCCCTCTACGCCGATCCGGAAAATGGCCGGGGCGCGCAGCGGGCGACGAAGGTCGTCTACAACAGCGACGCGGGCGTCAAGATCCTCGATTGGTGGAAGGGGATGATTGACAAGGGGACGGCGTCCAACCTCGGTCGGAACACCAGCGACTCGCAGACGGCTTTCGCCGCCGGGCAGGCGGCGATCATCGTTGAATCCACCGCCTCCCTGAAGGGCATCATCAACAAAGTTGGCGGCAAGTTCGATGTCGGCACCGGCTTCTATCCGCGCCCGACGACGGGCGGCGAGCAGGGCGGCATCATCATGGGCGGCGCGGCCGTCTACATCGCCAAGGACAAGCCGGACAAGGAGAAGCAGGCGGCCTGGAAGTTCGTCCAGTTCATTTCTCAGCCGAAACAACAGGCCTTCTTCCACATCGGCACCGGTTACTTCCCGATCCGCAAGGACGCTTACGACCTGCCAGAGGTCAAGGCGAACACGGCGAAGTTCCCGCAGTTCCAGACGGCGGTAGACCAACTGCACGCCAACCCATCGAACCCCGCGACGAACGGCGCGGTGCTCGGCGTCTTCACGCAGTCGCGCACCACCGACGTTGAGGGCGCGATCGAGAAGGTTTTGCTCGGCAAGGCCACCGCCAAGGCTGCTCTCGACGAGGCCGCCGCTGCCTCCAACAAGGCCCTGGACACGTACAACGCGTCTGTGAAGTAATAAATCTCCCCCCCTGCCCCCTCTCCATTGCGATGGAGAGGGGGAGATTTTTGTGGTTATTTCACGTCTCTCGGCGGCAGGGTCAACCCGGTGGAGTCGTCAGTGGATCATTCTGGCTTTCCGATCAGATTATCGAGCCGTCCAAAGATCGCATGTTGTCATGCCAGGCGAGAGTTCGTGCATTATGCCAATGTCCGTACAGATTGACACGGGTGCAGGAGGATGGTATCGTCCGCATTGGTAAGAAACCGTCAACGGCGTTGACGAGGGAGAGTACCGAAGGGAACGGCACAGCGACCCGCGCGAGGTGTGAGGCGGGGCCGGGAAGAGCGGGGAAAAAGCCTCTGAGCCGCAAGGTGGATGCATCCTCCGGGATGTTGATGCCACGCCGGGTCGCCTCCGTTACCATAGGCGCGCGTATCGAATCTCCTGGTGGCGTAGGCGTAGCCTGCGCAGAGTGAACAGGCTGAAGCCTATTCCCCCAGATGTTCCGTACGGCTGAGGCGATGCCCATACCGGCGTCGCGAACTTGGGTGGTACCACGAAGCCCGCGATCACCGCGCCGCTCGTCCCAATCGGGATGAGGGCGTTTTTGTTTGCCCCTCCGGGCGGCGCGGATGATGGGAGTAACGAGTATCGGCTATCGAGTATCGAGAGAGTCCAACCCCTCGTTACTCGTTCCTCGTTCCTTGTTACGCAACGGGAGGCTCGTGGTGACGATCCAACATGTGGCGATCATTGATACCACCCTGCGCGAGGGCGAGCAGTTCGCGAGCGCCCACTTCACTACGGCCCAGAAACAGATGATTGCCCGCGCGCTCGACCGCTTCGGCGTGGAGGCCATCGAGATCACTAACCCCGCCGCCTCGCCGCGCTCTTTCGACGATGCTCGCCTGCTCGCCGCGATGCCGCGCCGGGCAATGATCCTCGCGCATGTCCGCTGCACGGTGGACGATGTGCGGGCGGCGGTTGACGCGGGTGTGGATGGCGTCAACATCTTTTACGGGATGTCCGACCAACTACGGGAGCACAGCCACGGTCACAGCATCGCGACGATGATCGCCTGCGCGGAGCAATGCATCCGACTCGCGCAGGCGCACGGCCTCGTTGTCCGCTTTTCGAGCGAGGATGGCTTCCGCACCGACCGCGATGACCTGCTCGCGATGTATCGCGCCGTGGACGCGCTCGGCGTGGACCGCATCGGCATCGCGGATACCGTCGGCATCGCGACACCCCAGCAGGTCGCGTCATTAGTGACGCTGCTCCGCCACGAATGCCGCGCCGCGATTGAGTTCCACGGTCACAACGATAGCGGTTGCGCGATCGCCAACGCCCACGCCGCGCTCGACGCGGGCGCGGCGTTCATTGATACGACGATCCTCGGCATCGGCGAGCGCAACGGCATCACGCCGCTCGGCGGGCTGATCGCCCGCCTCTACGCGACCGATCCCGCGCTGACCGCCGCATACGACCTGCCGGGATTACGCCACCTCGACGCGCTCGTCGCGGAGATCGTCGGCGTGCCGATCCCCTTCAATAACTATCTGACGGGCGCAACCGCCTTCACGCACAAGGCGGGCGTCCACACGAAGGCAGTGCTGGCGGACCCGCGTACCTATGAAATCCTCGATCCGGCAGTCTTCGGCATCGAGCGGACGATCGCCGTCGCCCATGCCCTCACCGGCCGCGCCGCCATCGCCGACCGTGCCCGTACCCTCGGCCTCACCTTCGACGCCGAAACGATCCGCGCCGTCACTGCCGCCGTCAAGCGCCGCGCGGACGAAGCCCCGATCACTGACGCGGACGTGGACGCCATTCTCCAAGCATGGCAAGGGGATCTTGATAGCGGCGGGCTCGGGGCGACCCCTGGGCCGCACGCCGAATCTCTCGTGCAGGCTGAAGCCTACGCCACCGAAGGAGGTATCTATGGGTACACTCGCTGAAGAAATCCTTTCGGCCCGTCTCGGTAGGCCGGTCCACGCCGGTGAGATCGTCGTCGCGGACGTAGACTACGCGATGAGCCACGACACAACCTCGCCGCTCGCCATTGAGGCGTTCCGCAAACTCGGTCGCCCTTTGTGGGATCCATCGCGCATTGTCATCGCGATTGACCACGTCGTGCCCGCCTCCACCCCGGCGGTCGCGATCACCCACCAGCATATCCGGCAGTTTACGCAGGATGAGGGAATCGCCAACTTCTTCGAGGCGGGCAGCGGCATCTGCCACCAATTGATGGTCGAGAAAGGGTTCGTCGCGCCCGGTTCGATTGTCGTCGGCGGGGACTCGCATACGGTGACGTATGGCGCGCTCGGCGCGTTTGCCACCGGCATGGGTAGCACGGACATCGGCCTCGTCTACGCGACCGGCAAGACGTGGTTCCGCGTGCCTCAGACGGTGCGCTTCGAGGTCGAAGGCTCCTTCGGCCACGGCGTGACGGCGAAGGATTTGACGCTCCTCATGGTCAAGACGATTGGCGTCTCCGGCGCGGTGTATGCCGCGGTGGAGTACGGTGGCCCGACGGTGCGCGCCCTCTCGATCAGCGAGCGAATGACGCTGGCGAACATGGCGATTGAGATGGGCGGCAAGGTCGGCCTGATCGAGGCGGACGAGGTGACGGATCGCTACCTTGCGGGCCGCGTCCGCTACGATACCGGCACCGGCCATCTCCGCCCCATTGACCCGGACTATCGCCGCATCGTCGAACTGAATGTGGACGATCTCGTTCCGCTCGTCGCCTGCCCGCCGGAGGTAGACAATGTTCGCCCCGTCACCGATGTGGTCGGTACGCCGCTCGATGAGGTCTTCATCGGCACCTGCACGAACGGGCGGCTGGACGATCTCGCGCTCGCCGCCCGCGTGCTGGAAGGCCGCACGATCAACCCGCGCACGCGTTGCATCATCATTCCCGCCTCGCGCGAGGTGCAGTTGCAGGCGCTGGAGCACGGCTATATCGAGACGTTCATGCGGGCAGGCGCGCACATCGGCTCGCCCGGCTGCGGCCCCTGCATTGGGCGGCACTTCGGCGTCCTCGGCAAGGGCGAGCGCGCCCTGACGACGATGAACCGCAACTTCACCGGCCGCATGGGCGACGCGACAGCGGAAATCTATCTCGGCAATCCCGCCACGGCGGCGGCCTCCGCCATCGAAGGCGCGATCGCCGACCCACGCGCATTTCTGTAAAACGACGGAAGGGAGCGATGACCATGGGGCGTGTGTGGCGATTCGGAGACAATGTGAATACGGATGAGATCATTCCGGGGCGATACAACCTGACGACGGACCGGGCGTATCTCGCGGAGCATGTGCTTTGTGAGGTGCGGCCGGAGTTCCCGACGAACGTGCGGCCCGGCGACGCGATCGTCGGCGGCGACAACTTCGGCTGCGGCTCCTCGCGGGAGCATGCACCCGTCGCGATCCAGGCGGCGGGGATCTCCTGCGTGATCGCGCGCTCCTTCGCGCGCATCTTCTATCGCAATGCGATCAACATCGGCCTGCCGATCCTCGTCTCGCCCGAGGTCTCCGACGCGGCACAGGACGGTGAGACGATTGAGGTTGATCCAGTAACGGGGCGGATCACCCTGCCGGATCGCGGGCTCGTCTTCCACGCCGAGCCCCTGCCGCCCTTCGTCTTGCGCGTCGCGGCGGTAGGCGGCATGCTCGAATTCGTCAAGCAATACGGCTGGGAAGGTGTGACGCGGACCGAGTTTGCGTAGGGCATGTCCCGCGCACTTCTGTTTTCATGTGAAACGGAAAGGATTGCCACGATGAGCACGACATTGACCACCGCGACCGCCGAATGCCCTGAGTGCGCGGGAGAGTGGAGCGTGAGCGGCATCACGAAGGGCGAGATCATTCAGTGCCCGGAATGCGGCGCGGAACTGGAAGTCGTTGACCTGCAACCCTTCACGCTCGCCCTCGCGCCGGAGGAAGATGAGGATTGGGGAGAATAATCCGCCCTGATCCCTCGGCCCCTTTCCCACGTGGGGAAGGGATCGGGGGGTTGAGGCAGGAAGCCCAAGCGTATTATGCCGAAGGCATGGAGGAAAATCGCCTCCAGCGTGGCAGTGGCCGGATCGAGTTCGCGCGGACGCGGGAGATCGTCTCGCGGTATCTGCCGCCACCACCCGCCATTATCTTCGACATCGGCGGTGCGGCGGGCGTCTATGCGCTCTGGCTTGCCCGGCAGGGCTACGAAGTCCATCTGATTGACCCGATACCGCTCCATGTGGAGCAAGCGCGCCAGGCATCCGCGCAACAGCCGGATACGCCGATCGCCAGTTGCGCGATCGGTGACGCGCGCCATCTCGATCATGCGGACGCGAGCGTAGATGACGCGCTCCTCTTCGGGCCGCTCTATCACCTGACGGAGCGAAACGACCGCATCACCGCCTTGCGCGAGGCGGCGCGGATCGTGCGGCCGGGTGGCGTCGTGCTGGCCGTTGGCATTTCCCGGTTCGTCTCAACACTGGACGGCCTTGCCAAGGGATATCTGACCGATCCCGTCTTCGCTCGTATCGTGCAGGACGATCTCGCCAGCGGTCAGCATCGCAACCCAACGAACGACCCGGCTTACTTCACCACCACCTTTTTTCACCACCCCACGGAACTGAAGGGCGAAGTGGAAGAAGCCGGACTCGTCCACGAGCGGACAATCGGGATCGAGGGGCCGGCGTGGCTTGCCGCCCGCGTTCAGGAGGAATGGGATGACCCGAATCGCCGCGCGGAGATGTTGACGGCGCTCCGCTGGATTGAGGAGGAGCCGTCATTGCTCGGCGCCAGTCAGCATCTGATCGTCGTCGCCCGCAAGGCATGAAGAGGATAGGGAACCGCGGATGATGGAGCAATCGCGAACTCCCGGCTCATACCGGATCGTTCTCATCCCCGGCGACGGGATCGGGCGGGAAGTGATCCCTGCCGTCGCGGATGTGCTGCGAACGCTCTTGCCCAATACACGGTTCATCACGGCGGAAGCGGGCTTCGGCGCATACGAGCGACACGGCACGCCGCTGCCGGACGCGACCCTCGCCGCCTGCCACGATGCGGATTCAATTCTCTTCGGCGCGGTGACGACCCCACCCGACATCCCCGACTACCGCTCGCCGATCCTCCGGCTCCGCAATGAACTCGATCTCGCGGCAAACCTCCGGCCCGTTCGCTCCCTGCCGATCCCGACTTCCCGCCCCGGCGTGGATCTCCTGATCGTGCGCGAGAATACCGAGGGGCTGTATAGCGGCATCGAGGAGGTGAGCGCGGATGGCGAGCGCGCCACAACGCTGCGCGTCATTACCGGCGCAGCCTCCCGCCGCGTTGCACATACCGCCTTCCGCCTCGCGCGGAAGCGACGCGGCCACTGCACCGTCGTCCACAAGGCGAATGTCCTCCGACAGACGGACGGCTTGTTCCGCCGCGCGGTGCGTGAAGTGGCGGCGGAGTACCCGGAGGTCGCGCTCGATGAACTGCTCGTGGATACCGCCGCGCTCCGCCTCGCCCAGCAGCCCGAGCGATTCGATGTGCTCGTCACGACGAATCTCTTCGGCGATATCCTCTCGGACCTCGCGGCGGCGCATATCGGTGGCCTCGGCGTCGCGGCGTCCGCGAATGTCGGCGATGGCAAAGGGCTGTTCGAGCCGGTCCACGGCAGCGCGCCGGACATCGCCGGGCGCGGCATCGCCAACCCGACCGCCACCTTCCTCGCCGCCGTCCTCATGCTCCGGCATCTCGGCGCGCACGACGAAGCAGCCCGCTTGGAGCGCGCGACCGAAGTGACGCTCGCCGCCGGTATCCGCACGCCCGACCTCGGCAGCAGCGCGACGACCGCAGCCGTCTGCCAATCCATTTCCGCCGCGCTGTAAGCGATCACTCGATCACGCGTGTGGCATCATACGTACATTCGCTATGACCGTACGGCACAGGTTATCCACCATTTCTCTGCCGCTTTTCCGGTTATCCCCGGCTCTCCACAGCATTATGTCTTGTGGTCACGGGGGTAAAATGAGTAACGCTCATTCCTGATCCGCCGATGATGTCGTTGCGCTTGCGTCCCTTGGCATGTCATTATGTCTCCCTCTTGCAACAGTATGCGCGACGGACGCGGAATACCGATGCGTTACGATGGAGTAGGAGCGGATCGGACGCACGAGAAACGAAAGGAGTGCGGCACCCATGGACACATCACGGACACCTTTCGTGCGCGTACGAGCGGAACCGGACGGCACACTGCAAGTGGAAATTCAGGGCTGGCAATTGCTCTGGGCGCACACAATCACGATAGATGACGGCGTCGAGTTGCGGGCACGCAAGGGCGAGGACGGCGAGCAAATCCGCGAGGGATACGCCTTCCCGCTCCTCTATGGCAACGGTCGCTTGCACCTGCTCGCTGAGCCGCCCGATCCCGTCATCATCACCGCCACGATGACGGCGCATGTGCCGAGCGACATAGAATAGCAGGCGGATGTCCGTCTCTCACCAGCGGACCGAACCGCTCGGCTATCTCGTGCGGGCGGTCATCGGGCAGATGAATCGCGCCCTCGAACCCCATAAAGCGATACTCATTACCTCTTGACATTCTACAGCGTAGACTTTACACTCTACATCGTAGAATATGGGTTGAGAAAGGAGTACGCGTGCATGGCACACCAACGATCAGCGATCCTCGTGGAAGGGCTGGAAAAGCGCTTTGGCACGAACGAGGCGCTGCGTGGCCTCGATCTCGTCGTGGAGGAAGGGACCGTGCTCGGTCTGCTCGGGCCGAATGGCGCCGGCAAGACGACAGCGGTCCGCATCCTCGCGACTCTGCTCAAGCCAGATGCCGGGCGGGCGGAAGTCGCGGGCTTCGATGTCGTCACGCAGGCCGACGCATTGCGCTCGCACATCGGCCTGACGGGCCAGTACGCCGCAGTGGATGAGTATCTGACGGGGCGAGAGAACCTTGAAATGGTCGGGCGGCTCTACCACCTGCCGAAGCGGCAGGCGCGGCAGCGGGCGGACGAATTACTCGCACGCTTCGATCTCGCGGACGCCGCGAATCGCATCGCGAAAACGTACTCCGGGGGCATGCGCCGCCGCCTCGATCTCGCCGCCAGCCTCATCCTCGCGCCGCCGGTGCTCTTCCTCGATGAGCCAACGACGGGCCTCGACCCGCGCAGCCGCATGGCGATGTGGGATGTGATCGGCGAACTCGTCGCGGGCGGGACGACACTGTTGCTGACGACGCAATACATGGAGGAGGCCGATCAACTCGCCCACCGGATCGCCGTCATAGACCACGGGCGGGTGATCGCCGAGGGCACGTCGGACGAATTGAAAGCGCGGATCGGGGGCGAGCGGTTGGCGATCACCGTGGCGCGCGGGAGCGATCTCGACACCGCCAGGCGTGCGCTCGCTCCGTATGGCGACGGAGAGATGTATGTCGACGCCGCACGCCGCACGATCCTCGTGCCCGTCGCGAACGGCGCACGGCTCCTGGCGGACGTCGTCCGCGATCTGGATGCCGCCGATGTGCATCTTGACGACTTCGGCCTTCGCCGCCCGACGCTGGATGACGTCTTTCTCACGCTGACCGGGCACATGACGACCGACGATGAAATTGACCGATCGAGCCGCAAACAGGAGGCCGCATGATGAGCGTCATCACGGAAATCCCGACGAGCGCCCCACCCATCGCCGCACTGCAACCGGAGCGCCGGAGCCGGTTGTATTGGATACTGATGGACGCGCTCGTCATTGCCAAGCGCAACCTCCAGCACATCCCGCGCATCCCGGCTCAGTTGCTCGACGTGACGATCCAGCCGATCATCTTCGTGCTGCTCTTCCGCTTTGTCTTCGGCGGCGCGATCAGCACGGGTGGCACGTCATACGTCAACTTCCTCATGCCTGGCATCTTCGTGCAAACGCTCGTCTTTGGCGGCATAAACACGGGCGTCGGCCTCGCGGAAGACCTCCAGCGCGGGCTGATTGATCGCTTCCGCTCGTTGCCGATGGCGCGCTCCGCCGTCCTCGCCGGACGAACGATCGCGGATCTCGTGCAGAGCGTCCTGGGAATCACGGTGATGCTGACCGTCGGGTTACTGGTCGGCTTCCGGCCACAAGGGAATGTGCTCGGCTGGTGCGCGGCGCTGGCGCTCGTATTGCTCTGCGGCTTCACGTTCTCGTGGGTCGGGGCGATGATGGGCCTGCTCGCGCCGAACGCGGAAAGCGTGCAAGCCATTGGATTCATGGCGATCTTTCCCTTGACCTTCGCCAGCAGCGCGTTCGTGCCAACGACCACGATGCCCGGTTGGCTGCGCGCATTCACGGACCATCAGCCGGTGACGGCGATCGTCAACGCGACACGCGCCCTCCTCCTCGGCCAGCCCGTCGGCACGAGCGGCTGGCAGGCGCTTGCATGGTGCGTCGGTATCCTCGCCGTCTTCGCGCCGCTCTCCGTCTCATTGTACCGACGGCGGACGACGCGCTAGACTGGGCTTGCCGGGCGGGATATGACCCCAGCGATGACTCTCTCCGCTTCGAAGTCACGGAAGCGGGGAGGGTCAGACGGAAGAGGAGCAGACGTGCAAAGGGGAAAACCACCGAGGGGGCAGCCGCCCCGCGGGCGACCACCGAGAGGACGGTATCGTGCGGGGAGGCAAGGCCGTCCTCATCTCTCGCGCGAGCAGGTGGTGCGTGCCGCGCTCGCCATCGTGGATCGCGATGGGCTGGATGGTTTCTCCATGCGTAAACTCGGCGCGGAGCTCGGAGTGGACCCGATGGCGGCGTATTACTACTTCCCGAACAAGGCGGCGGTGCTGGATGGCATCGTTGATGCGGTGCAGGCTGAGGTCGCGCCCGTGCCCGACGAAGACGCGCCGTGGGATGTCCGCCTGCGGGAGATGATGCGCGCATACCGGCAAGCCTTCCGCGCCCACCCACACGCGCTCCCCGTTCTCTCCACCCACCCGCCATCCTCCATCGCCAGTCTTCAGCGCGGTGAAGCAGCCGCAGCGATTCTCCATGATGCCGGGTTCGCACCGAAAGAGGCATTCCAGATCATCAATTGCATCGCGGGATACGTGATCGGGGTGACGCTCGCGGAGGTCGGTTTGCAGCCCGGCGGCGTTCCCGATCCCACCGAGGCGGAGATTATGGCACGGGTCGCGCAGTTGCCCGCGGACGAGTTTCCCCTCCTCACGGCGATATTCTTCGGCGGTATGCCGTACGACCCGGATGCCAAATTCGAGGACGGGCTGGACCTCTTCATCACTGGCCTCAAAGTCCGGCGCGGTGAGTTCACACGCGAAGTGACGTAGGTATCGCCCTCAACCAACGACCATTGGCGCGCGGCGCAGGAGCAGCGTCCGCATGACACTCATCGCGACGAGGCGGCCAGTGCGCGGGTTCTCCTCGGTCGGGATGCCCTGAATATCGAACTGGAGCCTTCCGAACGCGCCCTCCGCGACGACGGTGTGCATATTCCGCTCAATCGTCGGGTCCGCCAACACGCGGACCTCGGTGCGGTCCAGCCCGATCCCGGCGAGGCTGACAGCAGCGGCGACGTTGATGCTCTCCGGGAACTTCAGCACCCCCTCGCGCGCGCTGCCCCGGAAGACTTCCCGCGCCTCGGTGAGCGCCGATGCGTCCTCGGCGCTCATCAGCGTACGGGCCGGTTTGCGCGTCGTGTGTGTGACGCGCGTCAGGCCACCGACGGCTGCCGCCGCAATTGCATCGAGCGCGCCGATCGCGCCGGACGCCACTTTCGCCTGCGCGCGCCCGCTCTTCGCGGCTTCGATCATCGTTTCCAGCACGCCCGGCTCCGCGAAGACGCCGACGCTCACCATGATGAGATCGCACCCCGCACGCAGCACATGCGGGCCGTGCTCCTTCAGCCCCGCGTGCCCACACGCCTCGACCACGACATCGGGCCGCAAGGCGAGCAGCGCGTTCAGCGACGGGACGACCGGGACATCTACGCCGGGCCGGGAACGCGCCGGATCGCGGACAACCGCGCCAATAATCGCCACTGCGTCATCACCCCGCTCGCGCGCCAACCGCGCGACCGCCTGCCCAATCGCCCCCAGCCCGATCAGCCCCACCCGCAGCGGCGCGTTGCCCATCACTTATCCCCCTTCGTGCTCTTCCGGGCGCCCTCTGGGCAGTATTCGTGGTTCAATTCTCTTCTCTCTGCGCCCTTTACGTTGCTCCGGTTTCGACATCGGCTCTTAGCCTTCAGCGAAGACAATGCAGACCGGGCTATCGGTCCGCACGATATGGCCGGTCGGCGTCAGGCCACCCGTCACTATGTCAACACGGAAGGTGACAATCGTACCGCTGCCTTGGTTGGCGACGTAGAGGAATTGCCCCGCCGGATCGAGGGCGAAGAAGCGTGGCATCGTGCCCTGTGTTGGCTCCCAGCCGACCGCAGTAAGCATGCCGGTTTCCCGACGAATCGCGAAGATTGCGATGCTGTCGTGCCCTCGGTTCGATGCATACAAGAACTGGCCGGACGGCGCGACGGCGATTTCAGCGCCCGTGCTCCGTCCGGTGTATGCGGGTGGCAGCATCCCAATCACCTGCCGCGGTTCGGGCACGCCGCGCTCCGCGTCGTAGCCGTAGGCCGTGACCGTCGAATCGAGTTCGTTGATGACGTAGGCATACGGCGCAGTGGGATGGAATGCGACGTGGCGCGGCCCTGCCCCCGGCCGCGCCCGCACGAATGGTGGATCGCTCGGCGTCAGGGTGCCGCGTGCATCATCGAACCGGTAGACGAAGACCGCATCCACACCCTTGTCGGGCACGACGACGAACCGGCCGAGAGGGTCGAAGGGGCTGTGATGAGGATGTGGGCTAGCCTGCTCGATCCTATCCGGGCCGGGATTGCCAGTCTGCGGCAGCAGGGAACGTATCGGAGCGAGTGTGCCATCGGCGTTGATGGGCAGGGCCGCGACGGTCGCATCGGCGTAACTCGCCACGATGAGAAAGCGCCCGCTCGGATGCACTGCCAGATGGACCGGATTGTGGCCACCCGATGGCTGCGTATTCAGGAACGTCAACGAGCCGCTTCCCTGGGCGACCGCGAAGGCGCTGACCGCACTGAAGGTATTGCCGCCGTGGACGCAATAGAGGAAACGCTGCGAGGGATCGAGCGCCAGAAATGACGGGTTCGCGATGCCTGGAAGGAGTTGGCTATGCTCCCACACGCCGGAGTGGTCATCCATCCGGTACACGTTGATCCCCTCGCCGCCTCCCGCGCGATCCGGGGTGGTATAGCAGCCAACATAGACGAACATATCGAGGATGATAGGGACGCAAACCGTGAGCGTCAAGGCGCCGGGACTACGGCTTCGTCCCCTTCCCTTCGAGGGAGGGGGGCAGGGGAGTAGGTATTCTCATGGGGCAATCCGCTTCCGCGAAGCCATGCGCCATTGCTTTCATCTCGGCGGACTTCTCCACGGCAATATTGATGACGCCTGGCTCGTGCTCCATCAACATCCGGTTCAACGCCTGAAACCAGTGGTCCGGGCCGAGCGACTTGGAGAGGGTGAAGTCCGCCGTGAGGGGGCAGGCGCGCATGCCGTCCGTCCGCTCGAAGACCGTGCAGAGGACGATCCGGCTTGTCGGGGCGAGCCGCCGCATCTCATCCACGACCATCGCGTCGTCCAACCCGGAGAGGTCACGATCCACGATGATGATGTCCGCTTCCGTTGTGGCGAGGAGAGCGAGCAGTTCGCCCGCCGTCCCCGCTTCCCCGACGACCCGCGCGCCGAGGGCGAGCGTGAGCATCGTGCGAATACTCGCGCGGACGTGCGGAAGGTCATCTGCAATGATGATGCGGCTTTTCGTTCGCTGATGCTCGTTCATGATCTGCCTCAAGAATCCTTTACCACACAAAAAACCAGTACGCAAGCGCGGGGCCAGCGGATATGTCGCTGACCCCACATCTCACCTATGAGACGAGCGCCGGTTCGGCGATCATTTCGCGCTCCGCGTCGCTGGGGATCGTTGCCGTCTCCTCGGCGGGCCGCCGCAGCGTCAGGGCGAGCACCGCACCGATCGCGCAGGCGATCGCGCCGATCAGCATTGCATCGGTCAGACCCTGCACGACACCGCCGAGCACGGCATCTTTGATCTTCAGGACGATCGCCGGGTCCGCGCCCGGCAGCGCGCCGCTCCCCTTGCCGAGGCTTGCGTTCGCGATAATCTGCGCCTTCGCGGCGTCGGGCAGCGTCAGGCCGCTCACGGCGCTCACCACGTGCGTGTGGGAGCGGTTGGCAAAGATGGCGCCGAGTAGCGCGATACCGAACACGCCGCCCAGTTGCCGCACCATACCAAGCACGCCGCTCGCCACGCCCGCCTTCGTCCGCTCCACTGCATCCATCGCGATCGTCGAGAGTGGCGACATCGCAAACCCAATGCCGATGCCGATCAGGATGAAGGAGGGCAGGAGGACGGTGTACGCGCTATACGCGGTCAGCCGCCGCGAGTCGATCAAGAGGCCAAGTCCGACGAGTGTCATGCCCGTGAAGACGATCGGGCGGCCGCCGATGCGGCCGACGAGCCGCCCGCTTATTGGTGCGCTGAATATGAGCATGCCCGTCATCGGCAGGGTGCGCAGCCCGGACTGGACCGCGGAGTAGCCGAGCACGTTCTGCATGTAGAGCGTCAGGAAGAAGATGGTGCCGAACATCCCGAAGGTCAGCACGAAGGTGATGACATTCGCCGCCAGGAATGCAGGCGAGCGGAACATCGGGAAATGCACCATCGGATTCGCCTGCCGGTTCTCGATCACCACGAAGGCAACGAGGAAGAGGATCGCGGCGGCGAAAAGCCCGAGAATGCGTCCGCTCGCCCAGCCCCACCCCTGACCCTCGATCAGCGCGAGCGTGAGGGCAAAGATGCTCGGCGTCAGCGTCGCCACGCCGAGGTAATCAACCGAGCGCGCGGCGGTCGTGTCTTGCGATTCCCGGACGACGCGGGTAGCGACGAGGAAGGCGATGATGCCGATCGGGATATTGACAAAGAAGATCGCCTGCCAGTTGACATACTGGACGAGCGCGCCACCGACAATCGGGCCGGCCGCGAGCGCAAGGCCGGAGATGCCCGCCCAGATGCCAATCGCCTGCGCGCGCTCCTTGCCCTTGAAAGTCGAGGTGATGATCGAGAGCGTGCCCGGCATCATGATCGAGCCACCGATCCCTTGCAGGACGCGGAAGAAGATCAACGAGCCGAGGTTCGGCGCGATGCCGCAGGCGAACGAGGCGACGGTGAAGATTGTCAGGCCGATCAGGAAAACGCGCTTGCGGCCAAAGACATCACCGAGTTTGCCCATTGTCACCATCAGAACGGCGAGCGACAGCGTGTAGCCGTTGACGATCCATTCCAGCGCGGACGTCGTCGCACCGAACTTCTGCTGGATCGTCGGCAGGGCGACGTTCACAACCGTGTTGTCCAGCATCATCATAAAGAGCGCGAAACACATCGCCCCGAGCGTCAGCCATTTGGAGCGATTCTCCTCCTGTGCCGCCGTGCGGGGGATGGGTGCGAGTGCGGTTGCCATTGGTGCCTCCCGTCTGAATATGTCACCAACACCGATGCATCGGTGTTGGATTCAGTATGCCAGGAGCGTGTCGCAGCACCATTGGCCGCACGAACGGTTTTTCCGTTGCTGCCCGGAGGGGGTCATCTCCCCTCCATTCAGAGGGTAAGCGTGGATCGCGCGTGCCGAGACGGTACGTTCTCCTTCCATGGCGTATTGATATCACAGTCCCGCCCCATTTCCATACGATGGAAAATGCGAACTATTTGTGTTATCTTGTTGCTACGCGTGGTATGGAAGAATGCGGAGAGGAGGTGAGCAACTCGCAGATCGCTCCGGCTCCGGTCAACTCGCTGTAAGTGGCTGCGCCTCGCGCAGCAGGAAGGCACACACATGCACGGCCGCGTAGGCTTCCTCCAGGTCAAGCCCGGCACCCTCGACGTGTCATTGGAGAAGGCGCGCAAGGAGCTTCTGCCCAAGATGCGGGAGCAGCCCGGCCTCAAGCGATACACCGTCGTGATCACCAGCCCCGAAACCTTGGTCTCACTCAGCGGCTGGGATACCAGGGAACAGGCCGAGAAGGCGGCGGAGACGCTTTCCGCCTGGGTCCGCGAGAATATGGGGCCAACCGTCGTCTCGATGGAGAATCAGATCGGCGAGGTGATTTTGCAACGCGGTCAGTTCTCGCCCGATAAACTGCCGAAGTTTGGTGTGGTGCGCGTGCAAACGCTGAAGCCCGGTGCGCCCGACCTGAGCGAGAAAGTCCGCACGGAGTTCATGCCGATCTTCGACCGCCAGCCGGGGTTCAACTCGCGTGTGGCGATCCGCACGGATGGGGGCAAGATCATCACATATTCGAGTTGGGACTCCAAGGAGGACTGGGAGAAGGCGGTACCCAACCTGCGACAGTGGGCGGACGCGAACATCACGCCCCATATGAGCAATGTCGAGCAGCACGCGGGCGAGGTCGCCTGGGTGGTGCGCAAGGGATAGCGAGCATCGTCGCCATCATTTTCCTGCCACGCGGCAGGCAAGGAACCGAGGCGGCGCTTATTGCGCGATGGTTTCGGGCACGTCGAACTCCACCGCGGTCGGCGGGCGGATCAGCGCGTCCATCGCCAGCCAGAGGCTCCGGACATGGCGGAAGCAGAGGATCGGCAGCGCGATGGCGAAGAGGAAGCCGAGGCTGATCTCCGGCACAATCGCATGCGGGCGCAGATAGGCGAGCGGCGCGATGATGAACAAAATCGGCAGGCTCGCGATCGCGTAATTGATGACCACCGTGTTCGTAAAGTAGCCAACCTCCCGCTCGAAGTGGAAGCCGCAATGCGCGCAATGCGGGAACATCGTCATGCGCTGGAAGAGTCGCCCCTGCCCGCAAACCGGACACCGCAGCCGCAAGGCCCGGCTCATCACTGTCATCCCAGACGACCGTGGCGGCAGCATGTCGGGTTCCATGTGAAACATGCCCCTTACGATGGGCGAGCCTCCCGCGCGAGGCCGTTGCGAACGGCATAGACTGCAGCCTGCGTGCGATCGGTGAGTTCCAATTTGCCGAGGATGTTCGCAACGTGCCCCTTCACCGTCGTTTCGCTGATCGAGAGTTCGCGGGCAATCTGCTTGTTGCTTTGCCCTTCGGCGAGCAGGGCGATCACGTCCCGCTCGCGGTCGGTGAGGGTGACGGAGTGGTCCGGGGCGGGTTTCGGTCGGGTGGCAAGCCCCATCAGCATGCGCGCCGCGTCCGGGTGGAGTTGCGGCTCACCCCGCGCCGCGCCGCGCACCGCCTTGATGAGATCATCCGCCTCGACCTCTTTGAGGAGGAAGCCGATTGCCCCTGCCTGAATCGCCTCCGCGACGCGCCGGTCTTCGAGGAAGGTCGTCAGGACGAGCACCTGCGTTTCCGGGCGCGCTGCTTTGATCGCGGCGGTCGCCTCGATGCCATTCATCTCCGGCATCAAAAGGTCCATCAGCACGACGTCCGGCGCGAGTTTCGCGGCGAGTGCCACCACCTCGTGCCCGTTCTGCGCCTCCCCGACCATCTCCATGTCGGGCTGAACGAGCAGGAACATCCGTAGCCCCTGCCGCACGACGCTGTGATCGTCCGCGATGAGGACGCGAATCTTCTTCTCCGGGGATTGGGCCGCGCTGCTCATCCTCTACCCCTCGCCTCTGTCTGCCCGGTGCCATTGACGCATCGGTACTTTCACTCCGCTTCGCCACCCGCCGGCGAGAGCGGACCGATCAGGCATTCAGCAACCTCGAGAAATGTCTCTGCATGGATGATTTGTTCTCGGGCTTGTTCGGCGGTCACTGTCCGCAAACGACCATAGTCGCTCGTGATGCGCAACTCCTCGGCATTAATGAGAATGCGGTGAAACGCTTTCGGTACTCTACCGGCATTCGCAAAGTACTGACCAAACGCAGCAATTACTCCCGAATGCTTGGAGAACGCCATCTCCTCACCGAGCAGGAACGCTTGTGCGACGTAGAACATCGCATAGTACGCACGCGATACTGCAATCCCGTAAAGTCGTTCATCGGCGAGCAGATGAGCAGCACGCACATTATCACGAGCTTCTTCGAGAAGCGTCGCTTGTTCAGGCATCATACGGCGACACCTTCCCGTCGCACATTGAGCAGCAGCGGACTCCGCTCCTTTGTGAAACGCTCCTCATCCATGAAGATACAACTGATAAGAATGCAGTCGTGTGCGCACATCAGGTTATACAGCATGTCGCCCGTTCGTTTACGTTCCTCCGTACTGTCAACCGGCCCGGCGAGGACGACGAGGACATCAATATCCGAACCGGGTTCCGCGTCGCCGCGCGCCTGCGAGCCGAAGAGGACGAGCCGCTTCAACCGCTCGCCGTAGCATGCTTCGAGTCGCGCTCGTAGTTCGGACAAGATCGTCTGAACCTGTGTCTCCATCGCATACCCTCACGCGGGCGGCGCGGCCGGGATGGCAACGCGCACGATAATTGCCGTGCCCGCGCCCGGCGCGCTCTCGATAGTCAGCAGGCCACCGATGCGCTCGACGCGCTCCTGCATGCCAGGCAGACCGAGATGACCCGGTTGCGGTTGATGCCCGGCAGGCTCGAAGCCCCGGCCATCATCCCGTACCGTCAGTGTGGCAGTCCTATCATAGATGTCAAGCGCGGCACTGATCTCCTTCGCGTGCGCGTGCTTCAAGGCGTTGCTGACTGCCTCGCTCGCGATACGGAAAAGCGCTTCCTCCACGGGCAACGGTAGCCGGTTGTCGTTGCCCGTCGCGGCGAACGCGAGCGCCGGGCCGTCCCTTCGCTGTAAGGACTCGATATGCCGCCGCAGCGCCTCGATCAGGCCTTCCTCCTCCAGCGCGACGGGCCGCAATTGGAAAAGGAGGGCGCGCATCTCCGCCAGCGCCTCCTTCGAGAGCCGCCGCAGTTCATCGAGGCTCCGCTTCGCCTCCTCCGGTTGCACATCCCACAGCGCGGGGAGGACTTGCGCCAGGAGACTCATCGAGAAGAGCGACTGGGTGACGCTGTCGTGGAGGTCCCGTGCGAGACGATGCCGCTCCTCCAATGCCGCCGCCTGTTGCGCCTGCTCATACAAGAGCGCGTTGTGCATCGCGACGGAGGCGTGATCCGCGAAGGTCGAGATCAACTGCAACTCGCTCGCGCTCGGGTTGATCGGGTGGTCATAAACGAGCATCAGCACGGCATCGTGCGTGCCCTGGTAGCCGAATGGCATCGCGATGAACGCCTTCGCGGTAAAGGCCTCGAACGGTTCGTGCTTGACATGCTCCACGAAATCCTCCCGCCACCAGGGCATCGTCGCCGCCTCTTCCTGGCTGCGGATAATGAGCGGCTGACGCTGCTGGATGGCGTAGAGCGCCGGCCCATGCCGGAGGATCGAGCCATCCGAGAACGGAAAGCGATCCATCCCATAGATTGCGCGCGGAATCGTCGCGTCGCCGCTATTGCTCAGTTCGAGCAGGCCACAGACCCGCGCGCCCGTCACCCGCGCTGCCTGCTCGACAATCATATTGAGCACTTCCGCGCGGTCGAGGCTGGAATTAAGGAGCGCGGCAGTCTGATGGAGGGCGGTCATTTCCGCCAGTTGTCGCTCGGTTTCCGCGTAGAGTTTGCTGCTCTGCACCGCGATGGCGGCGTGGTCCGCGATTGTCGTGATCCGCCGGAGCATCTCATCGGGCGGCGGTTCCTGCCGCGCGAAATAGCAGGTGAGCGTGCCTATTGTTGTGCCTTTCGCGACGAGTGGGACAGCGACAACGGACCCCCACCCACCTGCAACGGCTACCGCCCGCGCCGCGTGCGCCCCCGCCGGCGCGTTCTCAGGGATGGTAATGATATTCCGATGCACGGGGATCCCATCGCGGAAGGCGAGCGTGGTGGGGGGCTGCTCCTCGTCCGGCTGGTGTGCGGCGAAGCGCATATATTCGTTGATTGTCTCGGCGTAGTCATCCGGCAGGCCGAATTGCCCCATCAACTGCAACCGACCGAGGGCATCCGGCAGAAAGATCGCTGCCGCCCGGCTGCCAAGCCGTTGCGTCGCCCGCTCGGTGATCGCCGCCAGCGTCGCGTCGAGCGAGGTGGTCAGAGCGATGAGTCGCGCGATCTCCGCGAAGGCCGAAAGTTCCTCCGCGCGGGTCTCACTCGTCTGGTAGAGCGGCCCGACCTCGGCATAGACCGCCGTTTCGAGCGTGATGTCCTGCACCGTCGTGCTGACACCAAGCACGGTCCCGTCCGTCGCCGTCCGCAGATGACTAATAGACTGGACGCGCCGCCCGTCCGACGGAATGACGCACTCCTCGATCTGGACGCTCTCCGCGTCGGCGAATGACGCGACCGAGGGCATGCAGCAATCCAGCCCCGGCAACGCCTCTATCGGCTGCCCGACCACATTCACATCCGGCGCAAGGCCAACGATCATCGCCGCAACCGGGCTCATCGTCCGCACGCGGTTCGCAGCGTCGGTCGTGATCAGCCCGGCTTGGATCGGCGTGGCGGCCGCGGTACGACCGTTACTCGCGAGCAGCGGATAAATCGTCTCGCGCAACGCCCGGAGCATCTGCTCCTCAGTCACCGTCTCGGGCGTCGCGCCGAGGTTCTCGATCGCGCGGTCGAGCGCGGCGCGGTCGAGTGCTGGCACCGCGATCGGCAGCCGCCGGACGTATTCGCAATAGACCTCGTTGCCTGTCGTACCGTCCAATTCGCGCCCCATCTCGTATGATACACTGCTCTTTCTTTGTGAACACCGCGCCACCGCGGAAAATGCCGGATGCGTCGCTACAGCGCCATCGGCATTCTATCGGTTTATTCCGCTGGGAAGCCCTCGATCCGCCGCCGCGTCGGGGTGAGCCGCAGGACGATGCGGCCCTCGGTGACGGCGGTGTGCGCCCAGCGCGCCAGCCCTTCATCATCGAGGTACTGCCGCCCAAGTTCCCGGTAGAACGCCACCGGGTCGCGGTCATCCACCGCGAAGACACCACTCGCGATCACGTAGCGGAACATATCGTCCGGGTCCACGATGGCGACCGAGCCGCGCGGATCGCGCAGATAATTGCGGAACTTGACGCGCCCGGTGAGTGTCGTGAAGAGGAAATCGCCCGCCTCATATTTGAACCACATCACCGTTTGTTGTGGCGTGCCGCTCGGGTTCACGGTCGAGAGCGTCGCGGCCAGCGGCTGCCGCAAGAACTCCTCAACTACCGGCGGGAACGCGTCCGGCGTGAGGCTCAGTCGTGACGCGGGGTATAAGGAACGTGAGCGCATTGATATTTCCTTCTTTCCTCATTCTGGGTGGTCAGAATCTGAGAATACGTCGGGCAGCACATCGCGTAACCGCGAGAGTATATCTGTTGCGAGAAAAGCGCATGACTGTGCCACTTCGTCTGGATCGACAAGCTGATCTAACGCTTGTGCTGCCAGTTGCGATCCGGCTCCTGCCGCGTCGCCAAACAGTATTTGTAGATAGGTGATTGCCTTGCGAGCAACGCGACTGGATCGTTCATCGCCATCGAGAGATATGAATACCGTGACGAATTCTTCGGTCTCGATCTCTTGGAGGAGGCGATATGTATCAAGAGCATCTTTTGCTTTCAATCGCGTTGGGTCATTCTGTCGTTCGCCGAGCTTATATAATTTTGCGACCAGCAATGCCGTTGGCCCCGCGACCGCTATCTCAAAGCAGCGCTTGTCCTCGCTTTCAAGAGACTCAATTATCATTGCTTGCTTATCGATCAGCGCGCCTTCGAGTCCTCGCGTCTTCATTGCTGCATGCTTACTGTGCCCCTCGATACGTGCGCCCCTCCTGCCTCCTTGTCCACTGACTGCGTCAGGAACAATAAGATCAACATTAATATCTTCTCGTTCGCTGGTCCAGATACCGGGCCCGGAGTGAAGCGAGAACCCGGCTTGTTCCATTGCCTTTTCCAGTTTAGGATCAGATCGAAGGAAACTTGGATCAAGGGCGAGATCAGCATCCGTGGTGTAGGGTGCTACAGCAAGGTTTGTATCGCCAGTATGAAGGTAAATCGCTTGAGCACCGACCAGTATTATGGCTTCAAGATGATCGTGAAGAGCCTCAAGTGCATCTAAGAGCACACGACGTGCGCGTACATAGTCTGCATCAAGTCCGCCAGTCATTTTGATTCGCCCCCATCCATCTCAACAATTCCTCTCCCTCAGCCGGGTTGCGCCCGGGACCGGTTAGAAGGTCAGCGGCAACTTGCGATACAGCCGCATAAATACTACCGTCGGCCTCAGTCGTTCGATCAAAGACTACTGGATCAAACGGCCGAACAAGAAGAATATTGGTTCCGCTCTCGGCTGGCCGCAAGCCAAGGCGCTCCGCAGCCACTCTTATATCTTCGACATAGACAATCGCAAGTCGTGGCGACGCAATCGGAGCAATGCGCGCCGCCGCGAAAGAGCCTGTTATTGAGTAAGGTAGCTCTGAGGTTTCGAGCTTGCGGAGAAATGCCTCTACTCCGCGTGGTTCAAGGAAGCCGCGTGTTTGATTCGATCTCGTGAGAGAGTAATCATCCGTCCAGCGCCGGATCAGTTTTTCCCACTTCACATCTATTACTGTGCCCCGTTCATCACGCACGACTAAAGCCTCACGGTCGAGAAATGTCACGACTCGCGAGGTAGATGCCAAAGATGTCTTCGATCGCTCCGCCATCTCACGAATCTTGTATGGAGGGGTAAAATCACAAAGAGCACGCACAACTCGCCCCGCTGTAGGCCCCTTTAGCGATAGCAATGGGCGCTCTTCGCGCCAAGGATTGCTGTTCGCGCCATTGAGAACGATGAACATCACCGGCTTTTCGACCTCTAAGCGAAAATTACCTGTGGCATCAGCATATCCTATATCGCTATCGGCTAGAAGTTCCCTTGTACGTGGCGATATATAGGGAGCAATAACAAGGAACCCGTTGGCGCCAGCGGAGCGTTGCGGGTAATTAGACAACCAAGAGACATCCTTCGGGTCAACCTGACGTTTTACCTCTACGTCAATAGCTGCTTTCATTCCGTTTTGGCTAGTAATTTCAAGCGAGAAATCCGACCGATCGCTCTGACCATTCAGGCTTGGTCGCGGAGTGAACTGAAGTTTCCATGAAGGTGGAAGGCGTGCTTGCAACATCTTGCGCACGTTATCAACAAGATCGAGTCCGAAAGGCTGCACACTGCCGGTTGTTCCAGAAATCCCCCTGTTCCACATGATGTGGAATATAGCATTTTCTGGAACGATTGTCAAAGGTCGGGACGGCGGTGCTTCATTGCAAACCATCCCGCACAAAGGCGCAGAGCCAGTTCACGAGGGCTTCGATGTCTCCCAAATGTCCGGTCTCGAAGGGGCTGTGGGTGTAGCGGGCGGGGAAGGCGACCATCGCGGCGGGGATGTCCGCCTTCATGAGGGCCGCACCGTCGCTGCCGAAGGAGCCGAAGACGGCGTGCTGGATCGGAATGTCCGCCGCCCCTGCCGTCCGCTCCAATGCCGCCGTCAGGGTATAATCGTAGTGGGTGAGCGCGTCCTTGTGGACGAGTATCGGGCCACCGCCGAGGCGAACAGGGATCGCGCGCTCCTCGACGCCGGGGATGTCGCTCGCGAGGCCGATCTCGACGGCGATCCCCGCGTCGAACTGCTCCCGTGCCGCGAGGCCGAACGCGCCGATCAGCCCGATCTCCTCCTGAATCGTGCAGGCGAGCGTCAATTCGCACCCGAGTTCCGCTGTCGGGACACGACGCAGTACCTCAGTGATCACGGCGAGCGGTACGCGATCATCGAGTGCCTTGCCGACGACATGCGGGCCGAACTGCTCCGTCGTCGCATCCCAGATGACGCGCGTGCCGGGCGTCACGCCGCGCGCCAGCAATTCGTCGCGCGTCTGGCCGGTATCCACCCAGAAATCGTTCCATGTCAGTTCGTCCGGCTCGCGCAGGGCGAATGAGGCGAGATGGCCCGTCGTGCTGGCGATCACGCCGGGCAAGGGGCCGGTGCGCGCCAGCACTCGCACGCGCTGCCCGACGGTGAACCAGTTGCGCATGCTTGTCTTGCGCTCCCACGCCTGGCCATTCGCCAGCCAGAGGAACCCTGCGGGATCTATTGCCCGGACGAGGTAGCAGAGTTCGTCCGCATGGGCGGCGAGAAGCAGTTTCTTGCCCGTGCCGCCCGCCCGCGCGAGGACATTGCCGGTGCGCGTCCGCTCGGTGCGCGCACCGGCCTCCCGCCAGACACGCTCGATATGGTCGAGGACGATTCCCTCCTGGCCCACCGGCCCCGCAAGCTCGGTTAATTCTTTGATCAATGCAAACACGACACCCTCTTTCATCGGACGCAAGCCATATACAGGGCGAGAGACCTCTTCAGAAGGGGTCCGGCCGTAACGGCGTAACGGTCAGACGTTCGCCAGGTCAATCACTGAGCGCAGCGTTTCGCCACGTTCCATCGCGTGGAAAGCCTCTTCGGTCTCCTCCAGCCGGATCATCCGCGTGACAACTTCATCGAGCTTCAGTTGGCCTTGCTTGTACCAATCGGCAAGCAGGGGGAAATCCCGCGTCGGCAGGCAGTTGCCGTACCAGGAGACGACCGTGCTCCCGCCGAGGTCGAAGAAGTGCTGGAGATCGAGGTTGAGTTTCGGACCGGGGCCGGGCACGCCGATAAAGACGCAGGTGCCCGCGAGGTCGCGGCAGAAGAGCGCCTGCTCCAATGTCTCGGGTCGCCCGACCGCCTCGAAGGAGTAATCCACGCCATTGCCGCCCGTCAGTTCCTTGATTCGCGCCACGGCGTCCCCTTCACGCGCGTTGACGATGTGGGTTGCGCCGAACTGCTTCGCCCATTCGAGTTTCTTCGGGTCAATATCCACGGCGATGATCGTCGTCGCGCCCGCCAATCGCGCGCCCTGAATGACGCTGTCCCCGACGCCGCCACAACCGAACACCGCCGCGCTCGTGCCGGGGCGCACGCCCGCCGAATACAACGCCGCGCCGACGCCCGTCATTACACCACAGCCGATCAGCGACATCTGCGCATCCGGCAACTCCTTGTCAATGACGATTGCCTGTGCGGCATGGACAACCGTGTGCGTGCAGAAGGTGCCGATGCCGAGCACGGGGTTGAGCGTCTGGCCGTCCTTCGCGCGCATCCGCTTCTCGGCGTTCAGGCTATTGGCGCAGTAGTTTGGCTGCCCCCGCAGGCAGAAGCGGCACTTCCCGCATGGCGCGCGCCACGCGAGGATAACATGATCGCCTACCTGTGGATTCTCAACGCCTGGCCCGACTTTCTCGACAATTCCCGCGCCCTCGTGGCCGAGGAGAAAGGGGAAGCCGCTCGTGCCGTACGTGCCCATCTTGACGCCGAGGTCGGTATGGCAGACACCGGAGGCGAGGATGCGTACCAGCACCTCATTCGGCCCCGGATCGTCAATCAGGAACTCTTCCACCGCGGCAACCGCACCCGGCGTCCGTGCGATCACTCCCCGTGCGATCAGTGGCATGGCTGTGTCTCCTTCTGCGCTGAATCGTCGTATCGAGAACGTCCGCATCCTGCCATGCGTGGCAGATGGCGTCAAGAAGTGTGCCGACGGTTGCCTCTTCATCGGGAAAGCATCTCACAACCTTTTACGAAGATTTTTACAATCGAAACTTTCATGGCACGAAACGTGTTCTTATCAGTGTACCCCCGCCAAATGGACGGGGTGGCATCGTCCGAAGATGCGGGAGCAATATCGCTCAAAGGGTCGTGTCGGGGAAACAATGCACCGCGCATACTGAGGCCAGCACCGGGATGGTTCGGCGGCATGAGTAAGGGGGAAGAGCGACGAGATGAGCGATAGCATCCTCTACAGCCACATCGCCATCGCGCTCGTCGTCCTGATCGCCGCGTTCGGGTTGCCGCTGCCGGTCGCCGGGATGTTGACCGCTGCGGGTGTCCTCGCCGCGCATGGGGAGATGAATATTGGCCTGCTCATCGTCCTTTCGGCGGCGGGCGCGATCCTCGGTGACGCGCTTGGGTACGTCGCAGGGCGGTTTGGGGTGCGCTGGCTCGCCGGGCGCGCGACGGCCCGCGATACGCGCGTTGCCGCCTCAATGCATTGGTTGAAGCGGATGACGCATCGCGCCCTCGCCTGGAAATCCATCCGGCAAGCGACAGGGTGGTCAGACGCAATGCTCGCTCAACGCGGCAGCATGGGTATCCTCATTCTCCTGAGCCGGACGGTGCTTGCCGCCTTTGGCCCGGTCGTCAATGTCGTGAGCGGCGCGCGCCGCTATTCGCTCGGCCGATTCCTCCTGTATGATGCGATCGGCGAAATTCTCTGGGCGGGTACGTACGTCGGCTTCGGCTACCTCGCGGGCGAACAGGGCAAGGATGCGATGAGCGTCCTGACCAATCCCTATGTGATCGTCGCGATGGTCGCAATCACGATTATTCCAATGGCGATCACGACGCGGATTAAGCCGCAGCCAGTCGCTGTCGAAACAAGTATCGGAGATTAACCATTCGGTGACGCAGGCTTCAGCCCGCGATCTCTCGCGAGGCTGAAACCTGCGTCACCGACAGGCAAAGAACGCGCTATTCTCTGAGCCCATGATCTCCTTTCCTTCCTTCACCGCGCAATTGCGCGACGATTTTTCCTCCCTCCCTGCTATACTCGCGCCACGCTGTTTCACAGAGCCGAGGAGGATCAGGCATGGGCGGATGCTGGCAGTTGCGACGACGGACCATGTTCGGATCGGTGATTGCGCTGTTGTTGCCCGTCGGAGTCGCCCTCAATTTCGCGGCGCCAACAACCGCCGCGACCATGTACGCCTCCCCGACATTCGCGGCGCAGTGGCAACAGGGCGAGGCGATTCTGCCGAACTTCTGGGGGCCGCTCGCGAACGCGCGGGACGGCCAACTCGAGCCGTACGCGGAAGGGACCGCAGGCATCACGCAGGGGCGGCGGCTCGTCCAATACTTCGACAAGGCGCGGATGGAGCAGACGACGCCCAGCGGCTCGGTGACGAATGGCCTGCTCACCGTCGAACTCCTCTCCGGGCGTGTGCAGATTGGGGATACGCAATTCGAGCAGCGCCAACCCGCCGCCGTGCCCATCGCCGGCGACCCGGACAACATCTTCCCGACCTATGCGGACCTCCAGACAATGACGCCGAAGGCCGCGCAGGACACCATGCCCGTGACAACGCTCCTGACGCCCGGCGCGCCGCCTGCGCAGTATGCCGCCGGGGCGGCCGATCCTCTCGCTGCCGTCAACGACTACGATAGCGTCACCGGCCACCGCGTGCCGAAAGCGTTCGCGGGCTTCCGCGCGAAGGCGGGGGTGCCTGCCGTCGGCCTCGCCGTCACTGAGCCATTCTGGGCGGAGGTGCGTGTGGCGGGCACGGCGCGCACGCTGATGGCGCAAGGCTTCGAGCGGCGCGTCCTCACCTATACACCGACGAACCCGGACCCGTTCAAGATCGAGTTCGGCAACATCGGGCAGCATTACTACACCTGGCGCTACCTCACCACTCCGGCCATCAGCCCAACACCGACGACTGGCCCGATGCCGACCGTCGCGCCCTCATCATTGCCGCTGCCGCCCGCGCCCGCCGGATTCGCGATCCGCAGCGTGTTGGATTTCACGAAAGAAGATGGCCCACCGATCCGCGCGCTTTTCCACCCACAAACTGGCGTGCTCCATGTGCTCACGAATACCGGCAACCTCTTCCAGATAGATCGCGCGGCGGGCACGAAGAGGTTCATTCTCAGTCTGCGCAACAGCGATCCGATGCCGCAGGTCTTCTACGGGGCGGACTTCGCGCCGGACGGCACATTCTACGCCGTCCGCTGCCTCCAGCCGCCGAGCCAGCCGGGCGAGAGCACGACACATACCGGCGAAGTGCTGCGTGTCACGGACACGAATGGCGACGGCACGGTGGATACGATCACCGTTCTCAACCGCATCCAGTACCCCGGCGGTAATCTCCGCTTCAATCACGAAATTACCGCCCTCAAAGTTGGGCCGGACGGCATGCTCTACATCGGTGCAGGCTCGCACACCGATCACGGCGAGCAGGACGGCGGCAAGGGCGAGGTACCGGAAACCTCGGCGATCTTCCGGATCAGCGCGACGGCGCCGAACAGCCCGTTTGAACTCTTCGCGGATGGCATTCGCAACCCATTCGGCATGGCCTTCCGCGCGGACGGCAAACTGTTCGACGCCGACCATGGCCCACAGAATGACCTGCCCGAGGAACTCAACTACGTCCAGCAGGGCAAGCACTACGGCTTCCCGTACCGCTTCGGCAACAACGTCAAGAATCCGGAGCCGGACGCGCCGCCGGAGCCATCAGGTATTAATTTCGTCCCGCCGATCCCGAATATCGGCCCGGACTCGCTCAATGGTGACGGCCTCGACAGTCAGAACCCGTCCTACACGTTCACGCCCCACTCCGCGCCCGGCGGCCTCGCCTTCTACAACGCGACGGTGGGTGCGCATCTCTTCCCCGCCGCCTACCGAGGCGACGGCTTCCTCGTCATGTATGGCAATGTCGAGCGTTCGGGCGAGGTGCGCGGCTTCTCTGTCCTACGGCTGACACTGAGTGAGGTTTCGCCGGGCAACTTCCAGGTGAGCGTCCACACCTTCCTCACCGGCCTCCGCCGCCCGACTGATGTTGCCGTTACCCCCGACGGCGCGATGATCGTCCTCGAATCCAGCGCCGCCGCTACTCCGACCGATCAGACCGTGGGATATGGGCGGATATTGGAGATTGCTCCCGCTTGATCTGTACGGTTTTTTACCGTACAATACCTTTATGGTAACAATAGTGCCACAGAAAGGAACGATCGTTGTGGTTGTAACGACAGAGAAACAGCAGTCCAACCGGAACACGCGACGAGCCAAGCGCGGTTCAACGCGCACGGACCGCATTGATCTACGTATTGAGCCATCCGTCAAGCAGCGATGGCAACACGCGGCGGATTTGCTTGGCATTCCCCTCGCGTCCTTTGTAACGATGGCGACGATGGAGCGTGCGGACCAGACAATCCGCGGGCAGGAAACGCTTGAACTGACCCCGGAAGAGAGTATCTGGTTTATCAACTTGCTCATGCAACCGCCGCGTGAACCGAGCGAAGCCCTCCTGCGGGCAGCAGAGCGGCATCGTGAACTGTTCGGGAACGACCCGACGTGACCGACCCCTATCGCATCGAACTGCTCGTGCGATCTCACGATCGCACCGCTTTCGCCAGTGGGGAGCAGCAGATTGACGATTGGTTCCGCAAGCAAGCAGGCCAGGCATCGCGCAGGGGAATCGCGACCGTCCATGTACTGGTAGATAACGCCACTGACGCAGTGATCGGCTTCTACACCCTGAACAACTTTACTATTCTCTCCGCCGATCTCCCGGCGGAACTCAGCAGGGTCTTACCAGATCGCATCCCGTTACCCGCGCATTTGATCGGGCAAATCGGGGTGGACGCGCGCCAGCAGGGCAAGGGATACGGCGGCATTCTACTGCTCAACGCCCTTCGTCGAGCATATCGGACAACGATGCATTCAGCCTCAGTGGCAGTCGTCGTCCACACGCTCGATAGCCAAGTAGCAGCATGGTATACACGATATAATTTCATTCCTTTTCCCGCCCATCCCCTCAGCCTCTGCCTACCAATGCAAGAGATCGCCCGCCTCTTTCCCCTCTCCACATCCGACGACACCTCCCTGTGAGCGCGGAAACGGTTCAATGCTGCATAATGTCCGCACGGGCTCAGAAAAGGTACTGCTCATTGCGAATGTTCAATTCAACGAGAGCAGAGGGAGCCGACCGTGACGAATCTCACTGCGACAATTACCTTCGGCGTTTTAAGACTGGCGCTGCGAGTGCGAGCCATGCAGGCGCATCGGCAAGCGAAGCCAGGGGTTGAAGCCGGATTGCTCAAAATGGCGACAGGCCCGTTCGCCGCGTCGGCAGTCGGTTTGATCGTCTATTTCGTATAGGATGGGCTGTACGAAATGACAGGAAGGGAGAGTTCCGCAATGCAACAAACGGAAACGATCCGGCTGACGATGGCGCAAGCATTGGTGAAATACTTGCAGGTGCAGCAGAGCGAGCGGGATGGAGAAACGCGGCGACTGATCCCGGCGATCTTCGGCATCTTCGGGCATGGCAATGTCGCGGGGATTGGGCAGGCGCTCTACGAATACGGAGAGAACTTGCCGTACTACCAGCCCTGCAACGAGCAATCCATGGTGCATACGGCGATAGGCTTCGCGAAGGCGAACCGGCGGTGCGCGACCTTCGCGTGTTCCTCCTCCATCGGCCCCGGGGCGACGAACATGATTACCGGGGCGGCGACGGCGACGATCAACCGCATCCCCGTCCTGCTGCTGCCCTCGGATTACTACGCGACGCGCCATCAGGGGCCGGTCTTGCAGCAGTTGGAGCACCCCCTCTCCGCCGATCTGAGCGTCAACGACTGCTTCCGCCCCGTCTCCCGTTTCTTCGACCGCATCTCCCGCCCGGAGCAGTTGCTGACCGCCTTGCCGGAGGCGATGCGCGTCCTCACCGATCCGGCGGAGACAGGCGCGGTGACGCTCGCCCTGCCGCAGGACGTTCAGGCGCACGCCTACGACTATCCGGCTCACTTCTTCGCCGAGCGCGTCTGGCATATCGCCCGCCGACCGCCCGAACCGCGCCGGATTGACGAGGCAGTCGCGCTGCTCAAGGCGACGAAGCGCCCGGTGATTATCGCGGGTGGGGGCGTCCACTATGCCGAAGCGGGAGAGGCGCTGCGCGCCTTCGCGGAGAGGTGCGGCATCCCGGTTTCCGAGACTTCCGGTGGTAAGGGGGCGATGGCTGGGGAATCGCCGCTCCTGCTTGGCGGAAGCGGCGTCAATGGCACGCCCGCCGCCGCGCGGATCGTGCGCGACGCCGATCTCGTCATCGCTATCGGCACGCGGCTAACCGACTTCACGACCGGCTCGCAGTCCATCTTCCAGCATCCCGATGTCCGGTTCATCACGATCAATGTCTGCGCGCACGACGCCTACAAGCAGGGCGCGCTCCCGATTGTCGCTGATGCACGGGAAACGCTCGCCGCGCTCGCGAAAGCGGCGAGTGGCATCACGACCGACGCCGCCTACCGCGACGAAATCGCGGCGGCAAAAAAGGCATGGGCGAAGCAACTGCGCGATGAGATTTACGTGCAGGTCCCCGGCGAGGCGATGAGCCAGGGCCAGTTGATCGGCACGTTGAACGAGACCGCACGGCCCGGCGATACGGTGATTGCGGCGGCGGGCGGCCTGCCGGGCGATTTGCTCAAGCTGTGGGACACGACCGGGGGACGGCGTTTGCATCTGGAATTCGGCTTCTCCTGCATGGGGTACGAACTGCCCGCCGGGATCGGCGTCCGCATGGCGCAACCGGAGGGCGAGGTCTACGTCCTGATCGGCGATGGCACCTACCTGATGAATCCGTCGGAACTCGTCACCGCCTTGCAGGAGCGACTGAAGGTGACGGTCGTCCTCTCCGAGAATCACGGCTATCAGGTGATCCGCCAGTTGCAGATGAATCGTGCCGGGCGCAGTTTCGGCAATGAGTTCCGCGCGCGGGACGACGCGACGCATCGCCTCGAAGGCGAGTATGTGACGATTGACTTCGCCCGGAACGCTGCCAGCATGGGCGCGCGGACGTGGCATGTCGCGACGCCCGATGCCTTAGAAATGGCGCTTGTCGAGGCACGGGACGAGCATCGCTCCTGCGTGATCGTTGTCGAGACGGAGCCGCACCGCTACCTGCCCGGCGCCGGTGTCTGGTGGGATGTCGCTCCCGCCGAAGCGACCGCCGACCCCCTCACCGACGAACGCCGTACCGCCTATGAAAACGAGCGCGCGCAACTGCAACGGTTCTATTACTGATCTCGACCGAAGGGAGAGTCCGATGAATGTGACGATTGGGAGTGCGCCGGATTCATGGGGGATCTGGTTCTCGAGCGACGAGCGACAGACGCCGTGGCATCGCTTCCTCGACGAGATCGCGGCGGCGGGGTACGGATGGACGGAGCTCGGGCCATACGGCTACCTGCCAACCGATGTGCCGACGCTACGCGCCGAACTGGCGAAGCGACGCCTCAAGGTGACGGGCACCTTCGCCCAGAACCATCTCGAAGACCCGGCGGCCTGGCCCGCGTTGGAGCGGCAGGTGCGCGACGCGTGTGAGGTGATCACCGCGACGGGAGGCAAGTTCCTCGTCCTCATTGACGACACCTACACCGACCTCTTCACCGCCAAGCCCGTCGTGCCCAAGCATCTGGACGACGGTGGGTGGGAGCGGCTGATCCAGGCGACGCACCGCGTCGCCGACATCGCGCGCGACCAATTCGGCCTGCACCTCGTCTTCCATCCACACGCCGAGACGCACGTCGAGTACGAGGATCAGATCGAGCGACTGCTCGCCGACACCGACCCGGAGCGCGTCTTTCTCTGCTTCGATACCGGCCACCACGCCTACCGGGGCGGCAATCCCGTCGCGTTCATGAAGAAACACCACGCGCGCATCCCATACCTGCACTTGAAGAGCGTCCGCCCGGAGATGATCCGCAAGGTGGAGGAGGAGAATATTCCCTTCGCTATCGCCGTCGGCAACGACATGTTCTGCGAGCCGTCCGAGGGCGCGGTGGACTTCCTCGCCTTCCGCGACGTCATGCGCGACATTGACTACTCCGGCTACGCGATGGTCTAGCAGGATATGTACCACACCCCCTTCGATAAGCC
>CALBSO010000147.1 GCA_937968015.1 uncultured Thermomicrobia bacterium
CGCCTGATGGTGCGCCGCCTCGCACGCGCTTGACCCTTCTCAGACAGCTTCTAGTCCACTTCCCCACTGTATGCGGGGTTTCGATAGACCACTTCATCGCTTGGCCCGCGGACTTCGAGAATCGTTCCGTGGGGGGTGAACAGCACCTGACCGTGCTTTGCCTCACGAAAATAGTCTACGACGTTGCGATTCATGGTCAGGCGATCGGGTGGCTGATTGATATGAAGCCAATAGTCGGTAGAACTGATGCTACCCGTTCCCAAACCCGTGCCCTCCGAGTTCCCTTCGATCGGGCCGGTATACCGCTGGCATGTCCCGCCAGCCAAATCCTTCTTCGCAACCCGCTTACTGTTCACTAAGACATACGTCATCGGGCCGCAAATAACGAGCCAGAGAATCGTCACACCCACGGCCAATCCCTGACCAGTACCGGTTACGAGACCATGCACGATCACCGCGAGCACGGCGGCGGTGAGTGCACCGAGCACCGACCATATGACCATCTGTGGCTTCGTGTCTCGCTTCAGAAACGCCGCCATCGCCGACGTTGCCGGGATGACTTCGAGGGTGGACTGCTGCGATACGCGCCTCTCCATGTCAGCGATCCTTTCAAGATGAAGATAGCCTCTCTCGTACGGTCATATGAACATTAGCAACTTAATTCGGTAATCCGAGGGTGGCGGGCTTCAGCCTGCGCCAGTCTGAAGCCTGCGCCCACCAATACCCAATCAAGTTTTTAAGGTTCATATGCCCGTCGCTATGATCGGTCTGTGTACAAGGAACTATATCTTATCACCGTTTCCTTAGCCAACGCTATCCGCTGACATCCGTGCAGAACTCCATTGGCTGCGGCAATTTGCTCCCCCTTCCCTCGTGGCGAAGCGGGTGCCCTCTGGGCAGCATGGGGGGTAGGGCGAACAGAGCATCCTGATGTTTTTGCAATCGGCTTCACCGGAGGGCGGGCAGCACCTTTTCGCCGAGGAGTTGGATGCCGCGTGCGTCGGTCAGGCCGTGGGGTGTGCCGAATTCGATCCGGGACGCGCCCGCAGCGAAGATTGCTTCGGCGTGCGCGATTACCTCCGCGGGTGATCCGGCGAAGGCGAAGGGGTGCAGTAAGTCATCGGGGATCAGCGCGGCCGCCGCCTGCCGGTCGCCCTCTTGCACCGCCCGCTCTATCCGTGCGAGCAGTTCGGGGTCCACCGATACTGTTGGGTCGAGGCTCGCGACGGTAGGCAGGTAGCGCGCGACTTCCTCTTTCGCTCTGCGTCGTGCCGCCGCGCCATCCTCGTCCACAACCGTCACCGCGCCGAGTACGATGCCGACCGCGTCCGCGTCCCGTCCCATCTGCCGCGCGCCGACGGCGATCCACTCGCGCATCACCGGGACCATCGCGGGGTTAACACTGCCACCGATCTTCACCTCATCCGCGATCTCGCCTGCCACTGCGGCCAACTGTGGCCCCCATGTCCCGATCGTCAGCGGTATGTCGGCGCGCCCGACATCATACTGGAGGACGTGGTATTCGCTGAGCCGGAAGACCGCGCCATCAAACGACGCGCGTTTCTTGCCGAGCAGATGCCGCATGACCGCGACCGCCTCGCGCATCGTCGTGATGGGTTTCGTCTGGACGATGCCGAGAGAATCGAGCCACGCCCCGCGCGAGAGGCCGAGATAGGCCCGCCCGCCGGAGACGGCATCGAGGAGGGCGATCTGCCCCGCGATCTCAACGGGATGCAAGGTGTACGGGTTCATGCTCGCCGGGCCGAGGCGGATCTGTGTCGTCACCTGTGCCATGATGAGCAGCGGCCCGATCGGCGGCTGGAACATCAAGTCCCCATAGACACTCACCGCGTCGAACTCGTACCCCTCCACCCGCCGCGCCAGCGCCGCGTATTCCGCTGCCCGCTTATTGCTCTGAAACGCCACACTCACTTCCCTCTGCCGCATCTCATCACTCCTTGTTCCCTACGTCAGGTCAGCGGCGCGGAGGGTACGCGGGGCGATGCGTTCGATGCGCATGATGAGGCGTTCCTCCGGGTCGGGGCAGGCGACGAGGCTCTCTTGTGTCATCCAATCACCTGCTTGCGTGGCCCGCTGGTAGCCGGAGAGGAGCGGCAGCACCGCGCCGAGCGCGTAGAGGCAGAAATGCTTGCCTGCCGGGATGCGGAGTTGATTGCTCTCCGTTACCTCGAAGGAATCACCCACTGCCAGCCCGCAGACGGACCGCCCCTCGATGGCGACGACGGTGATCCGCAGGTCGTAGAGGGTGAACCGCGTGTCGTCCATGCCCACGCCTACACGATCTCCAGGATAGCGGGGCGCGGGTAGGACGATTCGGTGCCAGGAACGTGAGGCCACTGGCTGGTGATGGAGAGGAAATCCGCCGTACCGTCCGGGCGGAGGATGAAGGTGTCCTCACTCTTTGTGCCGGTGATCGAGGGGTTGTAGGCAAACGCCTGTGATTCCTGCACAATTTCCGTGCCGCCGGGGATGATCGTCCACTCGCGGCCTGCGTAGCCCGCCGCGCCGCCCTGATGGTGCAACCGCCATTCGCCGGGGAAACCGGCGTCTGCGTACGCCTTCGCGCCCGCCGCGAAGATGTCGCCTGCTGTCGCACCCGGTTTCGTCGCATTGGTGAAGGCGAGATCCACCAGCGCGCAGCCCTGTTGCTTCTGGTGCAGGTCGTCCGGCAACTGCCCGAAGTAGACAGCGCGGCTCGCGCTCGCATTGAGGCCCCACCGGGTCGCACCCACGACGAGTAAGACATGTTGCCGGACGATGAGGTCGGTTGGGAGCGGATGGCGGAAGCGCTCGATCCGCTCGTCCGCCGCGACGAGCGCGACGGGGGCCTGAATGCCGTAGGCCATCAGTGGCCCGACATACGACGCGGCGATCTGCAACTCGGTCATGCCCGGCCGGATGGCGCGAGCGGCGGCTTCGAGGATGTTCGCCGCGGTCTGCGCGAGCCAGCGATAGCGCGCGATTTCCGGTTCGAGCAGGCTGAAGCGTAGCCGTATCACCTCAGTGCGGAGCACCCGGGCGGATTCGAGGCCCACGACTGGCGCGTCCGCACCGATCTTTCCGTCGCCGACGATATCCTTGATGATCGTCGCGCGATCGCCGACGCGACCGTGCTCCCACGGGTAGACCCTCATATGGACGCCCTGCTCCGGCAGTTCTTCCGCCGCGAGGCGGGGCGCTTCGATGGCATCCGTGAGGGCATAGACCTCATCCCGCGTGACCAGCACCGAAGCGAGTGCATCTGAGCCGCCGGTCATCGAGACACGCGTCGCGCCGCCGCCCGTCACCCACGCAACGGTCGGCTCCTGCGTCAGGAGCAACGCGTCCAGTCCCTCGGCGTCGAGGAGTGTGCGGACCCGGCGGCGTTTCTCCGCCAGTTCTTCCAATGTCGGGGTGAAGGCGGCGAGCGCCGCGCTCTGAGGCATGGCGTTACTCCTGCTGCTTTGGCGAATCTTCCCCCGCGATGCGCGCGCGCTGCACCGTGGGCGTGATCCACAACTCGTCAATCGTCACGCGATGGGGCAAGGAGGCGATGAAGACGACCGTTTCCGCGACGTCCTCAGGCTGGAGCATCGTCTTGCGGGCTTCCGCGCTCGGCGGGTTCGGGCGATAATCGAGGATCGCGGTCGCGACTTCACCGGGCAGGATCACCGTAGCGCGGATACCGTTGATCTTCTCCTCGGTATTGATACTGTGCGAGAGCGACACGGCGCCCGCCTTGCTCGCCCCATAGGCGACGCCGGACATGATGCCGGAGCGTCGCCCCGCCATGCTGGCGAGGGTGATAATCGTCCCCTGCTTCTGCCGGCGCATCTGCGGCAGCACTTCACGCACGCAGTACAGAACACCGGTCAGGTTCACGTCAATGACATAGTCCCACTGCTGGACGGACAGATCGTGCAGATTGCGCTGCTTGGTGTTGACGCCCGCGTTCGCGAAGAGTAGGTCAACCCGGCCCCATTCGTGGACGACGTTCGTGACGAAGCGTTCCACTGCCGCGGCATCCGCGACATCGGCGGCGTAGGCGATGGCAATGCCACCTTTGCCATTAATCTCGTCCGCTATTTTGTTGATGACCTCTACCGAGCGCGCGACGATCGCGACCTTCGCGCCCTCCTCCGCGAGCGCGTACGCCGTCGCTCGCCCGATGCCGCTCGACGCGCCGGTGACAATCGCGACTTGCCCGCTCAGTTTCCCTTCCGCCATCCCGCCCTCCTATTCGTTCACCGGTGTGAACCGGCCGGTTATCTGCACGAGTTCGATCGAGTTGCCGAACGGGTCTTCGACGAAGAAACGCGGGCGGTTATCAATGACGCTTGTCTCCTTGATCGGCACATGCTGTGCATTCAGGTGCACGCGCATCGCCGCGATGTCGTCCACCTCGATGCAGAGGTGATCGGCGGCGCGCGGCGGGCTGAACTCCGCCGGATCGGTGCGGAGTAAGTGAATCTCGTGCTCGTCCTCGCCGATGTCGTACCAGATCAGGGCACGGTCCTTGAGACCCATCGGGCGCGGCTTCTCCCGCAGGCCCAACGCCTCGCCGTAGAAGCGGCGCGCCTCATCCTCCCGCCCCGCCTCAATGCCGATGCTGACATGCTGCAACCGCTTGATGTGCATGATCTCCCCCGCGGCCCGCGAATTTCTGCTTCCGTCAGTCTCGCACGCGAGAAAGCAATGAGCAACGAGCAACGAGGGGAACCTCACTCCCGACCTCTCTCATCTGCCCAGAGGGATGGCTCGCTCGACGTGCCGTGAGGTTCGCTGCACATCGTGGTCTCCCAAAGATCGCTTCCCCTTCCTTTCCGGGAAGGGGGTTGGAGGTTAGGTCCTCCCCACCAATTTCCGGAACGCCGCCGAGAGCAGGATCGGGTCTTCGAGCAGGTAGGGCGTTTTGATGCTCCGCTGGTCAATCATCATGCGGACGAGCGTCGGGCCGTCCATCGCTTTCGCGTCGGCGAGCGCGGCGTGGAAACCCGCGTCATCATCCACGGTGACGCCACGAATGCCGCATCCCGCCGCGACGGCGGCGAAATCGGTCGTCGTCGCGGCGGTCGGCTGGCCGCCGGTGCTCGCGTAGGTGCCATTATCGAGGACGAGGATGACGAGGTTCCGCGGTTTGAGGAAGCCGACGGTTGGTAGTGCTGAGAGGCCCATCAGCAGGCCACCATCGCCCTCTATGACGACGACCTTCTCCGGGTTCTCCGGCCTGCCGAGGGCGATACCGAGGCCAATCGCGACGGGCAAACCCATGCTGTCGAGGACATAGAAGTCGTTCTCCCGCTTGCCGACGGTGGCGATCAACTCGCGCACCGTCGCGCCGAGTGTGACGACTGTCGGTTCCTGCGGGAAGATTTCGGTGATGATCTTCAGCGCCTCCGCGCGTGAGAGGGTCGCCATCGGTCAGCCTCCCATCAGGTTGACGAGCACCGCGACCGGGCGATGCGTGATCCGCGCGAACTCGTACCCCTTGACGACCGTGCGCGTCCATTGATCGAGCGGCGTCATCGCGTCGAGATGAAAGGTGCGGATGTTCGCGGCGTCGAGAATCGCGGGGACACGCTCAGAGATCAGGTGGATCATCGAGTTGTACTCATTGATGCCGCCACGCCGCGCGATCAGCATGAAGCACGGGAGATGGTATGCCTGCGGAAAGGTCGTCAGGGCGGTGAGGAAGTTGCCGACGCCGTTATCCTGCATAATCAGGACGGCGGGTGTCTCGGTCAGCGCGAGGCCGCCCATGATCCCGACTGCCTCCTCCTCCCGCGTGACGGGGAAGGAGCGGATATCCGGCTGCGCCATCACCCAGTCGAGGATGCGCCTGAGCGTGCTGGATGGCAGCATCGGCACGACCGCCGGTTTGATTTCCGCCAATCCCGCGATCACCGCGTCCGAGCGTTCATTGTCCGTACTCACCCCTGCTCCTTCCGTGCGGATGCGATGCTCGCGCGGGGATTATACCTGACGATTGGCGCTCATTGGCTCAGCGACTGCACTCGGCGATCGCGATTGCCGACCAGGGTCTTGATCCGTCTCACCTTCATGCAGGACCGACAACAGCCTTCGACTGGTGTGTATGAATGACAAGCAGGATGCCGCTGCCGCCGACTGAAACCATCGCTTCGGGAACGATCAATTCATTGGAGACGCCGATGTTGTCGCCGAGGCGGAAGATGGCGGGGAGGAGATAGAGGAGGCCGTCGCCGGAGACTCCTGTGACTTCCTCGGTGAGCGCGAGGAGGGAGACGTACTCGCCGGGCGTGCCGTGGAGCGCGACCGATTCGCCGGGTCGGAGGACGAGCATCGAGTGCAGCGGGTCCACGAGGAGAATACGGACGCCCGCGAACGCCGGGGCCGCGAGCGAGAGCGCAGTCGCCAACATATGGTCGTAGCGCGGGCCACCGAGCGCGCCGAGGACGACGATCTCCGTCGCGCCACGGGCAATCGCGATGACGATGGCGAGGTGGGTGTCGGTGTAATCCTTCGCCATCGAGTGCGTTTCGGTCGGGATGCCCGCGGCAGTGAGACGCGCGACGATTTCCGGCCCCGCCGTGTCGAAGTCGCCGACCGCGAGATCGGGCACGACGCCGAGCCGTTCGAGGACGAGTGCGCCCGCATCCGCCGCGATCAGCAGGTCCGCCGCAGCGCAGTGCGCCCGCACAAACGCGTCATCGCCAACCACGCCACCGGTGACGATTACGGCGCACAACAGGGAGGGCGGAACGGGGGCGGGCGCACTGCCATGTGCCCCGACCTCATTGCTCATTGCTCATTGCTCACTGCTCATTGCTTCTCGTCGTTTCACGTAGAACAGCGCAGGGTTGCTCCGGCGATGCAGTATAGCGTACCCACTCTTACGCGGAGATGCTGTGATAGCATCAGCCCGAGCGTGGAGCGTGGAGCGTGAGACGAGATGTGCGAAAGGACCCGACCGTGCCAACCCGGGACCGCATCTTCCTCGAAGGGCTGATCTTTTACGCCTATCATGGCGTGCATCCGGAGGAAAAGAAACTCGGCCAGCGATTTATCGTGGATATCACGATGACGCGGGACCTGCGCGCGGCGGGCACGACAGATGACCTGATGCAGACCACTTCCTATAGCGATGTCTATCGCCAGGCGCGCGAGATCGCCGAAGGCGGGCCATATAACCTGATCGAGACCGTCGCGGAGAAGATCGCCGCCGCCGTCCTCGCCGCAAACGCTGAGGTACGAGATATTCGCGTCACCATCCGCAAGCCGGAGGCGCCGATCAAGGGGAGCATCCTCCGTTCCGTCGGCGTTGAAGTTTTTCGTACGCGGGAATGAACCGTGTCAGCGCCGACCGCGATGGACAGGGGAGGGAATAGGCACACCCCGCATGCCGTTACAGGGCAACGGTTCGGACAGGGGCACGATTCCGGCGACCTCCGCGATGGGCGGAGCGTAGTTGTACGAGGACAAGGAAAGGACGACGCATGCCGACGATCACGGCCGAGGGGGACAAGGCATTCGAGGCGCCCGCAGGCAAGAAACTCGTCCTCGCCATCGAAGACGCGGGGATTGACATTCTTCACCGTTGCGGCGGTAACGCGCGCTGCACGACCTGCCGCGTCGAACTGCTCGCGGGCGATGCGGGTGAGATGGGCGAGGCGGAGAAGGGGCGTCTCGCGCGTGAAGTTGATCTCCCCGAGAACGTCCGTCTCTCCTGCCAGATCCGTTGCGCGAACGACCTGACTGTCCGCGTCATCAACCACCTGCATCTGACCGACCTCAGCGATCCCGGCCCGCGCCCGGTAGATTAGGGAAAAGGACTGAGGACTGAGAAGGGATTCAGTTCCCCTCAGCCCTCAGTCCTCATCGCTCAGTCCTTCGTTAGTAGGGCCAGTCAGCGGCCCAGGTGGCGGCTTGGGCTTTCTCTTCGGCATTCAGGTCGAGGAGCGGCGGGCGGACGGGGCCACCGGGCAGGCCGCGCCCCTCCATCATTGCCTTCATCGCGGAGACTTCGTAGCCGCGCCGCTTGTCTCGTAATTCGTAGAGCGGCACGATTGCGCGATCCACGAGCGCCTGCGTCTCAACAAACTTACCCGTCTGAACGCCGTGCAGCAGATCGAGCGCGAGGCGAGGGGAGACATTGGCGACGGAGGAGGTATACCCCTGCGCGCCTGCCGTGAAGTAGGCGGGGGCGAGGTCGTCGCCCGTACCGGCGAGCCAGATGAAGCGGTCGCCGAGATGTTGCCGCACGCGCATGAAGTTCCGCACACTGCCCTGTCCATCCTTGTAGGCGATCGCATTGGGGATCTCCGCCAGCCGCTCGGCGAGACGCGGGCCGATCACCGCATGGTCGCGGCTGTAGGGGATGATCGGCAGGTCGGTCGCGCTCGCGATCATCTGATAGTAGCGGAACAAGCCGTCCTCGTCGCCGGTGCGGTAATAGGGTGGGAAGATCAGCAGGGCGTCCGCGCCGAGAGACTCGGCCTCGCGGGCCATTTTCGCACCCGTCGCGCCATTGAAGCCGACGCCCGCGAGAATCAGGGCACGCCCCCGCGCTTCCTCGGTGGTCGCACGGACGACGATGCGCCACTCATCAAGGTCGAGGTTGTAGAGTTCGCCAGTACCTCCCGCCGTGACGAGCGCCTGAATGCCCCCCTCGACCATGAAACGCACGAGGTGGCGGACCCCCGCTTCATCGAGCGAGTAATCGGCATGGAAGGGCGTCACGGGGAAGGCAATCGCGGTCTGGATGCGCTGCCGGACTGCTGCGTACTGTGCAGTGGATGGGTGAGCGGTCGTCGCCACGGGATACTCCTCCTCTTCGAGCGGTGCGCCCACGTCATGGGGCACAATCCGCAGTGTACAATGCCCGTGGCTACCGCTGCCACCCTGCAACATATCCCGGAAGCAATTTCTTGGCCGATCGGCGTGGAGAGAGATGTGCGATAGTCATTGTCGCCGTTCGCGCGAACGGAAATGCTCTGGGTTCATCGCCTACGATACGAGAGGTGAATGCATGAAGACAATCGCAATTCATGGATTTGGCAGGATTGGTCGCTCGATCCTCAAGGCAGCGCTCCGGGATGACCGGTTCGTGCCCGTCTCGATTTCCGATATCCGCGACTTGCCGACGTTCGCGTCCCTCTTCGCGGTGGACACGAACTACGGCGTCTGGCCGGAAGCGGTGCGCGCCGACGGCGATGAACTGGTGATCGGCGATCACCGGATGAAGTACATCAACAGCATGGACACGCTGCCGGATTGGCAGGCGCTCGGCGTGGATGTCGTCGTGGACTGCACGGGCCGGGCGACGGTGCGGAGCGGGGCGCAGGCGCACCTCGACCGGGGCGCGGGGCATGTGCTCGTCAGCGCGCCGAGCAAGAGCCTCGACGACTGCGACGCCGTGCTGTTGCGGGGAATTAATCTCGATGCATTCGATCCCGCTGCACATAAAATCGTCAGCATGGCGAGTTGTACGACGAACGCGCTCGCGCCGGTCGTCAAGGTGCTGCGGGAGGAGTACGGCATCCGCATGGGGCTTTTCTCCACCGTCCATGCCTACACGAACTCGCAGTCGCTCACCGATCAACCGATGAAGGATCGCCGGGACTCATGGGCCGCCGCTGAGAACGTCATCCCGGCATCGTCCGGCGCGGCGAAGGCGCTCAAATTCATCTGGCCCGATCTCAACGTCACTGGCAAGGCGTACCGCGTTCCCGTGCGCACGGGCAGCATCGTCGAGTTGAATGCCGTCGTAGAGAAGCCGACTACCGCCGACGCGGTGCGCGATGCCTTCCGCTCTGCCGCCGCACAAGCGCCCCTGCACGGGGTGATGGGCGTACTCGAAGAGGAGTGGGCCTCATCACGCATCGTCGGCGACCGCCTTTCGTCGCTCATTGACATCCCGCTTGTCGAGGTGTTGGATGGTACGCTGGTCAATGTCGCGGCGTGGTACGACAACGAGATGGGCTACGCGACGCGCCTCGCGGAGACGGCCGCCACGATGGCCGCCGCCGGGGCATAAAAGGGATGTCTGAGGGGGCAGGAATGTTTTGGGGTATCCCTGTGTTGTACAAGATAGCGATTTTACCAGAGGGAGAGCGAGGCTTGGGATTGACCGTTCCTCGTGCTACCCATTGCCTGCCACTTGCCGCGATTGCTATTTGCTTGACAGGTGTGCTAAAATGCAGAACGCATAGGTGCGGGGCTACCCCGCATCGTCGTAGCGCCCATCGGCCGCTACGCACTGTCTCCCCTGCATTGAGTCTTCTGGCATCCACGTTGCAAATGCGTGACCGGAGCAATGCGTGTGTCGCGAGCGACACGACAAGACAGTAGAGCGTCGCCCCTTTCGTTCCCCGTGTGTACGCGTGGTAGCGCGTGTGATGACCAGGGCCGTCACATGGTACGCATACCAGCGGGACCGCGCCGTACCGGCCTTGCGCCGGGACCCACGGGTTTTCTGTTCGCTGCATCGCGCGTCTTCGCGCTGCATCTGATATCCACCTCAAGCAAAGGACAAAGCAACAACTCATGAATGACGACAGGCAAGGAACCACACTGGTGGACGAGCGCACGGAGACGGCTGAGACCGTGACCCCCCTCGCCACCGAAACACCCGACCGGCGCCGCCGCCCCCGTGCCCCCAAAATCCAGGAAGCCACCGCGGCCCCAGAGCCGCCCGCGAAGGCGGAGACTGCCGCGCCGCGCCGCCGCACGCGTGCCGCCGCCTCGGTCGGGACGTCCGCGTCCATTGACGACACACCGGAGCCGAATGCGCCCTTGCAGGCACAGGCCCCGGATGCCGCCGCGACCGCGCCGCATGTCGTCTCGGACCGTGAGATGTTCGGCAGCGCGGGCCTGATGACGACGATCGAGCCACCGGAGATGCCGGAGCCGCCCGCCGCACTCGCCCCGGCGCGCGAGGTACATGCCCGGCCGCAACCGTACCCCCGGCCCCCACGCGAAGAGCAACGGCCGCAGCGGACGCAATCCGGGCAGCCCTATGCCCGGCCCCCGCGTGACGACCAGCGCCAGAACCAGAACGCACGCCCGGATCGCGGTGGTACGCAGGGGCGCCAGAGCCAGCAAGGGCAGAACGGCAATCGTACGAATCAGCAATCGCGGAGCGCCGAGCGGGGCAATGAACGCCGGGGTGGCAGCGAATACCGCGCGAGCGGGCGCGATTACGCGAATATCAATGGCGCGTCCAGCCGCTCCTACGGCGAAACGGTGCGCTCGCCCTCCTTCGCGATCGAACCCGCCACCGCGCCGAACAGCAACGACCTGACGGTCGCGGACTTCGACGCGAAGAGCCAGGAAGAATTGTTGGAGATGGCGAATGACTGGGGCCTCGCGAACCCGACGCGGCTCCGGCGGCAAGACCTCATCTACCGCCTCTTGCAGGCGCAAACGGAGCAGCAGGGCAACATCTTCGGCTCCGGCGTCCTCGATATCGTCGAGGACGGTTACGGCTTCCTGCGGCAGGAACGCTTCCTGCCCGGCCCGGAAGATGTCTACGTCTCGCAGTCGCAGATCCGCAAGTTCAGTCTCCGCACGGGTGATTTCGTCTCCGGCCAGGTGCGGCCGCCGAAGGAGAGCGAAAAGTTCTTCAGCCTCCTCCGCGTGGAGGCGATCAACGGCGTCAGCCCCGATGAGGCGCGCAACCGCCCGCATTTCGATTCGCTCACACCGATCTTCCCGATGGAACTCCTGCAACTCGAAACGCGCCCCGATGTCCTCTCGACGCGGCTTGTGGACCTCGTCGCGCCGGTCGGGCGGGGGCAGCGCGGTCTGATCGTCTCGCCGCCGAAGGCCGGTAAGACGATGCTCCTCAAGCAGATCGCCAACGGTATCACGACCAACCACCCGGATGTGCATCTGATGGTCTGTCTGATCGGTGAGCGCCCGGAAGAAGTGACAGACATGCGCCGCTCGGTGGACGGCGAAGTCGTCTCCAGTACCTTCGATGAGCCGGTCGAGGATCATGCAAAGGTGGCGGAGATGGCGCTGGAGCGGGCCAAGCGGCTCGTTGAGGGCGGGCGCGATGTGGTGATCCTGCTCGATTCGATCACCCGCCTCGCCCGCGCGTACAACCTCGCGGTGCCACCCTCCGGGCGTACGCTCTCCGGCGGTATTGATCCGGTCGCGCTCTACCCGCCCAAGCGCTTCTTCGGCGCGGCGCGGAACATCGAGGGCGGCGGCAGCCTGACGATCGTCGCGACCTGCCTGATTGATACCGGCTCCCGCATGGACGACGTCATTTACGAAGAGTTCAAGGGCACCGGCAACATGGAACTGCATCTCGACCGCAAGTTGGCCGAGCGGCGGATTTACCCTGCGATTGACGTGCAGCGCAGTGGCACCCGGCGCGAGGAACTGCTCCTCTCCTCCAACACGCTGCGGCAGGTCTGGACGATGCGTCGCATGGTCTCCATGCTCGGTGGCTCTGAGGGCATCGAACTGATGCTCAGCCGGATCGTCAAGACCGACACGAACGAGGAGTTCCTGCTCACGCTCAACAAGGACGTGTAGCCCGCACCATCGAAACGCCGTTCCTCGTCGGGGCGGCGTTTTTCTTTGTCTGATGATCGAGCGCCTGCTGGTGGAGCGTCACATCTCCGTGTTTGCCTGAGGGCGTCTTTTCAACGATCCATACGCGTCCGCTCCGATGTCTGCACCGCATGATGGGCAGCCTGTGCGACAACCTCGGCGAGCCACGCATTGAGGCTTTTGCCCTCCCGCGCTGCCGCGATAGCCGCCTCGCGATGCACATCCGGGCTGGTGCGGATGTAGAGGGTGCCGGAATACGGCTTCTCCGGCTTCTTGCCGCGCTCCGCGCACCATGCGAGGTAGTCATCTACCGTATCGCGGAATGCCTGCTCCGCTTCCGGTACGGTGTCGCCGACGAAAGTGAGTACCGCGTCGAGGTCGAGGACGCGGCCGTGCAGCCTTTCCGCCTCGGTGTCAATTTCCACTGCCCCGGTATAGCCCCTGTACGTAAATCCGCTCATGGCTGTATCCCTGCTTTCTCCAGAAACTCTCGCACATCGCGAATTCGACCCTGCTCCGCCACCGGGCGCGGGTGTGGTGTGTGAAAGATCGCGTCATGTCCGTTCAACTCAACACGAACGCGCGAGCCGCGCCCCTGGCTCACCGTTGCACCCAACGCGACGAACAGGCTCTCGATATCCCGCCACGGCACCGCCGCCGATGTGGGTTTCGCGAAGATCAACGCGAGCGTCTTGCGCTGTTTCGTATTCACGGGTGAATGATAGCGGAATATGCTAGCAAGAGCAAGAGTATAGGGAAGTTGGGGAGGATGATACGCGGATGCCCCGATCGCGCCGCACCTCCAAAATGCGTGGTACAGTGAGACTGGCAGCACTCGTATCATGTGCGACACAGAATCGGAGGCCATTATGCTTGGATTGAGCAGGGCGCAATTGAAGCAGTTCGCGGAGGAAGGCTATCTCGTCGTCGAGAACGTGCTCGATCCCGCGCGCGATTTTGCACCGGTGATGGATGAGTACCGCGTGATTTTGGATGGTATTGCCGACCGGCTTTACGCGGAAGGCGCGATTTCGTCCATTTACGCGGACCTGCCATTCGCGGAGCGGGTGACGGAAATCTGCGCGGAGAGCAAGCAGGTGCTCTCGCAGCACTTCGATTTCTCGCTGCCCCAGAAGGGCGTGCGGTTCGATACGCCGATCTACACCGGCCCTGCCATGTTCCGCGTACTCTCCAACCCCCGCCTGCTCGATCTCGTCGAGAGTGTGATCGGGCCGGAGATTTTTTCCTGCCCGGTGCAGCACACGCGCATGAAACTGCCGAAGCGCGCCGTCGCGGACCCGGCAAACGGCCTGATCGCCAAGATTCCCTGGCACCAGGACAATGGCGTGTTGATGCCGGAGGCGGACGAATCGTCCATCCTCACCGTCTGGATGCCCGTCACGGAGTCCACCGTCGAGAACGGCTGCATGCAAGTTATCCCGCGCAGCCACGGGCGCGAACTCTTCGATCACTGCCCCGGCGGGCCGGGCGGGCTGGCGATCCCCGATATGCTGCTCCCGCCCGGCGATCCGGTCGCCCTGCCGATGAAGCCGGGCAGCGTCCTGTTGATGACGCAGAGCACTGTCCATAGTTCGCTCGACAACGTGACGCCCGATCAGGTGCGCATCAGTTTCGACCTCCGCTTCCAGCCCATCGGCCAGCCGACGGGCCGCCCTGCCTTCGCGCCAGCCGGGTTCATCGCTCGCTCGGCGGCGCATCCCGCATCGGTCGTGCGCGATCCGGCCGTCTGGTCGCGCAACTGGCTGGCAGTGCGCGACCAACTGGCGGCGGGTGAAGAGACCTCCTTCAATCGCTGGAGCGCCGACGCGGCAGTCTGCGCCTAACCCCCCAACCCCCTTCCCGACACGGGAAGGGGGAGATTTTCGGTAAATAGGGAGCGCAATCGGGCGATCCGATCCGGGTGCGATACGACATCGGTGCTGTCTACCCATTGGTCAATGCCACCGGTGTATGACGCGAGATCGCGCAGCATATCGTCCGTGGTGGACGCACGGATCGCGTCGGCGAACCGTTCCGCATGAATGACGGTGAAGGGGCGACCCTCCCCCTCCTTGAATGGGCGACCGTGGTAATGGCCGGTGCGCGGGTCGAGCGGCGCGGTAATGGCGAGGGCGTTATGCATCCGCGCGACGGTTTCGTAGGCGACGCCGAGCGGCGGTTCGCGCTCCTGCCACGTCGCCGCGTGGAGCGCATCGTGCAGAATCGGCATAAGGGCGGGGCCGCAGGAGAGGCGGGAAAACGCCGTGCCGAGCCACTTGCTGTAGGGCGCATATTGCCGCTCCATGAGGAAGCAGAGCCGCATGATCTCCCGCACCAGCTGCGCCGCGACGACCGCCGACCCCAGTTCATCCCCGACTTCGCCGCACCGCCCAACGAACGCCTCCTCCTGTGAGATGCGCTGCCATTGGGCCGCGAGGAGCGCCCGCCAGACTTCGTCCGGGTAGTACGCGAGCCGCTGTCGAGCCGCCGTCAGCGCGCCGAACCCGTCGTGGAAGACCGTGCCGCCTGTCATTTCGAGCAATGTCTGCTGCGGGCAGGCAAGCCAATCCACCGCCGTTATCTCTCCTGTCGGGTCGAAGCCGAGTCGCCGGACGAAGAAGCGCGGTAGCGATACGATGACGACTTGATGGTTGACCGGCCCGGAGTCAATCGCTTCAAGGAGCAGACTGCCGTGCGCGGCGCGCACGAAGTTTGTCGGGTAGCCCCGGAAGATGAGAGGCAATCGCTCCCGTAGCATCTCATCAACCGCATCTCGGTAATTGTTCGCGTTGGCGTCGGGCAGGAAGAGCCAGCAGCGCGGCCCCCAGCCGTGATCGGTGGAGCGCGGCGTGTCGTAGCCGAGTACGTCCGAACCGGGGCCGATCAGCGCGGCGGCATAGACGAGCCCCGGAAACGCCGCGTCAAGGATCGGGCGCACCGCCTCGCGATAATACGCCTCACTCAGTTGTAGGCCAGGGATGAATTCGGGCAATCTTCCTATTCCTGCTGCTCCCAGTCCACTTTCTCCAGCGCATACTCGACATCGTCCCCATCCCAGAGGTCATCGGCGGGAAGGCTGTGAGCCACCAAATCCGCGGCAGTCATGCGGAATGTCCGCACCAGCCTCAAGCCCGCCTTCTCCATCACCCGGCGCGAGCCGACGTTGTCCTGGTAGGTCGTGGCAAATACGCGCCGCACGCCCAGTTCGGTGAAGCCCTTGCGGATTAGCGCGCGCGATCCCTCGGTGGCGTACCCCTTGCCCCACGCTGTTTTGCGTAGCCGGTAGCCGAGTTCGACGTCATGGGGGCTGCTGTCTTTTGGTGGCCGGAAGTGGAACCACCCCAGAAATTCCCCGCTGGATTTTTCGATGGCCGCCCAGAAGCCAAACCCTGCGAAACGTTCGTAATAGCGGAGGTACGTGGGCAAAAAGTCATTCTGGATTACCTCGCGGGGTGTGGGCGGGCCGCCGGTGATGAAGCGCATGACGTCGGGGTCGCTGTCGAGCGCGACCAAGTTGTCCACGTCGTCCTCGGTGAAGCGGCGCAGCAGCAAGCGTTCGGTTTCCAGGAAGATCTGCATCCCCTCCCTCCTTTCCCCGACGATACACACGGGCAGCATAGCCGATCGCTGATAATGGCCGCAATTTGCTGCGGAGGGTTTTCAGCAAGGACCAACGGTTTCGCCCCATCGGATGCGCTCTGCAAGGGACGGATGGCTGTAGAAGAGGAGAACGACCCAGCGGGGCGGCTCGATCTCCGCGAGGTTCTGGTTCGCCAGCCGCTGCATGGCGGTGACGAAGGCGGGCGCGTTCCCCGTCAGTGTGAGGGCGTAGGCGTCGGCGGCGCGTTCGCGGGCGCGGCTGTAGGCGTTCGTCAGCGGCATCGTCACCAGCCCGAAGCCGGAGAGGATGAGCGCGAGGAGGGGGAAAGCCGCGACATCGCCGATCGAATGATAGCCAAAAGCACCCACGCACGCATGCAGGAGCAGGTTCGCGATGAGTAGCCCGACCAGCGTCGCGGCGGTATCGAAGGCCATGCCACGCCAGATGTCGCCATGTACATGGTGGCCGAGTTCGTGCGCCATCACGACCTCGATTTCCTCCGGCGTGTAGTTGGCGATCAACGTATCGCCGAGGACAATGCGGCGTGTGCCGCCGATCCCGGTGACGAAGGCATTGGCGGTGCTCGTGCGGCGGCTAAAATCCATCGTGAAGACGCCGCGCACGCGCGTTCCGGCCCGCTCCGCGAGGTGCAGCATGCGCTCCCGGAGTGTCAGGTCCCCGATTGGCGTGAACGTATTGAAGAGCGGCATGATCAGCACCGGCGCGAGGTTCGAGAGGACGACGCTAAAGAGGAGATAGACCGCGCCGCCCGCCAGCCACCACCAATTCGGCAGCCGCCGCAGGCCCCAATAGAGCAACTCGATCATCCCCAGGCCGAGCGCGCCGCCGATTGCTGAGCCTTTCGCGAGGTCCGCCAGCCAACTCGCGAACGATTGGTGCGACAGCCCGTATTTCCGGGGCAGATGCCAGCCGCTCAAGACCCCGAGCGGGAATGTCACAATCTCGGCCACCACCCCAAAGATCACGATATAGACGAGCACGACGAGCCATTGGTTCGTCGTTCGCCGCTCAATTGCCGTCCGCACCCCCTTCGACAGTGGGGTGACGACGAGGAGCGCCAACACGACGAACGTCGCTGCCGCCCGCGCAAAATAGAGCCGCCGCCGAATCCCGGCGTATTCCTTCGCCCGCGCCTGTCGCTTCGCACTCATCTCTGTCGAAACCGCCATACGAAAACCTCTCAATCCCTCGGTCGCTCCAAGGCGGGGCCACCCTCGGCGGCGGCGCGGGTGACGGGGTCGAGTTGGAGGCCGAGGCCGTCCGCGAGGCGCGTCAGGTAGTTGAAGATGCCGACGATGTGCGCCACTTCCAGGCAGGCACGGTCATCGAAGCCGAGCGCGCGCAGGGGCTGCCAATCCTCCTCGACCATCCGCGTCGGTGTCGCGCTCATCTTTTCCGCGACGGTGCAGAGGGCGTACTGGCGGTCGGTCAGGTGCGACAGGTCGCGCCACCGCCGCTGCTTGATCGCCTCGACCAATGCCGGGTCACCCTCCTCGACACGCAGAAACTCCGCGTGGGAGGATGTTCAGTAGTAGCAATCCTGCGCGGCGGCCGCGACACCCGCGACCATCTCCCGCTCTTGCCGCGTCAGTGCGCCGGGTGCGAACATGATCTGCGCAAAGAGCGCGGAGAACTTCGGCCCGATTTCCGGGTGCGCCTGCGTCAGGCGGGACATCGGCGCGAGGAAGCCGAAGTCGTACGGATGTCGGGGCGCATCGGGTGGTATCCGCGCGCGAATCTGCTCCTCCGTCGCCAGTGTGACCCATGCCTCTTTCGCTCTCTGCGTTGTCATATCCACTCCTTTCGTCGCCGGTTTGTGCCCTGTTTATGCGGGTGTATCGCGCATCATCCGAATCCGCTCATTGATGAAGGGGGAGAAGTGACCTTTGTAGCGTTCTTGTAACTCGGCTCGCAGCCAGTCGTTTCCGGTGATGCGATGACGACAGAGCGGGGAACCGCACCGACATTGGCACTCCATTGTCCATGACGGCGTGACAGTAAACAGTGCGTAATCTATCGTCAATTCCTCGTCCCGCGCGATCCCCCGCCGTGCCACGATGGTGATTGCGTCAGCCATCCAGAGGTTCGGGTCACAGGAGTGGTTGTCGAAACCGTACGGGTCATCGAGATTAAACAGCAGGTTGACGCCCTCGCCGATGGCGGCGGAGTTGTATCGTTTCTCACTGGCCGCGATGGAATCCAGTTCTTCGTTGGTGATCCGCACGCCGCCCCAGATTTCCACGATCTCGCCCGCACGGATGGTCTCGTGCGCGAACGTGCCACGCCCGGCGATGAATGACGGGCGCACCTCGATGCGCGGATCAACCCAGGACCATGGGATCGGCTGTCTCGTTTCGCGCTCCGTCATTTCGCCACCCGCATCGCCCGGTGCGGCGAGAGCCAGAATGGGGGCAAATACGCGGGGATATTCGAGAAGGGGAGCACCTCCGGCTTGAGATGGATACCGAGTACGTCTTGCATGAATGTCCGCCGTCGCTCGATGCGTTCCCACGCCTCCGGGTATTTCGCCGCGAACGCCGCGCGGAGTGGTTCGTCCGCGAGGGCGATGCCGTCCTCAATGTTCGTCGTGAAGTGGGGCGAATGGGTCGCCGGGATCACGTCTACTTGGAGGGCCATACCGGAGCGGAGTTGCTGGCGTGAGTCGCGGAAGATCGGTGAGTTCAGCCATTCATCGAGATGGATCAAATGGCCGGGGTTGAGGCCGACGCCGAAAAAGGGGTCGCCGAGATGCCGATCAATGATCGCGAACAAGTCGCCGCCCGTTACGCCGATACCGACTGCCTCATACCATTCGACGACCGCGCGGAAATAGGGCGCGACGAGTTTTTCTCCATAATCGTGGATGCCGTTCGGCAGGTCGCTCGCGTCCCGCACGAGGAATCCGGCGCGGGCATTGAGCGCCCCCCAGAGGCCGAGGGCGACCGTCACCGGGTCACCCTCGGCCAGCACGCGGCTGGACGGACTGGGCAGCCCGGCGACTGCCCGCGCACCCGCTGAACACATCGGGTGGCAGGCGAGCGGGAAGCCGTTGAGGCCCATCAGGCGCACGGCGTCATACTCGGTCATGCCCGGTTGCACATGAAACAAAACGTTCTTGACCGCCTCGGAACTGAGCGTTGCGGCGTACTCGAAGCGCGCGAGTTGGTCCGGATCATTGATCGCGCGGAGGCCGTGGGCCGGGTCCATGAAGAGCGCGGTCGCGTTCAAGACGGTGCAGCGCCTCTCGCGCAATGTGTCCACGAGATAGGCGGGCGCTTCGATCCACGCGGCGGGCGTTGCCGTCTCGACCGACGTGAAATACTTCCACCCCGCGATGCCGACCTTGGATCCCTGGACGATTCCCGCCTCGCGAAGAATCGTCGCGAGTGGTTTGCTCGCGCCGCGCGGCTGCCCCAGCAGGCTGAAACTCTGGTAGAGCACGCGCTCCATGGGCACAGGGCTGAGGGCGGCGTACGCCACCCCTTCATTGCCGACAAGCAGGGTCGGCGCGCGGCCCGGCGCGAGAATGAGCAACGCCTCCTCGAAGCGCGGGTCATATCCCGTCAGATAGGTGATATTCGCGAAGTGCTCGCGGTCGCCGTAGACGAGCAGCGCGTCGTAGCCGGAGTACGCGGCCCGCTCGCGCGTCTCGCGCAGCCGCGCCTCATACGTGGCGATGGGAATCTCCGGCTCCATGTGCGGCGGGCCGAAGTCCGGGAGAACGATTTCAGCAAGTTCAACCTGCGGCACGGCGTGTGGCTCCTTCCTGCGGATGCGAATCGGTATCGTGGAACGATAACCGAGCAATGAACAACGAGCAACGAGCGATGATAACGGGAGCGTCCGCTTGCGCGTCATCGGGAAAGCGGTGATGCTTTCTGACCAGGGGAACGCCGACAGTCAGCAAGAAAGGAGCGCCGATGCCCGCCGATGAAATGACACCCGAAGAGACGCTTGCCGCGTTCAGCCATGCCTTTCGCCATATGGATCTCGACACGATGATGGCGCATATAGCGGAGGACGTGACCGGTTTCTGGCCCGCCTACGCGTGCCTCAGCCGGCTCGATAAGGCCGGTATCCGCGAGCAGTTTGCTATCACGATTGCGGCCGTCCGCGCGGCGGGCGGCGCCGAGGTCGTCCGCACGCAGTCCGACATGCTGACGCAGCGGTTCGGCGATGTCGCGATTGTGACGTTCCACCTTCAGGACGAGCCGTTCGGTAGGCGCACCTTCGTCCTCCACTGGCGCTGGGATCGCTGGCTGATCGTCCACATCCACGGTTCGAGCGCGTGATAGAATCGCGGTATCGGGACGCATACCGCACGGTACGAATGAGGAGCGCAGGAACGATGGCCGCACCGACATTGCATCGCACTTTCACCGCAGCAGAATACGAACGCATGGTGGAGACGGGCATTCTATCCGAAGACGAACGTGTTGAACTGCTCGGCGGGGAGATTAACGCAATGAGTCCGATCGGCGTCCATCATGCCTACGCGGTACGAACGCTGACGAATCTGCTCGTCAAACAGATTGGACATGCCGCGATCATTGACGTGCAGAATCCGATCCGATTGGACGACAACAGCATGCCTCTCCCGGATATCGCCGTCTTGTGCTCGCGGGACTACTCGTCTGTGCTGCCCACGCCTGCCGATGTCCTGCTGCTGATCGAAGTTGCGGATTCATCCCGCGAATACGACCGTGGGATGAAGTTTCCGCGCTATGCGGCGGCAGGTATCGCTGAGGCATGGCTCGTAGACCTCGCCGCCGGGGTCGTGGAGCGGCACAGTGAACCGCGCGACGGTTTCTACCGCCAAATCACCATCGCCCGCTCCAGTGACACGCTCGCCTCAACCGTTCTCACGGAACTGACGATCCCGGTGGATACCGTGCTTGGTATCGGCGATACCATCATAGCGGCGTCGAACAATCCACGGAGAGGAACGTGATGAAACTCAGCGGCGGGTTCCTCCTGCATACATGCATCCCGCGAGACGCTACGCCGTTCGGTCTTCGCCTGGCGGCGGTGGCGGACTGATCAGTTTGCGTTCGCAGAGCCACGCGGAGACGATTGTCCGCATCATTTCTGAACGAGAGACGTGCGCGGCTTCCGCCTGCGCGTCGAGCGCGTCAATCCATTCGCGCGGCATCTGACACATGACATTGAGGAGCGGCACGCCATACCGGGACCGACGACCAGGACCCCGACTCGCCTCTTCTTCCATCGCGACCCCCGTTTACCCCAGTTGTCCCTATCCCTTTATCCAACGGATAACTTGAACGACGGTTGCATCTTGTAGAGAAGATTGTTCGGTTCATCTGACTTAAACGTCGGTACCCACCGGAATCTGAATCGCTACCGCACGGGGAGCCCTCGATCTTCGCATGCACCTTGCCGAAACCGGCAACGCGGCGTACGCTCGTATGCGGGTGCGAACGACACAACGAAAAGGACGGGGTGATGGCAGGGGATAAGCCCAACCACGGATACGACGCGCTTCCCATGCACTTCGGCATGAATCTCGCCAGCGCGATTGGCGGCGAGGAGTTCATGGGCATCACGCTCACCGCCATCGTCATTGACGGCGAGTACGCCTTCTTCGACGCGGGCGCGCTCCATGGCCGCTCGCAAGCGCAGCAGGGCATCCAATTCTCCCGCGATACGGCAGACGTGCCGGATGGCCAGCGCGTCGCAATGGTCTTCCTCGGCGTGCGTGACAAGGAGCCGGAAAGCGCCCGTTACGAGGGGATGATCGCTTGCGCGCTCCTCATTGATCGGGCGGCGGGTATCGGGTGGCGCGACCTGACGCAGGAGGCGATGGCGATGCGCCGCGTCCTCGACGGCACGGTACAGCTCGATGGTCTGACGGCGGGTGAGCGCAGCGCCCTCCAGCGCGCCCTCGAAGAACCGCTCGGCGGCGCGCTCTGGCGGAACACCGAGGAGGAGCGAAAGGTGGCCGTGCGTGGCACAACTCAGGAGGCATCCGCATGAGCGCCACGCCACAACTGGCGCCCGACTCCGCGCGCTTCTGCGCGATGATGACACGCTCCTACGAGGACCGCATCCCGGCGGACGTCCGCGCGATTATCGCGGAGGAAGCAATCGCCCCACTCGGCCCGAAGCCGCATATCGTGGACCTTGGCTGTGGGCCGGGACTCTGGCTGCGCGATGTCGCCGCGCTCCGACCCGATGCGACACTTGTGGGATACGACCGCGATGCAAAGATGCTCGACGCAGCGCGCGGCCTCGATCTCAAGCGTGCGAAATGGCACAGCGCGGATGTCGGCGCACCCGATTTCACCCTCAAGCCGGACTCGTGCGATGTGATCGCGGCGCACTTCTTCTTCCACTTCTTTGCGGACCCGCGCCGCCTGCTCGCGACGATACACGACGCCTTGCGGCCCGGCGGCTCGTTCGTGATGACCGGCTGGGTGCGCTCCTCGATGGCGGATTTCTACGCATTCTGGGCGAAGGCGCGCGCCGCGATTGAGAGCGGTTCGCCGGAAGCAGCGTCATCGAACGACCCCGAAGCCTTCTGCTTCCAGCGCTTCGCGGAATTCAACCGTTACACCCTCGCCGACATCCGCTGGCTCCTCGACCGCCATGGCTTCACCATCCGCCGCGACGCCATGTACACGAAGAACTTTGCCTATCTCATCGCTGGCGCGAAGTAACAAGGACTCGCGGTGCATCCCCTTATTACTTTCGACTTTCGACTGGGTACTCATTGCTCATTGCCCATTGCTCGTTGCTCGTTGCTCCGCTATCATGGCGATGATGGATAGACGTCCATCGGTGCAGCGCCCATTTCGTGCCGAATCGTGCCAAATCACGAGCGGGGGAACCAATTCACTGGGGTGAATCAACGGGACGAACCGTTGTAGGGCCGTCTCTCCGGCCCGAATCCGTCAGCTAACCTCGTAGGCATCATCGAGAGGGAACGCGGCGCAGGTCTCCTGTCAGCCCTTCCCGGCTGCACCACAAGTCGTGCGACCTGGGACGCCACGCCCGTGGTGCGTGGTGCGTGGTGAATGCCCGGCAGTCGCACCATGTGGAAAGGGGTTGGCATGGACCGTCCGGTATTGCCCACACTACTGATCGCCACGGACACCTGGGAACTCGTCTACGACTACAACCGCATCCTCTTACCGCGCGGTATCCGCACCGCGCCGCACCCGCTCAACCACCGGCTCCTGACACGCGTGCGGGAGCATCAGCCCGTCGCCATTCTGCTCGATTTCGCGGCGGCGGAGCGCGATCACGGCCTCTTTCTGCTCGATGCCCTCCGACACGACCCGCGCACGGCATCCTGCCCAGTGCTCGTCATGCTCGACGACCCGGTCGCCTACACCGCGATCAACAACCGGGCATATCTCCACGTCCGCGCGCAGTTGAAGCCCGTGAGCGCGGAGCTGCTCCTCTCGCTCGTTGGCGAATACGTCCCCACGCTACCGATACTGCCCTCGCACGGCGACCACGCCTTGCTCATGCACGCGGATGATTAGGAGAGCAGACAGCATGGGGCACAACGCGATGCATCCGCGCCCCCTCATATCGAGGGCAACGGCTTGCCCTGTATCGGCTGCTTTCCCGCGTTGACAGCCCGCGAGGCGGGTGCTACCGTCGTTTTGATGTGAAGCATCGCGCGTTCGCAGGAGCATACGGGATTATGCAAACCGCCGCCCCACCGTTGTACGACCTCGCGCCGGACCTCCGGGAGAAATATGACCGGCTGCTCGCGATTTTTGCCGAGATGGGCTCTGTGCTGATCGGCTTCAGCGGCGGCGTGGATTCGACGCTGGTCGCGAAGGCGGCGTACGACGCGATCGGCGACCGCGCGCTGGCCGTGACGGGCATCTCCCCCTCGCTGATGATCGAGGAAGCGAACGAATGCCCGAAGATCGCCGCGCACATCGGCATCCCCTACCGTGAAATCCGCACGGAGGAGATGGATGATCCAAACTATGTCAGTAATCCCGTCAACCGTTGCTATTTCTGCAAGAGCGAACTGTGGGACAAACTGACGCCGATCGCGCGGGAACAAGGCTACGCCGTCGTCGTGGATGGCTCGAATGTGGACGACCTTGGGGAGTTCCGCCCCGGCATGGACGCGGGCAAGGAGCGAAACGTCCGCTCGCCGTTGCAGGAGGCGGGGCTGACGAAAGCGGATATCCGCGCGATCTCCGGCGCGCTGGGCCTCCCGACATGGAACAAGCCGTCGCACCCCTGCCTCTCGTCGCGCATCCCACACGGGACATTCATCACGATCGAGAAACTCGATCAGGTCGGGCAGGCGGAGGCGTATTTGCGCGTCCTCGGCTTCCGGGGCTTCCGCGTGCGGCACCACGGCGAGATCGCGCGGCTCGAACTCCAACCGGGCGACCTCCCGATGGCGTTGGAGCAGCGCGCGGCGATTGTGGAGGCGCTGACGGAGATCGGCTTCCGGTTCGTCACGCTCGATCTCGCCGGGTTCAAGAGCGGCAGCCTCAATCCGGTGCGCCAAATGAGCGGCAATGCGGCTCAGTAGCAAGACCGATTACGGCCTGCGCGCGCTGATTGATCTCGCGCTTCATGCGAGTGGCCCGCCCGTGCAGAGCCACGACATCGCGACGCGGCAGGGCATCCCGGAATCGTACCTGAACCAACTGCTCATTCTCTTGCGCCGTGCGGGGCTGATCCGCTCACTGCGCGGACCGCAGGGGGGGCATCAACTCGCTCAACCGCCGCGCGCTATCACCATCGCGGACATCGTCGCTGCGCTCGATGGCCCGACGGTCTCCGAGGGCACGAACCCATCGAGCGATGCGCGCGGCAATGACGGCGCGACCGATCTCGTCGTGCGCGCGGCATGGGAGCAGGTGAACGCGGCGGTTCGTGACGCCCTCGGCCGCATCACGCTCGATATGCTCGTGGAGCAGCGGCAGCGGCACGACACGGCAGCGATGTTCCAGATTTAGGAACGAGGATATGGGAGCGACGAGACAGGCGACAGCCGAGCAGGCGCGATCCATCATCCTCCGCCATGGTTACAACACGAACGCCTATGTCACGCTGCTGCCCCCGCCTTTTACCTATTTCACCGCCCCCGGCATTGACGGCGTGATCGCCTACCAGCAGTACGGAAACGTCTGGCTCTGCGGCGGCGAGCCTGTCTGCGCGGAGGCGGATATCGTGCCGCTCACCGCCGCCTTCCAGCAGGCCGCACGGCGCGCGAAGCGGACGATTGGTTTCCTCCCCGCCACGCCGCTCGCAACACGACTCCTCACTGAACGGCTCGGCTTCGACCATATCAAGGTGGGCGAGGACAATTTCTACGATCTCCAGACATGGAGCGCGCGCGGCCAGAAGATGAAACACATTCGTGCGAACATCAATCGCGCGGTGCGGGAGGGTGTCATCGTGCGGCGGTGCCATCCTGACGAAGCGACGGACGACCTCCGCGCGCGCGTCCAGCAGTTGATCGAGACGTGGCTGACGACACGGGGAATGACCGCGCTCTCCTTCCTGCTCGGCATTCATCCCTTCGAACGGATGGAGGATCGTCGCCTCTTCCTCGCCTGGCAGGGAGAGAAAATCGTTGGCCTCCTCGCCTGCTCGCCGATCCCCGCGCGCAATGGGTGGTATCTGGAGGACATCATCCGCGATGACGACGCGCCGGTCGGCGTGACGGAGCTCCTCTTCCAGGAAACGGTCGCCGCGCTCCGGGCGGAGGGCGCGACGTGCGCGACGCTCGGTATGGCGGCGCTGGCAGATTGCGACCCGGCGCACCAACCGCCCGCCCATCGCCTCGCGGGGTGGGCGTTCGCGACGATCTACACGCGGCTCAATACCTTCTACCACTTCCAGTCATTGCGCTTCTACAAGGAAAAGTTCGGCCCCACCCAGACCGAGGAGACCTTCTTCACCTGGTGGCCGCGCGGACTCCGCCGCCCCCGCCTGATCTTCGCCGTCGCCCGTGCCCTCGATCCCGAGGGTATCCCCGCCACCCTCCTCTCCCCGATCAAACAATCCCTCCGACGGCGAACACCCGGTTCTGTCTCTTATACACATCTCCGAGCCCACGAGACAGG
>CALBSO010000148.1 GCA_937968015.1 uncultured Thermomicrobia bacterium
ACCAGCGCGCTTCGCTGCTCCTCGTCTGCCCTCCTCGCCTGTTAACGTCCGCCGCGCAGCGTTTCCTCGCTGCGGATGAGGAAGATACCACTGCCGTAACAACGTGTCAAGGCCCGTCACGCGTTTCGTGAAACGCCTCTCACGCGATGAGGCGGATGGCCCGTTTTCTGAGCGAATCCGTCCTCACGATCGAAATTCCGAGCAACGTCGTCATCGAGCAATTCCGCCGTCTGACGCGGAAAACGCTCGACAGATCGGGTTTCCGGTGGTATTCTTGCATCGGGAGTGCGTACCGTTCGGCGGTGTGAAACGCACCGACGGATTGTTCGTAATAGCATGGGTGGCGTTCTGCCCCGGTGAACCCGCGACAGGTTCACGAATCGCCTCAAAGGCGCAAGATCATTCGCATGGAACGGGTACAGAACGGTGCTCGTTCCAATCATGCCACGGGCGGTGAAACGTATATGTCAGTCACGCTCCTCGAAAAGGGCAAGCAGAAGGGGTATCTCCTCCAAGACGAGATCATCGCGGCGTACCCAAATTTTGAGAACGATCTCGACAGTATGGAGGAGTTATTCGCGACGCTATTGGAGCAGGGGATCGACATCGTCGAGCAGGAACCGATCGTCCGACCCGATCCACCGGCGCGCGCATCGAAATCGAAGAGCGAGCGTGCCGACGACGAGCGCCTCGATAGTCAGCAGGCTGCCCAGATCGCCGCGGATTCCGTACGCCTTTACTTGCAGGAAATTGGCGAGACGGACCTGCTGACGATGCAGGAAGAAGTCTGGCTTGCCAGGCGCATGGAGCGCGGCCTCGCTGCCGAGGATCGGTTAGCGACCGACCTTACCCTCTCCCCGGAAGACCGCGAGGAATTCGAGTACGACCGTAAAGACGGCGAGGATGCGCGCGAGCATCTGATCCGCGCGAACCTCCGCCTTGTCGTCAGCGTCGCCAAGAAATATGTCGGCCGCGGCCTGTCGTTCCTGGACTTGATTCAGGAGGGCAATATCGGCCTGATGAAGGCGACCGATAAGTTCGACTACACACGCGGGTACAAGTTCAGCACGTACGCAACCTGGTGGATTCGCCAGGCGATTACGCGGGCGATCTCCGATCAGAGCCGCACGATCCGTCTGCCGGTGCATGTCGGCGAGACGATCAACCGCGTCAAGAAGATGAGCCACCGACTGCAACAGATTTACGAGCGGGAACCGACCCACGAGGAGATCGCGAGCGCAATGGACTTGCCGGAAGATAAGGTCCGTCAGGTGCTCGAAGTCTCGCGGCACCCCGTTTCACTAGAGGCGCCAGTCGGGCAGGACGGCGACGCGTTCCTCGGTGACTTCATCGAGGACGATTCGACGCCCGCGCCCTTGGAACTGGCGTCGCAGCAGTTGCTGAAATCGCAGATCGGCGAGGCGCTGCATAAATTGACCGAGCGAGAGCGCCGGATCATCATCCTCCGTTTCGGACTCGAAGACGGGCGATTCCGCACGCTCGAAGAGGTCGGCAAGGAATTCGGCATTACCCGCGAGCGGATTCGCCAGATCGAGGCGAAAGCCCTCCGGAAACTCCGTCACCCGTCATATAGCCGGAAACTGCGCGGCTACCTCGACTAGGAGCCGGCGAGCGGCAGGGAGCAGGGAGCGGGGAGCGGGGAGCGACAAAGAAGGCGGCGGTCATCACAACCGCCGCCCATTCGCGTATTACCACCAGTGCTCATAGGCGCCACGGAAATCCGGATGCGCGTGCTCCCAGAGATGACGCGTCAGTTGCATTTGCCCCCAGTGCATCGCGTTATGATCCACCATATCCGCGATAATGCGGCCAGCCACAGGGCTATCTGCTTGTGAGCCGCGTCGTTCGGCAAGGTGCGCGGGCGTCAGTGGTTCGAGCAATCGCTTGACGAGCGCATCGCCTTCCACGATGCAGGCGACGAGCGTTGGTGCGTCGTCCGTCGCGTCCATGAATGCACCGTTGCCGACATCCGCCACCGTTTCACCGGCGGCACGGCGCGCGCATCGAACATCGTCATCCATGATGTGGCGCACCAGACCGGCAAGCGAACTCATCCTTGACCCCGGTCGCCAGAGAAGCGCGTCGTGCGGTAAATCCCGCACCAGACGCATCATATCGTAGTGCCGCTCATGCGTAACACCGAGCATGCCCGCGAGGAGCGGTGGCGCGCGTTCAGGAGGTGTGTAGTCGTAGGGAATCTCGCATTGAGGAGTCGTCATCGCAGTCGTCCTTTCCACGACGAAAATAACGGGTAGTTACCCGCTTCTTTTCACAACATGGAGAAGATGCAATGCGCATCAATCGCTGAATGAGACAACGAATGCGCATCATATCTCCGCTAACGAACCGCGATTGTGAGCGCCATCAGGCGACCTCCAGAAATCCTTACCAGCGTGAATACGAGCCGACGAACTCGGGATGCGCCTGCTCCCAGAGTTGTCGTGTCATCTGCATATGGCCCCAATGCATGCCCGTGTGAATCGCCGCTTCAGCGATCAATTCGCCGCCGCTCTGCGTGGAATCCGCACTCCATGCATGGAAACGCTCTTCCATCCCCGCAACGGTCATGACCGGCAGGATTCGCTTCATGACCGCGTCGCCCTCGGCGATCCGTGCAATCAGTTGTTCCCGGCGTTCCGCGATTCGCCATGTCGCGTCGTTCTCTTGGTCCGTGTACGAGACATCCTCGCCCGCCGCACAGCGGATCGCGAACATCTCACCATACATCGTATGGCAGACGATGCCGGAGAGGGGCCCCATATCGCTGGCGGGATGCCAGACAAGGGCATCATCGGGCAAGTCCGCGATGATCGCGATCATGTTCCGGTGCGTGAAGTCCATCATCAGCAGGATGCCCGACAGTAAGGGCAACGTCCCATCGGGAACGGTGTAATGCTCCGCGATGCTCACGCTCATCTGCCTCGTTTCGCACGCTGATCCCACAGCTGGCGCGTCAATTCCATGTGCCCGACGTGGCGGCCGGCATGCTCGACGGCATGCGCGACGAGATAACTCACCGGTTTCGGCTTGCCGAGCCAGTCTCGCTCCGCCTCCGGCGATTCCTCTTCGAGCACCGAGAAGACCTTATCGAGGAAGTCGTCCATATTGCGGATCGCCCTGAGCAGCAAGCCGGGGTCATCGCCGGATGCCGCGAGTTCCGTCGCACGCTGCCACTCCTGCCAGCGCGGTTCAATGTCCGCGGCGGTCGCGAGCAGGTGCAGCGTCGTTCCCAGCGTGTGGAGCGTCAACGCCCAGAGCGAGTTTGTGTTTGCCCCCGGCTGCCAGTTCAGGCCGGCAGATGGCACGCCTTTAATGAGAAACTGCATGTCGCTATGGAGCGCTTTCAGCGTTTGTCGGTTGCCGTCGAGCCATGTTGACCACGGCGCGACCGGTTCGATGTCGATCGCATCGGCTTCCGACGCTTCCGGTGCGGTGTTCTCCGCCTCGACCGGCGCGTCCTTGACGAGCGTGAGGCTGCCCTTCTTCGTCTCTTTCCCCATGTCATTCCCTCCCTATTCCGCGAACCGGCCAAAAATGAGGCCGGTATTGTGTCCGCCGAAACCCGAGTTGTTCGACAATGCGTAGGTGATCTCCGCGCACCGCGCCTTGTTTGGCACATAGTCCAGGTCGCATTCAGGATCGGGCGTGTCGTAGTTGATCGTCGGCGGGAGTATGTTGTCCCGTAGCGCACAGATCGAGTATGCCGCCTCGAGGGACCCCGCCGCGCCGAGCAAGTGGCCCGTCATACTCTTCGTGCTGCTCACCGGTGGCACATGCGCGCCGAAGACATGTTTGAGCGCCATCGTCTCGTGGGCATCGTTGAGCGGCGTGGACGTCCCGTGCGCGTTGATGTAGCCGATCTCCGAGGGCGCGAGATTAGCGTCTTTCAGCGTCAGCCGCATGGTCTGCGCAAGCCCCGCGCCTTCCGGAGCGGGGTGGACCATGTCATAGGCGTCAGCCGCGCTGCCGTAGCCGACGAGTTCGGCGAGGATACGCGCGCCGCGCGTCATGGCGTGCTCCGCTGATTCCAGGATGAGGATCGCCGCGCCCTCAGCGCAGACGAACCCACTGCGGTCAGCGTCGAATGGGCGGCTGGCTTTGGTTGGGTCGTCATTGCGGGTCGTCAGCGCCTTCATGTTCATGAAGCCGACAATGCCAACCGGCACGATCGCCGCCTCCGCGCCGCCCGCGACCATCACGTCCGCGTCGCCCCTGCGGATGATCTCCGCAGCCTCACCGATCGCGTGCGCGCCGGTGGTGCATGCCGAGACGACCGAATGGTTCGGCCCTGTCGCACCGAGGCGCATCGAAATCAAGCCGCTGGACATGTCAATGATGAGCATCGGAATGAGAAATGGGCTGACGCGGTTCGGTCCTCGCTCGATCAGGGTTTGGACCGCGTTGGAGAGACTGCCGATCCCGCCGATGCCGCTCCCGACGAGTACGCCGACGCGATCTTTCTCTTCCTCATCCATGTTCAAATCGGCATCCGTCACCGCGTCGAGCGCGGCGGCGATCGCGAACTGACAGAAGCGGTCGGCGCGGCGTGCCTCCTTGCGACCAAGGCGGCCGTCAGCGTCGAAACCCTTCACTTCCCCCGCGATCCGCACGTCGAGCCCGGCGGCATCGAAGAGGGTGATCGGCCCAATGCCGCTTTTTCCCGCCACCACCGCTTGCCAGGAATCCTCGGTGGTTTGGCCGACCGGGCTGATGATGCCCATGCCAGTCACGACAATACGCCGTCGTCCTCGGTGATCTTCAAACGCCATCGGATTGGTTCCTCCCGTGGTCTGCACGGCGGAGACGTGGTCGCCATCGTTGTCTGGTGAAGTGTACGCAGGGAATCGCTCCGGCGCAACGTCCGGTGCGCGGGCGGCTGGTCCGTTGCGATTCTCCTTCCCACGCGGCATAATCGCGCCGTAGCCGCAACCGAAGCGATCGCGGGCGCGCCAGGCATGCCACCGCGAGAGAAGGGAAATGAGGAACAGATGCGCGCGGAAATTGTCAGTGTCGGGACGGAACTGCTCCTTGGCCAGATTACCGACACGAACGCGACATTCCTCGCACAGTCGCTCGCGGATCTCGGCATTGACCTCTTCTTCGTCTCACAAGTTGGAGACAACCGCAATCGGTTGGTGGAGACGCTCCGGCGCGGCTGGGAACGCTCCGACCTCGTCATCACGACTGGCGGCGTCGGACCGACGGAGGATGACCTGACACGCGAGGCGATTGCCGACCTTGTCGGCGAGACGCCGAAGGTAGACGAAGCGACGGTCGAGACGATCCGCGCGTTCTTCCGCAATCGCAACGCGGACATGCCCGAGCGAAATCGCAAGCAGGCGTGGCTCATACCGTCCGCACAGGCGCTCCCGAACCCGGTGGGGACGGCGCCGGGGTGGTTCGTGCAGCGCGACGGGAAAATCATCGTCGCCATGCCGGGGGTACCGCGCGAAATGAAGCGCATGTGGGAGCAGGAGGCGATACCGAGGCTCGGAGCGTATCTGCCGGAGACGGTCCTCCTGTCGCGAAATGTCCGCACGATCGGCATCGGTGAATCGTCCGTCGAGGAAGTGCTTGGAGATCTCGTCCACGGGACCAATCCAACCGTTGCGACCTACGCCAAGGATGATGGCGTCCATGTGCGAATCACGGCGAAGGCACGCACGAATGCGGAGGCGACGGCGCTTCTGAAGCCGATCGTCGCGGCGGCCGAGGATATTCTCGGCGACTTTATTTATGGCTATGACAATGACGGGCTGCCCGAGGCCGTCTTGTCGCTCGCGACGCGGCGCGGCGAAACCGTCGCCGTTTGCGAACAGGGGACAGGTGGCGTGGTCACAACCGCACTCGGCGCGTTTCTCTCATCCGATTCTCCGTTTCGGGGCGGTATCACACTCGAAGATGGAAGATCACCGGTTCTCGACGCCTCCGATGTGCAAGACGCCGCGCGTGAATTGGCGACATCGGAGCATGCGCGCCTGCTCGCCTCAACCGCACGTCGGCTTTTCGGCGCGTCATATGGCCTTGGTGTCTCCGTCAATGTGACAGAGGGCAGTCCACAATACGGCACGGTCGTCTGTGCCGTTGATGCCAACGGCATCGTGACGGACCTGACCCGCGGCTACCGAACCCTACCCGCCGACATTCGGCGCCGCGCCGCGCTCTGGGCGGTCGAATATCTCCGCCTCGCATTGCTCAACCGGACGTAGTCGCGTCGCGTCACCAATACTCAATCAGCATCGGATTGCACGACCGATGCGTTTCGCCGCGTCCAGCCGAAGCCGTGATGACGGAGCCGCCACGCGATGCCGACCGGGAAACCGCACATTTTCGCGATGTCACCAACCGCGCGAATCAGAGGCACGAACGCGATTGCTTCCGTTCGCTGAGCCGTGGACAACGGGCGGAGCATCGGCCTGAGCCGCGTATATGGTCGGCGGAGATAGAGGCCCGCTCCGGCGATCACCAGGGGCCAGGCGGGCGTGCCGCGTTTTCCCAGGAGGATGAGACCGAGCAATCCGCCATAGGTCAGATAACGTATCGCATGTCGTTTCGGCCACAGTCCCGCTTTGCCGTCTCCGCGCGCGTAGCGGAAATACTGGCGCCAGAACGCGCGCAGCGTTGGACGGGGACGAAACCGCACGATGGCGTCCGGGACGAACGCGATGCGCTGGCGCGCTTCTCGAAGGGCAAGGTCGAAGACAACGTCTTCACAGTAGTCCAGCCACTCGGGGTAGCCGCCAACGCGTTCCCATGCAGGTTTTCGGAAGGCGACACTGCGGCTTGATGGGAGGAATGTCGCGGAGTCAATTTCGTCGATCTGTGGAAGAACGGTCGCGCCCATCGCGACTTCAAAGGCATTGCGAGGATCGGCGACAAAGAACCCCGCGCTGACGGAGACCGCATCATCAGCGAACGGTGCGATAATGCGTTCCAACCAGCGCTCGTCGAGGCGGACACCCGCGTCTGTGATTGCCACGATCGGAAACCGTGCCGCCGCGATCCCCGCGTTGCGACCGGTCGAGATATTCGCGCCGGGCAGTTCGATGAGGCGCAGCGGGCATCCGAGCCGACCGTGCCACCACTCGACGTGCAGTTGCGTACCGTCCCGCGAGCCGCCATCCACGATAATCACCTCGCGCGGAGGCGCCGTCTGCGTGGCGATGCTCTGCATCAAGTCGCCGACCGAGCCGACCTCGTTCAGCATCGTGCAGATGAGCGAGACATCGTTCATGCGTCGGTCAGCCATTGACATGCGCCAGACTGGCATAGGCGGCGAGAAGCGCCGGTGTGCAGACCGTCCAGTCGTATCGTTCGACGACAGATACGCGCGCCGCACGCCCAAGCGCGGCGCGGTGGCCCGGATCATCGAGCAGGGCGAGGAGGGATGCGGCAAACGTGGTTGCGTCCGGCGGCGCCACAACCACGTCCTGACCATCCGCAACCTCGATTCCCTCACATGCCGCGGGCGTCGCGACGATTGCGCAGCCCATACTCATCGCATTAAGTAACTTCACGCGCACTCCTGCGCCGAACCGTATTGGCAGGACATAGACGCTGGCAGCGGCCATATATGGCCGGTCATCCGGTACGCCCCCCGTCACGGTAATGTCGTCTCGCCCATCGAATGCCCGGATGGTCGCGGACGGATTCCGACCGACGAGCGCACAATGTGCGTTCGGCCGGGACCGGCGGATACGCGGCCACACATGCCGAACAAACCAGTCTGCGGCGTCTTCGTTCGCCCGGTAGCCAAATGATCCCGAAAACACAACGTCCGTTGGCGGAATCGTGGTGCCCATCACTCCCGGCGCATAGTACGTCGTGTCCACCCCGATGGGTACGACCTTCACTGCTGCCGTGGGAGCGAGAGCGCGCAGCTGCACCGCGTCCGGTGCCGAAACGGCGAGCGTGTACCTGGCACGGCGCATGGCGCCCGCTTCGTACCGACGGAGTTTGCGGGCTTGCAGTGTGGAATATGCGGCACGGATGAACCGGCGATCCCGCCATGCCTGCATTGCCATGCGCCTTTGCAATAGTGTTTCGGCATTGTGCGCGTCATAGACAATGGGCGCATCCAGCCTGGGGACGCTCGGCCACATTTCCAGCCCTTCGACCTGAATCACGTCATAGGTGTTTTCACGGCTACGCCGGGCGATCTCCGATTGCAGGCGGTGCGCGCCGAGGCGATGCGCGAGATCCGGTTCGCGTGACAGCGCAAGGTCGCGAATGCGGCGTGCGAGTGTCCTTCGGTGCGTGGGGAGAACCAGCAGTTGGGATGGAGCGCCCGGATCGTCCCGGAAAACATCGGGCGTGATGAGGTGGACGGAATGGCCTGCGGCGGCGGCTGCCTGCATGAGATACCAATTGCGGATCGCCGCGCCGCCCTGCGTCGGATGCGGCATCTGTGGCGTGACAAAGAGAATACGCATCCTCAGAATTCATCCGACGAAAGAAATGCGCTGAGGGTCGCGTGCTGGCGGTCATGCATCGCCGCGCGGTCGGCGTCGGTCTCATCGTCCGCGCCGAGCAGGTGCAACAGGCCATGCAATGCGAGGAATGCGACCTCGTGCTCGGCCGAGAAGCCCGCTTCCGGCCCTTGCAACGCGGCGGTGTCCCATGAGATGGCAATATCGCCGAGGTAATTGCCATATCCCGGTTCCATAGGAAATTCCTCGCCACCCTCAGCCGGGAATGCCAGGACATCGGTCGGCGAATCGTCATGCAGATACTCACGATGGAGTGATCGGATCCCTTCATCGTCGGTCACGAGCAGTGTGAGGGCGGACATCGGTACGCCTTCCGATCGCAACGCGAAGCGCATGAGGCGCAGAAGCCAGGTGGCATGAAGGCCCGCGTGTTCGGCCCCTTCACTCTCGATCACGACGGTGAGCGTCTCTGTCTGATCCATTAGTCTGCACGTCCGGCCGTCGCGGGTTCGCTGTCCGCGCTCGTCGCGGCAGGAATCGCGACCAACGCGGTCTCCTCTGACGCGGGTGTGGGCGGGTGCGTCGGTTCGGGATAGTCAATGCGTGGATGATACATGCCATCGAGCACGGTCACGAAGGTGCGCTGAATCGCATCGAGATCGCGCAGTGTGAGCGGCGCCGCCGCGAGTTGACCGTTTTTCAACCGATCTTGCACGATGCGCTCGACGATTGTCTGAATCGCCGCCGTGCGCGTGGCTTCGACATCACCGGTGGCGACGGCGCTCGCATCAACATTGAGACGACCGGCGCGATTCGCGGCGCGTGTCGCGGCCTCGGTCGCGTCGGCGAGCATGATGACCGCCGCTTCCTTTGTCTGGGGCAGCGGGCCGGGATAGCGGAAGCGTCCCTCGTCCACCGCGTCGCCGTCGTGCTCCTTCGCTTTCTGGTAAAAGACCTCCGTCCGCGTCGTCCCATGATGCTGGGCGATCACATCAACGATCAGCGGGGGCAGGTGCGCTTCTTCGGCCATCGCGATGCCGTCCGTCACATGCGCGATGACGATCCGCGCCGACGTGTATGGGTCGAGCGTGTCATGGATATTGCGGGTGTTGGCCTGGTTCTCGATAAAATAGGCGGGGTGGAGCGCCTTGCCGATGTCGTGATAGAAGACGGCGACGCGGGTAAGCAGCGGATCACCGCCAATTTCCTCGACCGCTTTTTCCGCAAGATTGCCGACGATCATGCTGTGGTAATACGTTCCTGGCGCGTCCTGCGCGAGGCGCTTGAGGAGCGGTTGACGCGGATGCGCCAGTTCGAGCAACTGGAAGGGCGTAATAATGCCAAATAGCCGGGCGAGCATCGTCACGCCGATGAAGGCAACACCTGCGGAGAGGACGCCATTGCCGAACGCGAAGCCGACGCGCTCCGCGACACCGAGGGCGTCAACCGGGGGGGTAAGCAGCCGCCAACTGACGGCACTGAGCGATCCGGCGACGCCGATTGCCGCCGCGCTCCACAAGAACGCGACGGTCGTCTGCGCGCGCTCCGCCAGCAGTACGCCGATCAAGCCGGAGATGAGAAACATTGCGGTCAGTGAGAGGGATTGATCCGCGAAATACGCGCAGAAGACGGCGAGAAAGACGGTTGACGCCATCGCCAGTTCCGTATTGAGCAGCAGAACGAGCACCATACTCACGCCCGCGACCGGGAAGAGGTATGGCACAACGGCGTGGCCGGCGAGCAGGAAGCGAGCGAGGATAACTGGCGTGATGAGCGCAAACAGCAGCAGTAGTGCCTGGTTTCGTCGTAGTCGGCCCGCCGTAGTCTTCCAAAGAAAAACGGCAATCACGCCGACAAGTGAGATGGCAAGCCCCAGGAGACCGATGATCCGCTGAACCGTCAATTTCGGCGCGCCGAGGCCGAGCGAATCGAGTTTTTCAATCGCCTCCGGGGTGACGAGATCGCCCTCACGGACAATGACTTCATTTTCCAGCACCGTGACCTTGACATCCGGTACGGCAGCGCCGGCTTGTTGCTGACGCGCGCGCGTTTCAGCAACATTCTGGGTCATATTCGATACGACATACGCGCGTGCGAGATCGAGCGCGACACCACTCTCGGTCGCGCTCAACGCGTCGGCGCTCGACACGGTCATCTGCAATTGCGCGGCCGCTTCGCCACCGGCGGGAATCTTCCGGTCCGTCAGCGTGGTGTTCAGTGTTTGGCGGGCGGCATTCTCGATCCGTAGCCGCGACGCGTCGTCGAGACGGTACAGGGTATCAATGTCGTAGGCAGGTAGCCCGGATGGAGCGACGGCGGCGAGTCGGTCGCGGAATTGTGTGGGGCCGATCGTGGTGTCACGTTTCGCCGTCTCGATAGCGGTGATGAAGGATTCGAGTTTCTGGGCCTGCGTTGCGACGACGCGTGGATCCTGCGCGAACACCACATTGGCGGGATCCTCCATCGCCGTGCGGCGCGCGTCATTCGTCTTGATCGCGCTGACATACTGTACGGTCCGGTTCGCTTTCACGGTCTGGGTCGCCACTTCGCCTGCCTTGAGATCAATCGCGCCGGGCTGATACCGCCAGAGGAGGGTCGTCGCGACGACGGCGAGCAGGATGATGGAGAGGGCAGTCGGATAGTACCAGTCGGATCGCCGCGGCATCCCGAAGCGCGCGCGGCGGAACGGCGCGGCAGCGATTTCGATCTCGACCGCGCCGTGATTTTCGCGATTGGGTTGTGGCGTTGATGGTTGCATAGCGTCGCGTCCTGGGGCATGAAGTCGGACGGCCGAGAGACGCCGTTTACGAGGAGAGCAACTCGCGGACAATACCGGCCAGCACACTCCGGTCGGCGCTATCGCCAATGCGGGCGAGGAGCGCTGGCATCACCTGGCCCATCGCTTTCGGACCTTGCGCGCCGGTCTCGGCAATGACGGCGACAGCGGCGGAGCGCATCGCTGCCTCATCCATGGCCTGCGGCAAATACGACTGAAAAATGGCGATTTCCGCTTCTTCCTTCGCCGCGAGATCTTCGCGTTTGCCGTTGCGGAACTGTTCCACACTGTCACGCCGTTGTTTGATCTGCCGCTGGATCACCGCGCGGATATCACGGTCGCTCATCGGCGCATGCTCTCCGCCGCGGCGTTCGATCTCGGCGTTCTTCACTGCGGCCCTGAGGAGGCGTAATGCGTCGCGGCGGGCTGCATCGCCCGCCCGCATCGCATCTTTGAGGTCTGCTTCGACCTGCTGTGGAATCGTTGCACCGCTCGGAGGCGCCGCATCCGGCATGGTGTCGCTGCTCCTCAGAATCTGGGGGATTAGATCGTGCGCGCCTTCTTCAAGAGCTTGCGCCGACGCGCCGCTTCCTTCTTCTTGCGCTTCACGCTCGGCTTTTCGTAATGCTCGCGCCGTCGCGCCTCCGCGAGAATGCCCTCTTGTTGGACTTTCTTATTGAAACGCTTGAGTGCTGCCTCGAAACTTTCGTTATCACCGACGACTACTTCGGTCAACTGCCGTCACCCCCCATCATGACCGTGTTGCGAGCATGCGCGATCCGCGCGGCGCCCGCCGCGATTTGCCCGCTGAGTATACGGATGATGAAGCGATCCGTCAATGTGATGTTGACTGCATTCCGCCGACGAGCGCGCCGAGTGGACGCCCGCCGATCAGATGGAGATGCAGGTGTGGCACCGTCTGCCCCGCGTCGTCCCCGTGGTTGATAATCAGGCGGTACCCGGAGCCTGCGACCCCGAATTCCGCCCCGAGACGTGCCGCGACGACGAGGAGATGACCGAGCAAGTGCTCATGCGCCGGGTCAACATTCGCCATGCTCGGGATTGGCTCGACCGGCACGATGAGCAGATGGACCGGCGCCTGTGGCTGGATGTCCCGAAACGCGACGCACTGTTCGTCGCGATAGACGATATCGGCAGGGATGTCGCCCGCGATGATCCGGCTGAAGAGGGTCGGCTGCGCGGTCATATTAATGCCCCCCACCGAGCGTGGCATCAATGACCGCGCCGATGTCAGGATCGCCCGGCGTCAGGATCGGCCCGCTCGGAACTGCTGCGAGGTCGAGGTGTTTGATGCCACCGGCAGTGAAGAAGCAAACGACGTCGTCATCTTCATGGAGCCAGCCGCTTTCGCGCAGTTTCCGCGCCGCGACGACGGTGCTTGCAGCCTCCGGGGATGGCCAAATCCCCGTCGCCGCTGCGACCCGCGGTGCGAATGCCAGCATGTCGCTGTCAGTGACGGTGATGCAGATACCGCCGCTTTCGCGTACGGCATCGAGGATCAGGTAATCACCGACCGCGACCGGGACGCGCATTCCCGGAGCAATCGTGCGGGCATTTTCCCATAGCGTGGCATGTCGCTCGCCATTCTCGAAGGCGCGGACAATCGGCGCGCAATCCGCCGCCTGGACAACAACCATCTTCGGCCGCGCGGGGCCAATCAGCCCCATTGCTTCGAGTTCCGCGAATGCCTTCCACATCCCGACGATGCCCGTGCCGCCGCCGGTCGGATAGATAATGACGTCCGGCACGCGCCAGCCGAGTTGCTCGACGAGTTCGAGGCCGAGCGTCTTTTTCCCTTCGGCGCGGTACGGTTCTTTGAGCGTCGAAACATCGAACCATCCACGCGCGCTGCTCTGCTGCTTGATAATCGCGCCACAGTCGTTGATGAGGCCATTGACGAGAAAGACGTGCGCGCCATAGGCGGCACTCTCCGCCTTCATCGCGTCCGGTGTGTCCTTGGGCATGAAGACGAACGCCTCCATCCCGGCGCGCGCGGCGAACGCGGACATCGCCGAGGCGGCATTGCCCGCTGAGGGGATCGCGACGGCAGTGACACCGAGCTCGCGTGCCCGCGTGATCGCCGCGCCGAGGCCGCGATCCTTGAAACTGCCGGTCGGGTTGCGGCTCTCGTCTTTCGCCCAAAGATGTGACAAGCCGGTCAGCGGCCCCAATCCGTCCATTGTCAGGAGCGGCGTCCATCCCTCGCCAAGCGTCACGACATGCGCGGGATCGCGGGCCGGCATGATCTCGGTGTATCGCCACATCGTTGCCGGACGTTCCTTGAGCGATTCCTTCGTCATCGTTGTCGCGGCGCGGTGCAGATCGTACTGCGGGGCGAGCACGCGGCCATCCTTCGGGCAGAGTGTCTGGAGGGTATCCGCGTCGTATTCCGCGCCGCAGTAGGTGCAACGCAGGTTCGTCATCGTGCTGCCGATCATCGTTGGTGCGGTAGCCATCAATCCCTCGCTTCGAGTGGCACGCGGTCATGTGTCTGGCGGCCGCGCAGGAAAAAGACGACGAGCAGGATGACGATTGCGGCGGCGACGGGATAGTCAAACGGCCGCATCACGTTCCGGAGATGTTCCCAATTCGCGCCCGCGTAGTATCCGCCCGTTGCCAGCGCGACGCACCAGATGAACGAACCGGCGAAGGTGTAGATGAGAAAGCGCGGAAAGTTCATCCGCGCGACCCCCGCTGGCAGGGAAATGAATGTCCGCACGACCGGCAGGAGCCGGGAAACAAAGGCGGTCGCTTCGCCCTTCTCCGCGAACCATTTGTCCGCGATCTCGATATGGTGTGCCGAGATCAGGATGTACTTGCCATATTTCAGCAAGAATGGCCGCCCGCCGGACGCACCGATCCAGTAGGTGATCGCCGAGCCGAGGACGCAGCCAAGTGCGCCGACCAGCCCCGCGATCACGACGAACCAGACTGGATGACTTTGGTCTTTGATGAGGAACCACCCCGCGAGCGGCATAATGACCTCGCTGGGGAGGGGAATCGCCGCGCTTTCGATGGTCATGGCGATGAGGACGCCTAACCAGCCGACGCTACCATAAAGGCTGCGGCAAAAATCAATGATCGCATTTTCAAGACCGCGTGGCACGCATCGCTCCCCTTTGGTAGCACCCAATCCGCAGACACCGCGGCGCTGCCATGCTACACGACGCGGCCCTGGCACGCAAAAGAGAAATGACGCGGTGATCGGCAGGGGATACGCGCTGACGCTACCGCGAGCCGCGCAAACGGGGATCGAGTACGTCGCGGAGCGCATCGCCGAGCATATTGAAGCCGAAGACTGCGAGGCTGATTGCCAGCCCCGGCCAGATCGCCAGCGACGGCGCGCGGAGAAAGAACTGCTGCCCACTGGTAGCGAGCATACTGCCCCACGCGGGCATCGGCGGTTTGACGCCGAAGCCGAGGAAACTGAGGGTGGACTCGGCGAGGATCGCACCGCCCAGTTGGACGGTGGCGAGAATGATAATCGGCGCGATCACGTTCGGCAGCACGTAGCGGAGGATGATACGTAGATGGTTGCAACCCACACAGCGCGCCGATTCCATATACGGCATGTCACGGATGCTGATAACGACGCTGCGAACGACGCGCGTCGAGCCGCCCGCCACGATGAGGCCAATCACGATCGCGACGATGATGATGGAACTCGTCGAACTCGTCTTTTTACTCGTCATGATCGTGACGAGACACGCGAGCAAGACGAGGGCCGGAAAGGCGATCCACGCATCAATCAGGCGCTGAAAGAGGAGATCGAATAAGCCACCGAAATAGCCGGAGAGCACACCGAGGATCGTGGCCAGCCCCGTGCCGACGAGCACGGCGCCGAAGCCCACCTCGATCGAGACACGCGCACCGAAGATGATGCGGCTGAACATGTCCCGCCCGAGGTTGTCCGTACCGAGCAGGTGATGCAGCGACGGCCCCTGAAGGCGGTCTGCCCCTTTCCCCGCATCGTACGCGTACGGCGCGATTTGCTGGGCGAAGATCGCCGTCAGCATCATGATGAGGACAATGATACCCCCGACCGCGCCGAGCGGCTTATTCCGTGCGAACCGCCAGAGAACCGCGAACGGGCGTACCCGCTGGGAAGTCGCTTGATCACGGCCGCTCGCTTGCGCGGGCAACGCGCCAGGGATGGTCGCAAGTTTCGTTTGCTCGGATCGCATCGGGCGATTGCTCCTATCTCTCACCGTTGTCCGCTGCATTGGCCGGTCATCGAGCGACCGCTTCTAAGAATAGCGAATCCGGGGATCCAACCACGCATAGAGCAAGTCAACGACCAGATTGAATACAATAATCACCGTCGCAAAGAGCAATACGACGGCCTGAACCGCCGGATAATCGCGAGAGTTCAGTGAGTCAAGTAAATAGCGTCCCATGCCGGGGAGGACGAAGATGCTTTCGAGCACGACGGTTCCGCTGATCAGTACGGCCATATTGAGCCCTAACAGCGTGACAATCGGGACGATCGCGTTCCGTAGCGCGTGTCGGTAGATGACCGCTCGCTCGCCCAGCCCTTTCGCGCGGGACGTGCGGATGTAGTCCTGCCGGAGAACTTCGAGCATCTGTGCCCGCGTCAGGCGCATAATCGAACCGGAGAGGCCGATACCGAGAATGATCGCGGGCAGGATCATCTGTTTGAGATTTGCGGACGGGTTATCCTGCAAGCGCGCGTAGCGGAGCGGTGGCGTCCACTTGTGCCAGGGCCAGATAGAGGGGACCGTAATTGCCAGTATCGCCAGCCAAAAGCCGGGAATCGCCAGCATCGCGATGGCAGCGCTCCGGGCGAGGTAATCGGAGAGCGTATCCTGCCGGACTGCGGAATACACCCCGAGCGGTATCGCGATAAGGAGCGAAACAATCAATCCGAGTAATCCAAGTTCGAACGTGACCGGTAAGCGAATGGCAAGTTCGTGGGCGATCGGCGTGCGGTCGCGTAGCGACTGGCCAAAATCGCCGTGCGCAATGCCGCCGATCCATTTGACGTACTGAACCTGAAACGGCTGGCTCAAGCCCAATTTCGCCCGTAAGTCGTCGGCATCTTTGGCGTATTGTCCGTAATCTCCGAGCATGATCGTCACCGCATCGCCGGGCAGCAGCCGGACCATTGCCGAGACAATCAGCGTCACGCCAAACAGTGCCGGAATTGTCAGTAACAGTCGGCGAAGTATGTAACGTTGCACGGCATTCCTTGTTCCGACTCAGGTGCGGCGGGCCACGGCCCACCATACCCGCTGCACGCGCGCTTCCTACTTCTTGCCATCGAGGTAAATCTTCGGCACGTACTCTCCGCCGCGGGCATAGTCGCTCTCGTAGTTGAAATTCTTCACCCACGGTTGTGTGGCAATCGTCGTCGGGCCGATCGGGCCAATGACGTAGTATTGCTGCTCGCCCGTGTACCGCTGGATGTCGAAGATCATCTGCTTCCGCGCGCCCTTGTCCAGCGCGACTGCCTGCTTCTCGACCATATCGGTGAGTTTCGGGTCGTTGACGCCGGCGTGATTGCGGACACCCTTCGGATGGTACATATTGAAGAGGTAGTCGTGCGGCTCCTGGAACGGCGTCTCAAGACCCCAGACCATGGTCCCCGGATCGAACTTGCCGAGGAAAGTACTGCCGATGTACGCCGCGTAATCCTGCGGTTGGAAGTTCAACTGGATGCCGGCATCCTTCATTTGCTTGATGACGGTCTCAATGCTCGCGTTGAACGTGTCTCCGTACGCATTCTGGGTGGAAATGAACGGCACTTTCAGCCCACCCGCGAATCCCGCGTCCGCGAGCAGCTTCTTCGCCGCGTCCACGTCACGCTTGTAATACTTCGCGCTTGGGCCCATGTCCGCGCCGCGCGGATCCAGCCACCAGGATTCCAGACCGGCGGGAATGGTATTATTGATGTAGCCCTTGCCTTCGTAAAGCACGGTAATAAGTTCGTCACGGTCGAGCGCGAGCGAGACGGCCTGGCGGACGCGGATATCATTGAACGGCGGGGCGCCCACGCGCCAGTACATGAAGAAGAGCAGGTTCTGCGGGAAGTCCGTCATGACGATCTCGGGGTTTGAGGCTACAAGGGCTTTGCGATCCGATTGGCTCACACCGGTAATGTCAATCTGCTTTGCCCGCAGGTTGGCAATGGCGGTTGCGTCCGTGGGGATAATCAGCAAATCCAACTCGTCCACGTACGGCGTGCCGGCAAAGTAGTAGTCCGGGTTCTTCTTCGCGACGACCTGCACACCCTTGTCGAACTTGTCGAAGATCCATGGCCCACTGCCGATCACGCGCTTGCGTGCGTCGCCATCGGCTTCGATCACTTCCTTCGGCATGATCCAGAGCACCGGCGCGGCGATTGAGTTCTCGAAGGGAGCAAAGGCGTTATTCAGCGTGAAGACGACCGTGCGCGGGTCCGTTGCCTTCACGTCCTTGACGATATCGAAGTAGTTCTTGTTCGGCGATACCTGCTTGAACCGGTTGAACGACCAGACAACGTCGTCGGCGGTCACGGCGCGTCCACTCATTGGTGGCTTATTTTGCCACTTGGCGTTGGCGCGCAGCGTGAACGTGTAGGTCAGGCCGTCCTTGGAAACGTCGTACTTTTCGGCGAGATCGGGCACGGGGCTAAAGGAGTTGGGGCCAACCCCCGGCCCGCTGTTGTACTTCAGGAGGCGGCTGTAGAAGAAACCGGCGAACTCCTGCGCGCGGAAGGTGACATTCAAATACGGGTCGAGGTCCGGCGGATCGCCCGTCCACCAGCGGATGACCAGCGTGCCACCGGGCTTCGGCTGTACGGCGGCTGCACCCGATGCGGTCGGATTTGCGGCGTTGACGGCGGACGTCGCGGCAGCCGAGGGGGCTGCGGATGCAGCCGCCGCCGGGGAGGAACCGGTTGAGGCGGTGGCTGCGGCGGCAGTCGTCGGCGCGGCGGTGGTTGGTGCGGCGGCGCTTGGCGCGGTCGTGCCTGCGGCCGGTTTCGGCGTGTCGGTGGCGGTGCTACCGCCGCACGCGGCCAGGATTGCCGCTGCCGCGCTGACGCCCGCGGCGGTCAAGAATGCGCGTCGTGTCAAGCGATACGGTGTCTGACCCGCCGACAGTGTCGTCATTTGCCTCTCCTTAGGATCGGTAGCAAACCTACGAATTCGGTACGGGAACAGAGCCAGTCGGCATCGCCGCGTAACCTGTCCATGTTGCCGACATTATCGGTCGGCGTGGAGGTTGTGGAAGACGAACCTTACTCTGTACCGTATGCGTCCAAGTATACCTACGGTGTCAAGCGGCCCTGTGGATTGCTGCCCGCGCAACAGACGGGCGCCGAGTCGGTGTTGCGCGGGAGCGCCATCCCGAAAATGCTGGTGAAGTACTCGCCAAACAAAACAAGCCCCCGATTGCCGGGAGCGAATTTGCTTGCGATACAACGGGGAATCTGGAGCGGGTGATCGGACTCGAACCGACGACATTCTGCTTGGGAAGCAGACACTCTACCAACTGAGTTACACCCGCGCGTCGTCCTACAATCGTCAGTATACGGCATTGATGTCGCGATTCGCAAGCGCCTGAACAAGCACGCGTCACCGGGCCTAACAATTTTACCATTGAGGTTTGGCGGTTGCGGGACACTCTCGCCAACATCTCCCGCAACGCCCACTTCCACCATCGCATGGACGAACCGACGCACTTCCGGCAGCGTGAGTCGAATTGGGCTGCGGTGAACGATGGAGGCGTGGGGTCGTATTTATCGCTTCGCGACGGTCGTTATGGTTACGATAACTTGACCGGTTGTTGCCTCATCAGGGTTCACAAGTAATGTGTAGGTGCCACTCACTGGGAGGGTCTGCTGATCGAGAAGGCCATTGCCGTTACAGATTGGCGCCGAGCCAAGCGAGGAGTCATCCGGTTTGAGGATCGCCATTGTCGTGCCGCAACTGTCAAAGGTGGACTTCGTTGCCTGCACGGTGACAACCTGCCCACTCCTGCCCGTGAACGTGAAGCGCGCGTTCTGCCCCGGCGTCGTGATCTTCACCGTAACCGGCATACCATCTGACGTGATCGTGCCCGTTAAATCAACAACAGTGTACATCGTCACAGTGGCTTGACCGGTTGTTGCCTCATCAGGACTCACGAGTAATGTGTAGGTGCCATTCGCCGGGAGGATCTGCTGATCGAGGAAGCCCGTGCCGCCACAGATTGGCGTCGAACCAAGCGAGGAATCATCGGGCTTGAGGATGGCGATGGTCGTACCGCAACTGTCGAACGTAGACTTCGTCACTTGCACGGCGACAATCTGCTCGCTACTGCCGGTGAAGGTGAAGCGCGCGTTCTGCCCCGGCGTCGTGATCTTGACATTGACTGGCGGACCACCGGGGGTGATCGTGCCCGTCATGTCAATGATCGTGTAGATGGTCACAGTAACTTGACCCGTTGCCGCCCCATCGGGATTGATGAGCAGCGTGTAGGCGCCATTCGTCGGTAACGTCTGTTGATCGAGGAAGCCCTTGCCGTCACAGATTGGCGCTGAGCCAAGCGAGGAGTCATCCGGTTTGAGGATCGCCATTGTCGTGCCGCAGCTGTCGAACGTAGACTTCGTTGCCCGGACCACGACGACCTGATCGCTACTGCCCGTGAAAGTAAGGCGCGCCTGCTGCCCCGGCGTCGTGATCTTCACCGTAACCGGCATACCATCTGACCTGATTGTGTCCTTCAGGGCGGTGGGGGCGGTGGGGGCGTTCGTGGTGTTCTGACCCGGGGCGGTCGGCGTACCGCCCCTCGCCGCCCCTGCGTCTATGGTGGCTCCCACTTGCTGCGGCGTTGCTGGATTGAGATTCGTGAGGGCCGTGGCGGTCTGTGGCGACGGGGTTGCCGAACCACCATGGCCGAGCGCGAAGAATGCGCCCATGGCGATGAGGGCAATGAGGAGTGCCCCGCCCGCACCGAGAAGCAATCCGCGATTCGTGCGTGATGATGCATTCTGCCCGGACGATGGTGGAGCGACTGCGGGTGGCACGGGTTGGAGGTTCACCGGCGGTGTGCCGAGCGTTTCCGCATTGGCATAGGTTGGCGCGCTGGGTGATCCCACGGCGATCCCCGGCGGCCTATCCGCTGCTGGCAAAACCGTTGCATCTTGGGTAGCGACATCGTGCTCGATGGCGCGGATAGCGGAGAGCACGGCCTCCATCCCCGGATAGCGCTCCTC
>CALBSO010000149.1 GCA_937968015.1 uncultured Thermomicrobia bacterium
TCCCAATACCGACCACGCGGGCGGCTGACGGTGTGGTGCAATCCGACGCACCGGAGGATGGCTTTTCGGAAACTCTCGCCGTCTTGCAGGCGGTCGAGCGCGGCGAACTGACAATTGACGAGGCGATGGAGAAACTGGCGAACCTCGAAGACGGCACGCCCGCTGCCTCCGTGCCACCGGAGCATGGCGGCGGCACAATCCCATAGCAATAGATCGCCAATGTCGGGAATACCCGGACGCCGCTCGCTCTTGCATAGGGTGAGCGGCGTCGCCTTATGTCGAGCGGGGAAACGGCCCGTCGGGACATCAACCGGCGGGTTATCCCCACCCTCTCAACCGACAAGAGATGTACGTACATTTCGCGGCGACGGTTGCCTTTGATGGCACAGTACGTTACGCTAGCAAGCATCGTGCAGCGAAATTGGCATGCACACCGCATTTATCGAGAATTTTTGCAAGACGGCGCAACCACCGTCTTGGTTACTCGTTGTAATGATTGGGAGGCTGGGTTGGAAGGCCCGGTGACGACCACGGACGAGACCACCTGGATAGCCCGCGCGCGCAGCGGGGACGCGGCGGCGTTTGAGGCGCTCCTCAATCGGTATGAGCGGCAGATTTATGCCTATATCTACCGGATGATGGGCGGCAATGGCGACGACGCGGAGGACCTGACGCAGGATACCTTCCTCAAGGCGTATCGCGCGCTCGGTCGGACATCCGACGACCTCAACGTCTCGGCATGGTTGCACCGGATCGCCTCGAACTCCTGCCTCGATGAACTGCGGCGGCGGCAACGCATTCGCTGGCAGCCATGGGACGGTATGAAGCACGACCGTTTGCTGCACGGGAGTGCGGGGGAAAACCCCGAACGCTCGCTGCTCCGCCGAGAAGCGGAAGGGACGGTACAGGGAACCCTCAATCGTATGTCCCCGCGCAACAAGCAGGCGCTGGTACTGCGCGAATATGAGGGTCTCTCCTGCGAGGAGATCGGCGAGATCATGGGGGTTTCGCGATCCGCTGTCAAATCCGTTCTTTTCCGGGCTCGTGAGGAGTTTCGGAAGTACTCGGTCGAACTCGGTTTCGACGCGCCGTTGGAGGATGAGGATCCGTAATGGGACGAATACGCGAGCAAGAGAAAATCCGCGAACTCGTCTCCGCCTATCTCGACGGTGAGTTGCCGCCTGACGACGCACAGTTTGTTGGCAAGCGTATCCAGGAAGATCCGGCGTACGCTCAGGTCTACGCCGCCTATCGCGGTATCCGTATGGACCTCCGTGCGCTCGCCCGCCCCGAAGTGCCCGCCAGCGTGTCGCAAACGATCCGTGCTCGCGCCGCTGTGATGCAGCCGGGCCGCGCGGTCCTCAACATCCGCCAACGCATCGCCCGCATCACTGCCGCCGCTGCAACGCTCGCGGCCACCTTCGCCGCGATCCTCACGGGTGGCTTCGGGCTACAGAACCATTTTAGTCATGCCGTACCCGGCACCGGGCAACCGAACCCGGTCGTCATCGTGGCCAACAACCCGCAGACCACGGCGACGATCCTCAATCCGAACATCCGCTATGACGAACCGGCGCAGATTCATTTCACCCGCCCGATGAATGCGCAGACCGTGCTGACCTCCGTCATCTTCAGCCCGACCGTGGCGGTCAGCAATCTCCAGTACGACAAGAGTTCCTTCATCCTCAGCACCAAGCCAAAAACACTCATCCCGCGGACGCAGTACACGGTGCAAATCCCCGCCGGGCTGAAAGATGCCGAGGGCAATGACGTGACACCGAGTGCGTTCGTCTTCTCAGTCGGCGACGTCATACCGGGCAGTACGGGCCAACCGACGACCGCTCCCGCGACAGCGGCAGCCAGCCCAACCCCGTTCACCATCGCTGCCGTGTCGTCCGCTACTGTTGTCTCCGCTACCGATGTCACGCCGCCGTCGGCGCCGCCTACCGCGAGTGACGTGCCCGCGGCGACCGAGCCGCCACCGGCCGCTCCGACGGCGGCGAAGCCTGCCACCGTTGCGTCGAAACCGAGCAATACGCCGGTTCCTCCCACGAAGCCCGCCGGGACAGTCATCACGATCTCCGAGCCGACCGCGGTACCAACCGCGACCGCAGCGCCGACCATTGCACCGACGGTTACCCCTGCCCCGACCGTCGTGCCGACGCCGACGCCGCCCGCGATCGCGGTAGCGGACAAGTTCAAGGGCGCGTACGCCGCGACGGCCAACCGGCTCGGCTCCCCGATCGGTGGCGCGGCGAGCGTTGGGACATCGCAACTCTTCTTCCAGAATGGGTTCATGCTCTACGTCGCGGGTCAGCCAATCTACGTCTTCTACTCTGGCGACCGCTCATATGCCACCTACCCGAACCCCGGCAACAGTGGCACGGGCAGTGAGGGAGGCGCGGGCCCATCCGCCGGTCTCTACAAGCCGGTCAATGCCTTCGGCGTCGTCTGGGTCTCGAAGGGTCTACAAAGCAAACTCGGCTACGCGACCAGCCCGAGCGAATCGAGCGGCAGTGGGACGCTCCAAACCTTCGAGAATGGCTCGATCCTCTCAGTCGGCAGCGATGTCTACGTCCTCCTCAAGAACGGCACCTGGCAGCCCTTCAGCGGCTAGACGGGCTGCACGGAAAAGAGCAATGACAACGGGCGGACCATCTGTCCGCCCATTTCTCTCCCATGTGTATTTCCCCTCCATTGCGAGCGTACCGGAGAGGCGGGCGCCCTTTGGGCAGTGGGGGTGAGGTTTCCCCTACGACCGCGACGCCGCCTGCTTCGCCGTCCGCACCGCCTCGGTGCCGGTAAACGGAGCCGTGGCCGTCGCCGCGCCCGGTGCCGTGAGGTTCGCGACGAACTGCGTCGGCACAGGCTTCGCGGCCTCGGCACGCGCCTCCGCCGCGCTCTCCGCCCAGACAAAATGATCTCTGCCGAAGTGGTTGACGACGTAGAGTGCCTGCTTCTTCGCTGCCATCGGTCTGCTCCCTTATCGTGTGATCGTAGAACCGCACCGATGCCGCTCTACGCCTGAAAACCATTCAACTATGCGACCCTTACGCACGAAGCGTGCCGAACGGTCGTTTGGATGACATTCCTGCCATCTCACAATAATGAACGTTGGAAACGGTGCAATTGTTGCGGGTAATGTTTTCCATCGAACACCTCATCATGGAGGGCGGACCGGGCGAGGCGATCATCACGGTCGCGGATGAGCAGGGCGCGGATGTGATCGTGCTCGGTGGCGGACGTGCTATGCTTGATGGCACGTCGTCCGAAAGCGGTATCGGATCTATCATCCGCCATGCCCGATGCCCGGTATTGATTGTCCCCTCAGAAAGGAAGCCCCGGTGAGAGATACCAGCCGCGACGAGGCCCGCCGCCGCGACGCCGCCGATCCACTCCGGTCATATCGCGACCGCTTCTACACCCAGCCAGGCATACTGTACCTCGACGGCAACTCGCTCGGCCTCCTCTCGCGCGACGCGGAACGGACGCTCCTACGCGTGCTGAATGAATGGAAGACGCAGGGCATCGAGGCGTGGCTACATGCCGACCCGCCCTGGTTCACGCTCACGGAGGAACTTGGCGCGCTGATGGCTCCGCTTGTCGGCGCGGAACCGGATGAGGTAATCGTCACAGCGAGCACGACCGTCAATCTGCATACGCTCGTCGCCACCTTCTACCAACCGACGCGCGAGCGGCGGAAGATCATCGCCACGTCGCTGGATTTCCCGTCAGACATCTACGCCCTGGAAAGTCAGATCCGTCTGCATAGCGGTGACCCCTCCGACGATCTCATCATCGTGCGGAGCCGGGATGGGCGCTTGGTCGAGGAAGATGACATCATCGCCGCGATGACGCCGGAGGTCGCAATGGTCATCCTCCCCGCCGTCTTTTACCGCAGCGGCCAACTGCTGGACATTGCCCGACTTACCGCTGCCGCGCACGAGCGCGGCATCCTGATCGGCATAGACGGCTGCCATTCCGTTGGCCTCGTGCCACACGAATTCGACCGGTGGGGCGTAGATTTCGCCTTCTGGTGTACCTACAAATACCTGAACAGCGGCCCTGGCGGCACGGCGGGCTTGTACGTCAACCGGCGGCATTTCAGCGTCCCGCCCGGCATGGCGGGCTGGTGGGGCAGCGACAAGACGACACAGTTCGACATGTCTCACACCTTTACCGGCGCGGGGAACGCCGGTTCGTGGCAGATCGGCACGCCACCCTTGCTCAGCACCGCGCCGCTCCACGGCTCCCTCATGATGTTCGCGGAGGCAGGCATCGAGAACGTCCGTGCCGCTTCCCTCTCGCGCACCGATTACCTGATCGCCCTGATCGAAGCGATGGGCCTCACCGACGCGCCGTATCACTACGGCATCGGCACACCGCGCGATCACGCCCGGCGAGGCGGTCATGTCGCCGTCGAGCACCGGGAGGGCACGCGGATCGCCAAGGCGCTCAAAACGAAGGGCGTCATCCCCGACTTCCGCCCGCCGAACATCGTCCGCCTTGCTCCCATCGCGCTCTATACCTCGTATGACGAATGCTGGCAGGCCGCACAGCACTTGAAAGCAATCATAGATGAGCGCGCCTACGAGGCCTTCCCGATTGGTCGTGAACTCGTCGCATAGCCGACCGTTGTGGAGCAAGATCAGAGATGGAGGAGAACACCATGATTGAGTCACCCGTGCGCCATCAGTTCGCTGATCGCCTGACCTCAGAAGCAGAACTGCGGGCGTTATTGGGAGAGCCACGCGAACTCCTAATCAAAAAGCAACTCTCGGCCTTGGATCGTCATTGTCGCGCCTTCATCGCGCTCTCGCCCTTCCTGCTTCTTGGGACGGCGAACGCGAACGGGCAATGCGATGTCTCGCCGCGTGGTGATGCGCCGGGGTTTGTGTTGGCGCTGGATGACCGCACACTCGTGATCCCCGACCGGCCCGGCAACCGGCGGATTGATTCACTGCGCAATATCGTCACGCATGGGGGCGTGGGACTGCTATTCATAATCCCCGGTGTCGAGGAGACGTTACGGATCAACGGGCGGGCGTGTATCGTGCGGGACGCGGACCTCCTGGCGCGGATGGAGGCGCAGGGGAAGATACCGGAGATCGCGATCGTCGTCGAGGTGGAGGAGGCATTCCTGCAATGCCCGAAGGCGCTGAAGCGGTCACGGCTCTGGGACACGACGACGTGGCCGGAACGTGGCGCGCTGCCGACACTGGCGCAGATGATTCACGACCAGGTGCCGATGCCCGATGTGACGGTAGAGGCATTGGACGCGGCGTTCGAGCGAGGATATCGGGAGCGGCTGTATTAGACCGCCCGACCCCAGTAGGTCGCCAGCCGAAGTGAGACAGCGTGGTGGCGTAGGCTTCAGCCCCAAACGCAGGCTGAAGCCTACGCCACCGAATTTAGAAATTCTTCGCCGGATCGGGGCGCGTCGCGACCACCAAATATTCGCGATCGTTCTCCCAGCGGACTTCCGGCGACTCGAACCCCTGCGCGATGAGCATTCCGGTCAGTTTCTCGACGCCAATCCGCCGGGGCTTCGGCGGGCCGTTCCCTTCCGGCGCGTCTTCACGGAACTCGAGCACTGCGACGATCCCGCCATGCCGGAGGACGTGATGCATCTGCGCGATCATGTGCTCCGGCGGGCTGATTTCGTGCAGCACGAAGGCGATGAAGCAGCAATCGAGGCTCCCCTCCGGCATCGGCAGATCGTGGTGGAGATTCACAGGCATCACGCGCACCGTCGGCGGCAGGTTCTTTGATCCCGCGATGCGCAGCATCTCCTCACTCTGGTCGAGCGCAAAGACGCGGCCCGTCTCGCCAACCGCCTTCGCCAGTTCGATCGTGAAAAGGCCCGTGCCGCAGCCGAGGTCCGCGACATGCATACCGTGACGCAAGCCGAGGCGACCGATCATCGCGGGCGGATCGAGGCGCGCGAGGCGTTCCGGGGACTCCATGCGCTGCCATTTCGATGTGTCGAAGATGTGCGATCCCTCGCGCTGCTGATCTGCCACTATTCGTCCCTCCGATATTCAACGCCGGCATCTACCGGCACGAGGCCAAGCAGTTGCGCCAGCCCCAATGATGTGACGTTATCCGTGAACGTCGTCCATTGAGGCAACAACCCCTTCGCTGCCACTGCGGTCATCAGCGAATGCGCGCAGGCCGTCGCATACCCCTTGCCACGCGCGCTTCGGTCGGTATGCGCGCCGACTTCCGCGTACGGTGCGGCAATCGCCCACGTCGCGGCAATGGCGACGAGCCGACCGTCCTCCTCGACGCCATCGGCCATCCCCTCGGCGAGCAGGGCGGCGACGCTCCCGAAGGCGTCCGTCAGCCATTCTCCCTCGCCACGAAGCAGCCGCGTGACGGCCTCGGTGTCGGGCGGGCCGAGCGGCCGCGTGTACACATCCGTCCGCTCCAGCGGTGGCAATCGCCAGTCATCCGTCGCGGCGAGGATCGTGATGTCGGTGCGCTGATCACCGAAGAGCGTCTCGTTGATCAGTCGCTCGGTCTCGACATCCGAAACCCAGAGGCGGCTGATACCCGGTTCCTCCGCGAGGAAATCGAGGAGCGGTTCGGCATCGCCGAGCGAGAGAAGATACGCCCCGCCCTGTGACGACGCCGGCATCATCACCGCCGCTGCGTGCGGGCGCGCCAGGTCGTCCACCATCACCCGCGCCCCGCCCGAACGCAAGAGAAAGCGCGCCGCCGTATGCCACGGGCGCGGCTCAACACGAGAGAGCAGGGTGGAGAACCGGTCACGCGGGTAATCTTGCATCGCGTTCGCACTCCAGCGCATCGAGGCAAAACCGTCGGCACCGCCCGCATGATACCAGAAGGGGCCGCCCGTTCGTCCGGCAGGCGTCGCGCACGCATTTCGGAGTACATTTAAACGTCAACCGCCAAAGCGGGCGCCCACAAGGGGCGCCCGTACGGTACACAAAAAGGCGCCAGTCGCAGCGCTCCCTTACGCGGGCACGCCGCTGACGATCTTCTTCAGTTCGTCCACGAGCAATTGATTCCATGCCGGGGCGCGCTCGGCGCGCAGATTCGTGCTTGCCGCGCCCCATGCCTGCCGCGCTTCGGGAGAGAGATCGCCGGCAGCGGCGTTCTGGGCGGCGTTGAATTCGGGATGCGCAGCGAAGAAGGCATTGCGGGCGGCGGTAGATTCCGCGGTCTGAGCGGCCGGGCGCTCGATGAAGTGGCCGAGTTCGCGCATCTGCTGATCGAAGAAGACGATCACTGGGATGGATTTGAACTGACCGTCCTTCAGGTACTGATTCATCACGTCTTCGTTCTGATCGCGCAGGAAGACGCGGATGTTCAATGTGCCGGATGCTTCCGCCAGCTTCCCGAGCACCGGGAGGCCCGCGATGACATCGCCGCACCAGTCTTCCGCGATGACCAGGACGTTGAGTTTTTCCGGCAGGTTCTTGAAGGCTGCGACATCGTCGGGCTTCAGTTGCACCTTGCCCTCGTTCTCAACGAAACGATCTTTGTTCTGCGTCATTTGATCCACGTATTGCTGGTACGTCAGGCCTTCGTTGAACCGTTCCTGTGTTACCGCCATGTCGCGCGCCCTCCCGCAGGTGATGATGAGAATTTCCGAACGTTCCATGATTGGTCATGGTCCGTATCTCCTGCAACACGCCGGGCTACCATCCCTATTCCCTCATCACACCAGACGCCCGACGACGATGCCGAGATAGACGGCAATTAATCCGACGACGACGCTCCCCATGACATTTCCCGCCGCCCGCGCGATCTCCCCCACCTGGATCAGTTGCACGGACTCGAACATCCACGACGAAAAGGTCGTGTAGGCACTCAGGAAGCCCGTCGTGAGCAGCAGACGGACATCCGGGCTAATCAGATTGCGTTCCTCGGCAAGCGTGAGAATGAGGCCGAGGGCGAATGCGCCACTGATGTTGATGAGAAACAAGGCGATCACGCTCGGCCCCGTCCGGTCGAGGATCCATCCTTGCAGGAAATAGCGCGCGAGAGCGCCGAGGGACCCACCGACCGCAACAATCGCCACGCGCATCAACGCTCCCCATTCCTCGATCACCGCGACACTCCACGCCGCACGACGTATCATACGATACAGATGAGATTCGCATGATAGGCGAGGTGATCGTGATGGTACTCCCCGAGGAAGGTCATCTGCTTCGCATCTTTATCGGCGAGAGCGACCGGCACGACGGCTCGCTGCTCTCTGAGTGGATCGTGGCGCAGGCACGCGCGCAGGGGCTGGCGGGCGCGACTGTCCTGAAAGGCATCGCGGGCTTCGGCGCGCACAGCCGCGTTCATACCACCCGCATCCTTCGCCTCTCGGAAGACTTGCCGATCATCATCGAAATCGTGGATACACTGGACAAGATCGAGCGTTTCCTGCCGATCATTGACGCCGCGATACCCGAAGGGCTCGCCACGATTGAGACGGTACAGATTCGTTTCTACCGGAGCAGGCAACAACGAGCGTAGCGCTAATCGCGCTGGAAACGGATGATCTCGCCCGCGACTCCCTCGTCCGTCACATGCAGGAGGCCATAGGAGAAAGATGGCTCCGTGCGACGGTCGGTCGGGGAGCCCGGATTGAACAGCAGCACGCCCTCTACCTGCTCGTTCATCGGTTGGTGGCTGTGCCCGAAAATGATGCATGCGACATCGTGGAACGAGCGGCGCGCGTGTTCCGCCGTCGTCCTGCCGATACCACCATCTCCATGGACCATACCGATTCGCCATGACCCGACCGCGACAATCCGCTGCGCGGGTAGGCGCATGCGCACGTCCGGCGACTCCATGTTGCCGCGCACCGCCAGCACGGGCGGCCCCAGCCGTCGGATACGCTCCAGGGCGTCGAGCGTCGTCAGGTCTCCCGCGTGGAGAATCAAGTCCACGGCACGCATCGCCTGCGCGACGAGGTAGGGCAGTTCGCGCGCGCGGGAGGGCATATGAGTATCGGCAAGCACGCCGATCGTGAGCGGCGGCGCCCAGGCGCGCTCCTCCGCCGGTGGCGGTGGCGGCAAGGGTGGGAATGGCGAGTTGTCCGCGCCCGTCCGCAGATTGATGCGCCCCGGTATCGGCGGCCGGTACGAACCTGGCCGCTCCGGACGATCAGGGGGATCCGATTCGTTCAACCACGCCTCCCACGAAAGGACTAAGGACTGAGGACTGAGGACTGAGGACTGAGCCATCATTCCTCGCGCGGTCGGATGATACCACGACAGCATGGTATACTTACCAATCGGCAGCCTTACCTGCCGACAGTCGTTGCAACGATGAGGTGGGGGCGCTCAGCCCTCAGTCCTTAAAGCGCGACCGAAGGGAGCGAGAGATGGCATCCGCATCGTCCTTCGATATTGTCTCGAAGTTCGACCGGCAGGAATTGAAGAATGCGGTGGATCAGACGCAGCGCGAGATGTTGACGCGCTATGACCTGAAGGATACGAAAAGCGAGATCACTCTCGACGACAAGGCGATCACGATCACCGCGCCGTCGGAGTATGTCGTCTCGACGATCCGCGACCTGCTGGAAAGCAAAGTCCTGCGGCGGCAGTTGTCGCTGAAAATCCTCGATCCCGGCAAGGTCGAGGAGGTCTCCGGTGGCCGCGCGAGGCAGGTCATCGCCCTCAAAGAGGGGCTGCCGGAAGACCTCGCGAAGAAGATGACGAAGACGATCCGCGACGAGTTCAAGAAGGTCCAGCCGCAAATTCAGGGCGACGCCATCCGCGTCCAGGCGAAAGCTCGCGACGATCTCCAGAGCGTCATTCAATACTTCCGTGCCCACGAAGATGACTATCCCGTTGCCCTCCAATTCGTCAACTATCGCTAACGTATTTCTCTCCCTTCCCTAATAGGAAGGGGGCTGGAGGGGGTTTAGGTCGTTTTGCCGAACCAGCGCACGTACCACATTCTGACACTCGGTTGCGCGAAGAACGCCGTTGATTCAGAAGGCATGCACAGTGTGCTCTCCCGGCGCGGCTACGAGGCGGTGACGACGCCTCGCGCGGCGGAGGTCGTCATCGTCAATACCTGCGGGTTCATCGGGCCCTCGCGGGACGAGTCCATGGGCGTACTGCGCGAACTGGCGGGTCGCAAGCGGCCGGGGCAGGTGCTCGTCGCGGCGGGTTGCTTGCCCGCCCTCCCCGGCTGGGAACGGACGGTGCGCGATGAACGGGGCGTAGACGGCGTGATTCGGACGCAGCAGTGGAGCGGCATCGCCGACCTCGTGGACGAGTTGACGGGGCGGGAGCATGCGCCGGAAACGTGGATCGCCAGCCGCCTCGCCGCCGACACCGCCGCGAGCGGGATGATCCCCCTGCCACTCGCCGAAATCCGCGCCGATGGCCTGATCGCGCCCTTCACTCGCGCGGCGGGCAGGCCGAGCGCGTACGTCAAAATCGCGGACGGCTGCAACCACACCTGCGCCTTCTGCACGATCCCCACGATCAAGGGGGCGAGCGTCTCCAAGCGGCCGATTGCCGTCCTCGAAGAGGTACAGGCACTCGTCGCGGGTGGGACGAAAGAGGCGGTCTTCATTTCTCAGAACACCGGCGCGTACGGACAAGATCTCCAACCTCGTACGACGCTCGCCCAATTGCTCGCCTGGGTCTGCGAAGAGACGCCCGCGCTGCCCTGGCTGCGGATGCATTACCTCTATCCCACGCATATCAACCCGCAACTGATTGAGACACTGGCGGCGCACGATCAACTCGTACCGTATATGGATTTCCCCTTGCAGCACGCGCATCCGGCGATCCTCCGCACTATGGGTCGCCCCTCCGATGCCGCGCAAACGCGCCGCACGATCGCCGCGCTCCGCGAGCAGATTCCCGACATTGCGCTCCGCACGACCTTCATCGTCGGCTATCCCGGCGAGACGGAGGAGCATTTCCAGACGCTGCTCGATTTCATCGCGGAAATGCAGTTCGACCATGTCGGCGCGTTCATGTACTGCAACGAGCCGGGCACCCGCGCCGCGCTCCTCACGGACGATGTGCCCGCCGATGTCAAGCAGGACCGGTACGCCCGCCTGATGGAGACGCAGCGCGCGATCTCTCTCGCGAAGAATCGCGCGCTCGTCGGTCGCACGCTCGATGTGCTGATCGAGGGCGAGGGCGACGTCGAGGATGAGGACGGCACGACCGTCCCGATCAGCGCCGGGCGCGCGAAGCGGCACGCCCCGGAGGTGGACGGCCTCGTCTTCGTCGCGGGCGTCCATCCGGTCGGCAGTATCATCCCCGCGCGCATCACCGAGGCGGACGAATACGATCTCTGGGGTGACGTGCCCGAACTCGTCGCGGCAACACCCCGTGCGGTCTCCCGGCCACAAGCGAAACGGCGCCGCCACCAGTAAACCGATCGCGCAGGCGGGAAAGCCCGCTCGACCAGACAATGCGGAGGATACGGCCTTGGAATCGGGCCTGCTGCGACGCTCGGTTGGACTGTCGTCGGCGTGAGCATCGTCATTGTGGCGGCGTTTGCACCGGGCCCGTATCGGGCGATAAGAGGCGTGTGACCTGCGCGATCAGTTCGTCAATGTCGAACGGCTTCAGAAGCAGCCCGACGCCTTTTTCGGCCAGGTATCCCTGAATCTCCTGCGCCTTGCGGATCTCAGCGGTGCAAACGAGAACGGGAATTTTCTCGGTGTCACGGTGCATCTTCATCTTTTGCAACGTCTGCCAGCCAATATACTCGCGATCGAAGACGAGATCGAGCACGACAAGATCCGGCGCGGCGTCAATGATCTTGTGCAAATCCTCAACGGCGAAACCGAGCGCAGTGACGCGATACCCCTCGTCTTCCAGAATCATCCGGAAGAGATCGAGGATTTCCTGCGTGTCATTGACAACGAGAATATGCTTGCCCCCTGCCATCCCCACGGCATCCGGCATCTCCCATCACCTCCCCGCCCATAGTGTCGCCAACGCGCGCGCATCCGTCAACTGGATCGTTGTCGGTCGAAGATGTACCGCGCACCACGCACCACGGCAGAGTCAATCGCCTTCCCGGCGCGGCCAGACAGGTCGGAAGAGCACCCACTGCCCCGGATCATGCGCGATGACTGCCTCGATGTTGGTGAGCATACGGCGCATATTCTCCGCGACATCCTCCGCTGTCTTGCCACTACGTTGCAGGGGAATATGTCGCAAGATGAAGCCGTAGCGGTTTTTTTCTACACGCGGCGCCATGACCGTGACGATCTCCGCGCCCGTCGCCAGCGCCATACGGATATGTCCCGTCGGCAGGGTCGTCGGCGCGCCGAAAAAGGTCACGGGCGCGCCGGTACCGCTCCAATCGCGATCCACGACCATTCCCGCCATCTTGCCCTCCTTCAGCGCCTTCATCACGCGCCGGACACTGCCCGGTTCCTCGACTTGTTCGATCTGCCACCCGCGCGATTGCCGCAGGTAGGTCACGGAGTCATGCACGAAATGCGAGGTCGTCCGCCCGACGAGGAGCGACGCGTCGTAGCCACGGTTGATGATGAACTGGCCCATGATGTCGAAGGCGCCGTAATGCGCGGTGCAGATGATCACCCCGCGCCCCGCTGCCAGCGCCTCTTCGATCACCTTCCAATCGCCATCGAAGCGCACTTGCTGTTCAAGCCGTTTGAGCGAGACACGCGGCACGCGCAAGAGATCGAAGCCATTACGAGCCTGCATCCGAAAGGCCCGCCCCGCCGCGCGATGCACGGCGATTTCCGACGCACCCGCACCCATAACGTGGCGCATGTTGTCCATGACGTTGGCGCGGAGGTTCTTGTTGCGGTGATAAAAGTAATCGCCGAACCGGTCCGAAATCCAATAACCTACCGGACGAGGAATGGCGAGGAGCGTCACGCTCACAACCTGGGCGGCATAGTTGCCGAACCGCCGCAGCCAGTGGGGTGGCGCGTCAATCCACGATTGAATTACCCCCCGAATCTTCATACAAACGCCTCGATCTGCCAGCCGCGCGCTGCCGCTTCCTTGCGCAGCCGGTTGTCCGGATTGACGCAGATCGGGTGCCCGACGAGCGCCAGCATCTCCGCGTCCGTATAGTGATCCGCGTAGGCATAGGACGCCGCAAGATCGAGTTTGCGGTCATCCGCGAACCGTTTGATGAGCAGCGCCTTCGCCCGCCCATAGGGGTGCGGCCCTTCCAGACGCGTTGTCAGTTTCGGCCCGCGCCCTGGCGTGGAGGCGGCCTTAACCGCCAGCCGTGTCGCAATGACGTGATTGATACCGAGAAACTCCGCCATTGGCTGGAGGAGGAACCAGAGCGACCCGGAGAGCATCACCGTCGTATGCCCCTGCGCCCGGTGCGCGGAAACTGTCTCGATGCCGCGCGCCGCGAGCCGCGGGCGAATATCGCGCGCGAAGCAATCCGCCCCAAGTTGCTGCATCTCGGCAAGGTCTTTGCCGTGCAAGTACGGGCGGTGCCGCCGGATACTCTGAGCGATCCGCGACGGCGTCGGGCGCAGATGCCGGAGCGTAAATCCCGCTGTCAGTAACGCCTCGCGCGGGCCGAGTTCCCGCTTTTCCCAGAGGTAGCGGAGGAACAACCGCTCGGCGGTCGTCCCTGGCAGCAGCGTGCGATCCACATCAAAGACCGCGCCGATGAACGCCGCACTCGTGTCGGATGGCGGCGAAACCGGGATCTCGGTCGCCTCAACGACTGCACGATTGCCGACGAGCGGAACAGTCGTTTCGACGGCTTCAGGAAGGTTCGATGGACCGGAGCGCACGCGGCTACCGGGCTGATCACTCACCGGATGCCTCCGGCGGCAGGAGTTCGCCGTCAATGCGCGCGTCGCGCCCTTTGCGGAGCCGCTCGCGCATCAGACGCTGTTCCGGCGCCTGGCCGCGCAGATAATCCCACGAGTCGTAGACGACGGGGAGGCCGCGCACGAATGAGAGACCTACCGCACTATAGACGAAGAACCACGTCGCGAAGCGGCCGCCAGCAGTGTCATAGATCACAAGAAAGCCGTTGCTGTGCGGGAGCCGCGCGCCGAAGAGACCGGCGAGAAAACCGAAGGCGAGCACCTTCGCCACGCCATAAAATGCCCGCATGAAGCGCGATCCGGTCAGCCACTGCGTGACCGGCGAGCGCATCATCGAGTTCTTCCCGAATGCTGTCTTGCCTTCTTTGAGGCCGAGGGAGCGCATCGCGTCAACCATGAAGCCGCGCGTCATCATCGCCAGCGGAACCCAGACTTTGATGATGCCGAGATGGGCAAAGACGATCCAGCAGGTCATCTCGACGACGCGATCGCCGGCGATGTCGAAGACCGCGCCGAACTCGTCCGCCCGGCCCCGCCGCCGCGCGACAATACCATCGAGGGCGTCCGACGCGATGATGAGGTAGATGAGGACGACCGCGCACGACACGGCCAACGGCTGCCGTGTATAGAGCAGCCCGACCGTCCCGAAAAGCACGATCAGCCGGATAACGGTGATCAGGTTCGCCAAGCGCGTAGTCCGCCCCGTTCAGCGCGCCGCGCGGTCATGCGGCCTCGCTGTGTCTATCCCCAACGCGGCATGAGTATAACATAGGGAGAAGTGAAGATTTGTGGGGGCAGGCCCCTGTTCCTGCCCAAAGAACAGGACAACGCCGCCGTTCGGCAACCACGGGGGTTGCCGCTACTAACGGTGCAGGAGCGTGAGAAGGACAACCCAGGCGATGGCGGCGACGAGCGTGCAGCCGAGGGTGAGCAGCCGAGCGGCGAAACGGTCATAGTGGTAGACCGCCCACGCGAGTGCGGTGTTCGCGGCGAGGACGATGCCGACGATGAAGGGGATCGTCCACAACTCGCGCTTCTCGCCGATGCGGTTTGGCTGGCTCGATCCGGCAGGGCCGAAGTGCAGGGCGATCTGGCTTGGGAAATGGGAGTACCGGAGCGCGATATAGACGATCATCACGCCCGCGAGGAGAATCGCCGCGAGGAGAAAGGTGAACGCGGGCCGGTCCGCGAGGAGAGATCCCACCCCGGCATCCGGCGCAACGATCACTCGGCGACTGCCAGTGCTTGTCACTTCACGGGGATAGTCCAGTGGCCCACTTTGCCGCACTGCACCCGGTTGCTCGCCGAATTGTGGCATCGCCCCACTCATGTACGGGCTTTGCGGAATCGGCCCGGACGCGGTTACTGCGTACCCACTCGTTCCCGCCCGCGGTGGCGCGGCATACGCCCCGCTTTGGTAAACCGGGTCGGCGGGCGGGGCGGGAAGCGGTCCACTGCGTGTCACATCGGGCGGAGGTGGCGTCGGGATCGGGAACGCGCCGCTCTGTCCCGGTGGTGGCTGCGCGGGAAACTGCCCCGAGTACGGCCCGCGCGGTGGCTGGTTCAGCACCGGCTCTTGCGCCGGGAGCTGGCCGGAATACGGCCCGCGCGGCGGTACGCCGGGAGCAGGCGGCGCTTGCCACGGCGATGTGTCGCGCACGGGGAGGCCCGGCACCGGGGGCGGTGCATCGCTCGGCGGGTAGCCACGCCGGTCAGTGTCGCCTTGTGTCGGCGGGGCGGGGCGTCGGTCGTCCTGGCCCGTCTCGATTCCGTCAGGAACGGGCCAGCCGAATCGGTCGTACCGCTGCCCCGATTGTGGTGGTGGCTGCCCCGAATAGGCGCGATCTGGTGATTCGGGCCGCGCGACATCCCCGTATCCGGGCGGATAGGCGTCTTCATCTGGATAGCGGAACATTTCCGACGGCCGTTCCACACGGGCACCCGGTGGCAACGCGCTTCGCCCCACATCGCGCGCGCGCGTCGTATCATCCTCGTGCGGCACTTCGCCGGGCGCGGAGGGAGTAGCGGCGGAATCTGGCTCCTCCGGGCGCTCTCCCCGCCGCGCGCGCTCCTCCCGGTCGTGAGGCCCGGTGGGTGGCATCAGTGCGCGGCTATTGGCGCGCGCGCGCCCGCATAGACCGGCGTACACCAGTCGCGATGTTCCGGCAGTTTGCCGCGCACAGCCTTGAAGAAGACCTCCTGCAATCGCCGCGTGATCGGCCCGACCGCGCCATCGCCGATCGGGCGATGATCCACGGATGTGACAGGCGAGATCTGTGCGCCGGTGCCACAGAGGAAGAGTTCGGAGACACCATAGAGTTCGCTGCGGTCAATCTGCCGCTCGACCACCGGGATAGCGAGATCATGCGCGAGCGTGATGATGGAGGCGCGCGTGATGCCGACGAGGATATTGCCCGCGCCGGGTGGCGTGACGAGCGCGCCGTTATCCACGATGAAGAGATTTTCCGCGCTCCCCTCCGAAACATGCCCATCGCTGGAAAGCATAATCGCCTCATCGAAGCCGTTCAGTTCGGCCTCCGTACGCGCGAGGGCGGAATTGATGTAGATGCCGGTGATCTTCGCTCGTGCCGGTGCGGCATTGTCCTCAATGCGCGTCCACGACGAAACGCACGCCTTCAGGCCTTTGTCGGTATCGAGATAGTTGCCGAGCGGGCGCGTGTAGATCGTCAGCGCGTCGGCATCAATGTTGACGCGCGGGCCGAGTTCCATTGAGTCCTTATAGGCGAGGGGGCGGATATAAATGTCGTAACGCGCATCGTTGCGACGCATCAGTTCGATGGTCAGGTCGCAAAGATCATCCGCGCTCATCCTCAGATCAATCATCAGCGTGCGGCACGAGCGCAGAAGCCGCTCGTAGTGCGCCTTCAGGTGGAAGAGATAGAGTTCCTCATCCTCCTCGTTCCAGTAGCCGCGGATGCCTTCGAAGCATCCCGTGCCGTAGTTGAAGGCATGCGTCATCACGCTGACTTTCGCCTCACTGAGCGGGACGAATCCGCCATTGAACCAACAAAGCGGATCGTTCGCCGTTGCTGCCATCTCTACCATCCTTTCGTCCACAAGCCCCCACTGCACTGGTTTCGCTATCATATCATGTATCGCGCGTGATGGAACCTCATCCCCAGCCCCTCTCCATCGCGGGTGTGGGCGTGGGCGCGGGCGCCCCCTGGGCAGCATGGGCAGGGGAGAGGGGGTCGGGGGGTGAGATTCCCCTTACGGCGTTGCCGTCGTGCCGGGCGTCGCCGTTCCAATTGTCGGCGTTGCCGTCGTGCCCGTGCTGGTGCCATTCGCTGGAGCGCCGGTGGCAGCCGGCGTACCGGCCGTGCCGGTTGCCGCCGGTGTCCCCGTCCCCGGTGTGCCGCTCGGTTCCGGCGTCGGCGGGGCGGGCGTGAAGGTCGGCGTCGCGGGCGCACCTGCTGGTGGTTCGAAGCCCGCCGGTGGCGATGGGAATGGCGTCGGCAGCGACTGCCTCAGTTTCGCCTTCGCCGTCTCGGCGGTGAGCCAGTCCGCGAATGCTTTGTCACGCAGTTGACGAAAGACGCTGTCTTCAAACTCGCGGTCCGCCGGGTGGTCGGTCACTTTAATGATGTGCCAACCGAATTCAGTCTGTACCGGATCGCTGACGGTGTTGACAGGCAGTGCGAACGCCGCATCCTCGAACGGCTTGACCAGGATGCCGCGCGGGAGGTAGCCGAGGTCGCCGCCATTCGGCTTCGTCGTCGTGTCGGTACTCAATTCAGTGGCAACCGCCTGGAAATCCTGCCCCTGCTCGACGATACGCTTGCGCGCATCCAGCGCCGCTTCCTTGGTCGGCAAGAGGATATGGTACGCGTGGACTTCCTCACCGTGCGTCGGCGCCTTCGCTTCGAGCGCCTCACGCGCCTTCTGACGGGCGAGGGCGGGCTTGATAATCAGCCGCTTGTAATCGCTGAGGCTCATGCCTGCGTCTCTTTGGCGCTCCTTGGCGAAGGCGCCGACATTGGCGGTGGAGGTGGCGCGGGCCTCCTGATTCGTCGGCGTCTGCGTCGGCACCGGCGTTTCGGTCGGTGGGGCGGTCGCCGTCGGCGGCGTGTTCGGCGTCGGCGTCAAGACCGAAGCGGTCGCGGTGCCGGTCGCGTTCGCCTGCGCGGTCACGGTCACGCCCTGCACGAGGGCAGCGGAGGTTTGGGTAGCCTGGGCGGTGGCGGCATCCGCCGTCGCCTGCTTGGTCGGGTTCAGGGTCGGCGATGGTGTCGGCGTATTGAGCTGAACGGGCGAGAAGCGTTCCGCGACCGTCTCATCCACCTGCGCATCCGTGATCGTCACGCCGATACCCGGCAACCCGTCGAGCACGATCCAGTCCTCGGTCATCGTCTGGAGCGTCCCAGGGTCTATCGCGGCGCTGCGGATATTCGCGATCTCGTTCTGCGCGCTCTGGGCGGCAAGTTGGATTTGCTGAGCGTTCCCCTGCCCGGACTGCGCCTGGAACGAATACTGCTGGAGTCGGTCGAGTAGCGTATTGCGGCGCACCTTCCAGTAGTCGCTCCGAATGATCTTGTGATCGTTGACCGTCGCGATGACCTGATGTGGGATGAGGTAGTAAAACCGTAGCGTCCCGAAGCCAATGATAAAGAGCAGCAACGCGCCAAGGACGGACATGCTGATGAAGAGAATCTTCCGCTGTCGCGCCTCGCGCTGACGGCGCGATAGACGGCGACGCGCCTCCGGCCCGGACGGCGGCGCGGCAAGGATCGAATCACGACGAGAATTGCGCGGCATGAAGCTCCTCTGGAGCGAGGACGAAGGATTACGCGGCCTTCACTTAGTCCCTCACCCTGATCCCTTAGTCCTCGTTATGATTGGCGGCCGCCGGAGACGAAGGGGAGCAGCGCGAGGTGCCGCGCGCGCTTGATCGCGATGGCGAGGGCGCGCTGACGCTTCGCGGAAAGGCCGGTCTTGCGGCGCGGCTCGATCTTGCCGCGCTCCGAGAGAAACCGGCGCAGGCGGGCAATATCTTTGTAGTCAATCTCATCAACGCCATCGGCGGCGAAGATGTCCACGCGGCGGCGGCCACCGCCACCGCCACTAAACCGACCGCCACCGCCGCCACCGAACCGGCCGCCACCACCACCGCCAAATCGGCGACCGCCGCCACCGTCACCACGGCGGTCGTCGGAACGGGGGGGGCGGTTATCACTCAGCGCGCTGTCGTTCGATGCCCCTTGCGGGCGTTGCTCATCAGCCACGGGCTATTCCTCCTGAAGCGTGTACGTTATCGGTGCCTAAAAGGGCACGTCGTCGAATTCTTCCGATGCGAAGGTCTCCTCATCGCCGGTTGGCTTTTTCTGCTGCGGGCGTTGTGGTCGCTGCGGTTGCGCGGTCGCCCCATCGCCCCAGTCGTCCGCGCTTTCGCCGCTGTCCACGCGGCGATCGAGCAGCGTGAGGTCATTCGCGACAATATCGAACGAGGTCCGCTCAACTCCCTGATTGTCGGTGTATTTGCGCGATTGGATACGGCCTTCGACGTAGACCTTACTCCCTTTATGCAGGTTCTGCGACGCCAACTCCGCCAGCCGTTCCCATGCGACGATGCGGTGCCATTCGGTCTCATCCACCCAGTTGCCGTTTGGGTCCTGGCGACGACGCCCCGTGGCAAGGCTGAAGTTGGCGACCGGTTGACCACTCGGCGTGTACCGCAGTTCCGGCTCGCGGCCAAGGTTGCCGACCAAAATCACCTTATTGACACTGTATCGCGCCATCGCCCTGCTCCTCCCTGCCCTACGCGTGGGCGGGTTCGCTCTCGCTCTCATCCTCGGCGGCGGGCGTTTCCGCCGTCGGCGGTTCGGTCAGGTCCTCACCCTTCGGCCCCGTCGTCAGATCCGCGTTGGTGTCCATGCTCGCGCCACTCGGTAAGGTAATTGCTTCGCCTTCCGTCACCTCATCGCCCGCTGCTTCGCCCTCCGCATCTTCTCCTTCGGCAGGTTCCTTCGACTTCTTCGGCTTCGGCGCCGTGTACGACGTGACGAGGCTGCGCAGCACCTGATTGTTCAGACCGAGGTCGCGCTCTAGTTCACCGATGCCTTCAGGGGCAAGAGTAAAGTGATAGAGGGCATAGAATCCGTCGCGAAAATCGCGGATCGGATAGGCGAGGCGGCGGCGACCCCACGGCGAGGTCGTGACCAGTTCGGAGACTTCGCCGCCCCCGGTGGTAATGTAGCCCGAAACTCGTTCGAGGGCGCCTGGCATCTCGTCTTCCGCGATGTCGGGGGCAAAAACAGCCATCAATTCGTATGCGCGCACCGTTCCTCCCTTTCCGTGGAGTAAATCGCCCCACCACTGTCATCGCGCGGCGGTGCAGGCCACGCGTGGATGGAGCGGAAAGGCATGGTAAAGGCGGACCACGCGGCCCGCAGTGCAGGGCAGTCTACGCGACTGATGCGTGTACTGTCAATGGCGCGAACACCGGGAAAGAGCAAGAAGAGACGTGGGAAGATATCGCGGCACATCGCGTTATCCACACGATCGAAGACCGTGCTGATACACTCTTCGGTAGACATGCGAACGCTCTGTGGCACGCCAGATTGGACACCTGTCGCAGCGAAACGTCTCGCGTATTCGTCAGTCACTCGCACCAAAGGTTCGGTACGCGTATGCCCTACATTATCGGTCTCACGGGGAATATTGCCTGCGGCAAGAGCACGGTGCGCGGGATGCTTGCGGAGCATGGCGCGGCGACGCTCGACGCGGACGCGCTCGTGCATGATCTCTACATGCCGGGTGATCCCGTCTATCACGCGGTCGTGGATGCGTTCGGCGCGGACATCCTCGGCATGGATGCGGAGATTGACCGGCGCGCGCTCGGTCGCAAGGTTTTCGGCGATCCCGCCGCGCTGGCACGGTTGGAAGGATTGACGCATCCGGCGGTGATCGAGCGGACGTGGGCGTGGGTGGCGCGACAGACGACGCCGGTAGTCGTGGTGGACGCCGTAAAGTTAATCGAGGCGGGCATCGCCGATCGGTGCGATGCCGTCTGGGTCGTCACCTGCCCACTGGAGGAAGAGCGACGGCGGCTGATGACCCGCCCCGGCATGACGGCTGCGGAGGCGGATCGCCGTCTCGCCGCACAAGCGCCCGAAGCGGAGAAGATCGCTCGTGCGGCAGTCGTCATTGAGAACGGTGGCCCGATGGACGCGACGCGCGCGCAGATTGATCGTGCCTGGGCCGCGCTCCCCATCTGATCCGCGAATCAGTGATGCGTGAGGAAGCGCAAGACTTCTGCGTTGAACGCGTCCGGCGCTTCCATGTTCGCCATATGCCCGACGTTGGGTAGGACGACCTTCAATGCGCCGGGCACATGCTGCACGATCGTGTCCGCCATGGTATGGAAGTCCGGTATGTCCCGCTTACCGATGAGAACGATGGTCGGCGCGCGGATTTCGCTGAGCCGTTCGATGGCCGGGGGATCGCTCCCTCGCTGTGGGTCCCCACCGAGCCAATGTGCGCCGGAATAATCAGCTACCATCGCCGAAAGTCGTGTGCGGACGGCCGATTGCTCATGTGCCGGTGCGAAGAGCGGCAAGGCAAGCCAGAGCGCCTTCCCCGCGTCGATCCCGACGGAACGCGCGGTTTGCCAGACGGGACCTACCTGCTCGACCCAGGTGGCCGACCAGCGATGACCGCCGATCATCGCATCGGCCGGGATGAGGGCGGTCGTCATATCGGGGTAGGCGAGGGCGAAGTCAACCGCGATCCCGCCGCCCATCGAGAGACCGAGGATCGCGGCGCGCGGGATACCGAGGTAATGGAGAAGCGCGGCGAGGTCAACCGGGTGCGCGTACGGCGCGGTACCGAATGGCGCCGATTGGCCGAACCCCCGCGCATCGTAGCGAACGACGCGATGCCGCTCCGCGAATATGACGAATTGCTCGTCCCACATGCGCGTATCGAGCGTGAAGCCATGAATAAGGACGAGTGGAGCACCCGTACCGGCGACTTCGTAATAGAGCCGCGTCCCGTTGACTTCCGCGAAGCCCTGCTGTATCTCCATCGTCCTCTCCGATCGCCAGGTTACGCTGTGAAGGCGTCCCAGACGGCGCGGGAGATATCCGCGAGGATGCGTGCGCCCGCGATTGGCTCCGCCATATTGCGGGACATGATGGCGACTGCGTATGGCCCACCGGATTCCTGCGGTGCGTAGACGATGCCGACATCGTTGCGGACGCCATGCAGACTGCCCGTTTTGTGTGCCGTCTCGATCTCCGCCGGGAGCAGGAGCGGCAGGATTGTATTGAACTTCTGCCGCTTGAGGATATCCACCATCGCGTCGCACGCCATGCGGGACGGATCTTCGCCCTGATAGATGCGCGCCAGCAATGCCACCATGTCGTGCGGCGTGCTGACATCGTTGTCGTCGCCCACACCGAGCGACCACCCGCTCGCGTTCCGCGCGCCGGTGCGAAGCAATTCGCGGTTCATCTCGTAGGTGTGCGCCGGATTCCGCTCGTCCATACCGACCATGTCGTAGAGCAGCGCGCGGATCGTCTGGGGGATATGCGTCTCGGTCATGCCGACCTCGGTCGCTATCTGCTGGATGTATGCACCGCCAAGCAGGTGATAGAGCATGTCCGTCGCCTGGTTGTCCGAGACGGTAATCATCAATGTCGCGAGATCATGCACCGTCGGCTGAAGGCCGAAGTCGAGGTCTTGCAGCACGCCCGATCCCGCCGTCCGATGCGATGCTTCGAGGGTGACGCGCTGCCGGAGGTCTATCTCGCCCGCGTCGGCTTTCCGGTACAAGGCAAAGAGGATCGGCACCTTGACCGTACTGGCGGTCGGGAAACGCCGCGCGGCGTTCACCGCAATCTCCCGCCCCGACCCAAAGTGCCGCGCATAGACGCCTACCGCGACCCCGTCACCGGTAATCACGGAGATCAATGTCCGAATCTGCTCTTCCACATTCGTCAGTTGCGTCATTGCGCGCTCCTTTTAGCCGCGAGTAACAAGTCGGAAGTATAAAGATGCCGAGCGACCTCTTGTTACTTGTTACTCCCGCTATGCCCACGCAATGCCGAGGTTGATGCGCTCGCGCTCGCGGAGGATGCGCTCGCACGCCATGTAGCGGCAGATCGTCTGCACGAAGGCGGCATGGCTCCACGTCAGTGGCGAGACGGAGAGCGGCACGCCCGTTTCCGGGTGCAATTGCTCGGCGAGGATGCCGCTGGTGAGGGCATGATCCGCGACCCAGTTCAGGAGTTGTAGTGGGCGTTCGAGGTCGTCCATCGTGCGAGCGGAAGCAATATACCACTCGGCGAGCCAGAGCGTGCAGATGAACCACGGATTGCCCGGCACGGTTTCCACATCGCGCCGCACCTGATGATAGTAGTCGTTGTAGTAGCGCGCGACACCGCCAACGGGCGTCTTGACCCAGAGTTGCTCCTCGATCGCGCGCATCGTCGCTACCATCGCGGGATCGTCCGGCGCGAACATATCGAAGACAAAGAAGGCGGCTTGACTTGCATCCAATGTCGGGTCCTGTCGCAGTTCGCCGCCAGCGTCCACCGCCACCATCCGGACGAAACGCCCGCGATCTGGGTCAAGCATGTGATTGAGGACGCCCGCCTTCATCTCGTCTGCGGCCTCGCGATAGGTCAGCGAGAGATCGCGCTCGTTAAAGAGATCGGTGAAATTCGCCGCCGCCTGCAACCCGGCCCAAACGGTTGAGACGCCGAACGCGGTGACGCCGTACCGTTCCTCCCAGAGGTCGTGCGAGGGTTGCGGCAGGCCGGTGTTCGGATCGCTGTACGACAGCAGGAAATCCGCCGCCGTCTTGATGAGACCCCGGTACATCGTGGCGACGAATTCGACATCGCGCGCCTTCCGGTAATGATGCCAGAGGCCGGCGATGACGAGGCCCGTACTGTCCTCCTGGATGGGCAGTTGCATGCGGCCGGTTGCGTCCGCCCACGGATGCCACGACGAGGCGAGGCGGCCACGCGGCGTGTATTTGTGCAGGAAGTAGCCGTTCTTCTCCATGATCCGCTGACAGAACTCGTAGAAACGGCGGGAGAGGTGGCTGTAGCCCGCGCTGTCGAGCGCCATACTGACGAGCGCGCCATCGCGCGGCCAGACGTACGAGTAGGTATCGGCGGAATCCTTCGTGATGTCGGAGTCGTTCGCCGCGACGATTGCGCCACCCTCGTCGGTCTGCGTGCGGATCGTGAGCAGCGACCGCTTGTAGATGCGTTGCAGGCGCTCGGGAAGGTTCCCGAAGTCCGTATCGTCCTTGTTCACCCAGGAGCGCCAAAAATCTCGGGTCCGCTTCAGAAAGGCTTCCGGCCCCCGGCGCACCGTTTCGTCATTGAGTGCGTCTACATCGTCATACGAGTTGCCCGCGATCAGCCAATGGAAAAAGACGGCGCTCCCGCTCGCGGGAACGCCGTTGTGATGGAGCGCGACTGTGCCATCAATCGCCCCCTGGGCGATCATGTTGCGACCGAGGACGCCATCCTCGGCATCGCGCCACGTCCCCTCTGCGCCGCGCAACTCTTTGACGCCCGTCGCCCACGAGGTGATGCCGGGAATACCCGCCGCGGTGCCGCCCGCGAGGAAGTAGCGGTCATCCTTGTAGAAGATGAGGGCATTGGTGAACGGGTCGAAGTAGACGGTGTCGCCGACGCCATTGCCGGAGATATGGAAGTCGTAGTGGAAAAAGAGGCGCACCTCGCGCGTCTGGTCGGCGTGATTCGTGACATGAAACCGCCGGACAAGCAACGGCCGGTTGAAGTCTACCGTATCCTGGCAGAAGAGCGTGAGATTCAGCCGGGGATGATACATCGTCACCTCGGTGACGAGCGTGTCCACGCCGTATTCCATCCGGCGCCGCCAGTCCCGATCCGTGAACCACGCAAACTGCCCATCCACCCAGATGCCAGTACGGCACGGATACCCCATCGTGTGATTTTCTTGCCCGACATTCGGATAGTAGATATCGCGAATCTCATACGAGAGGTCGAAGCCGATGAGCAGTCCACCATTCCCGATCGGCAAATCGCGCGGCATACGGGGCTGACCCTTTCTCCAATTCATACCACCATTGTTCGATGAGTGTGCCGCAGTAGAGCGAAGAAGTCAAGTACGTACGCGGGTTTTTCTCGTCCCCGGTCCCTTTCCCCGTGGAGAAGGGACCGGGGGTTAGGGCCGTCTACACCGCGATGCCGAGCAGGAGCAAGAGTAGTTGGAATGCGATAGCGGCGATCAAGGAACCCGAGCGGAGGCGAATCCATGCCACCGCGATGGCGACTGCGAGACTCACGAGCGCGTAGGTGAGAATGTAACTGAGCGGGTTCGCGACATTGCTTGCCAGAATGGTACAGCCGTTCCAGATCGCCAGAGCGGCGCCATAGAGCAGCCCGGCAGTGAACGTCGCCTTCGTCGTGGATTGGAGAGCAAAGAGGCCACGTTGCAGGTAACCGACGAACAGAAGCGCACCAATTGCCTTGGCGAAGAGCAGAATGAGGAGATATGGGATCGTATAAATGGCGGAAAGCCCTCGCGCAAGCGCCGCGAGCAGCAGCGAAAGGGTGAGCATGACGACGAACGCGGCGATAACCGCCAGCGATCCCGTTACCCAGCCGTCGCGCCGCTCGCCACTCGCACTCGCCCTCCGCTCCCACAGTTCGAGGATGCTGATTGGATGAAGTTCGGACGGTATCGCATGGAAGGCGGCGCGCCAGTTGCGCAGCAGCAGGACGAGCGCGACCAGGCTACACGTCGCGGTGGCGATGAAATCCACCACCAGCCGCACTGTGTCGGAAACACCGGCAGCGCGGCAGAGCAGGTCGAGGATCGCAGGGATGAGCGCGACAATCACATAAGGAACGAACGTTGTAATGAGCAATGTTTGGCGGCTGACAAAGAGCGGCACCGGTTCGGGTTCCGACGCCGCTGGCTCCTCCGATGCAACGGCGTCGGTCTCGACGGTGTTTGTCTGATAGGTTCCGGCCTGCATCTCCGCGATGGTGCGGGGGACGACGGGCACGCCGCTTCGATTCGTGACCTTGCGGGCGCCGGGTCGGGAGCGCACATTCGCGGGCGCGGTGTCCGTCTCCAGCGGTGGGGCGGGCATCGTCGCGCTCGATTCCGGCAGCATCGCGTCGTCCGGCTCGGATAGCCTATCTGAGTGGTCAACGCGCTCCGCGTCCCCACGCGCGGGCAGGGAAGGTGCGAGGTCGGCGAGCGGGGTGCGTGTGGCATCGGCTTTGGCGCGGTTGCGGCGGGAAGACAACGAATGCTCCTTTGCGATTCTTTCAGGGCGTCATCGTAGCATTCGCGGCGTTGAATGTCATATCGCGCGTGGACGATGAGCGCGCAGAGCCATACAATGCGGGCATGGATGAGCAACGATTGACCCATTTCGACGCGAGTGGCCGGGCGCGCATGGTGGACGTTGGCGCGAAGGAGGAGACGGAGCGTGTTGCCGTGGCGCGCGGCACCGTGGTCATGCAGCCCGAAACGCTGCGGTTGATCGTGGAGGGGCGGGCGAAGAAGGGCGATGTGCTCGCAGTCGCGCAAGTTGCCGGGATCATGGCGGCGAAGCGAACGCACGAACTGATCCCAATGTGTCACCCGCTCCTGCTCACCGGCATCGCGATCGCCTTTGAGCCGGACGACACGGCAAGCGCGGTGCATATTTCTGCCACGGTGCGCACCTACGGGAAAACGGGCGTGGAAATGGAAGCGCTCACAGCGGTCAGCGCCGCCGCTTTGACCGTTTATGACATGGTCAAAGCCGTTGACCGAGGCATGACGATCACGGGTGTCCGGCTCATCGAAAAACACGGTGGCAAGAGCGGCGATTTCGTCCATCCCGGCGAGCCGACGCGTTGAACGTTGAAATGCGCCAGTGATTGCCTTGCGTCACTGGGTCGTTCACCTCTATACTGGCAGACGCACGGCAGCGCGCCGTGATTGACACCAGTAGGGAAGAGGCATGGCGGCACGGACACCGAAAGCACCGAATAAGGCTCCTGGCAAAATCGGTAGCGCGAAGAAGCCGACACCGACCCGCGCGCAATTGAAGGCAATGGAAGCACGCGCGGCGAGTGCGGCGCGCGCGACTGCCTTCGCGCGCGGTGAAGATGTGGACGACGCGCCGAACAGTCGCCAGACCGCGACCGCGACGCGCGGCACGCGCACGACGCGCAACGCCGGCCGCTCCGGTGTGCGTGCAGGCGCGGATCGCACGATTGGCTCCCTTCCCATGCCGGAGTTCTCCGTCCGCACGGAGATGGAGTATCACCGGCGCGATCTCGTCCGCCTCTTGATCGTTGCAGCGACGCTTATTGTCATCTATGTCGTGCTCTGGTTTTTCCTCCACTGATCTCGCGTGGACAATCGCAATGACAAAAGACAGCGGGCGGTCTGATGACCGCCCCCTTGTCATCTACCGCCCCGCAGAAAGATGAGATAGGTTTTCGGGCGCTTTGATCGGCATGCCGACTTCATGCCACCGACTATCCGAGTTCGTCCTCGTCCTGTGGGCGGCGGGATTCGTCAATCAGTTCTTCGTCCTCGACGATCTCGTTCTCCTCGGCATCCGGTTCCAACTCTTCCTCTTCGTCGTCGTCAACGTCGTCATCGTCCGTATCATCATCGTACAACCCGGGTTCGAGGGTTGGGCGGCGGAGATCGCGCGTGTATGCGCGCGGGATGTTCGCGGGCTTGCCGCTGGTCGGGAAGGAGAGGCGGCCACTATTTTCCGGGCTGCGGAACGTCTCGCGTACGACGATGCGGAGCGCGCCATCGAGCACCGCCGCGACCGCGGCCTGGTACTGATTGCCATTCGCCATCATCGCCGACAACCGGTGGCCGACGCGCGGCGGAAGGAAGCCGATAAACTCGTTCTCCCAGTTGTAGACAGCGACCGATTCGCCCTGCGCGCGTAGTTCGAGATGGTCACCGGAGATCAGTTTGGAGAGCGTTGTCTGCGCGACGGCGCTCTCGACGATCAGCATCGCGGACTGGCCCGGTTCCTCGATGAACATCGCCTGCCGCGCCTGCGGTCGGGCCTCGCGCGCGGCGCCGTTCGTGTCGGCGGGATGTGTGCTGAGGAGTTCCATCCGCGCGACATTCTTGCGCGCGATGGTGTTCGTCGGCTCGATCTCCAGCACCTTCTGATAAATGTCCCGCGCGTCGCTGTAGCGGTGCTGCTCCGCGAACGCTTTGCCGAGGCGATTCATCGCCTCAAAGTCGCGGGGGAACCGCGCAAGGATGTCGCGGTTCACCTGCTCGGATTCCTCCCAGCGGCCCTCGCCCGCCAATTCCAGCGCCCGCTCGACAAGCCGCCGCTTGCCTTGTGCCCGATTCGTGGTATCTACCATGCGCGTGCTGCCTCCTTAATCACGAGAACCAAACGGTGAGTAACGACGAAGGCACGAAGAGCGCGAAAACGAGAAGAGATCTTCTTTTCTCGCTTCCTTCCGTTCTTTCTCTCCTTCGTGCCTTCGAGGTTCAAACTTCATCATTGGCGGATGAGTTCCCAGACCATGTGTGGGAGTTGCGGGCGGATGAGTTTCTCCAGCGCCAGCCGCACCGCCGCTGTCGAACCGGGGATCGAGATGACGATCCGATTGCGGTATACCCCGGCCGTCGCGCGGGACATGATTGCCGCCGGGCCGATCTCCGCGTAACTGAGAGAGCGGAAGATCTCTCCGAAGCCGACGAGCCGCTTCTCCAATGCGCGATCAATGACATCGAAGGTCGTGTCCCTCCTGGCGATACCGGTGCCGCCGTTGAAGATGATCGCGTCGCACTCCGGGTCGCTCGTCGCGTCATTCAGCGCGGCGTGGATGCCTTCGCCATCGTCCTTGATGACGCGATAGAAGGCGATCGTGTGCCCATCCGCACCGAGCGATTCGCGCAACACGCGCCCGCTCGCGTCCGTCTCCTCCGTACGCGTATCGCTGACCGTGACGACCGCGACGCGGACGGAAGGTATCTCCGCCGCCGCGCGAGCCTCGTGCTGCGCCGCGCTCGTCTCGCCGCTCGTGCTCACGTTGTTGCTCCGACGAGCGATCCGACCGGCACGCCTTCAACGGCAGTCAGTTCTCCTTGCAGGAACCACGGCGTCGCCCGCGCGATGCGCACATGGACCATCTGACCGAGACGGTTCGTGCCGTCCGCGAAGAAGACGAGTTTGTTGCCCCGCGTCCTGCCCCGCCAGCGGCCATCGCCCTGACCGTCCACGAGCACTTCCATCTCGCGGCCAACGAGTTGGTTGTTATGCTCCTGCGAGACGCGTTCCTGCAACCGCTCGACCGCCTGATGGCGCGCCAGTTTTACCTCGCGCGGCACATCATCCTCCCAGCGGGCGGAGGCGGTGCCTTTGCGCGGCGAGTACATTGCCACATGCGTCACGTCGCAGCGGACATCTTCGAGGAGACGGAGAGTATTCTCGAACTGCGCGTCCGTCTCGCCGCAGAAGCCGACGATGATGTCCGTCGCGATTGTCGTCTCCGGCATGATCGTGCGGATCGCCTCGATCTGCCGCCGGTAGTCGTTCGCGGTGTAGTTGCGGCGCATGCGGCGGAGCACTTCGTCATCACCCGCCTGCACCGGCAGATTGATGTGCTCGCAGACCTTCGGCAAGTCCGCCACGGCATGGACGATTCGCTCCGACATATAGGCGGGGTGCGAGGTCAGGAAGCGAATGCGGTCAAGCCCCGGCGTATCGTGGATTGCCTGGAGCAAGTCCGCGAGGTCCGTACCGTCCTTGAAGTCGTAGCCGTAGCGGTCCACGATCTGGCCGAGGAGCGTCACCTCGCGCACGCCGCGCGCGGCGAGTTCGCGCACCTCCGCTTGCAGGTCGGCAATCGGTCGCGAGCGTTCCTTGCCGCGGCGGTAGGGGACGATACAGTATGAGCAGACTTTGTTGCAGCCCATGATGATCGGGACGAACGCCGTGACTTCCGGCGCGGTATGCTCCGGGAGATAGTAGTGCGGCAGGGCGGCGAGATCGTCATCCATCTCCGGGACGATCCGGCCCAGTTCCTCCAGCGCGGCAGGCTCGAAGACGAGATCGAGGACGGGGAACTGCTTCATCAGTTCCTCCTCATGCTTCGTCGCCATGCAGCCGGTGAGGGCCACTTTGAGGTCCGGTTTGGCGCGCTTCAGTTTGTAGAGTGAGCCGATCTTGCCCTTCACCTTGTCCTCGGATGCCTGCCGCACGACACAGGAATTGAGGACGATGACGTCCGCCTCATCCTCCGTCTTCGCCGCGCCGAGGCCGGCATGCTGGAAGGCGGCGGCCATCTGGTTCGATTCGGCGACATTCATCTGGCAGCCAATCGTCCAGATGTAGTACTTCTTATCAGTCGTCGGGGCATCGTCGTCCGGCATCGTGGCCGGTTCCGGCGCCCACATTGGCATAATCGGGATCGGTGTGCTGGTGCTCATTGTTCGTGCTCCCGCGCTTCGCGGTAATGATTGCGTCGCACGCGCGAATAGCGCGGACGCCCCGCGCTCGAACGACGAGTATACCACGACTTTTCTGTTTTGCCGCATCGCGCGAAACGACCGGGCAGCGCGCGCTGTTTTGCACGCTATATCAAGCAATCCCGATAGGGAAGCCGCTATTCTGATTGACTTTGTGCCCTCCGGTCGCTATAGTGAACGGCACGGTGGGGCGCGAGACCCCGCGTCGCACGCCAGATCGAGGAGGCTCCACGCGTGAAACTGATTATCGCCGTCGTCCAGAATGAAGACGCCGATAACGTCGTGGATGCGTTACTCGAAGCCGAATATCGCGCGACCCGGCTCGCCAGCACCGGCGGCTTCCTGCGGCGCGGCAATACCACCATCATGATCGGTGTGCAGGATGAGCAAGTGGACCCGGTGCTCGATCTCATCCGCGGGCAGGCCCGTTCCCGCCAATCAGGCGAATCGAACGCGCCGGTGCAGACCGCTGCCGCCACCGTCTTTGTCCTCGACCTCGAAGATTACCAGCGACTGTAGGGAATCTGCTCCCCCGGCTCCCCTCCCGAGGCGGGAAGGGGGAGACGAAGCGTGTCTGGATGACACGTTTCTTAGCGCGTTTCTCTCGATTGGACGGGGGGCACGGGGGACGGTAGCGGCCACGTTCGCGGGCGTGCCGGTACGGCTATCGTGGGATTTGCTATTGATTCTCGCATTGCCGGTCGTCGGAGCGCTGACGAAGGGCGCGCCGTACGGTGTGGAGGGGAGTGCGGCTGCGGTGTGGGCAGTCGTGGCGGGTATCATCGGTATCGCGTTTATCGGCTCGGTCGCGGCGCATGAGTTCGCGCATGCCCTTGTCGCGCGGCGCGTCGGGCTGCCGGTGCGCTGGGTCAAACTCTCGCTGCTCGGCGGCGCGGCGGAGATTTCCGCAGAGCGAAGCACGCCCGCTGAAGAAGTTGCCGTCGCGCTCGCCGGGCCAGGCATCAGTTTCGCGCTAGGCATCGTGACGGGGGCGCTCGCGTTTCTCAGCCATGGGCGGAACGGACCGCTTTTCGCGCTCTTCATCGCGCTCGCGATCATGAACGGGCTGCTCGTCGTCCTCAATCTCCTGCCGGGCTTTCCCCTCGATGGCGGTCGGATCGTACGCGCCTTCGCGTGGTACGTCGCGGACGACCTCATGCAGGGGACGCGCGTCGCCGCCGGATACGGGCAGGCGCTATCGTGGGCACTCCTCGCGCTTGGCGCGGTAGTCACCTTTTATTCGCCGGTCTTCGGGCTCTGGGTTATCCTGATTGGCTACTATATCGGGCGGGCGGGGCGGCTCTCATTCGTGCAATTGCTCTGGCAGGAGACAAGCCAGGAGATTCCGCTCGTCGCGATCACCGGCCCCGGCCCGCTGATCGCGCCGGACAAACTGATCGGTGATGTCGTGGATGTCTTCCTCTCGGACCGCCTCAGCGGCCCCCGGCCCGTCGGCGCAGACGGCGTCGTACTCGGCGTCCTGGACCTCGATACGAATGTGCGGAAGATACCGCGCCCGCTCTGGATGGAAACGACCGTCGGCGATGCGATGACGCCGATTAATGCGTTGCCTCATCTGACACTCTCGACGGACTTAACGCTCTATGATGGTCTCCGATTGCTGGAACGATCCGATGCGCGGAGCATCGCTGTCGTCAATGAAGCGGGCGCGGTCGTCGGCATTGTGACGCGCGAGCGCGTGGACCGCTGGGTCCGTTCCCGTCTGCGCGAAACCGGCTTCCGCGTCAAGAAGCCGCCACGTCCTCCATACTGAGCAAGGCGCTTGCAAAATTCTCATGGACGCTTGGCGTGGTCGGCGTGCGCATCTCATCGCCTGACCTGCGGGAATGCTCTCGTGCGACGATGCATCTATGGACGCGGAAGGTCGCGCCTCCATCCTTCGTTGCCCCTCGCGCCGATTCCACGCGGACCATTTCATCACTTCTTAGCATCACCGAGAAGGCAGGAACCCTAAGACTATCGTGCGAACCGGATCGGGTGTATAATACATGCACTTTAGTAAATATATGGGGCATGGAGAAGGGAGCGGTAGATGATGTTTCGTGCCGCGGCGAAGATGACCACCGCCGATGAGCGAGCCAACGAGCGCCGCGATCCGGCCGGTGAGAGGGAATCGCCCGTGACGAAGGGTGCGCGTCAATCGCGCGCCACGGGTGGGTATCGCATCGGTTTCGCGCTCGTCGGCATGCTCGTCCTCGCGTGCGCCGTGCTCATCCCCTTCGCCATCTTCAATCTGTGGCAGGTACTGATGAGCGCGAACACGGACGCCTATCGTCTCACGGCCCCGCAGTTCGCGCCCGGCGATCCCTACAGCCTCGTGCGGATCGAGGTCGTCGCGCTCGACGAGGCGCAGCAGATCATTACGCTGCGCGTCTCCGGCTACCACGCGTGTGACCGGGATTGTAACTACAACGAGAAGATCGTCTTCTATTCCCTCGCCTCCCGGACGGGGCACTCCGATGGGCTGCCGACTTCCGCGTCGCTCACGCTCCCCGCCAACGCGACCGAGGCGAACGCGACGTTCCAGTTACCCTTCAAGAGCGACCTGATCCGCTACCCCTTCGATGCAGCCCGGCTCATCCTCGGCATCACCGCGGAGCGGGTCGGCCCGGACGGTGCGGCCACCCCACTCTCGCCCGACGAGGCCGCGAAGCAACTCAGCGTCGAGATCGCGGATCAGATCCCCCGCGTCCGTCTGCAACCGCCGCAGGCCATTGACCCGGCGACCGTCCGGCCCGCGCGCGTGAAGAATTTCGACTACCTCGCGGTGTACACCGTCACGTTCGAGCGATACCTTTACCTCAAGATCCTCGTCGTCCTGATCGTGTTATTGATCGCGACGGCGGCGGCCTATGCCGCCCTGCTGCGTCCGTTCGACCAACTGATCCTCAATGCGGGTGCGCTGGTCCTCGGCATCTATGGCGTGCGGTCACTCGTGCTCGGCAGTTTCCCGAACGACACGACCGCGGTGGACATCTTCCTGACCTCGGTCGCCTTCTTCCTGCTCTGCACAATCGCAGTGCGCGGGCTCAGTTACATGCACCTGAAGAGCGGGTTGAGGCTCCCCGGTCTCGCTCGCGAGCGGGCGACGGTAGGAACGACTCGCGTGTGCCCGGAGTGCGGCAGCGAAATCCCGAGGACGGCACGCCGTTGCTCCTTCTGCACATCATTTGTCGAGCCGGATAACGTGTAGGGATGTTCCCGAATCCTGGCGTTGCGCGGGTTCGATCCCGGCAGGCCACCGGCAGCGACCCGGACCGACCGCACTAGCCCGGAATACCGGCGACGGAGGTGAGCGGCGCGGTGATGACATCGCCTTCACCGTCCGCCATCGGCGCGTGCGGGGTGGCGCGGATGTAGCGCAGAGGATTGTAGGAGAAGGAGAACTCCTGCGTCGTCAGTGGGTCGGAGAACTCGCGGATTTCCCAGTTGCCGTCCGGATAGAGGGCGGCGACATCACGGGCGATCATCTCCGCCTCGGCGAGATCGAGGAAAACATTGCGCTGGAACTCGTTGCCGACGACTTCCTGGACCATCTGCAATCGGGGCCGACTGATGACGATATAGCAGCGCGTCGCCTCGATCGCGCGCGTCGTGTCAATCGGCACCTGGGTGTAGCAGGTAATGTCGCCCTCGACCTTCGCCTGGCAGGAGAGGCGCAACGGCGCGGCCTTCAGTTTGCGGATTTCTGCATTGGTGCGATCCGAGAGGTTCCAATCCGGCTCGACCGCGACTTTGCAGGTACCACAGAGGCCATGACCACCGCAATTGAGGAACTTGGCGGGAAAGCCGTAAACGTCAATGCCGTTATCCAGCGCCGCACGGCGCAGGTTCGCGCCATATGGCACTTCGATGGTGCGGTTCTCGTGCGGGAAGTACACCTTCGGCATCGGTTTGATCTCCTTTGACCAGCACGTTGTATGGCGCGACCGCAACGGCGCGGCTGCGATGCATGTAGCGTAGCATAATCGCTGCCTCGATGAAACGTTGCAGCGAAATTGACGCGCCCGCCCATGTGCGCGTACAATCGCGCTACCGGGCTTCCGGATACTCAACACGCAATCACCCGGTCGGGCGGGAAGGAGGGTACGACGATGACATTGCTTGCTTCCGTGCTGCATGATCGGCGTCGTGACCGTGCCGCCCGCCGGCGGGATACACCCCGGTAACCGTTCTTATCATCGCTCCTCGACGCTGGATGTGCATGCACCACTGGTGGGCATCGCCTGACCGGGCTTGTTGCTGCCTGTCCGTCTCCCACGATGTGCTGGGAGATCAGCGTTTCTCACGAGGAGCATCTCATTTTGAGCAAGACGCGCCGTTCCGTTTCAGAAATTGATGCTGACATCCCCGACGATGACGTTTCCCTCCTGGAAGGTTTGGTGGTGGATGGCAGCCGGGGCATCTACCGCGTCGAAACACCCGAAGGGAATCTGCGCTGCGAGATTCGTGGGCGGCTGCGGAAACAACTCTCGTATGCCAAAACGAGTGGCACGACGTTCCGCAACAGTGTGCAGCGGGTCAAGGTGCATGACCACGATCCCGTCGCGGTCGGTGACCGCGTGCGCGTGCGCGTCACCGGGCGTGGGACGGGTATGATCGAGGAGGTCGTCACGCGAGGCGGGGGTGCGTTCACGCGGCGCGATCCGGACGTGGGCCAGGGGACGATCCGCTCCGTCGTCGGGCTGGAGCAACTGATCGTCGTCCTCGCCGCGCGTGAGCCGGAACCACATCTCGGCCTGCTCGACCGCTTTCTCGTTACCGCCGAATCGGCAGACCTCCGCGCCGTGATCTGCATCAACAAGATTGACCTGGGTGTGCCGCCGTGGCTCGATGCGCAATTGGCGATCTATCGGGGCCTCGGCTACCCCGTGTTGCTGACAAGTACGGCGTCTGGCAGTGGTATTGAAGCGCTGCGAGACCGGCTCGCGGGCCGCATCTCCGCCTTCCTCGGACCGTCGGGCGTCGGCAAGTCCAGCCTGCTCAATGCGTTGCAACCGGGCCTGCACGCGCGGATCAGCGGTGTCAGCGATGCGACGGGTAAGGGGAGGCACACGACGACCGGGGCACGTCTCTTCCCGCTCGACGGAGGGGACGGTTACATCGCGGACACGGCAGGCATCCGCGCCCTGACGCTGCAGCAGGAAACGCTGCATCACCTCGACACCTGCTTCCCAGAGTTCCGTCCGTACCTCGGCCACTGTGTACTCGGCGATTGCCGCCACCTGCATGAACCGGGGTGCGCCGTCCGCGATGCGTTCGAGGCAGGGGCGATTTCGCAGGCCCGATATGCCAGTTACCACCACTTCCTGCGCGGCGAAGGCGATCCGGTGCAATCCGCTGCACGCGATGTCTCATATCGCTGGTGGAGCGGCATCGCTGACCGCACTCTCCGTGAGTAGCGAGTACTCACAAGTCTGGATGAAGGGGGTTCGCATGCGCAGTGGGGGGTTAGGTCGTCATCCCCGCCATTAGCGCGTCCAACTCCGCGGCGAGCGATTCCCAGCGGGCATAAACGCTGTCCAATTCGTCCTGCGCCTTCTGATAGGCGATGCCGAGTTCGGTGATCCGGGCCGCGTTGCCGCCCGCGTCATTCATCGCATCCGTGAGGTGGTTCAATTCCTGCTCCAGTGCGCCGACGCGCGCCTCGACGTGTGCGAGCAGTTTGCGGCGCGTCCGCAGCGTCCGCTCGTCCACCGGGCGCGGGGCTACCGCTCTCGCTAATGGCGTGTCCGTTACCGGAGGCGCCGGTTTCGTCTCTTTCGTTGCCGCCCCGTTCTTTGATGATGCGCGCTCTTCGGCGGTGGCGCGCTGCCGCTCCTGCGTCCGGCGCATATCGGAGTAGTTGCCGAGATACGGTTGCAACCGGGCAGGCGCGTCCGCTTCGCCTCCTTCGATCATCCAGACCTGCGTCGCCAGTGCGTCCACGAAGGCGCGGTCATGCGAAACGAAGAGGATCGTGCCGTCGTACTCGTCGAGGACCTCTTCGAGCGCTTCGCGGGCGATGATGTCGAGATGGTTCGTCGGTTCGTCCAGGATCAGGAAGTTCGCGCGCTGCAACGTCAGCACCGCGAGCGCGAGCCGTGACCGCTCGCCACCGGAGAGGACACTGACCTGCTTGAATACATCGTCCTCCTCGAACAGGAAGCGGCCAAGGAATGTGCGCGCCGCCTCCTCGGCCATCGGCCGCGCCGCGAGGACGGTGGCGAGCGCGGTCATCTCCGTATCCAATCCCTCATGCGACTGGGCGTAGTAGCCGACAAGGACATTCGTGCCGAACTGGAACCGTCCATTGAGCGGCGGGATGTCGCCGACCAGCGTCTTCAGGAGGGTGGATTTGCCGCTTCCATTCGCGCCGAGCATCGCCACCCGCTCGCCCCGTTCGATCAATAACTCAGGCAGGGTGAGCAGCGCCTTTCGGTGGCCGCGCGCGTCCTCATAGCCGACATTCATTGGGTCAATCTGGAGAACGAGCCGACCGCTCTTGAGCGCCGGATTCATCGCGAGCGCGAGCCGCTCCTGCTCCTGTGGCCGGTGCAGCCGCTCGACGCGCGCCAATCGCTTTTCCCGCCCCTTCGCCTCCTTGCTGCGTTGCCCCGCGCCATACCGACGGATGAACTCTTCCGTCCGCGCGATGAACGCCTGCTGCTCCTCGTATTCCTTGCGCCGCCGCTCCATCCGCTCGGCGCGGAGGGTGAGATATGTACGATACCCACCCGGATAATCTTCCAACCTGCCGAATGAGAGATCGAGCGTCCGCTCCGTCGTTTTGTCAAGGAATGCGCGGTCGTGCGAGACGACAAGGACAGCGTGGCGCCACTGGCGCAGAAAGGTTTCCAGCCATTCGAGCGCGGTGAGATCGAGGTGGTTCGTCGGCTCATCGAGCAGCAGCAAGTCCGGTTCACCGAGGAGCGCCTTGGCGAGCGCGACGCGCGTCTTCTGGCCACCTGAGAGTTGCCGGACGGGCGTATCGAACATCTCGATCGGGAAACCAAGCCCACCGAGCACTTGCGCGGCGCGGGGTTCCATTGTGTATCCGCCGTCCACCTCGAAATGGTGCGTCGCGTCCGCGTACTCCTCCATCAACTGCGCGAGGCGGTCACCCCGCGCTTCGCCCATCGCATGCTCCAACTCCGTCATCCGCGCGCGGAGAGCAATGAGTGGGGCGAAGGCGATCATTGTTTCCGCCATGATGCTATGCGGCGCGTCGAGTTTCGCTTCCTGCGGCAGATACGTCACCCGCATGCCGCGCGTCAGTGAAACCGTGCCCTCTTCCGCATGCTCAACGCCCGCGATGATCCGCAACAGTGTAGATTTCCCCGCCCCATTAACGCCGACAAGTGCGATATGCTCGCGCTCGAAGATCTGGAACGCGACGTCACGGAAGACCTCCGCGACCCCGAAATGCTTCGTGAGGTTCTGAATCGAAAGAATCGTCGCGCCTGGCACCGGTGATTACTTACCCCCTTTCCCTTCAAGGATACCAAAAGAAAGACCCCGGTGACCGTCGTCACCGGGGCCAGCAGATTCCGAGGAATCTACTTACGGGTCAACCTGGCTGGAGAGCAGGTCGAACCGGAACGAAGCCGTTCGCCCCGTGGTATCACCACGCGCCGAGAACCAATGGGTGCCAACCGGAATCCGACCGTCCACGCCCGCGGGGAACGCGACCTGGTGGAGTATCGCATCGCCGAGAACCGCATTGCCGGCCTGGGCGTTGATCGGGCCAGGGAACAACTGGATCACGAGAACTGCCACACCCGCCTCGTTCGCCTTGACCGTGGCGAGGAAGTGACTCGTCTGATTCGGGAAGGTCTGCCAGAAGGTGACCGTCTCGTTCGGACGGAAGTCCCGCGCCGTGCAGACCAGGAAGTCGCTGGCGAAGAACGAGGGCAACTGCGGGAACGCACCGTTCGGCACTGCCTGTGTAGCGCCCGCATACGAGCAGCTGAGCGAGCCAATCGCCGACTGGCCGCCGATGTTGCCCGGCAGGAGCAGGAACGCGCCGACCGAGGTGAAGTTGGAGTGGTCCCCGCGGCAGGAGAAGGTGTGCAGGCCGACCGGGAACTTGCCGGTGAGCAGATCGAGCTGCAGGAGGGCGGTGCCGCCGTCGTCAGCGACCAGGGTGCTGAGGGCAACGACGGTGCCATCGGGGTAGGTGTCCCAGAAGGCGACGGACTCACCGGGGATCAGGCCATTGCAGGCAATGTCAACATTCGGGTTGTCCCCGTTGAAGAGCGCGTCAACCTGCCGCGCCGAAGCCTTGTGACCAACCGTCGTGTAGACGGTCAGCGTCGCAATGGCATTGCGCGAGAAGTCATCCGCGGTGCTCTTCGTGATCGTGAACGAGGTCGACGCCTTCTGAAGGCTGACGCGACCGAGCACCGTCACGGTGTACTTGCCGTACGGCGGAACCGCATTTGCGAATTCCGGCGGCAGAAGGAAGATATTGCTCGTGAACTGCTGGTTGTCTGTCGCGCTTCCCGTTGTGGATGGGTAGCTCCCGGCAGTACCGGGGAGTCCGAAGCGCAATTGGAAGGTGAGACTGCCCGTACCGTCCGCGAGTGCCTCATCAGCCTGCGGGCAGCATGCTGGCTTCGTAAGAATGTTACCCTGGTAGTTGACTACAGGGAAGACGCGACCATCCGGGAACGTAATGAAGATGCTGACAACTTCCCCAGGGCCAAAGCCGTTGGCGACGAAGTTGACAACACCGCCCGATGCGGTCCCGTCTGACAGAATGACTCGCTGCGTCACCGTTGTTGGCGACGCCGTAAGCGTTGCTCCCGTTGTGTCTGCGGCTACTGGGGCGATCGCGATAAACGCCATTAGCGTTGCCATCACGACTGTTATGCCCAGGAAGCGCACGGATCGCTTTAGACCCACGTTCCTGTCCTCCTCTGTCCTTTCGGACCTTGCAAACTGCGGGAGAGATCAGCGCTCGAGACGCCTACACACTTCTCCCATACACCACTGAGTTCCACTGTAGCGCTACTGTACAACGCAGGAAACCTTCCATGAAATCACCTTGCTTTACCCGTCCCCCCTCCTTCCGACTCCCGTAGCAGACTGTCTGGCTGCTATACTTGCCTTCCGACGGTATTCGTCATCTGGCGATGGCCGGTCGAGCCAGATGATCTCTGGCAGTAAAACGGACAACCTGCCGTTTGGTTGCGCGGAAGCGCGAGGAGAATAATTTTCATGGCCGACCGAAGCGCCTCGCCACGCCATATTCTCAGCGTTACCGACGTATCGCGGCCCTGGCTTGATGCACTCTGCGCCCGTACGACGGAGATCACGAGCACCCCGGCGCACCATCCGCTTGCCGGGCGCATCCTCGCCACGCTTTTCTACGAGCCGAGCACACGGACCCGTCTCTCGTTCGAGGCGGCGATGCTCCGGCTCGGTGGCGGGGTGATCAGCACGGAAAATGCGCGGGAGTTTTCGTCCGCCGCGAAGGGCGAGAATATCGAGGATACGACGCGTATCGTCGAAGGGTACGCGGACGTGATCGCCGTGCGCTATCACGAGCGCGGCGGCGCGGCACGCGCGGCAGCGGTCGCGAGCGTACCAATCATCAATGCGGGCGATGGTCCCGGTGAACACCCCACGCAGGCGCTCCTCGATTGGTTCACACTCGCCCGCGAGTTTGGCGCGGTGGACGGCTTGCGCGTCGCGCTCGTCGGCGATCTCGCCAACGGGCGGGCGGCGCGCTCCCTCGCCATGCTCCTCGCCCTCGCTCAGAACGTCTCGCTCGTCTTCGTCTCCCCCCCGGTGACGCCGATGGGTACGGATGTCAAGGCATATCTCGAGGCGCGCCGTGTCCGCTGGGAGGAAACGACGGACCTGCGTGGTGTGCTGCCGAATGTGGACGCGGTGTATATGACCCGCGTGCAGAAGGAACGCTTCGGCACAGACATGGACGCCTATCAGGCCGCCCGTATCTACACGTTCACACCGGACTTGCTCGCACTCCTTCCCCCGCGCGCGCGCATTCTCCACCCCCTCCCGCGCGTGGACGAGATCGCGGCGGAAGTAGACGCCGACCCGCGCGCCGCGTACTTCCGGCAGGCCCACAACGGCATGCTCGTCCGTATGGCACTCCTAGAATGGGCGCTCGGAACGTAAGGAAAAACGAGATATGGACGCGTATTGCGCGATAATTTCATCAGGCGCCCTGGAAGGTGATTGGGGGTAAAGGCTACGTCACCAAGAAGATAGCCTTGTCTCAACGTGATGGGCAATCTCTCTCAATACTCGCGAGGCATGAGGCATAAAGAAGCGGCCCTCAAAAAGGGCCGCTTCGATCAGTCATACGCCGGGTCGAGATACCCCTTAGCCGTTGAAGTTCGCAATCACATAGGTTCTCCCCGGAAGCGTTAGGTTGCCTGGGACATCCGTCTCTGGGACGACGAAGACGTTCACACCGTTGGTCTGCACCAGCCATAGCGGATACGCAGAAGGCTGAATGATCTGAAGGCCACAACCGGAGAAATCCACACTCCGGGTGGTCGCACCATCGTTCAGGTTGCCGGTCGTGATGTACACGCACCCAGCAAGGTTACGAGCATCCGTATCGTCGCTGAGTCTCACCGCGTCCCGGTATGTCGTAACCGTGACCCTCGGGTTTGTACTGTCGACAGCGGACACGTCGCTACCGACGACGACCGTCAATATGCCGCCGGTCGCCGCCGGCGTCGTTGCACCGACAGACGAGACGCCCACCGTGAGCATCAATGCTGCAATCCCCGTACCTACTGCGAGTCGCAGTTTTTGCCCAGACACACGCATGGCCCGTTCCTCCTCTGTACAAAACCTACCGAACGCTCGCGACGCCTTATCCTATACCAACGATCTGTCCCGGTCAACTAGCGGGCGTCACAACAATTTTTCGAGTTATGACAACTTCCTGTCTCTGCCCACTTCGTTGCCGCGGCACCCCGCTGCTACGACTATAACGAAGAACGTACCGATTGGTTGCGCGGTTTTTCGTGTACGCTCCGAATTCGTTATCCCCCCTTCCTGCCGCGCGCCTGCCGGTCACCGCGCCCGCCCATCGTAATACTCCAAATACCGAGTGCCAATGCGCCGATCGCGAGCGTCAGGATGCCTGCTTCGACACCGATCGTGTCACCGATCAGCCCTGCCGTCAATGTCGGCACGAGGGCGGAGGCATTGGAGAGCGTAAAGAAGGTGGAAAGCACGCGCGCACGCACTTCTTCCCCGCTGCGCTCCTGCAGGAGCGTCTGGCTCGGCACGACGATAAATGCCTGCCCGATCCCCAGCAGAAACGTGCATCCCATCACGCCGAAGACGACGGGCCAGGCCGGGCCGGACGCGGGGCGGCCGACCAGATGGTAGCCAAATCTTGGGACGATCGCGAAGAGCGAGAGCATAATCCCCTGGCTGAGGGCGCCACCGTGGATCATCGTTTCCCGGTTCTCCGGGGTCGCGAAATGCCCGACAAGGACCACACCAATGACCATGCCGATCCCGGCGGGTGCGAGGATATAGCCAAGCCCGCTCTGTGACAGTTGCAGGACGGTCGTCGCGAACTTCGGCGCCAGCGTGCCGACAGCGAGAAACGCCGCTGATGCGAAGGTAAGGAACCCCATCGCTTTCCGCAGGAGCCGGTCGCGATAGATAAAGACCCATGCCTCGCGGACATCGAACCAGAGCACCTCCATCGGGCCGCGTCCGTCCACCCGCACGCGCGGCGCCGCCTGCATGGAAGGGAGCGTCCAGATCAATGTCGCGCAGAAGAGAAAGAGCAGCGCGACGAAGAGGTAGAGCCGGTCGAGGCCGAGGACGCCGACGAGCACCGGCCCGAGCGTTGCGAACCCGACCAGTTGCGAGACGGTGACCGTCAGCGTGAAGAGGGCATTCGCCTGCGCCAGATCGCGCCGCCGCACGACGAACGGGATCGCCGCGCCCTCCGCCGGGCCAAAGAACTGGCTGACGGACGCAAAGATGAAGCCGAGCACGTAGATACCGATCAGCGCGAGCGCGACGGGCAGATCGGCAACGAGCGTGAACCCGACGATGGCGATTCCCCGCAGGAGATGCACGGAGATCATTACCACCCGCTTATTCGAGCGGTCCACGACGACACCGGCGATTGTGCTGAAAATTACGCCCGGTAGGGCGAAGGCGACGATGATGCCGGAGACCGCGGTGGCGGATTTACTGATCCCGTTCACGGTCACGAGCAGGGCGAGATTGATGATGTTCTGCGCGGTCTGGGAGATTGCCTGCGATGTCCACATACGCAGGAACGGCCGGTTCCTCAGGACAGCAACGAACCCCTGCGCGGACTGCACATCAACCTCAGTCGCCACCGCACGGCCCGCGATCACCGATAGCGAGAGGAAGCGCCCGGTAGGGAATCACCGGCATGGGAACGCCTGCTACCACCGGAAAACGGCTCCGTGTCATGGGCTTTCAGGGGCGGGTGTCTCGCCCGCCTCCGCGTCTCGGAGATAGGCGAGTTGTTCCGGCGTCGGGCGCGGCCCATGTTGCACGAAGGTCTTGATTCGCCGGGCGAGAAGGCTGCGAGGAATCATGATCCGATGCCCGCACCCGAGGCAGACGAGACCAATGTCCGCGCCCAACCGGACGACCTTCCAGTCCGTGCTGCCGCAGGGATGCGGCTTCCGGAGGCGTATGATGTCTTCAAGCGCAACGTCGAGTGGCACGCAGAACTCCCCACCAGTCCGCCCGCATCGAATCATCCCCTCCCTAGTCGAGAATGAAGTATAGCACATGCCATATGTACGTACGTCTCGCCACCGCCGGGTCATGGAACACGCTGTCTCGGCGGTACGTTTATTCTCATATCGGTCACGCGAGTGAGCCGACGCGGGGCACTGTGCGTATGACGTTGCGGGAGCGCCGATACGCTCGCATGTTTGACGAGTGACGCCCTGTATCGGCATACTATACTGCGGCAGACCGACCGGAGTCGCGTGCGGCAAACTGTGTGGCCCGGCGGTTTCTTCGTGTGACAGGGGTAGATCGCATATCGCTTTGCGCGCAGTGGGAGAATCGTACCATGGTCGCAGCCGAAATGAGTCCGGAACCTGCCGCACCCGTTCCAACCGCCCCACGCGACACACTGGCGCGTCTTGGCCAGATGACGCACACGATCACCGTGGAGCAATGCGCCTATCTCACGATTTTTGTCAGTGCAGTGCTGACCCGCTTCTGGGATTTAGGGAGCCGCGCGCTCCATCACGACGAAAGCCTGCACGCCTGGTTCTCGTACAATTACGCCATCGGCAAGGGGTACCAGCATGACCCGCTGATGCATGGCCCGTTCCTCTTCCATCTCAATGCCCTCGTCTACGCCCTCTTCGGCGCAACGGACGCGAGTTCCCGCTACGGCCCCGCCCTCTTCGGTGTTATTCTCGTGATGCTGCCGATCCTGCTCCGCCCGCTCATTGGGCGATGGGGCGCCTTGATCTGCTCGTTCCTGCTGCTCATCTCGCCGAGCATCCTCTATTATTCACGTCTGATCCGTCACGATATTTACCTGATGACTTTCACGTTCCTCGTCCTCGTCGCCATCGCCCGCTATGTGCAGACGCAGCAAGGCCGCTGGGTCTTCGTTGGCATAATCGCGCTCGCCCTGGCGCACACGAACCACGAGGCGTCGTACATCATCGCGGTGCTCCTGGGGGCCTTTCTCTTCCTTATCATTACCTGGCGCGTCGCGAAATCCCTGCTCGCCGCGACCATCGTCTATCTGGCGGTGGCGGCAGTATGTCTCCTCGCGCTACCGAAGTTCCTGCACTTCGAGAAATTGCCAAAAATCCCGTGGGACGCCCAGGCTGGTGAAGTGAACTGGGCGCACTGGCGTCCCTATCTCCGCACCTTGCTCTTCCACCCGATGATCTACTCGTTCCTGATCGTCACGGTGCTCTATCTCTGCGCGGCGGTCTACATCCTTGGCACGCTGCGGCTGCGCGAGACGGAGCCGGGCACGACGCCGAACGACCGCCTGTTCGGCGGCTGGGGCATGACGACGGTGGTAGGGGCGTTCCATCGCCTGCTCGCCGAGAAGCGTATCCTCTTCGGCGCGGCGGGCATCGCCTCCTTCTTCTGGACGCTGCTCTATTCGAGCCTCTTCACGAATATTGGTGGCATCTTCAGCGGCGCGTTCTACTCCGGGATTTACTGGGCGGGCCAGCAAGATGTCTTCCGAGGTGGGCAACCGTGGTACTACTTCGCCTTCCTCTTCCCGCTCTCCGGCCCGGTTGCGTTCTTCTTCGGCATCGCGGCGGGCGGCGTGACGGTCGGGCGCTTCATCGCCTATGTGCGCGGCAAACGCGCCATGACGATGCGGCTCTTCACGCAGATCATGTTGCTCTGGTACGGATTCGGCATGTTCGCGGTGCTCTCCGGGGCAGGCGAGAAGATGCCGTGGCTCGTCTGCCACATCATCCTCCCCTTCACGATCCTCGCCGCCTCGCTCTTGGGTGAAGCGGTCGAATATCTGACCGCCGCATGGCGCTCACCGGTGCGACACGGGCTTCCGGCCTTCAATCCGCGTCCGGCAGGCGCGTTTGGTATCGTCGCCGCCGCCCGACCGACCCGCGAAATCAGCCGTGTCCGCGTCAGCCCCCGGTTGCTCGATAGCGGCGTGATCGGCGCGGTCGTGCTCTTCCTGACGAGCTGGTTCTTCGCCGTCTCGCGCATCTCGGCGAATCCTGCGGGCGATATTCGCTTGCTCCTGCTCGCGATGCCAATCGTGTTGATTGCCTTCTTCGCCGCCTACACGATCCAGGTTGGCGTCAGGCGGGCGCTCGCGGTCGCGGCGATCGGCCTCGCCTTGCCGCTTGCCTTGTTCGAGGTCCATCTCGGCTGGCATCTTGCCTTTTTCGGTGGCGACACGCCGACGGACATGCTCGTCTATACCCAGACATCGCCCGATATCCCGATGATGATGCGGGAGATCAACACGCTCTCTCAGGAGCGGACAGGCGGCGACAATCTCCCGATCTGGTACAGCAGCGCCACCGTCTGGCCAATGAACTGGTATCTGCGGGATTATGTCGCGACGGGCGCGGCGCACTTTCTTGGCAGTTCACTGACCGCTCCACCGCCGGACGACGCGGCGATCATCATGGTCGCGAACGACGATTTCGGGCCGTGGGAGGATCAGAACCTGACGAACTACGAGCGGACAGATTACGTGATGCGCTGGTGGTTCCCTGAGGAGATTTATCGCTCGTTTACGTACTCCCCGCCCGCGCCGCGCCCCGACTATCCCGGCCTGTGGAAGCAGGGAATCATCCCACAACACGTTGATCCCACGACGGGCAAAGTAGTGCCCGCGGCACAGGGTGAGATACGCCCAAGTTGGGGCGACACGCTCAAGAAGGCGTGGCAGAGTATTCGCGCCCTCGCCGATCCACCGCAGACGCAACGGGTCTACCAAACGAACGCGAGGGGCGAGTCGGTAGATACGACCCTATCCACACCGGCGCCCGCGTCGAATTTCTGGCGATTTGTCGCGCTCCGGGAGCCACCGCACACGATTGACTCATACAATTTCCACCTCTATGTGCGCAAGGATCTCGTGCGTGAGTTCAACGGGATACGGTATTAGGTGGAAATAACGGAACAGCAGACACGGGCGATTGAGGGCGACCTTCCTGAGGAGCCGCTCCCTTCGGACCATATGACCAGGGAAACGCAACCGCTTGCGGCAGGGGTGGCGGTCGTCGTTGAGCCGGATGCCGCATCGCTCCTCGAAAGCAGTTTCGCGCTTCCCCGCCCGACGCTCGAATCCATCCTCTGGGCTATCGTGCTTCTGAGTGCGCTGTTTGTCCGTATCGCATCGCTGACGAACAATCCGTTCAGCGCGGCGGAAGCGCAGCGCGCCTACGCCGCGTGGCAGTTCGTGGACGGTCAGAGCGCGCGGGTGGACGGCGCGCTCTGGGGGCCGCTCCCCTTCCTCATTAACGGCCTGTTCTTCTTCCTCTTCGGCACGCGGGACGCGGTCGCGCGGCTCGGCCCTGCCCTCGCGGGCATCGCGATCGTGCCGATCTGCTGGTGGCTCCGGCCCTATTTCGGGCGGTGGGGCGCGCTCGGCGTCGCGGCGATGTTCGCGCTCTCGCCGACCTTCGTTTACGGCTCCCGGCACGTCTCGGGCATCCCGTGGATCGCGCTCGCCGCGCTCGCGCTCTTCATCTGTCTCCTGCGACTCGCGGACGAACGCGCGACGACCGGCACGTTGGTCATTGCGGGGATCGCAGTCGCCTTCCTGATCGGCTCCGGGCCGTCCGGCCTGACGATGCTCGTCGCCTTCGCGTTCGCGCTGGCGATCCTCGCGCTCCTCGACCGGCCCGATCCGGACACCGGCGAGCGGCGCGGCGCACTCTCCACCATCGGCGAGCAACTCCGGCAGGTGGACCGCCGCATCCTCTGGAGCATTGTCGGACTGGTCGGACTGCTGCTCCTCGCGGCGTGTAGCCTCTTCTTCACGGACCTCATTCATCTGCCGCGCACACTCGGTTCGATGTTCGGTCGCTGGTGGGACGACGTGTTCGCCACCGAGCGCAATCAGCCGTGGTACTACGATCTGCTCATCGCCTTCGTCTACGAGCCATTGATCGGCGTCGCGGCGATCATCGGCCTCGTTCTGATCGCGCGCACCGCCGCGCCGCGACCGTTGGCGATGACGCTCCCGCTCACCTGGCAACTGGTGGCGCTCGTCCTTTTCTCCCTCAGCGGCGGCAAGACGCCGGAGAATGCGGCGATGATTCTGCTTGCGCTCGCGCTGATCGGCGGGGCGGCCATTGAGTGGGCGGCGGAGCGGCTGCGCGGCGGCTGGTTCTGGCGTGAGCGCGGCTGGATGCTCGGCGTGGCGGGCTTCATCCTCACCCTCGCCCTCGCGCAGTTCATCCGCCAGTTGCTGGATGTGAGCCGCTCGGCGGCATGGATCGCGACCATTCTTGTCGTGATCGCCCTCATCCTCGCCATCGGCTACGCGACGATGATACTGATCGCCGCGCAGGGGCGGTTCCGCGCGAGCACCGCGCTCCTCGGGACATTGCTCCTGCTCGCCGGCGTCATGACAATCCGCGCGATGAGCGGGGCCACCTTCTCGCGCCCGGCGGACGGCCACGAACTGCTCGCCGGCGGGGCGGCAGCGAGCGTCACGCCATTCGTTGAGCGTGTCAAGCGCATCTCGATTGATTTGACGCGCAACGACCGCACCCTGAACCCCGCGAAGGATGACCGCAACAATATCGGTGGTGGCAACACCCTTGCGATTGCGGCGGAGAGCACGCTGGAGTGGCCCTTCCGGTGGTACTTCCGGGACTTCCCGAACTTCACCGTAGGCAGCGCGCAGGAGATCGCCACCGCGCCCGCGACCAGACAGAATGGCACGGCGACGCCCCGGCTCGTCATTGTGCCGAGTACGATGGAAAACCAAGTGACATCAACGCTTCCGGGATATGTGAGCCAGCAATATCCGGTGACTGTCGCCTTTCCCGATACGTATCGGACGGGAAGCGCGGCACGACGGATCGCTGCCCCGTTCAAACCCGCCACCTGGGGCGATTGGCTGCGCTATTTCGCCGCCCGTGAGACGCCCGATCCGCCAACAACGGATTATCTGACGGCATACCTCAATAAAGAAGCCGCGGATAAAGTCTTCTTTGCCGCCCCCAGCCCGAGTGCCGCGCAAGCGAATCCGAGCGGCCTCTTCGACCGTGCAGGCAAGGGAAAAGCGGGCGGACAGTTCTCCGCGCCACGCGGCATCGCCATCGGGTCGGATGGCACGATCACCATTGTGGATCAACTGAATTACCGTGTGCAGCAGTTCCAGCCGGACGGCACATTCTTGCGGCAGTGGGGTGGCATCGGCACGGGGCCGGACAAGTTCGGGCAGATCAACGGCTACGCCTTCGGCCCGACCGGGCTGGCCATCGCGCCGGATGGAACGATCTACATCGCGGACACCTGGAATCACCGCATCTCCGCCTTCACGAGCAACGGTTTGCCATTGCGACAGTGGGGCGGTTTCTTCAATGGGCAGGACAATCCCGCCGCGCTTCCGCAGCACACATCGGAGTTCTACGGGCCGCGCGGGATCGCCATCGGATCGAATGGTCTTCTTTACATCACGGACACCGGGAACAGCCGCGTCCTCGTCTTCGACAAAGATGGCAAATTTGTGCGCGCATTCGGCTCCTTCGGTGCCGGCAACGGGCAAATGGACAATCCCATCGGCATCATCGCCCGCGCGGACGGCACAGTTGCCGTCGCGGACACGAATAATGCCCGCATCCTCCTCTTCAGCGCCGAGGGACAGTACCAATCGGCGATTCCCGTCGCGGATTGGAGCACGGTGCGGGGACTGGAGGCGTATCCGATCTTCCTGAAAAATGGCAACCTGCTTGTTCCCTCCCCGACTGGCAACCGGCTGATGGAAATGACGACGCAGGGAAAGACCGTCCGCGTCATTACCGGGATTCCCGGTGATCTTCGCAGGCCCGTCGCCGTTACTGTCACAGCAGACGGCACGACCGCGCTTGTCGTCAATGATGAAACGAATACCGTGGTGAAAGTGAGCCTTACGTGACCCTCACCCAGGATCGCATCCTCCCCCGCCGGGCGACGCGCGAGCCCGCGCCGAATGATCCGCCGCGTCGCTCCGGCGCCTTCTCGCCGAAGTTCTGGATCGGCATCGCCGTCAGCATCGTCTTCCTCTACCTCGCGCTGCACGGGCAGGATTTTGGCGCGCTCTGGAAGGCGATGCGGGAAGCCTCGTACGCATGGCTCATTCCGGCGATCCTCTGCTACTTCCTCGGCGTCGTCATCCGTACGTATCGGTGGCACATTCTCCTGCGCTCGACGCGGGAGATCCCGCTACGCCGTCTCTGGCCGGTGATCGTGATCGGTTATATGGCGAACAACATCCTCCCTTTCCGCGCCGGGGAACTCGTACGCACCTATGTCCTGAGCGAGCGGGAGAAAGTCAGCCGGAGCGCGACACTGGCGACGATCGTTGTCGAGCGCGTCTTCGACGGTCTGACGATGCTGGCCTTCATCCTTTTTGCGGCCCTCTTCATTGACATCAACACCCGCGTGCGGCAACTGATCATCGTTGCGGCGCTCCTCTTTCTCGGTGGGCTGTTCGTCTTCTTCTTCATTGCCTTCTCCAGCGCGTGGCGCGTTCGGCTTCTCCGGCCAATCTTCGCGCGGCTGCCCCACGCGATCACCGTGCGGGCCGAAGCGCTGATCATCGAGTTCGTCGCGGGTCTCGGTAGCCTCCGGCGCGCGGGCGATTCGGGGCTTGTCGCGCTCTCCTCGGTCGCGGCATGGGCAGCCGAAGCGACGATGTACGTGCTCGTTGCCAGAGGGTTCGGCATCACCCTCAATCCGGCCGGTGCGATGCTGACGACAGGCGTCGCGAACCTCTTTACCCTCGTTCCCTCTTCACCCGGTTATATCGGGCCATTCGAGGCGGGCACGCTGCTCGTCGTCCAACAAATCCTCGCATTACCCGTCGAGACGACGGGCGCCTTCGCCCTTGTCCTCCACGCCGCACTCTACTTCCCGATCACCGTCTGGGGAATGTGCTACTGGTTCAGCCAGCACCTCTCGCTCCGCACTGTCCGGCAGTACGAAGGCGGAGCAATGAGCAATGAGCAATGAGCAATGAGTAACGGGTAATGAGTAACGGGTTAGGCATGCGATACAATGTCCCTATCGCCGGGCGCGCTGCCCGGTAGCACGATCACTGATAAAGGCGGGGATGAGATGCCGGATTTCAATGCACAGAACAAGGCCCAGAAGTGGCTGCTCGTGATCGCCGGGACGCTCTTCCTGATGGCGATTATCATGACCTTCGCGCGGTACGTGATGCTCGGGCTGATCGTCGCGCTCGCCGCCGTCCTGATGATGTTCGTCAGTAAGGCGGTGTCGAGCGGCATGGGAGCGAACAATGCGCCGAAGGATCTGCCCGAACACGTCGAAGATATGAGCCGCCGCTCGTGAGATCGCCGGGACGCGGAACGAATGTTGACGCTCAATGCCGGCGGATGCCACAATCAGCCCGCCGCGAGCGATGCGTGCGGTTGGGGAAGGAAAACGGCGGATGATTGTCTCTCGCATGGGGAAGAGCGTGCCGAAACCCGCGCGTGAACCGGACATTCCCGATATCGTCGTCCGTCGTTTGCCGATCTATCATCGCACGCTGCAACGCTTCCAGGATGAGGGGCTAACCTCGGTCTCCTCCAGCGACCTCGCCGAGCGGATCGGTGTGACCGCCGCGCAAATCCGGCGCGACCTCTCCAACTTCGGCAAATTCGGTAAGCAGGGCAAGGGGTACGACATCCAGCATCTCATCCGGCAGATCGCCAGTATTCTGCGGATCAACACCGAATGGTCGGTCGCGCTCTGCGGCTTCGGGCTGCTCGGTCAAGCCGTCGTCCATTATCGCGGCTGGGAGGACAGCAACCTCTGCATCGCCGCCGTCTTCGACAGTGCCCCCGAGAAGGTCGGCACGCCGGTCGGCATGGACGATCTCGTCGTGCAGACACCGGCGGAGATCACCCGCACGGTGCGCGAGAAGAAGATCCGCGTCGGCATCGTCGCCGTCCCCGCCCAGGGCGCGCAGGAGACAACGGATTTACTCGTTGCGGGCGGCGTCCGGGCGATCCTCAACTACGCCCCCGTCATTCTCCGCGTCCGTGAGGGCGTCTGGGTGCGCGATGTGGACCCCGTCGCCGCTATCCAGAGCATGACCTATTATATCCAGCCAAAATAGACTCAGGAGCTGCCGGGCACATGTAGGTTCAGTCTTCTGCCGGACCGAGCACGGAGTCAGCGGGGATGGTGAGTACCGGGAGCACCGTTGAGGCAAGCGAATCGCCGCTCATCATAATCCTTTCTTTAGGTGGTACTTCGTGAAGCCGCGCGGGTAGTCGTCCACCGCGCCGTAGATGTCGTAGCCGTGCTTCTTGTAGAATCCCGGCGCCTGGAAATCATGCGTGTCCAGCACGATTTGCGTGCAGCCACGGGCGATTCCTTCGGCTTCAGCGGCGGCAAGCAATTGCGTGCCAAGCCCCTTGCCGCGCCAGTCTTCCCGTACCCAGAGGAATTCGACCGACGCGCAGCCACCCCATGTCCACCCGGTTAGCCCGGCGATCACGGCGTCCGTATCATCCCGCATCGTGAAGAGCATCAATCGCCCATCACGAAAGCCCGTTGCGGCGACGTTGTACTCGTAGATGCGTTCGTCGAGGAACTGCCGCTCGTCGGCGCTCTGGTCTTCCGCCATCGTCATGCGCGGCGTTCCCACTCTACTTCCTCTTCCTTTTCCGGCGGAATCGTCGTCTACTTGATAGAGCGTACGGCGTACCGTAGCATAGTGTTTCCATATCGGGCACAAGGAATCGGGGACGGGAAGGGATATATGGAACAGCCCAGCGTCGCGATACACGTCAATGGCAACCCGATCCGCGGGCATACCGGCGAACCGCTGATCGCCTGCTTGCAGCACGCCGGGATTGATCTTCCTGCCGTCTGCTACCACCCCAGCCTCGGGCCGATCCAGACCTGCGACACCTGCTGGGTCGAAGTCGGCGGGCAACTCGTGCGGGCGTGCGCGGAGAGGGTGCGGGAGGGCATGATTATCTCTACCGATGCCACGCGCACCTGCCGCGCCCGCGAGGAAGGGATGCAACGCCTTCTCAAGAATCACGAACTCTACTGCACCGTCTGCGAGAACAACAACGGCAACTGCACCGTCCACAACACCACCGCGATAATGGGCATCGCGCATCAGGAATACCCCTTCACGACCAAGCCGTACGCCGTGGACGACTCCAACCCGTTCTACCGCTATGACCCTGACCAATGTATCCTCTGCGGCCGCTGCGTCGAGGCGTGCCAGAATCTGCAGGTGAATGAGACGCTGACGATTGACTGGTCGCTGGAGCAGCCGCGCGTCCTCTGGGATGGCGGCGCGCCGATCAACGAATCATCGTGCGTCTCCTGCGGCCACTGCGTCACCGTCTGCCCCTGCAACGCGCTGATCGAGACGAGCATGCTCGGCCAGGCCGGGTTCCTCACCGGCCTGCCGGAGGCGATCAAGCGGCCGATGATCGAGGTCGTCAAGGCGGTCGAGCCGCACACCGGCTACATCCCGATCATGGCGCTCTCCGAGGCCGAAGCGGCGATGCGCGCGAACGAAATCACGCGCACGAAGACCGTGTGTACCTACTGCGGCGTCGGCTGCTCATTCGAGATGTGGACGAAGGGACGCGAAATTCTCAAAGTCGAACCGAATGTCGCCGCACCCGCGAATGGCATCTCCACCTGCATCAAGGGCAAGTTCGGCTGGGACTTCATCAACAGCCCGGAACGGCTGACAACCCCGCTGATCCGCGAAAATGACCGCTTCCGCGAGGCCTCGTGGGACGAGGCAATTGGCTACATCGCACACCGTCTCTCGGAGATTAGCGCGCAGCACGGGCCGGACAGCATCGGCCTGATCGCCTCCTCGAAATGCACGAATGAGGAAGCCTATCTCGTCCAGAAACTCGCCCGCGCCGTCGTTGGCACGAACAACGTAGACAACTGCTCCCGCTACTGTCAGGCCCCCGCGACGACCGGCCTCTTCCGCACCGTCGGCTACGGCGGCGACAGTGGCTCGATTACCGACATCGAGGCAGCCGATCTCGTCCTGATTGTCGGCTCGAACACGGCGGAATCCCATCCGGTGATCGCGACGCGCATCAAGCGGGCGCACAAACTGCGTGGGCAGCAACTGGTCGTCGTGGATTTGCGCATGCACGAGATGGCGGAGCGCGCCGACCTCTTCCTGCGCCCGCATCCCGGCACGGACATGGTCTGGCTCTCCGCGATCACCAAGTTCATCCTCGACAATGGCCTCGCCGATCAGCAATTCCTCGACGCGCGGGTGACGGGGCTGGAAGAATACCGCGCCAGCCTCGCGCCATTCACGCTCGACTACGCCACGCAGGTAACGATGATCCCCCAGTCTGACCTCGAACGGCTCGCGCGGATGATCGCGGCGGCAGAATCGGTCTGTGCGCTCTGGGCGATGGGCGTCACGCAGCATTGTGGCGGGTCGGACACGAGCACGGCGATCTCGAATCTCCTGCTCGTGACGGGCAACTATGGCCGCACCGGCGCCGGCGGCTACCCGATGCGCGGCCACAACAACGTGCAGGGCACGAGCGATTTCGGCGCGCTCCCGGCCTTCTTCCCTGGCTACGAACTCGTCGCGGACGATGCGGTGCGCGCCCGCTACGAGCGGGGGTGGGGCATCACACTGCCGACCGGACCCGGTCTCGACAACCACGAAATGGTGGACGCGATCCGCGATGGCACGCTGAAGGCGATGTACGTGATCGGCGAGGATATGAGCCTCGTGGACTCCAATGCGGGCTATGTGATGGAAGAGTTCGAGGGTCTGGAGTTCTTTGTCGTCCAGGATCTCTTTCTGACGCGCACCGCCCAATTCGCCGATGTCGTGCTGCCTGCCAGCCCGTCGCTGGAGAAGGAGGGGACCTTCACGAACACGGAGCGACGCATCCAGCGGCTCTACCAGGTGATGGAACCGCTCGGCGCCTCGCGACCGGACTGGCAAATCACCCAGGAGATCGCCCGCGCACTCGGCGCGGACTGGCACTACACGCACCCCGCCGAGATCATGCACGAAGCCGCCAGCCTCGCGCCGATGTTCGCGGGTGTCTCGTACGAGCGGCTGGAAGGCTGGCGGTCCTTGCAATGGCCGGTCGCCGCCGATGGGAGGGACAGCCCGCTCCTCTATACCGATGGATTCAAGATGCCGGGAGGCAAGGCGCGTCTCTTCCCAATGGAGTGGGTCGCGCCGAGCGAGGAGCCGGACACGGAGTACGATTTGCACCTGAACAACGGCCGTCTGCTCGAACACTTCCACGAGGGAAATCTGACCTACAAGTCGGACGGCATCCGCGGCAAAGTACCGACGACGTTTGTCGAGGTTTCGCCGGAGTTAGCGGCGGAACGTGGCATCGCCGATGGCACGCTCGTCCGCCTCGTCTCGCGGCGCGGCGCGCTCAAAGTGCCCGTGCTCGTTACGGATCGCGTGCAGGGACACGAGTTGTACATGCCGATGAACTCGACCGACGAGCCGATTAACGTCCTGACGAGCAGTCAGACGGATCGCGCGACGCACACGCCCGCGTACAAAGAGGTCGCCGTGCGGATGGAAGTGATCGCGAAGAATGGCGGGAAGTCGCCTCTGCCACGCGGCAACCCGCGCTACGGCCACCGGACACCGACCAATGGCGTCGAAGTCGAGAAGAAGTGGGCGCGGCCCGATTACGCCCCGCCGCCGACGAAGGCGGGCCGCTGATGGCGAAGCCGATCACCTTCACGCCTCCGCCGCCCGACGCGCCGGATACCACCGCCGATGCGCGCGACGAACTCGACCATCTTCTTGTCGCTCTGCACGAGCGCGGCGTGCTCCGGCTCCTGAACGGCCTGCTCGCCGCCGGGCCGGAAGTCTCCACCATCGCCATCAATGGTCTGAATAGCGCGGCGGGCCAACGCGCCGTCCGCAACGCTGTCGTGCTTGGCGAAGTGGCGACGAAACTCGATCCGAACCATCTCGAAACCCTTCTCAATGGCGTCGTGCATGGTATCGCGGCTGCGGTTGACCGTTTGGATGAGGAACCACCGAGTACGATCAGCCTCGCCAAGGCCCTCCGCGATCCCGATCTCCGGCGCGGCATGAATGTCATGCTCGGCTTCCTCAAAGCGCTCGGTCAGCAACAGGCAGGCGACAATGTGCAAGATTCGTAGCAGGCCCCTGTGCCTGCCCAGAGTCCATCCAGACTGGCCGTTCTGGGCAACCACGAGGGGTTGCCCCTACAGGATTGTGCCATGACCACCGCCACGCCGCGCACGAGCAAGACGCGCATTCGCGTTTGGGCGGTTGAAGGGGAACGAACGCGTCAACATACCGACCAACTGGCGACCGAGGAACCGCTGGAAATCCGCTTGCGTACCGGGGGCGAGCGGCGCATCGTCGCGGTGACGATGCGCACGCCGGGCGCGGACTTCGAACTGGCAGCCGGATTCCTCTTCAGTGAAGGAATCATCGAGAGCCGCGAGAAAATCCGGCGTATCACCTACTGCGTGGACAGAGAGGTTGACGCCGAGCAGCGGTACAACATTGTCAATGTCGAACTCCGCGCCGGTGCGCTGCCCGATCTCTCCACGCTCGAACGCCACTTCATGACGACGAGTGCGTGCGGCGTCTGCGGCAAGGCGAGCCTCGACGCGCTCCATCTGCGCGGGCAGGTCGCCGCGCCGCCCGGCCCGGAGGTTTCCGCTGATTTCATTATGGGCCTCCCTGAGCGCCTACGCGCCGGGCAGGGGCTATTCGACGTGACCGGTGGGCTGCATGCGGCGGGATTGTTCGATGCCGCAGGCACGCTCCTCGCCGTGCGTGAAGATGTCGGTCGGCACAACGCCCTCGATAAACTGGTCGGCTGGGCGCTCCTCAATGGCAGATTGCCGCTCCATGACCACCTCGTCCTCGTCAGCGGTCGCGTCAGTTTCGAACTGGTGCAGAAGGCGCTCGCCGCAGGCGTCCCAATCATCTGCGCCATCTCCGCCCCGAGCAGCCTCGCGGTCTCCCTTGCCCAAGAGTTCGGTATGACCCTTGTCGGCTTCCTGCGCGGTAAGCGATTCAATATCTATGCGGGACGAGAACGCGTTTTAGCCACAGAGAAAATGAGAAGCGGATGAGATTCACGGTTCCATTCTCTGTGGCTACATCGGTTTCCCCGTAGACGACCGCGCCCGCGCTGTGGCATGCTGTGGGCATGACGGAGACAGTAACGAACGCGACGCGCGTTCCACCGACCGACCGAACACCGCAACCGATTTACGTCGTCTCGGACGGCACCGGGCTGACGGCGGAAACCGTCGTCTCTGCCGCTGCCGGGCAGTTTTTCGGCGCGATCTTCGATGTCCGCCGCCGCCCGCTCGTCCGCACGATCGAGCAGGCGCGCAATGTCATCAATGAGGCGGCGGAGACGCACGGCATCATTGTCTTCACGCTCGTCGTCCCCGAATTGCGCCGCGCCGTCGAGGAGGAGAGCGCGCGGCGGGGCGTTCCCTTCGTGGACATCATCGGCGGCCTTGTCGCGCGATTGGAGGAGGCGTTCGGCCTCGTCCCAGCGGGCGAACCGGGCTTGCGCGGGACGCAACTCGACCCCGACTACTTCGGCCGGATTGACGCAATCGAGTACACGGTCTCGCACGACGACGGGCAGCATCCCGAGACACTCGGCGACGCCGATGTTGTGCTTGCCGGCGTCTCGCGCACCTCGAAGACGCCGCTCTCGATCTTCCTCGCACATTATCGCGGCTGGAAGGTGGCGAATGTGCCGGTGGTGCTCGGCATCGAGCCGCCGCACGAGTTGTTCCAGATTGATCAGCGCAAGATCATCGGCCTGACGATCCAGGCCGCCCGGCTCGTTAATCTCCGGCGCGCACGCCTCGAATCGCTCGGCCGCGACCCGGACGGCCCCTACACCAGCCTCGATCAAGTGACAGAAGAACTCGCCTACGCTCGCCGCATCTACCGGCACGGCTACCCCTGGCCGATCCTCGACACGAGCAACCGCTCCGTCGAGGAAGTGGCGCGCGAAATCATCGCCATCGTCGAGCAATCCGGCACCAGCGGCCTCCCCGCGTCGGTCTGACGGGCGATTGAACGGAGCATGTACGATGTACCCGTTGGTATTGAGGAAAGCGGAAGTGGTCGCGTCGCGGGGGGTGGTGACAGCGAATCATCCGCTGGCGAGCAGTGCCGGGGGTGAGATGCTGGCGCGGGGCGGCAATGCGGTGGACGCCGCGGTCGCGACGCTGTTCGCCCTCACGGTCGTCGAGCCGATGATGGTGAGCGTCTTCGGCGCGGGCTTCTTCGTCATCCGCGACGGCGCGACGGGGAACGTCGTGACGCTCGACAACTACGCGACCTGCCCCGCCGCCGCGACCGCGACGATGTTCACGCCGATCCCCGATCCGGTCGAATGGCTGGCAGAAGGGGACGCAAACCGCATCGGGCACAAGGCGGTCGGCGTACCGGGGGCCTTGAAGGGATGGGCGGAGGCATTGAGCCGGTTCGGCCGCCTCTCGCTGGCGGAGGTGATGGCGCCCGCGATCCGCTTCGCGGCGGATGGCTACCCCGCCTCGCCCTACCTCGTGCAGTCCATCACCGAGACCGCGCCCGCCCTCGCCCGTTTCCCGGCCAGCGCGGCGGTCTTTTTGCCGAACGGCGCGCCGCCGCGACCGGGCGCGACGATTGTGCGGAGCGACTACGCCGAGACGTTGCGCGCCATCGCGATCAGTGGGCCGGACGCGCTCTATCACGGCCCGATTGGCGAACTCGTCGCGGCGGACATGGCGGCGAATGGCGGCCTCATCACGATGGACGACCTCGCGAGCTACCGTGTCATCGAACGGACGCCGGTGCGCGGACGGTATCGCGGCCACGAGATCGTCTCGATGGGGCCGGTATCGAGCGGCGGCACGCACATCATCGAGATGCTCAATATCCTCTCCGGCTATGATCTGGCCGCCTCCGGCTTCGGCACGGCACGCACGATTCACCTGATGGCGGAAGCCTTACGCATTGCCTTCGCGGACTGGAATCGCTACATGGCCGACCCTGCGACGACCGATGTGCCCGTCACATGGTTGACGAGCATGGGCTATGCCGACGAGCGTCGCGCCGAGATTGACGCCGAGCGTGCCACGCCGCACACGGCGGGCCGCTCCCCCGGCATGGAGAGCGCGAACACGACACACGTCACGACGGCGGACGCGGACGGCATGTTCGTCTCCACGACGCAGACGTTGAACCGCCTCTTCGGCTCGAAGGTGACGACGCCGGGCACCGGGATGCTCCTCAACGACAACATGAGCCTGATGAACCCGACGCCAGGGACGACGAACTCGATCGCCGGGGGCAAGCGCATCCTCAGTTGCATGTCGCCGACGCTCGTCCTGAAAGACGGCAAGCCGCTGATGGCGCTCGGCACGCCGGGCGGGCGGCGCATCTTCGGCTCGGTGATGCAGGGGATCATCAATGTGCTCGACCACGGCATGACCTTGCAGGAGGCGGTCGAAGCGCCCCGCATCTGGACAGAGGGGCCAACCCTCGAAGTTGAGGACCGCTTCCTGGACCTCGCCGCGCTCGTCGCCGCGCTCGAAGCAATGGGCCACCGCGTGCAGGTTGTCCCGAAAGTCGCGGGCGGCATGAACGGTGTCCTGCGCGACGAAACGACAGGCGTGCTGCGCGGTGCGGCCTGCTGGCGCGCCGACGGTACACCGATCGGCATCAGCGGCGGCCCAGCCTTCATCGCTGGCCCATCATTGCCGGGGCTGGCATGAGGG
>CALBSO010000150.1 GCA_937968015.1 uncultured Thermomicrobia bacterium
ATCAGCGTATCTCTGTCTAACGATGATTGTCTACCTACTTAGGCAGCGAGACGGATTTGTGGGTCGAGATAGCCATAGAGCACATCCACCGCGAGATTCACGGACACGTAGACCACCGCCGTAAAGAGCACGATCCCCTGCACCAAAGGGAAATCCTTGGCGCGGATTGCTTCAATCGCCAGTTGACCGATCCCCTGCCGCGCGAAGACCGTCTCGATGATGATGCTCCCCGCCAATAGATGCCCCACCTGCAGGCCGATCACCGTCACGATCGGGATGAGTGCGTTCCGTAGCGCGTGCCGGAGGATGACGACTCGCTCCCGCAGCCCCTTCGCCCGCGCGGTCGTCATGTACGGACGGTTCAGGATTTCGAGCAGCGAGGCGCGCGTCAGACGCGCGATGACGGCCACACCCTCGTAGCCGAGTGCGAGGGCCGGGAGGATCAGTTGCTTCAGGCTGCCGGAGCCAGTCGCGGGGAACCAGTGGAGCGAGACGGAGAAGGCAAGAATCAGCAGGATCGCAAGCCAGAAACTGGGGATCGAGACACCAAAGAGCGAGACGGCCATTACCAGCCCGTCGAGCGGCGTGTTTCGCTTCAGCGCGGCGATCACACCGAGCGTCAGCCCGGCGATGACCGCAAAGCAGAGGCTGAGGGCGGCGAGTTGCAAGGTGCTCGGCAACCGCTCCCGAATGAGCGCCGCGACCGGCCGCTGCCGGATATACGAGCGGCCAAGATCGCCGTGCAGCGCATGCGCCGCCCATCGCCCGTACTGGACCGGCAAGGGGTCATTGAGGCCGAGGTCCCGCCGGATCTGCGCGACGAGTTCCGGCCGGTTGCTCGCCCCCTGGAACCCCGCCGATCCGACCATCGCATCCACCGGGTCGCCGGGCACGAGGTGCAGCATACTGAAGACGACGACCGATGAGAGCACGAGCACCGGCGCCGCCGCCACCAACCGCCGCCCAACGAATCGAATCATGGTCGCTGCGCTCCTTGCTCAGGACTGAGGACTGAGGACTGAGGACTGAGTGGGTAGCACCGGCTTTCCAGCCTATGAGCGTGGACAAGGTCGCCCGCTGGAAAACCTACGTTATCACCGTGACGATACTGATCGCATATCCTCAGTCCTCAGTCCTCAGTCCTCAGTCCTTCCCCATCGTAGAGATTCCACGGCACCTTCTCGTAGGCGCTCGTGTCCGGTGTGCCGTGGGTAACGTAATAGTCGCCCGTCGTCAAGTCCACAATGCTGGAAGCGATAGTCTGGTTGCGCTCGAACGGGTCATCGCGTTCGTCGGGGTGGTTGGAGACGGCGTTCGGGTGGCCGAAACAGTCCCGCATCGCCGTCGCGATCACCTCGCGCACGCCCTCGGAGGTCGTCTCTGCCTTCGCGCGGCGGAGCGTCCGCTCGATGCGCGGCAGGCGGTAGAGCGTATCATAGGAGAAGGGGCGATAGGTGGCGGCGAGTTGTTCGGGCACGAACGCGGCGAAGTGATTTGTATGCACGAGTACGCCGTCCGTCGGGTACATCCAGCCGTGCCGCCCCGGCGTCGTTTCGAGATCAATCGCCATGCCGTCGCGGTGCGTGAGCAGGAGGTTCGTGCTGAACGCCTGCTCCGCCGTAAAGACGGCCTGAAGCGCGCCGTGCATGTCCGACGATTCCAGTATCTTACGGCGGACATAGGGGCCGGGGATGCCGAACTGCTTGGCGAACCGCCCGCCGAGACCGTTCGCATTGAGGGCAAGCCCGGCGGCATTGGCGCCCTGCCGCCCGATCTGCCCCGCCTCCGTCTGCATGATGAGCGTCGGCTTGCCGGGTTGCTCGACACGCACCATCACGACCGTATCGAGCGTCTCGGTGCGCCAGTCCCAATTCTGCCCGCAGTAGACGTGGCCATCGCCCGCACCTTCGTCCGTGATCGCGAAGGAGGAGCAGCCATCGCGGCTCGCGTCGAGGAAGGGGTTGACGTAGGAGAGTTCGCCGCGCCCGTTGAGAGCGAGGATTTCGGCGAAGGTGCGGTTCGCCCCCTCCGCGATGCCGCGCATCTCCTCGCTGATCTCCGGCAGATAGGCATCTATGAGCGGAAGCCAGCGCGGCGCGTGCTCCTGCACCTGCGCCCACGCGAGGCCCGATTTCCGCACGAATGCCTCCTGATAGAAGGCAATGGAGCGCGCGATCTGCGGGCGCGCCGCCTCGCCGTACTGCCGGCCCCGCTCCCGCGCGTTGCCGCTGATCGCAATCATGGGCATCATGGAGAAACCTCACCCCCCGACCCCCTCTCCATTGCCTCGCAATGGAGAGGGGGAGCAGTGAACGTTAGTCGGCGCGGGCGAGTTCGCGCTCGCGTCGTTCCGCGTCCTCGGCCCGCAGTCCGTCGTCGTAGAGGTTCCATGGCAGTTTGACGTATGGGTTGGTGTCCGGTGTGCCGCGGGCGACATAATAATCGCCGGTCGTTAGGTCCACGATAATGGAGGCGATGGTCTGATTCTGTTCGAGGGGATGGCGGCGCGGGTCCGGGTGCTTGCAGACGGCATTCGGGTGGCCGAAGTTGTCGCGCAGCGCGGTCATAATCAGGTCACGCATCGCCTCCGGCGTCGTCGCGGCCTTCGCGCGCTTGAGCACCTTCTCGACGCGCGGCACGCGATAGAGCGAGTCCGCCGAGAAGGGGCGGTAGGTGGCGGCGAGTTCCTCCGGCACGAAGGCCATGAAGTGGTTCGCGTGGACGAGCAAGCCGTCCGTCGGGTACATCCAACCGTGCCGACCGGGCGTCGTTTCGAGATCAATCACGACGCCCTCGCGGTGCGTGAGCAGGAGGTTCAGATTGACCGATTGCCGCGCGGTGAAGATCGCCTTGAGGGCGCCGTGCATGTCCGACGATTCCAGTATCTTGCGGCGGATGAACGGCGCGGGCACGCCAAGCCGCTGAGCAACGCCACCGCCGAGCGCGTTGGCATTGAGGGCAAGCCCGGCAGAGTTCGCGCCGTGCCGCCCGACTTGCCCCGCCTCGATCTGCTGGATGATCGTCGGCTTGCCCGGCTGGCGGATGCGGAGGGCAACGACGGTGTCCGCGATCCCGGCCCGCCAATCCCAGTTCTGCCCGCAATAGACGTGACCATCACCGGAGGCCTCCTCGGTGATCGCGAAGGAAGTGCAACCGTCGGTATGCGCGTCGGAAAACGGATTGCCGAAGGCGAGTTCGCCGCGCCCGTTGAGGGCGAGGATTTCGGCGAAGGTGCGGTTCGCCCCCTCCGCGATGCCGCGCACTTCGTCCATGATCCCCGGCAGATAGGCCTCCACCAGCGGCTCCCACCGCGGCGCGTAGTTGCAGATCTGCGCCCACGAGAGACCGGATTTCCGCTCGGATGCCTGACGGTAAAAGGAGATCGAGCGCTCGATCGCTTCGCGCGCCGCTTCGCCGTACTGGCGGCCCCGCTCCCGCGCGTCGCCCCCACCGATGTCAATCAAGGGTACTTCCCCACTCATGCGCTACTCCCTTTTCCGGTGGCGCAGACTGAAGCCTGCGCCACCGTCATATTTGCTCATGCTTGACTTCCACCGACTGCCATGCTATCGTAATGGCGACTACAGAAAATGTCAAGATATTGGCTGAAACACTACACGTCATCGCCGGAGAGAGGCCCCTCGAGTGACTGCGGACATTTCCCCGTCCATTACCGCAACCCCCCCCTCGCTGGATGAGCGGCTGGCCGCCCGCCGCGCGAGCCTCAGCCCGACCGAGCAGCGCGTCGCGGACTTCTTCGCGCGTCACCGGGAGGATGTCGCCTTCTTCTCGGCGATGGAGATCGCGCAGCAACTCGGCATGAGTGACGCGACGGTCGTGCGGACGGCGCAATCCCTCGGCTATGCCGGCTTGCAGGAACTGAAGCAAGAGTTCGTGCGCGCCTTGCGCTCGCGGACGACTCCGATGCGTGCGCCGAGCCGCCTGGAAGAGATTGACGACCACCCCGAAGCCGCGCTCGACCACGCGCTGACGGCGCAAGTTGATCTGCTCGAAGAGGCGCGGCGGACCGTGCGCCCGGAGGCGTTCGCGCAGGCGCTCGACATCCTCCACGCGGCGGATCGCATCCTCATTTTCGGCACCGGGCCATCGGCATCGCTCGCCGATCATCTCGTCCTCCGGCTCATCCGCATCGGGCGGCAGGCGGCGGCGGTATCGGGCACCGGGCTTGGCCTGGCGGATACGCTCCTGATGATGCGCCCCGGCGATGCCCTGATCGCGATGGCCTATCACCGCGTCTACCGGGAAGCGGAAGTAACGCTGAATCACGCAAAGGAACGCGGGCTGCCGATCGTGCTGCTCACCGATACGCTGGGCATGGCGCTGGCGGAGCATGTCAGCGTGACGCTCAGCGCGCGCCGCAGCAGATATGGGTTGCTCGGCAGCGTCGCTACGACCCTCGTCCTGATGGACGCGCTCGTGATCGGCCTGACCGCGCGCGACCGGGCACGGGCGGTGATGGCAGTTTCGGAACTGAATGACCTGCGGGAGAAGATCGTCGGCTATCGGGTGGACGCGGAACGGATTGACGCGACCGCCCCGGACGCAACGCCGAACGGGGGAACGCGGAAGGGAGCGCAGCGATGACAGGGCGGATCGAGAAGGGGACCATCAGCCGTCGGCGCTTCCTGCACCGACTGGCGCTCGTCGCCGCGACCGGAGCGGGCGTGGCAATTACGGCGGCCTGTGGCGGGGGCGGCGCAGCGACGAACACATCCGCCAGCGGCGCATCTCCGCAGGCAGCGGGGAGCACGGCGACGAGCGCGGCAAAGCCCGCCGCGAGCCCTGGCAGCAGCGGCACGCTGACGTGGGGGCAGTGGGACAAGATTGACAGCATTGACCCCGCCTCCCCGACCGGCGGCGCCGCCGCGGACATCATCAACAACATACTCGATACGCTCGTGATGATTGACGGCGATGAGAAAATCTACCCGAACCTCGCGACCAAATGGGTCGTCGAGGATGGTGGCAAAAAGATCACCTTCACGCTGCGTGACGACGTGAAGTTCCACGATGGGACGCCGCTCGATGCCACCGCCGTCAAGCGCTCGTGGGATCGCATCCTCGACCCCGCGACGAAAGCGGCGGGCGTCGTCAGTTTCCTCGGCCCAATTGACACGATTACCGCGCCCGATCCCCGGACATTCGTCCTCACCTTCAAGTCGCCCTTCCCCTCGATCTTCCTGCAAATCTGGCGGCCCTATTTCGGCGTCCTCTCGCCGAAGTATCTCGACACACTCAAACCCGGCGACCCTGTCACCGCGCCCGTCGGCACCGGGCCGTTCAAGTATATGGGCCGCTCGCCGGACGGCGTCGTGACGCTCGACTACAACAAAGAGTACACCTGGGGCAACGAGCGGCTGACGAACCGCAAAGCGCCGTACCTGCAAACGGTCAAGTTCCGCGCGATCACCGAGGGCGCGACCCGCGTCGCGACACTCGAATCGGGCGAGAACCTGCTCATTGACGAGATCGCCGAACCGGACTACCAGCGATTGAAGAACGACAAGCGGTTCCGCTTCGTCGAGGCGCCACAGCGCAATCATACGGTCGGCTTCATGCTGAACGTGCAAAAAGCGCCGACGGACGACAAAGCAGTGCGCGAGGCGATCAACTGGGCGGTGGACCGGCAGGCGATTGTGCAGAAACTCTTCTTCGGCGTCCATCACGTCAGCGTCGGCCCGCTTTCGGAGGGTGTCTGGGGGCGGCTGGACGAACTGGAGAAGCGGTACACCTACGACGCGAAGAAGGCGCAACAGATCCTCGACACGGCGGGCTGGAAGGCGGGGGCGGACGGCATCCGCGCCAAGGGCGGCCAGAAACTTTCCCTCGTCTTAGCCACATTCCGCAGCCCGTGGACGGAGATCGCCGAGGCGATGCAGGGGCAACTGCGCGCCGTGGGGATTGACCTGCAGGTGCAGAAGATGGCGCGCGGCCCATACCTCGATTTCGTCCGCGCCGCGAAGCACAATCTGTGCGCGACGAACTCCACCAGCCTCGACCCGGACGGCATCCTGCGTCTCGATTACGACTCCCAAAATGTCGGGCGGACGAACTTCTCCGGTCTCAAGGACCCGCAACTTGACACGATGCTTCGCACCGGATCGGGGCAGGAACTCGGCTCCGCCGCGCGGCGTACGTCCTTCGAGGACGCCCAGCGGCGCATCATGGACGCGATCCCGTTTGTCGGCGTGATGACGCTGATCCGTGTCGAGGCAATGGCCGCCAAAGTGAGCGGCTTCGAACTCGGCCCGGACGGCCTCAACGCCATGCCGCTGACCGACGTACGGACGGACGGGTAGGGAAGGAATGAGTAGCGAAGGAACGAGTAGCGAGTAGTGAGGGGTTTGGTTCCTTCTCGTTACTCGCTACTTGCTACTCGCTACTCCTACCTCCGCCTGCACCGCCGCGATCAGACCCTCGTAGATGAGGTCGCGGGTATTCTGCTCGATGCGCTGCGCGTCCACGGTGATGCGGGCCATGCCGGTCTCCATCGCGACGCGGGCGACGGCCGCCGCCACCTTGGAGGGGACACGCAGATCGAGGCTCTTGGGCAAGATGTAATCGGGCCGCAGTTCGCTCTCGGTGACGAGGGCGGCAATCGCCTCCGCCGCCGCGATCTTCATCGCATCATTGATCCCCCGTGCTCGGACATCGAGCGCCCCCCGGAAGATACCGGGGAAGGCGACGGAGTTGTTCACCTGGTTCGGGTAGTCGCTGCGGCCCGTGGCGATCACCGCCGCGCCACCCGCACGGGCGGCATCGGGCGCGATCTCCGGCACCGGGTTCGCCATCGCGAAGACGATCGCGCCGGGCGCCATGGACTGCACCATCTCCACCGTCACGCAGCCCGGCGCGGAGACGCCGATGAAGACATCCGCGCCTTCCAGCACGTCCGCGAGGGAGCCGTCCAGCCGCCCCGGATTCGTCCGCGCCGCGATTTCGTCCTTGAAGGAGTTCATCCCCGCGCGGCCCCGCGCGAGTGCGCCCTTCGTATCGCAGAGGACGACATCCTTCGCGCCCGCCAGCATGAGCAGGTCGGTGACGGCGATCCCCGCCGCGCCCGCGCCATTCATAATAATGCGGACATCCTCGATCTTCTTGTCCACGAGCCGCAGGGCATTGATGAGCGCGGCGAGCGTGACGACCGCCGTGCCGTGCTGGTCATCGTGGAAGACGGGAATATCGAGTTCCTCCTTCAACCGCCGCTCGATCTCGAAGCAGCGCGGCGCGGCGATGTCCTCCAGGTTGATGCCGCCGAAGGTCGGGGCAATCGCCTTCACGATGTCCACGATCTCGTCCACCTGCCGCGCGGCGAGGCAGATCGGGAATGCCTCGACGCCCGCCAATGTCTGGAAGAGCACCGCTTTGCCCTCCATCACGGGCAGTGCGGCGCGCGGCCCGATGTCGCCGAGGCCGAGGACGGCGGAACCATCCGTGACGATGGCAACGAGGTTCCCTTTCGCCGTCAGGTCATAGACGCTCATCGGGTTGGCGCGAATTTCCTCCGCCGGGGCGAGAGCGGCGGGCGGGACGTAGAGCATATTGAGCATGTGCTGATCGCGGATCGGGATCTTCGAGCGCACGGCGAGGACGCCGCCGTACCGCTCCCGCAGGTCAATCGCCTCCTCGCGGAAGGTCATCTCGCGGTGGTGCGGACGATGGTTCTCCATCAACCGCCCCTCGTAACAGTACCGGAGGGTACGCTCCGCGACCTCGTCCGGATCGGCGCGTAGACGGGCCTCCATCGCCTCATTCGTCGCCCGCGCAACGGCTGCCGCGACGGCCGGGGCGACCCGGAAGTCGAAGATCGCGGGGACAATGTGATCGGCGTGCAGTTCGTCCGATGCGACCAGCCCAGCCAGCGCCTCGGCGGCGTAGCGGAGGGTGCGCAGGCGGATATTGCGGGCGCGGCAATCGAGAAGCCCCCGGAAGAAGCCAGGGAAGACGAGCGCGACATCGAGTTGATTCGTGTAGTCGCTGCGGCCCGTGGCGACGATCTTTGCGCCCGCCTCCCGCGCGACGATCGGGTCAATCTCCGGCTGCGGCACGGCGAGGGCGAAGACAATGGCATCTTTCGCCATCGTCGCGACCATCTCGCCGGTCAGGAGATCGCCGGCGGAGAGGCCGATGAAGACATCCGCCCCCTTGATGACATCGCCGAGCGTGCCCATCCGGTTCTCAGGGTTCGTCTCCTTCGCGAGGTATGCCTTCGCCCAGTTCATCCGCTCCTCGCGGTAGGAATAGATCGCCCCCGCGCGGTCGCAGACGACGAGGTCGTGCGCGCCCATCCGCCGCAAGAGCCGCGCCACACCGATCCCCGCGACGCCCGCGCCGTTGATGACGATCCGGCAGCGCTCCAGCGACTTGCCGACGACCTTCAGGGCGTTGATCAGGGCGGCATAGACGAGGACGCCGGTGCCGTGGTGACCATTCGCGAAGACGGGGACGGTCGCGGCCTTCTCCAGATGATCGGCAACGGAGAAGGAGTGCGGCGCGGCCATCGTATCGAGGCAAATCGCGCCGAAGGTCGGCGTCATCGCGTTGACGGTCTGGACGACGCGGCTGATATCGCTGGTGTTAAGCGCAATCGGGAAGGCATCAATGCCCGCGAAGGTCTTGAAGAGGACGGACTTTGCCTCCATCAGGGGCAGAGCCGCCTCCGGCTGTGGTTCGGGGCCGCCGGTGAGCCCCGTGCCGTCGGTGACGATGGCGACGGTGTTACCGCGCATGGTCAGATCGAAGGAGCGCTCGGCATCGCGGGCGATCTCCAGGCACGGCTCGGCCACGCCGGGCGTGTAGACGAGGGAGAGCACCGAGGCGTCGCGCACCGGTATCTTGCTCTCCACCCCAATCACGCCCCGGTACTTCCGCCGGTAATCCAGCGCCTGCTGGCCCATCCGCCGCTCGCTCATGATCCAGAATCCCCCTTGAGAATAGTGCGCACCCACCACCAATCAGCAAACAAGGGAGGATTGTAGCACAGCCCGCTCGCATCACTGGACACTTTTTCGGGGATCAGGTCATGACCACGAATGCAATAATGACGTTGCAGCGCCGATGATGGGAATGATGCCGTCAGAGATGGGCGGACAGGAAAAACAAGCGAACGGTTGAGCAGGCGCGAGCAAGTGCCGAGCCGTTCACTGCACGATAATCGTCACGATATTCGAGGCCGCCTCCCCTCTCCTGTCGAGCAGCGTGAACTGCGCGTGGTAAGTCCCTGGCTGCATATATTGATGTGCGGCCGAGCGCGAGATGGTCGCGACTGTGGGGGTCGCGGTGGGTATCTTCGGGGTGGCGGTCGACCCGCCCGGTGTCTGCGTCGGGGAGATGATCACCGCGCAATACGTGTTGTAGACCACCGGCGTGCCCTCGCCGAAGTCCCAGCGCTCCCCTTCGCAGCCAAAATGACCCGTCACCTCGACGTCGAACCGCACGGTGAGCGGCGCGGGTCCACGATCAGGGGTTGCGGTGAGTACGATTCGATCTATCCCCGGCGGCCCGGTCGTGGTGGTGCCAGGCCGCACGGGGGCCTCCGTCGGCGTTGATGTCGCGGTCCCTGTACTAGCGGATAGAGATGCTGGCGTCATCGTTCCGGCGGGTATGACGGTTGGAGTGGGAGGCGTGGGGATGCCGTCGCAGCCGACCAGCAGGGCGAGGAATACAATCCCCATCTCGGCAGGCAATACGGCCCCGCGCCACACCTTCATAATCGGATAAAGCTCCTGTTACTACCGAAAGAGCAAACCACTTGGTCGCACTTTATCAGGGATTGGGCTGGGTGAGGATTTGCACCCCCAAGAGGCCGAACTGACGCGCGATCCGGCACTCCAAGGGACGACGCTCTTCGCGCTGGCGTGCGAGCGCCGCCTGCGCTTCCCTTGCCTTCCCTCCAAACTTCGGGTATTGTACGGACACCGGAGCGGCGAACGGAGCAGGGGTGCGGATCGCGGCTGGTTTCCGGATGGGGAGCGGGGAACCCAGGTGCCACGAACCAAAGCGGACAACGGACGCGCGGTGCCGGTGATCGCCTTCTTCAATCAGAAGGGCGGCACAGCGAAGACGACGAGCACGCTCAATGTCGGCGCGGCATTGGCGGAACGTGGCCACCGGACGCTCGCCATTGACCTCGACCCGCAGGCAAGCCTGACGATGGCCCTCGGTGTGGATGTCCTGACGCTCGAATCCTCCTCGTATGACCTCCTCGTGGACGACGCAGTCGAGATCAAGGATGTCGCGCGGGCGACAAGTATCGAGAACTTCTCCGTTGTGCCGAGCCACCCGGACCTCGCCGCCGCCGAACTGCAACTGCTCAATGCCCTCGAACGGGAGCGCGCCCTCGCCCGTAAGTTGACGCCGGAAGCCTTGGCAGCACTCGACATCGAGTACTTGCTGATTGACAGCCCGCCCTCGCTCAACGTCGTCTCGATCAACATCCTCGTCGCGGCGGAGTACCTGATTATCCCGATCGAGCCGCACCCGCTCTCGGTGATGGTGCTGCCGAAACTATTCGAGATGGTCGGGCGGGTGCAGCGGCTGAACGCGAAACTGAAGATCGTCGGCTTTTTGCCAACCAAGGTGCATACCACCTCGCGCCTCGCGGCGGACATGATTGACGACCTGCGCACGGGTTTCCCGGACCTACTGATCCTGCCAAGTATCCCCCTCTCCGTGCGCGGCGCGGAGGCGGTGGCGCAATACACGAGCATCCTCGCCTACAGCCCCAAATCCCCGATCGCGGAGGCATACCGGCAGGTGGCGCGGAAGGTGGAGAAGGAGATCCGGCCATGAACAGTAAACCGAGAAAGTTTGCCGTCGTCGCCGATCTCCTGAAGGACACCTCGTCGCGCGGGGCGGGCGTCGAGGAGATGATGAATGCGAAGCAAATTCGCTGCGACCGGATCGTGCCCGACCCCGATCAGCCGCGCAAATCCTTCCCGCAGGAGTCCCTGGAAGAACTCGCCGCCTCGCTGAAGTCGCGCGGCGTGCTCCAACCGATCGCCGTCTGGTATGACCGCCCGAATGACCGCTACGTCATCATCCACGGCGAGCGGCGCTGGCGGGCGGCGGGGATTGCAGGCCTGGAGATGCTCCCCGCCATCGTGCGTGAGGATCAGGCATCGAGCGAGCGGTTGATTGACCAGTTGATGGAGAACTTGCAGCGCGAGGACCTCAACGATGTGGATCGCGCCGATGGCCTCGCCCACCTCAAGGAGGCGTTGGGTGGCGTCGCGTGGGAGCGCGTGGCGGAGGCGGTCGGCATCGGACGGACGCGCCTCTTCCAGTTGCTCGATCTGCTCGACCCGAAGAAGACGCCCGAGCCGGAGCAGCAGGCGATCCGCAAGGGAGAACTGACCGAGAAGCACATCCGCGTGCTGCGGCGCGTCTCCGGCCCCCTGCGCGAGGGGCTGCGCCGCGTGATGATCGAGGACAAACTCTCCGCGAAGGAGGCCGACATGGCTGCCGACGCCCTCGTGCAGAACCCGAGCATGAATATCAACACGACAGCGGAGCAGGTCGCCGAGGCCGTCCGCCGCATCCGCGTGGAAGCGAAGACGCCGCGCGAGCCGGAACCGCGCATGAACCTGCGCGGCCTTCTCCCCCCCGGCCAGACCCTCCCCGCGATGGACGCCGCGGCCCTCCGCGATGTGCAGGCGAGCGCCGAACGCCTGCTGCGCTACCTCCTCGCCATGTCCACCGAACCCCTCGACCCCGCCGAGGCCACGCGCCTCCGCCCCCTCATCCGCCGCCTCCGCGACACCGCCGACCTCTACCTCGATTCGGTGAAGGAGTAAGAGATTCAGGACAACGTCTGAAACATGCCAGGGAATCCCGAATCCGAGCAACCCGCACCCGGAATATCCGTAGACATCAATAGGCGATGCCGATGGGCGGCAACGCGGGAGGGAGCAACGGCATCGCCACGGTACGAATGCGTGAACCAGTCAACGGGCTGACCCATCTGGCGGGCGTGCTGCTCTCGATGATCGCGCTCGTCGTGCTGTTGTCGCTGGCGATTGCGGCGCGAGATGCGCGGCAGGTGATCGCCTTCACGATCTTCGGCCTCAGCCAGATCGCCCTCTACACCGCGAGCACCCTTTACCATTCCCTCCCGCTCTCCCCAAAGGGTGTCGCGCGCCTCAGGCGGATAGACCATATGATGGTCTTCGTCCTGATCGCCGGGACGTATACGCCGATTTGCCTCGTCGCGCTCGGTGGCGGCTGGGGTTGGAGCCTCCTCGCGGTCGTCTGGGGGTTGGCAATCGGCGGCCTGATCCTCAAGACGCGCTGGATGCACGCCCCGAAATGGCTCTCCACCGGCATCTATCTCTTAATGGGTTGGACCGTGATCGTCGCCGCCCCTGTGCTCTTCCACAAACTGCCGGCGGGGGCGCTCGTCTGGCTGCTCGCGGGCGGCATCATCTACACCATCGGCGCGGTCATCCATGCCCTCAAGCGGCCGAACCTGATTCCCGGCGTCTTCGAGGCGCACGCCCTCTGGCACCTCTTTGTCCTCGGTGGCAGCGCCTGCTTCTTCTGGATGGTCGTCCGATATGTCGCCTGAGAAGGAACGAGGAGCGGGTACCGTGTAACGAGCATGGCGCGGCGCACTTGGGCGTATCAGTCAGGCGCGTCCTATCGTCAGAATCCTCTTCCCCACATGGATCTATCGCGCATTCACCCTCCCTGCGGCAGGTCCCGCCGCATCGGCGCGCTCGTCTGTACGAACAACTCCGATGTAAGTTCGGCTGGAAGTGAACCTATTTTCACGCCTCGCCCATTCAATAGATGGGGACGTTCTGGTCCTCGCCTCATTGACACAGGGAGGTATGCAATGTCAGGTCGGGTTCAAGGGTGATTCAGACTCGGTGTCGCCGGCGCGCTCCTTGGCGCCACATTGCTCGTCGGGGGGTGGCGCGGTCAGCACCGAGGGCACGGATGGCGACGCCCTGAGCACGTGAAGGTCACGCTGCGCCGCAGCGAAACCGCACACGCCAACAGTCTCATTACTCGTTCTGGCTACTGGCTACTGGCTACTCGTCAGCGATGAAGCGGTAGCCGACGCCGGGTTCGGTGATGAGGACGCGGGGGTGGGCGGGGTCAGCCTCCAGTTTGCGGCGCAGTTGATTGATGTAGACGCGCAGATACTGTGCTTCGTCGCCGTATTCCGGGCCCCAGACGCGCTGGAGGAGCATGCGTTGTGTGAGGACTTTGCCCGCCGCGCGCGCCAGTTCGGCGAGTAGTTGCCACTCGGTTGGCGTCAGATGCACGTCCACGTCATCACGGGTGACGATCCGCCGTGCGAAATCAACCGCGACCGCTCCCGCGTGGATCACGGGTTCCCCGCTGGCCATTTCCGGCCGGTGGCGGAGCGCGACACGGATGCGGGCGAGCAGTTCGTTCATGCTGAAGGGTTTGGTGAGGTAATCGTCCGCGCCGAGATCGAGGGCGGTCACTTTGTCCCGGTCTTCTCCCCGCGCCGAGAGGACGATGATCGGCACTTTCGACCACGTCCGCACATCCTGCACGACATCGAAACCGCTTTTGCCTGGCATGACAAGATCGAGGATGACGACATCCGGCGGATGGACGGCGAGCAGGTCGAGCGCCTCCTCGCCATCAGCGGCGGTCTGGACATCGTACCCGTGCCCTTTGAGCGCGGCCCGGAGGGCGCGGAGGATCTGCGGCTCATCATCCACGATGAGGACACGAACAGGTGACGCGCTCATTCCCGCGCTCCTTCGGCGAAAAACGCGGCCGCGCGTGCCGCGGGCACGGGCGCGATCGGTAGCGTGAAGGTAAAGGTCGAACCCTCCCCCACCGCGGATGTGACGCCGATTGTACCGCCGTGCGCCTCGACGAACCCTTTGCAGATGGCGAGGCCGATTCCCGTCCCGCCGATCCGCCGTGCCCGCCCCTCGCGCTTGACGCGGTAAAAGGTATCGAAGACGTGCGGCACATCCTCCGGGGGGATGCCGAAGCCATGATCCGTCACCCGCACGCGGATATTCTCTGCCTGACGATCCGCGCTGATGACCACCTCCGTGCCGGGGTCGCTGTATTTCGCGGCGTTCTCGATCAGGTTCGTGAGCACCTGCGCGATCTCCACGAAATCGCAGGCAACCGGTGGCAGATCGGGCGCGATCGCCACGCGAAGGGGATGCGTCTGGAGGAGCGGCGCGCGGCGATCCGTGACGCTGGCGATCACCTCGCCGATCTCGTTCCACTGCTTCTCCGGCTTGAGCGCGCCGCCCTGGATGCGCGTCAGATCGAGCAAGTTGGCGACGAGCCGGGCGAGGCGGTCCGTCTCCTCGTCAATCGCGGTGAGGAACTCGCGCTGGGTCGCGGCGTCCCAGGCGATCTCTTCTTGCAGCAGGCTCGTCGCGGAAGCCTTGATCGAGGCGAGCGGCGTGCGCAGATCATGTGAGACAGCGGCGAGCAGGGCGGATTTCAGACGGTCGGCTTCTTCGAGCGCGGCTGCGCGTGTCGCTTCCTCGATCAGTCGGGCGCGGTCAATCGCGAGCGCGGCCTGATTGGCGAACGTGGTCAGCAGGCGGCGTTCATCCGGCGAATAATCGCTGGCGCGGACGGCGGCGACGCCCATCACGCCGACCGCCCCCCGCGCCGCCCGCACCGGGACATAGAGAATGCGACGGCCACGCGGCTGCATCGCGCCGCCCTCATGCTCCGGCCCATGCGGGCGGTACACACGGTGCGGGCTGCCGACCCCCGCCGGAACGCCCGTCGTGAAGACATGCGCGGCAACGGCGGCGTGCTCGCGGTCCCGCACGTACGCGCCAGATGCGGCGGCGGGATAGGCGAGGCGCACGCGCAGTGTACCCGCAGGGTCGGGCAGCAGGACGGCGGCGGATTCGAGCGCGAAGACACGCGTCACCTGCTCGACGACGGTAGCGAGGACGGTATCGAGCGTGACATCGGCGATCAGTTCCGTACTGAGGCGCGAGAGGGTCTCCGATTCAATCGCCCGACGGCGTGCCTCTCGCTCCCGCTCCTGTAACCGGCTGACGAGTTCGCTCGTTACCCCCGCGACGATCAGGAAGACAAAGAGCGCGACGATGTCCTGCGGCGCGCCGACGGTGAACGAATTATAGGGCGGCAGGAAGAAGAAGTTGAACGTCAGGAAGCCGACGACCGAGGTGAAGATGCCCGGCCCCAAGCCGCCGAGCGTCGCGCTCGCGAGGACGATGATGAGGTAACTGAGCGCGGGCGTAACCGCATTGAGGCGCGCCCGGTTCGGTTCGGCGACGACCGTGACGAGAGCGATGCCGACCATGCCAAGCAGGTAGCCCCGCCAGACGCGCCACCCCACCCGGTTCACCATATCGACGATCCGTCGCATCGCGCCCCCCGCGATCACCTCATGCAGCGCACACAGCGCACATGATACCGCGCGCTCCGATAAATATAGAGCGGTTTTCTGTGGTATTGAGCCGAGAAAATCAAGTGGTGGCAGCAGGATCAAGCCCGCCACCACCAGGAAAATCGCCCCAACTGCGTAAGTCCTCACATTACCCGCCGGACATTGCTCGCTCGGTGCGATGCGGCTATCGTACCGAGGGATCAAGGAGGACGCAAGACGCATCGCGGGGCGAGAAAGGGCAACGGAGCGTGAGGCAGCGGATCAACCAGCAGCCGGGGCGCACGCGGGCGCGCGGCTTCCGGTGGTGGCTGCTGCTCACCCTGCTCTGTGCCGCGTGCAGCGCCGGGAGTGCGCCGACCCCGACGCCTTCGCCGTCAACGGCGCAACCGACCGCCACGCAGCCACGCGCGGTGACGACCGCCCCGCCGATCGCCGGTCCGGTCAGCGAGGGCGTCCATGCGACAGGCGCGGACGGCTGGCACGCGGCGGGGATCACCGGCAAGGGCGTCCGGGTCGGCATTATTGACACCGGGTTCATCAACTACGCGCGGGCGCTCGGTGGCGCGAAGGTCACGGCCCGCTCCTTCCGCGCGGACGACCGGATCGAAGAGCGCCGCGCGACCGCTGACACGGTGCATGGGACGGCGTGCGCCGAGATCGTCCACGAGATGGCCCCGGACGCCGAACTGTATCTCGCCGCGACGGACACGACGGGCAGTTTCCTCGCCGCGATGCAGTGGCTGATCACCGACATGCATGTCCCGATCATCACAACCTCGCTTGGCTTCTACGGCGATTACCCGACGGACGGGTCGAGTGTCCTGGCGCAGGCAGTGGACAAGGCAAAGGCGGCGGGCGTTTTCTTCGTTAAATCCGCCGGGAACTTCGCGGACAAACATTACGGCGCGACCTTCACTGACACGGACGGTGACGGCTTCCACGACTTCCCCGGCGGCAAGACGAAGAATGGCATGACGGTGAAGATGACGGGTGGTCCCTTCGAGGTTTTCCTCAACTGGGACGACTGGAAGCAGCCACACGTCAACTACGACCTCTCTCTGTTCAACAGTACGGGACAGGAGGCGGCGCGGAGCGACACCGATCAGGCGCGCACCGGCAAACCGCCCGTCGAGCACATCATGGGCATATTCCCGGCTGGGATGTACACACTGAAGATCAAAAAGGTGAATCCGCGCGACCCCGATTTGCCGTTGCAATTGATTATCCAGGGCGGGCAGGTGGAACAGACGACGCCGGACGGCAGCATTACCGTGCCGGGAGACGCGCGGGGCGCGGTCGCCGTCGCAGCGATCAATGTCCGGACGGAGAGCGTCGAACCCTTCTCATCGCACGGCCCGACGCTGGATGGGCGCGCCAAGCCGGACCTCGGCGCGCCGGATCGGGTGACGAACGGCGTGTACGCCTCCGTCGGGGTGGCAACCTTCCTCGGGACGAGCGCGGCGGCGCCGCATGTCGGTGGCGCGGCGGCGCTCTACAAACAGATCGTGCCGGACGCAACACCGGACGCGATCCTCGCCTTCCTCGCCCAGCACGCGGGCACGCCGCAGGGCAGCGAGCGGGGCGCGAACATCACTGGCAGCGGGCAACTGCGTCTCGGCGCGCCACCGGGTGTGGCGGCGAACTCAGCAACCCAACCCGCGACCGCGCCATCTGCCAATCCGCCACGTACCGGCACGCACTTCACCGACGACTTCTCCTCCCCCGCGAGCGGTTTACCAGCACAGGGATATGTTGGTAATGCGTACCGCGTGATGGCGGAGGCCAATACTCTCACTCTTCTCCCCTACCCGACGCCGCTCCCACCTGCGGACGCGGTCTACGCGGTGCAGGCACGCAAGACGGGCGGCGCGGACGACGCGATGATGGGTCTCGTCGTGCGACGCGTAGATGAGACGGATGTGTTGTATTTCATCATCGCCAACGACGGCGCGTTCACTGTGCTGGCGAAGGTACACGGCGGCACGCGCTCGCTCACCGGCGGCTGGCAGACGAGCGCGGCAATTGTGCCGGGTGGGGCGAACGCATTGCGTGTCGAGGCAACGGGTGGCACGTACGCCTTCAGCGTCAACGGCCGACTGATGACGCGCGTAACCGTGCCGGAGAGCGGCGTGCCCGGCACGTTCGGTCTCCTCGCCGCCGGTGGCAGGAAGACGAGCGGCGAGATCACCTTCACTCACTACACCGTGGCCGTACCGTAATCGCTCCCTGAAGTATCTCCGGGTATATGGTTGCTCTGCCACGATGGAGCGTATACACTGCTCCACAGGAAGTTACTACACGGCAAGATGGGCGGTACATATCGGGAATAGCCGTCGAGATGACGAGAGATGCGGCGAATCTTGCAGGAGATAGGAAGCCTGCGTTCCACCGCACTCTCACGCACGCGACCGGCGAGAATGAAGGCGCGTCACGGCGCGACATGTACAAGGGAAGGGAAACCCCATGGACAAAATCAATGGTGGCGATACCGCGTTCGTGCTCTTGAGCGCGGCGCTGGTCATGCTCATGACGCCCGGCCTGGCGTTCTTCTACGGCGGCCTGGTACGGCGCAAGAATGTGCTGACCATCATGATGCAGAGCTTCATCTCCCTGGGGATCGTGACGCTCCTCTGGGTGCTGGTCGGCTTCAGCCTCGCCTATAGTGGGGATGTCGGGGGAGTGATCGGCGATTTCAAGAACGTGGGGCTGGTCGGCGTGGGGCTGACGCCCAGTCTTACCTACGCGCCGACCGTGCCCTTCCTCGGCTTCTTCCTCTTCCAGGTGATGTTTGCCATCATCACCCCGGCTCTGATTACGGGGGCGTTTGCCGATCGCGTAACCTTCAAGGCCTATCTGATCTTCCTCGTCGCCTGGAGCCTGCTGGTCTATATCCCGTTCGTGCATTGGGTCTGGGGCGGCGGCTTCCTGGCTAAAATGGGAGTTGTAGATTTCGCCGGGGGGATCGTCGTGCATCTGAGCGCGGGGATGGCCGCCCTGGCCTCGGTCTTCGTCGTCGGCAACCGACGATTCGCGCCGAGCGAGAAGCGGGCGCCACATAACATCGCCTTCGTGGCGCTCGGTACCGGCCTGCTCTGGTTTGGCTGGTTCGGCTTCAACGGCGGCAGCGCCCTGGCGGCCAACGGCATCGCGGCGGTCGCCTTCGTCAACACGAACACCGCCGCCGCGATGGGCATGGTTGCCTGGTTGCTCCTGGCGTGGTGGCGGGAGCGCCGACCGAGCATGACGGGCGCGATGACCGGCGCCGTCGCTGGCCTCGCCACCATCACACCGGCCGCGGGCTTCGTGCAACCGTGGGCGGCTGCGATCATTGGCCTGCTCGCGGCCATTGTCTGCTATGGCGCAGTCCAATTCCGCATCAAGCAGGGTTGGGATGATGCTCTGGATGTCTGGGGGGTCCATGGCGTGGGCGGTGGCCTGGGGACGATCTTGACCGGCGTCTTTGCCAGCGCTGCCATCAACAGCGTCAAGGGGTGGGGCGAAGGCAATCCGCACCAACTCGGCGTCCAGGTTCTCGGTGTGGCGATCGCGGGCGCCTATGCCTTCGCGGTCACCTATGGCCTCTTGAAAGTGCTGAACCTCTTTACGCGGGTGCGCGTGTCGGAAGAGACGGAGACGCTCGGACTCGACGAGGTCCTCCATGGGGAGGCAGCCTACGAGTGGGCATGACGCCTCTCTGCGCATTGACCCGGTATCGCCGCTCCCACGCCCTTCGCCGAGGCGCGCTTATCCGGCCGGGGAAGCGGCGACGCGGGTATCAGTGGCGGGCAAAGATCATCGCGCCGGGGCTGTTGTAGATCAAGCCATACCGATAATCGAGGATGAGCGATGAGGAAATGCCACAGCAGCCGTCGCTGACACGGATATAGACGTAGTCAAACGTGTTACCGGTCATGACGGACCAGCGATCGAGGCAGGACGCATCCTGGAAGGCGCACGCCTGCAATTGGTCATGCTTCCAGATCTGGACTTGGAACATCCTGTCCGGCATCCACTCATACCCCTGTGGCGTGGCGAGGCTGACGCGGCCGGAGAGGGCCGGGAACCATTCGGAGACGTCATCACTGGGCCAGATGCCCTTGCCGCTGATGACGAGGAAGCGGCTGCCCGCCGGCGTCTCTTGCGCCACCCACTGCATCGCGTCGCGCTCATTACGTGTCAGGCTGGTGAGGGCGGGAAGGTCGCCGGAGACGTTCGTGCTCTTCGTCAGCGCGCCCCAGGTGGCGTACCAGAGCAGGAAGACGCAGACGAGCACGGCGGGCCAGTGACGGGCGAGTGCCGCCCATGTCCGCCGCCATTCACTCGCGCCGTCGAGCGAGAGCGCTTCCTGCCGGGCATCGGGGAGATCGCCCAGCGCCCGGTTGAGGGCGGGGATGACCATCTCGGCCAGGCCAACACCCGCGCAGAGGGCGACCGGGATCGTCGTGTACGTGTTCGCGGCGCGATTATCGAGCAGCACGATGACGAGCCACCAGATCGGCAAGGCGGGCAACCGGTATTCGCGCCGATGCACCGATGCCAAGGAGCGGACGACGATGATCAGCGCGCCGAGTAGGCCGAACGTGCCGAGCAACCAGAAGTACGGTTCGTTCGTGCCGAGGCCGAAGACATGGATCATGTTGCGGATATTCTGTCGGTCCGCAGGCCCCGTGAAGATGGACGAACCGGTCTGGTTCGCGGCCCGGAACGGCGCGATGCCGTGGTAGGCGATGACGGTGATGAACCAGGGTGCGACGATGATCGCGGTACCGGCAGCAACCAGCGTCGCGTGGAGCAGCCCCTTCCGGTGCGCGCCGTAGCAGAGCAAAAAGATCACCATGCTGTAGGCGAGGAATTTCCCCGTTTCCAGATGGCTGAGAACCGTCAGGCCGGAGAAAAGGGCAGTCGGTAGCACGAGACGGATCTCGTCGCGCTCGTACATCTCATGCGCCGTATAGAGGGCGAGGAGGGCGAAGAGATAGCCGAAGGCGCGGGTCATGCCGCCGCCCATAATCAGCCAGATGAAACTGCGCGGGATGAGCGCGAAGGCGAGCAACGCCGCGATCACGGCGGGCTTTGACTTCAGAACGGAGCGCGCGAGCAGGAAGAAGGCGAGCATCGTCAAGACGACGACGATCAGTGGCACGAAACGGAAGAGGTTCGTCAGGCTGATATGCGTGACATCATTCAGGATCGCCGCGACGTAGAGGCCGAACGGCGAGTACGTGAATGGGATAGCCGCCGCATTGTATGTCGTGAAGGCGGGCAACTGATAGTGCGCCCGCTGGAGATCGTGGACCATCGTGTAGAAAAGCCCGCCATCATTGAGCGGGAAGTCAGAGGAAAAGGTGCGGACCGCGCGGACATAGGTACCGAGCGCCACCGCCGCGCCGATGGACAACGGGTAGACGAGGCGCGCGACCTCGACGCTCGGCCTTTTCTCCAGGATGGTTGCGACGACGGCCGGCCTGCGTACCGTTTCAAGCATGTCCCGTGACTCCTTCGGCCCGCGTTACCCGCACGTTCCCTGCCACCGCGCTCTGGCGGGTGGTGGAGATTCGATGCTGGATGTTCGTTTCACACGATGCAACCCGTTGACGTTTGCCACCAGCGGGTGTGCGTGTTCTGTGCCGCGGGCGAACGCGGGACGCGTTCCCAGAACAGCGGTCTATTTTCCATGCCGAAGCATTTATCGTCAAGTGGCGTCCAATCGTAGGCAACGACTATCAATCAGCGAAAATGCGGAGAGATTGAACGTCTCTCTCACGGCGCCGGCTATTCCCGTATACTGCGCGTGCGATAAGGAGCGACGAAAAGAGAAGGGAGAAACACGATGGTGGAGCGGGCGACGGAATCACCGAATGGGCGGGACCTGATGCTGGCGGACCTCTCGTGGCCCGAGGTGCGGGATATCCGGGACAATGTGGAAATCGTCCTGCTGCCGATCGGCTCGAATGAGCAGCACGGCCCAAACCTCGCGGTGAGTATGGACATTGTCGGGGCGACGGAGTTCTGCCGCCGGGCGAGCGCCCTGGCCTACCCGCGCCTGCTCGTCGCGCCGGGGCCGCCGTGGGGCGTCTCATTCCACCACATGAACTTCCCCGGCACGATCACGCTGGAATCTGACACCTTCACACAGGTGCTCGTCGAGATCGTCGGGTCGCTCAGGGAGCACGGTTTCCGGCGGTTTATGATTGTCAATGGCCACGGCGGCAACACGAACGCGATGGGCACGGCGTGCGCGCGCATCCACGAGGAACTGGATGTCGCCTTCATCGGCGCGGCGACCTACTTCTCCTTCGCGGACAAGGATGTGGACAAGCGGTTCGGCATCACGGGGATCACCGGGCACGCCTGCGAAATGGAAGTCTCGGCGGCGATGTATCTCGCGCCCCGGATCGTCAAGCAGGAGGCGCTCGCCGCCGGGGAGATGACGGACCTGACCTACGGCTTCCGCGACCGGATGCGACGGTATAACGTCACCGTCCCCTTCCGCTTTGATGAATACACGCGCAACGGCTGCCTCGGTGACGCGCCGAAGAACGCCTCGATTGCATACGGCACCGCGATGATGGAAAGCGCGCTCGCGAACTTCGTCGCCTTCACCGAGGAAATCGTCGCCATCTCGCCCATCAAAGACGAGACGGACTGATCGATAGCGCATGCGATGAGATGATGCACATGTCGGGTAGTGGGTCAGTATGACGTATGGAGGCCCACAACGACGGCGAGTAATCCTCAAACTGACCCACTATTCCATTCCAGCCGACTTGCCATGACGAGGGCGCCAGAGATCAGTGAGCCAAGCAGTGTCGTCCCCGTAAACGATGATTGGGGCAGACCAGGGAGAAAAATGGCATTCATTGATTGTTATATTGACAAAGGTCATACATTCGTCAGGCAAGGGTGAGGTCAGTCTCGCCTGACAACGTTCCCTCGGTGGGCGGCCGTTGTCGGGTGGGGCAAGGAAACCGGTACCCCGGCCACCATCGCACACGCAAGCACCGGGCGCGTCGCGCGACACGCCCGGTGAATACCGCCGATTAGCCGTGCCGATTAGCCATCGCCCAACCGGCGGATGAAATGGTCCTCGCCACCTCCGCCGGTTCGCGGCGGCGCCGCTGGAAGCGCGACGGTTGGCGCGGGCGGCGGGGCAATAGCCGGCGGTGGAGCGGTCGTCGGCGCGCTCGTCGCGGCCGGTGCTGACCCGGCGGTCACGACGATCATGCCGTGCATATTCGGATGAATCATGCAGTGATACGGGAACGTCCCCACCTGATTGAAGGTGAATTTGAACGACGCGCCCTTTTGCAGTGGCGTCCCGATCCCCGAATCCCACACACCGGTATCACTCGTCACGGTATGTGGCACACTGTCCTGGTTCGTCCAGACAACGGTCGTTCCGATTGGAATGATCAGCGGCGTGGGCTGGAAACTGAAGTTCATGATATTGACTGAGACATCGGCGGAGACCGCCGTCGCGAGATGGATGCTGAGGAGCCCCGCGATGAGGAGCGCGAGGAACGTTCCCCAGAGCGCGCGATGATACCGCCGGACTTGCCCAATGGCCTGCATAGTTCCCTCCTTGTTTCCTTGCACACCGACTGTCGGCGCGGCCCGCCGAGACCCAATCCGCATTTAACCAGTACGGTCGGTCGTCTCTTTTTGGATTGTGGCCGGGAGAGGAGGCAGTCGTCAGCCCGAGGTGATCGCCCGCTCCAGCGCCGTCTCCGCCTGGTTCGCGCCCTGCCAGCCGCGCGCCTTGACCTTCTTCCCTTCCAGTTGCTTATAGATGTCGAAGAAGTTTTCGATCTCCTTGAGCAGATGGTCGGGCACGTCCTTGATGCCCTGATATGCCGCGAAGCGAGGCTCGTTGACCGGCACCGCCAGCAGTTTCGGCTCGACCGTATCGCCATCCTCAATCATCAGGACGCCAATCAGCCTGACTCGGATGAGACAGCCGGGAAAGGTCGGCTCTTCCACCATCACGAGCGCGTCAATCGGATCGCCGTCACTCGCTTTCGTGCCGGGCACGAAGCCGTAATCGGTCGGATAATGCACGGCTGAGTAGAGCGGGCGATCGAGCGCGATCACGTCGAGTGTCGGGTCATACTCGTACTTATTGCGGCTGCCGCAGGGAATTTCTACTACTACCTGCACTGTGCCATCCTTCGTCCGGGGCTTCAATGCCTTGATACTCATCGTCATGCTCCTCTCTCGTATCGTTCGATCGCCGACGGCCGCATGGTCGCACGCTGTGAGCCACCACCTCGCCGCATCGTGCTACACTCACAGAGGGCATGCGTATCGGGATGGGATATGACGCAAGAGAGCGTGCGAACGAAGAAAATCCTCGTGCTCGTGGATGACCTCATGTTCGCCTCACGGATCGAGGGGACGCTGGGCGCGTGCGGATATGACGTGCGGATCGCGCCGGTCACGAGAGAGGCGGCGATCATCGCGCGGGAATGGGTGCCGGAAGGCATTGTTATCAGTTTCGGTGCGCCGTTCCAGGATTGGGAGGGTGCAATCCGGGCAATTCGGGCGGAGCCGTCGCTCGCGGAGATGCCGCTGCTCGCCTTCGGGCCGCATGTGGACACGGCAGGACGCGCGGCCGCTGTCGCGGCGGGCGCGACACATGTCGTCACAAACGGCGCGTTCTTCAATCGGATGCCGGACGTGATCGCGGTGTTGTTGGGAGGTTTGGATGCAATTCGTGGATAGCGCATGGCTGGCAGCACATCTCGTGGATGGGAGCGCGATCGCGGTGGACACACGGACGCCACAGGAGTACGCGCAGGGGCACATCGCCGGTGCGGTCTCGGCATATCCCTACGGCGCACATGCCTTCTCCACGCCGGAGGGCGACGCGCACTTCCGCGCCTATGTCGTGGAGTACATGACAAACCTCGGCATCACCGGGAACGAGACGCTCGTCTTTTACGCAATGAAGAATGAGACGAACGATGCTCGCGGCCTCTGGACGGCCGACTTCGCCGGATACGCGAAGGTGGCGCTGCTCGCGGGCGGGCTGCAACGATGGCTGGCCGAGGGCCACCCGATCTCTCAGGAGGACAACAACGCGCGCCAACCTATTGCCTTTACGCCGCATTGGAATGACACGACATTCGCCACGGCGGACGATGCGGCAGCGGCTGGCGATAATCCCACTATCGTGCTGCTCGATGTCCGCTCCGAGGGTGAGCATACGGGCAGCGCGCAGGGGCGGTACGCGGGCGTCAACCCGCGCCTCGGCCGCATCCCCGGCTCGGTCTGGATCGAGTGGACCGAACTCTCCAATGCCGATGGAACGTACAAATCGCCCGACGAAATCCGGCGCCTTCTCGCCGCGAAGGGTGTGACACCCGATCAGGAAGTGATTACCTATTGCCAGGGCGGGGGGCGGGCGGCGCATTCGTATGCCGCACTGAAGAGCGCGGGCTTCGACGATGTGCGGCACTACGTCGGCTCCTTCGGCGACTACTCCCGCCGCACGGACTTGCCGATTGAGAGAGATCCGGACGCCGACTGAGTGATGGATGATAACGGGCTGGAACTCCGCTTTTCGACCGGGCACCCGCGCATTGATACGATGCTCCGGGGTGCGGTCGGTATCTTCGAGGCGGCGTTTCCGGGCCGCATACGGGGTTATTATCTGTTTGGCAGTCACGCGGACGGCAGCGCGGTCGCGGCCAGTGATCTCGACATCTTCGTCGTCTTTATAGACGACTTCCTTGACCAAGAAGAAGAGGAACGAGCACGGAACCTCAGATACGCATGCTCGCGCCTCAGCCCGGTAACATGCGATTTGCTCTCATATAGTGAGCGCAGCCTGCTAACGGATGGGCATTTCCGACTGAAAGCAGCGAGTCTTTTCCTCTATGGTGAGGACATGCGGGACCGGATGCCAGCAATCTCGCTCAATATCTATCTACGTATCTACAGCCAAGCACCGCTTGCCTACGCTGGGCAGGTCTTTCGCCATAAGGAAAGTATCATCTATCCGCTGGAGTATCCCAATCCATCTGGGCCATTCTATGGCTACGATTGCCATGACGCGCGCATTGGGCAGGATGGCGGGCGGAGCATCAAAGGAATGGTCAGTGCGGTCTGCTGGGCCGCGACGATGATCGTTGCGTTCCAATCGGGCCAGATGATCGGAACGAAAGCGGAGAGTGTCCGCGCCTACCGTGCATCTGTCGGCGACCAGTGGGCCGGGTTCATCGAGGCCGTCTACGCCAATGGAAAGACGGTATGGGGCTATCGTGTCCCGGACGACCCGGCGGGCCAGACGCTCCTACGCGATCTCTGCCGCGAGACGCTGGCGTTCGAGAATCACTATTTGGCGCTCTACCGCGCATATCTCCTCGGACAACTTCACGAGGCGGATGAGACGAGCATCCGATTCGCGATTGAGCGCCTTGGCACGGTACATTACCCCGATGCTGAGGTGGCCGAGGCACTCCGCGCCGTTGCCGCATCTGGGCCTGCCACGGTACGGGATGCCGCGCGCGAAACCCTCGGACGTATCGAAGACGCATGGAAGGGAGAGGCGCGATAGCGCGCGTTGCCGGTGTGGCACGCATCACGCTCCCCGTTGCTCCCCCACTTCGTGTCCGTCCGCCTCGCCGATCATGACGACGCGCACGCCGACGGGCCGGTCGAGGATTTTTCCGAGGACGGCAATCAAGTCGGAGAGGTGCTGGCGTTCCAGCCGCTCGCGCTGCACGCGATTGCGCGCCCCGATCACCAGCGTGCCATCCGCTTCGATCGCCAGGAGTTCGGCCGGGCGAATCCAGACCGCGAAGGTCGCACCACTCATCCGGCTCTGCAAGTCCTGCAGCGCCATCGCCCAGATTTGCTGATTCGTCAACCCAGTGGAAGAGCGCACGGCAGGTGTCGGTGGCGGGAGAGCCGGGGTATCGCGCACTTGCGTATCGCCACGTTCCGGCGATTCTTCCGGCTGGTTGGCCGATACTGGAGTCGCGGGCCATGGCCACGGTGACGGCGTCTCACTGACTGGCGGAGAGTATACCTGGGTGGACTGTTGTACCGGGTTCTCGGTCGGTGGAGGCGGCGGTGTCGAGAGACGCGTCGCCTGGAAGACGACATCCACCGTGCGCCCGAGCGCTTCGCTCATCCGGCGGCTGATCAGTCCGCGGTACGAGGCGAGTTTGAGGGCGATATCCGCGCCGGGAACGACGACAATCACGCGGTCATGCTCGATGGTCGTGACCCGCGCGCCGATGAACCAGCGCTCCAGCGCGTCCGGATGCAACACGCCTTCGAGCCGCCGTATCACCTGCTCCCACAGGCGGCGCGCTTCGGCCTCGGTTGCCGCCGTACCGGGCGTCGTGGCGGGTGGGACGGATGCATAGCCGATCTCTGGCAGGATCGGCAGTGACGCGGAATCAGTGATCGTCATGGGCGGTGGAGTGGCGGTCGGTTCACCGCTCATCGTCGGCATCGGCCAGGTCGGTGGTGGCATGTGGACGGCAGGTGGCGCGTTGGGATTCGCACGATTGTCTGACCCGAAGCCCTCGATGATCCAACGATCACAGATCGCCGCAACCCGCTTCGGCGCGACGAACTGACTGCCGCTATTGACCGCTTCCCAGATCGCGGCGAGTACCCAGCCGAGACCCGTCCCCGGCCCGTAGCCCTGCTCGTGCGCGGCGGTATCGCATTCCCGCGCTACCTGCACCAGCAGGGAGATTTCCATATCACTCGGTGGGCGACCATTCGCCATCGTCAGCGCCGCCTCGATATCAGTGATCGTCGCGGTCTGTTGCGCGTAGGCCGCAGAGGGCGGTTCAGTCACGTCGAGGGCGCGCACGACGACTTCCCCGTCCTCGGGAAAGTCGGGGATCGGCGGCAGCGGCTGCGCCGGCAGGAATGGGCTGATCGTTTCCGTCTCGGCGATAGGGGGGATTGACTCTCTTCGTTCGTGTTCACCCCGTTGCGCCAAAGCCTCAAAAATGGCGGACACTGATTCGCGCGTCTTTGTACTGCTTGTTCTTGTACTCGTCTCTTCTTCACTCTCTCCCTCTTGGTTGTACGTCCTGTCCACCGGAGCGACGAAGGAGGAGCGAGCAGGTTCGATGATTGTCTTACCTTCGTCATGCATCGAATATCCCTCGGCGTCTCTTGGGGCGACATCCGCTATTTCGGCGTCCACACGAGGGACACCGTCCGTACGAACGGCAAAATCCGCATCCGCAGTGATACCTTTGTCGGTCGGGAATGTCTCTTCTTCGCGTGGCCGTTCAATGGTATGGGAAGCGATGTCGCTATTGATGGCGGTGGTTGTATCAGAAATGAGAATGGTTGCCGTCTCTTGGGGCGGCACGAGGGCGAGGATCTTCTTGCCACCACGGCGTTCGCGCTCGGCACGCTCGGCGAGTTGCTGCCAGAGGGGTAACTGCCGCAGTTCCGGCAGGAGGTAGTGCCAGATGCTGGTCCGGTCAATCGGGGCGAACTGCGCGCCGAAGATATGGCGGACATGCCGGAAGACGTTGCGATCGCGATGCGCCAGTTCGAGGACACGAACGACGGTGGGGAGATTGAGGACGAGGCCGTCGCGCGGGTCCTTGACGCGGTAAAAGTTATGCGGCACGCGCCAGCGCCGGTTACGGTCGTCCTGCCGGAGCACCATCTCCTTGTGGATCTCGATCAGATCGAGGGCAACGAGGATCTTATTGAGGGTGATCAGTTCCTCGCGCCCCTCGCCGTAGAATTTTCCTTCGGCATCCTGCGTCGGGAAGGCGTATCCCTGATGCGGCGAGCCCTCGCGCCGATCTGTCCAGACGGTGTAGGAGTTGAGCAATCCGACACCCTTGAGGCCGAGAAGCGGCGCGTACTGGGTAATGAGGGTGTTCCAGTGCCAGTACCAGCCACGATGGCGGATATCCTGCCCTGCCGTCGCGGCCGCCCCCTCCGCAGTCGTGCCGCCGGGGGGCATCACCCCACGGACGCCGCCCATTCCGGCGGGGAACCCCATCCGCGTACTGATCGGTGGCGGCGCGGGTGGGGGTGGCGCGCCGGGCGCCGCCGATCCGGGGAGTGCAGGTGGCATCGTATTCGCCATCCCGCCTCTCCCCGCGGAATCCGAGGAAATGCCAGCGCCCGGGTCATCGGTCGGCGCGCTGGGGGGAATGTCTGGCCCGTGCTGCTCATCGTTCATCGGAATTTGTCCCACTTTCTCTGTATTGGATAGACGCCACGATCGCAGACAGGGAAAGACCGGCGCGCTTGCCCGCCACGCCGATTTCTTGCCCGTCCGACTGATCAATGCATCCGCGGTGATCCGCCACCGCGGGGAACGGCGGCGGATGCCCATCCATGGCGATGCGCGCGCCCTCGCGGATACTGACCTTGACGTCGTCCGCTCTGCCGCCTACACTGGCAGCCGGAGCCAGAACGACGTATCTGGACACCCGGCTGGGTTGGTTGGTCCCACTGCCACTCCAGTCAGTTTCGTGAACGGCCGCGTTGCCCGCGCGGTCGTTCGCTTTGTCCGGCCCTGTTGGGCCACGAATCTCGTGCCGATCCCGGTGCATCCCCTTCTCCTTCCCACGAATGCTGAGTACCTGAGTACCTGAGTACCTGGCTACTTTCCCTTCTCGATCATTGTCTCGCCGTGAGCACGCATCGCGTCGAGCGTCGTCAGTGCGAGGCCGTCCCGCTCCGCCGCCGCAACGATCGCCATGAGGAGATCGAGGGCGAGGCCGACGATCTCACTCTTCTCGACGCGCCCATCCGGCGCACTATTGAGGCGGGCGTGCAGTTCACCGAGCGTACGCACCTGTTCCGGGTAGAGGTACGCGCTGATCTGCTTGCGCGCGCGTCGAGGCGCTTCCGCGCGGTCAATCGTCCCAGTGAGGACATCCACCGCGCGGAAGCGCCGCTCGCTCTTGTGTCGCGGTCGCTCGCTCGCCATCGCTTAGGCCACTCCCTTGAAGACGCGGGTCTCGATGACCGCCGCCGCCAGTTCCGCACTCACGCCGCGATGGCCGAGAAAGACCGCCTCGACGAGGCAATCGGCGCAGAAATTCGTGATGGCGCGCGGGATGCCGCGCGATGCCTCGTGAATGACATCCACCGCCTCCTCGGCGAAGATCGTCTGATCGTGCGGCAAGCCGGCGACAGTGAGGCGATGCGCGATCAGACCGGCCGTGTCGCGCCGATTGAGCGGATTGAGTTTGTGATCCATGCCGACGCGCTGGGCGAGATTTCGCTTGCGGACGATTTTGTCCTCCAATTCGTTCTGGGCGAAGATCACGACGTTGATCAATTTGGTCGTCGGCGTCTCGAACGAGAGGAAGGTGCGCAGGATCTCCAATTGTGTGCCGGAGAGGTTCTGCCCCTCATCAATGACGAGCAGCACGCGCCTCCCCTGGACGTGCATCGTCTCGAGGAATTGGAGGAACTGATTCGTGTATTCGAGGCCGCTGCGGCCGTCGGGTCGGAGGCCGAACTGGGTCAGCACGGCGCGGAGGAACTGCACGTCCGTCCGGCAATCGCGCGGGTTGTTGATGATGGCGATCTCGAAGGCCGGATCGCGCTGCAACTCGGTGAGCAGGGCGACCTTGATCGTCGTCTTGCCGTAGCCGATATCGCCGAGGATGATCGCCAGGCCACGTTGCAACTGGATGGCCAGTTTCAGCCGTTCATAGCAATCCTCATGGCCGAGCGTCTTGTAGAACATCTGCGGGTCCGGCGTCGTGCCGAATGGCTCGCGCTCCAGCCCGAAGAACTTGTAGTACGTCACGCCATCAACCCTCCCCTTACCGGTTCAGCCGCGCCTTGATCGCTTTGAGGCCGATGCCGCGCGCCCGCCATTCGATCACCTGTCGCAGCAGCGCGAGTTCGCTGTCATCGAAGAGCAGGTAGCCGCTCTCCGTGCGTGCCGTTGGCAGGATGACTCCCGCACGCAGGTAGAAATCCATCGCGGTCCGTGGCACGCCGGTCGCGGCGCGGAGGTCGGCGGTCATGTAGAAATGACGGAGGGGCGTGGGGTGCGCCGGGGCGACGGGCAGCGGCGTCGGATCGCCAAAGAGCGTCCGTTGCCGCGGCTCGATCCGGACCAGATTGCCCCCACCTTCGAGGTGCCGCTCCCGCTCGACCATCTCGCCATCCTTCCGTGAAACACTTTGCCGCAACCACCGGTATCGAACGCGTCTTGTGCCGATCCGTCACACTTTGACTGATACAATCCGAGTGGGATTGATATGCAGCCGCAGAGTACACGTACACTCAGTCTAGCGTCTGTTTCGCTGCTTGACAACTCTGTGTTCCCAATGCGCTAGCCGAGACGATTTCTGTACTATCTGTATCACTCGTTTAGCGCATTGGGACGCTCTGCGATGGCACCACGACGCGCTCCGACCGTGCGCACGCCAGACCGCATCATTGCACAACAGGCACAGAACGTACACCTAGTGAATGAGTATTACTCACTCAACCGTGTCTGACAGACAGTATTATGTCATGTCGTTCGGTTCCGTGCCCCGATGCCGCGAATCTGGCGGAGAGGCCCGCCGGCTCTGTTTCAACCCGGTACCGAGGTCTCGCCAATGCGCGTTAGGGGTACGGATAGGCGTCAATGAGGGTGCCGGAGGCATCACGCAGGCTGACGGTCTCGGGGCCGGTATTGTCGAGGACGCCGCTGGTTTGGCCCCAGTATCGTTTCGTGGCGCTATCCGTCCCCTTCCCCGTGTAGAGTGTCACCTGCCCGTCAACCGGCAGCGTGAACGCGCCAAAGGTGTACACATGGCCGCGCGTATCGCGGAGCGTCCAGCCTGTCATGTCGAGGGGGGCGGACGACCCATTGACGATGACGACCGTCTCGTCGTTCGGGTCGTTACTCGTCGCGTCGCCGTCATACGTGACATCCACGATCAGGGCGGCGAGTGTCGGTGTGCCGGTGGCAGGTGTCGTTGAAGACGTGGGCGTCGGTGGTACGGTCGGCTTGGGGGTCGGCGTGGGGGGAATGGCAAGAAAGGCGCGCCAGGCGCGGTACTGGAGGCCGACATTGCCCGCCTCAACCGCGAAGCCGGGCGGATTGCCGGGCGTGAAGGTCAATACGCGTCGCTCGAAGACCTGGATCAGGACGGCGCGCTCCTGCCCGGCGACGCGTACCATACTCCAGTATGCCTCCGTGACCGGAAAGCCGGTCGCGTAGAAGGGCGAGCGGAAGAGCGGTTCAGTCGCGCCGCCGTCCACGGTGCCACTGCTTGTCATGAAGGCCCAGAAAACGTCGGCGACTGTGTGTTTTGTCTCCGGGACGTACTGCCGTGCGGCCGCCATCCCTGCCCGCGCGGGATTGTCAGCAACCTGCCCGTCGCGCGTCACAGTCGCGGTGATCGCTGTCCCCGCAGCGAGCGCGGGGGCATTGCGGAGCGGGCTGAACGTCGCATAGGTCGGGCCGGTCGGGTCGTCGAGGTCACCCGCGACCGTGATCGTAGCCGGAGTGTGCGTCTCGAAGAATGCATCACCGAGTTGGACATTGCCGGTCAGCATTTCCTCCGCCAGCAGACCGTTCGTGACATAGAACGGGTCTGTCGGATTGCCCTGCGGGTTGGTCAGTTCCATCCGGCTCTTATCGAAGTATTGGACGAGTCGCGTGCCGCCGGGCGCATCGCGATATGGCTCGGCGAGCGCGCCCGTGCGCGGTTCCGGCCCCCAGATCCACGTCCGTGCCACGGCCCCGCCGCTCACCGGCCCATCCGTTCGTGCCCACGTCCGCGCGAACGCCGGATCGGCAAACAGGGCCGCAGCGGTGCGATATGTCGCTCCCAATGCGCTACCCACACCCGCCAGCAGCACGAACCCGACGATCATCCAACACCAGACCCGTTGTCGCATCATTGCCCCCGAAACCTTTGAACCGCGAAGGACGCGAAGAGGGAAAGAAGAAGAGCGTAGTTCGTTTATCGTTCTTCTTTGTGTTTCTTCGCGTCCTTCCTTCAATCTCTCAGTGTACGGACACTCACCTTCTCTATCGTACCTGATCGTGGGCCTCCCGTGAACGGCATGGATGCGGTATGCTGCGGGGATGGAAGAACTCCCGTCGGTGCCGATGATGCGCCGTCTTCCCCTCGCCGTCTCGATCGGTAACCGGCTGATTTCTCCGGATGTGATTGATTGCGCGTTCCGCTGGCGTGGCGCGGCGTGGCTGGCGAATGGCGTCCTCGACCGGCTGGCGCCCGTGGGGTTGCCACGCGCGGATGGCGCAGCGACGCTCGCGCGTATCCGGTCGTGGGAAGCCTGGCCGGAAGTGTGGTCCGATCGTGCGGACGAGTATCTCCACGCCGCGGACCGCGCGCCTGATCCCATCGCGCGCCACGATGCCTTGCGCGCTGCCGCGCTCGCTGTCCATGCCGCGCAGTTGCTTGTCTACGAACCGGTCGAGCGAAAGCGCTCGCTCGCTCATCGTGCCGCCGCGCTCTATCGCCGCGTCGCGCCCCTACGCGATCCGCCGAGCGAGCGCATCGAATTGACCTTCCGCGACGCGCGCGTGCCAGGTTATCTCGCGCTCCCACGGGAGGCCTCGCCATCCCGGCCCGTGCCCCTCGTGCTCTTTTTCAATGGCGGTAGTACGGTCAAAGAGGAACTGGACGGCTGGCGGGAGCCGTTTCTCGCCGCCGGCATGGCGACGCTCGCGCTCGATAATCCCGGTACCGGTGAGACATGGGAAGCGGCACGGTTCACGCCGAATCAAGGTGCGTTACTGGATGACGTACGGCGACTCGTCGCGCGGCGACCGGCGCTCGACGGGCGGATTGCGCTGGTCGGCGTCAGCCTCGGCGGCATGTTGGCGGTCCATCTCGGGGCGGAAACGTCCGGCCTCGCCGCGGTTGTGACAATCACGACACCCTTCGAGCCGGGCGAGTACATCACACGGATGCCGACGCTGACGCAGTGGGAGGTCGTTCATGTGACGGGCTTCCCGATTGATTGCCAGCCCTACGTCTGCACGGCGATGGGTCTCGCGCGTTGCGCGCCGCACCTCTCTATGCCGCTGCTGGTGATCGGAGCGGGCAGGGATCGCGTCGTGCCGCCCGATGAAGCGCGCCGCCTCTACGATGCCGCCACCCCGCCCCGCACGCTCCACTGGTATCCCCGCGCCAGCCACTGCTGCTTCTCGTACCTCACCCCGATGCTCACAAACACCGCGCGCTGGCTCAGGAGAGCAATGAGTGATGAGCAATGAGCAACGAGACGGATTCGGTCAGCCCTCATTGCTCATTGCTTCGCGCTGGCAATGGCCGCCGTGACTTGATCGAGGTGCGTGCGATCGTGGTTGCGCAGGTCAGCCATCTGAAGAAGCGTGCGCTCGCCGGAACGCGGGTGAATGCCGGTGCGAGCCAGTTCGTGCGGACGGAGGCCCTCCAGGAGCGCGGTAATGAGGTCCCGTTCCCGTTTCAGGAAATCGAGCGCGTCGGTGCCGGAGAGCGTCTGGTAGTTTGCCTCCCGAACGCGCGCGTCCTGTTCGTAGGCGGGTAGTGTGGGATTCTCTTCGATCAGGATCGCGTTGAATCGCTCAGTCCGGTTGAAGGCATCGAAATCGGCGAGGTGGCAGACGACCTCGACAGCGGACCACTCCCCTTCCGCCGGACGGTGATGGAGCGTTTCTTCCGTCTCCGGCGCAAAGAGCGCCGCGAACGCATCCGGCGCGTCGTGCAACTCCTTGATGATCGTCTTGATCTCATCGTTTTCCATCGGTCCCGGCGTGGTGCGTGACATTTCCTGCATCTGGCGGGCTCCTTTGCTTCACGATTCCTGCCGTCAAGTGTATCGTAGCGAATTGCGCGGTCGGACGAAAGCCGGACATTCAGCGCGGACAATCGCGGTCGGTTTCGTCGGGATGAGCCGCGCGCCGGGCGCGCAAAACCGTACGCAGGATTGACGCCACGAGTGCGTAGCCGATCAGCGCGACGGAAAGCAGGCCGAGAAAGACCGGCAGAAACCGGCTCAGGAAGGCGTCGAAGAGGGCGGCGAAAATGAGCAACCCGAAGAAGAAAACGAGCATCGTGACGAGCGCGAAACCGCGCCAGCCGCGCTCGTCGTTCACAGCGGGAGTGCCGCCGCGAGCAGGGCGACAAGCGCCCAGAGAAGCATCATGACGACCGCGAGCACGAGCCAGATGAGCAAACACCCGAGCGCGCACGCTCCGGTCATCTCACCCGCGCCGAACAGCCCCATGCCCGCGAACGCGTCCCTGGCCGTTTTGCTGCTCGCCGCGTCCTTGATCGAACGTATCCCGCTCTTCATACGGGAAGGATACCACGAATGGGGAGCAGTCAGCAGCCGGCCGACGGCACCAATTCATTGCCTCTCACCATGGCGGAAAATAACCGGTCTTCTCGATCTCGCTCTCTGCTCTTTGCTGCCCGCTGCCCGCTCCGTTTGACGCGCGGCACGGCGGCGCGTACACTGTGATCGTCCGTACTCTCGTTGTGCATGATCGGTCGCGTTTTTCGTCATCGCGGTGGAACACCAATCGCGCCACTGATGAGAGTGAAACGCCCGGATGGTCACAAGCGAGTGCATGCGGTGTGAAGGGGCGGCGCGACGACGCGCGTAGAGGGAGGCACCGACAATGAGCGATGACGAGCGAACCCGGCTCGGAGGACCGCCCAGCGGACCACCCGGCGGGCAACCCGGTGGTTACGGTCAGCCACCTGGGGGGCAAGGAGGCTATGGGGCTCCACCGCCCCAACAAGGCGGTTACGGCGCGCCGCCCCCGCCGCAAGGAGGCTATGGCGCTCCTCCACCGCCGCCTCAACAAGGCGGCTACGGCCAGCCACCGCCGCAACAGGGAGGCTACGGCCAGCCTCCACCCCCACCGCCGCAACCCGGTTACGGCGCTCCGCCGCAACGACCGGGTGGCTATGGTGCGCCGCCCCCGCCGCAACCCGGCTATGGGGCTCCACCGCCGCCCCAACAAGGCGGCTACGGCGCACCTCAGCAACAGGGAGGCTATGGCGCGCCCCCGCCGGCGTATCCCGGCGGGCCGGGTCCCCGCACAATCTCCTTCGACTTCAATGCACTGATCGCCAGCCTCCGGCTCGGTGACATCCTCGCCATCGGTGGCGGGCTACTTTTCTGGATTGCCAAATATTTCAAGGAAGTAGCCATCAAGGTTGACACGAAAACCCCCGGATTCGCCAATAGTGGTGATCTTTGCCAGAGCCGGGGAGCCAATTGCAATGGCTGGGTTGCGACACGGGGAATCTGGGACTTCCTTGAGATCATCTTGTTCCTGGCTCCAATCGTTATCTTCGTGATTGCGGAGCTCAATGTCGTTCCGCAAGTGAAGGCGAACAAGGCATGGATCTACACCGGAATCGGCGGTGGTCTCGTTCTCCTGACGATCATCGCCTTTCTCGACGCGAAGAGCCAATTCGGTGGAAGCGGTCTTACCGGTCTGTCGGTCAGTCCATCCATCGGCTTCTTTCTTCTCATCATCTTCGGCCTTGTTGTTGTTGCGGGAGGCTTGATGAAGCAGGCGATCATCCCCTGGGATGACGCGGTCTCGTTCGGTGGCGGTCTCGCGGCCAATCGCGGTCCTCAGCCCTTCTCCAGCACCTACTACCTGTCTCTTATACACATCTGACGCTGCCGACGATCTTACGCGTGT
>CALBSO010000151.1 GCA_937968015.1 uncultured Thermomicrobia bacterium
CTCTATTTGCCATGCTTACTGCAAACGGGCGCCGGGTATGTCTTGGCTAGGTTCACCTTCCTGATCTTTGCTTATCGCTCCTTCATACGGCGACCGAGGCTAGCGGGTTCCGTGCTGTATCTTCGGATACTCACCGCAGCGGAGGGTGCTCCGCGATGTCGCCCATTCATAGCGGGAGCAAGCGACCTTGTGCCGCTCAGCATCTTCCCCACGCCACCATGTTTGTCGCGGTGATCCCCTATCAGGATGCGGGTGCGGTCTCTGCTCTACTTCCTACTGACCGGGGGAGTGCCGCATAGACGACCGCCGCGATCGCCAAGCCGATGTAGTAGGCGATGTCCGCCCCGGCCAGTCGCCGCGCCAGCGGCCCCGTGTAGAGCGCCGAGTTCATGAACGGGATCGAAGCCACCAGGCCGACCAGGAACGCGACGATCCCGGACCAGCGTATCGCCCCCCGCCCCGGGAGACGGCGCGCCGCTCCCCTGCGGGGGTGCAGGAAGAAGTCCACAAGCACGACCCCCAGCCAGGGGCCGATCCAGTACGAGACCAACAGCAGGAAGTTCTCGTACTTGCTCGACAGTCCGTGCGAACCATACGAAGCCAATCCGCCCCCCAGCAGACCGACGGCAACCACCGAGACCCAGCGCCGAATCGGGACGTCCAAGGTCAGGAGCGACAGCGCCCCCGTGTAGATGTTCAGTGCATTGGCCGCGACCGTGCCGATAATGACCGCCACGAGCGCCGGCACCCAGAACCCGCCCATTACCCGCACGACCAGGTCAATCGGCGCGAGCGTCAGCCCGATCGTGGCGACCGCTGCACCGAGGACTTGCAGCCAGACGCAGCCAACGAACGCGCCCGCGAAGACCGCCGCGAAGATCGCCCGTTCCGGCGTCGCGGCGGGCAGATAGCGGGCATAGTCCGCCGCGTAGGGAGACCAACTGAAGACATAAGAGGCGACCGCCGTGACCATCAGAACAAAGAGTCCCAGATGCGTGCGTGTCGGCAGCGTCGAGGCAAGGCCAAGGTGCGCCTTCGGCAGGCCGATCACCGTCATCACGACGAAGACGGCCGCCAGTATGGCCGCGCTGATCGCCTCAAACTGATGAATGAAATTGTAGCCATAGATGCCGACAAGCACCTGCGCGACCGAGAGGAGGATGAGCGCGACCGTGAAGGGGAGATGGACGAGCCGGGCAATCGCGAGGCTGCCGAGGATGCTGTTGACGGCGTACCAGCCGCAGGTACTCACCCAGTTCAAGAGTGCCGGGAGATAGACACCCCGCGTGCCGAAGCTGCGACGCGTGAAGGGTAATTGCGGCATGCTGATCGTTGGTGCCATCGTCGTCGTTAGCGCGAGCAGGCCGCAGCCGATCAGATTGCCGACGACGATCGCGGCGACACCATCGACGAAGCCGAGGCCGAGGCCGATTGCCAAGGCGCCAACCAGCCAGACGGGCAGGCCCATGTTGGCGGCGAGCCAGAGGGTGAAGAGGGAGCGCACGCGGCCGTGGCGCTCGCTCGCGGAGATCGGCTCGATGCCATGCGGCTCGACGACGAGGATCGTTTCCCGGTATCCGACGGCGGTTTCCATCCTGCTCCTCCGCACTATATTGTGAAGAAAATCACGATACGAAGACAGTATACTACCGCACTTCGCGTCTGTCAGTGCTTTGCCCCTTGCGAACCGAGGAGTGTTCGTCGTGTGCGATGGCGAAGAGGAGCCTGATCTCCTCTACGAGGGTTTCGACACGGCGCATGTGTAGAAATAAACAAGTGGCGACTCACGAGAAGACTGACACGTTACGTGCGTAACCACAGTTCACTATCCCACCGCAGCGCAGCGCGTTTGCCAGTTACGCCGTGCCCGGCGAGGAGTAGACGAGAGGTCTTTCTCCGATACCTTCGTAGCGCATTCCGGCAGGGCAGTTCCCGTGTCCCAGGTCAGTTTCGCGCTTCTTGTCTGCACCGGGGATGAGCAAAAGCCCGATCAACGCCCTGTTGCATCAGGAATCGCCGCCCGCAGACCCTGCAGGTCAAGCGGGATGCCCGCGACGAGCAGGTAGGCGGCATCGGCGTGGGCGGCGAGGCGCTGGTTGGCACGGCCGAGAGCGTCGCGATAGCTGCGGCCGAGCGCGGTGTTGGGGTGCAGCCCCATCCCCACCTCATTCGAGATGACGATCAGCGTGCCAGGATAGTCATCGAGCAGGCGAAGCAGGGCGTCCACCTCAACTGTTGCGTGGGCTTCGATCGCATCGGCGGAGAGGTCCGCGTCGGTGAAGGCAGGCGTAGAGAGGAGGAGCGTCAAACAATCAAGCAGGAGCATGTGCGGCAGGTTCGGACGCCGTCGCAGGGCATCGCCCGCACGCGTCGGCAGTTCGACCGTCTCCCACGCGGCGGGACGGTCGGCGCGATGGCGGGCGATGCGCGCGGCCATTTCATTATCCGTGACCGTGGCAGTCGCGACGTAGAGCACGTCGTCACCCGCGTCCGCGTGCGCCAGCCGCTCCGCGAACGCGCTCTTGCCACTCCGCGCCCCGCCTAACACAAGCACAAGCCGACCCATCGCATCCCCCATACATCGATAACGCAACCAATCGAACCGCAGAGATACAGAAGACATAGAGGAGGAAAGAAAAGGGACAAAAATGACGCGATAGATTGACCGTATCCCGTGTTTCCTTTGTCATTCCCTGCGTCTCTCCGGTTTGCTCCGTTCTGGTCAGACCATCAGTGCGGCCGCGAGCAGGGCACCGACTTCCGCGCATTCGCAGATGGCGCCGTACACATCGCCCGTTGTGCCACCGAGTCGGCGGAGCGCTAGGATGGCGACACCTGCCCCACCGATCACCGCACCGGCACACAGAACGAGCGCATGCCACCGAAGCAGGACGATGGTCGGGATAAGCGCCAACGCGGCCGCGATACCGAACGCCCATGGTCGCGCATATGCCTTGACACTGCCACCCATCCCTTCCGGACCACGAGCGGCAGGCAGGGTAATGACAGCGGCGGCCATGACACACCGCGCGAGCGCCGGAAAGCAGACAAGTATCGCCGCGCGCTGGGGGCCGAGTGCCCGGCAAGCAGGGATACTTTAAGCAGGATCAGCAGCACGACACCGACCACGCCGAATGCCCCGGCCTGCGGGTCGCGTGCGATAACCAGGCGTTCCTGCCGCGGGCGGTGGGCAAAGGCTGCGTCGCATGTGTCAATCAGCCCGTCCAGATGCAAGAAGCCAGTCAGGAGGGCCAGCGTTGCGACAAGCAGCACGGCGACGACAAATGCGGAGAGCGCCGTGTGTTGCAACCCGCAGTCCATGAGCGCCAGCAGCCCACCGAGGGTGAACCCGACTACCGGATACCACGCGACCGCCGCGCCGTGTTCCTTAGGACTCGGTGCGCGCCACAGATGTATTGGCAAAGCAGTCAAGAATGTCCACGCGACGAGCAAGGGCATAGCAGCTTTCCCCTGAAAGAGTAAATGGACAGGCGTCTAATCTCGCAGGCGCATGTCCGACAATCATTGTACATTCAACCGGCGCGAGGCAGTATGTGATGGGTAGATCGGTGGCCATGTACACGGGAAATAGTCTATTATCCGCACTGGCACGCGCGCATGCATCGTCTGCTCCGATCCTCGACTTGCCGCCAAGCTGCGGCGTGTCAAACCATTTCTTTCTAAGCTCCATCAATACATCTAGGACTTACGCAGTAGCAGGAAGGGTGTACCATGGGCGTGCGAGATAGGAGCGTAGCGCATGGCGGATGATGCCGTCTTTCGCCATCTTCCACCCGATCCCCGTCCGCACGCGGTGCCATTCCAGACGCACGAACGCGCGGATCGCCATGCCGATGTGATTGCGCTGCGCCCGCCCCGCCCGCACCATCGCCCGTTCTACGCCACATTCCTGCTTCAATGCTCGATGGTAGACCTCGATCCCCCAGGACATCTCGGCAAACTTCAGCCGTTCCAACTCCTGCATCCCGCGATCATTCGTCGCCCAGTATGCCGTGTCGCCGTCCGTGGCGACCACCCGGAACACCCGGATCAGCCCGTATCCTTCCAGATGCACCTCCGTCCCCGTCTCCGCGAGCGGCCATGTTTCCAGCGCCCGCTTCGGCTGGTAGTCAATGCTCACGCGGCGATTCGCCTTCAGCCATGTCAGCCAGCGCCAGCCGCAATCGCGGATCAGCCGGAGGTTGTCGACGCTCGCGTACCAACTGTCGAAGAGGAGGCACTCCGGCATGAAGCCGCGCTCCCGCGCAGTGAGCAGCATCGCCAGGAAGTGTTCGTTCTTGGTGATCCCGTCGTTGGGCTTGTCGTAGATGCGGTAATCGATCGGGATCAACCGATCCCCGTCCGTCCAGACGAGGGTGATCAGGTTGATACCATCGACGACCGCATGATGCTTGCCCGACCAATGCCGATGGACGAGGGCGATCTTCTCGGCGTACGGCTTGTCGAGGGTCGAATCATCGACGATCAGCACGCCGCGCGAGCGATCCACCAGGGAAGAGACCTCGGCCCACAGGGCGGCGGGATCGGGCTCGAGGCGATGCAAGAGCCGCGTGAAGGCGTCGTGCGCGGGCGTGTCGCCACCACGCGGTTGGACGCGCGCCGCTTCGGCGCAACTGACGGCGCGCGGGGTGGCGACGAGGAAATCGATGTATTGCGTGTCGGTGCAGCGCGGTGGATTCATGCCAGCTACTCTACCCGCTTCTGCCCGCTTCGCTCAACGGCGTAAGTCCTAACATCATCGCTGACGCCTTTTGAGCTCCGCTCGTCTCGCTATGGTAGTATGCACGCGGAAACCGAATCTTGCCGGGTGCCCCCGACGGGGAGAATAGGGAAGCCGGTGCAAATCCGGTGCGGACCCGCCACTGTGAACGGCGAGTCTCTCCGCAAGATGCCACGGCCGCGAGGCGGGAAGGCGCGGAAAGACAGCGACCCGTGAGCCAGGAGACCTGCCCGACATGGGATGGGGTGCCCCCGTGGTCGCGCGGCATGCCCCGATCCGGGCCGCTTCTCGTCCGCCCGGCGACTCCACATGCGCTCGCGGTGGCCTCCATCCCTCGGACGTGCGTCGAACGATTGGGATGACCAAGGAGACCACCGTGAATATCGACCCCAGTCACATCATGGCGGACAACGCCCTGCCCGACCCGCAACGCCAGGGCGTCTACGAGGCAATTCACCGACGCCGCGACATCCGGACATTCCTGTCCGACCCGATTGCCGATGACGCACTTGCCCGCATCCTCGATGCGGCGCACCATGCTGGCTCCGTCGGTTTCATGCAACCATGGAATTTCATTCTCATCGCCGACACGACGACGCGGGCGGCGGTCAAAGAACTCTTTGAGCGGGAGCGCGCTGCCGCGTCATGTTTCTATGAGGAGCCGCGTCGCACCGAGTATCTGGCGCTGAAACTCGAGGGTATCCAGGAGGCACCGCTCAACATTTGCGTCACCTGCGATCCAACGCGAGGCGGTGAGGTACTCGGCCGCAACAGCGTCCCCGAGACCGACGTCTACAGTACCTGTTGCGCCGTGCAGAACCTGTGGCTGGCAGCACGTGCCGAAGGCATCGGGGTCGGCTGGGTCAGCATTCTGAAGGCCGCACGACTCCGCGAAATTCTCGACATCCCACCCCACGTCATCCCCGTCGCCTATCTCTGTCTCGGCTACGTGGACGCCTTCCCCGAGCGTCCCACGCTCGCCACGACCGGGTGGCGACAGCGGCTCGCGCTCGACGACGTAGTGGCTTACGAGCGCTGGGATCAGCGGGCGATCTCCCCGTGGTGCAGTCTCCAGCGTGCAATCGAGACGATCGGTGAGCAGTCCAATCCACGAGGGCGACCGATGGCGCGGCTGAGTGACACGATCGCGCGCGTCGGCCCGCTCGATGAAGCGGCGATGACGGCGGCCCGCGTCAGGCAGGACAAGCTCACGAAGCCGCCCGGAAGCCTTGGCCGACTGGAAACGCTCGCGATCCAGCTCGCGGGTATTACCGGTTGCGCGCGCCCACAGATGACGCGCAAAGCCGTCATTGTCATGGCCGGCGATCACGGGGTCACCGCAGAGGAGATCAGTGCCTATCCGGCCGTCGTCACTCCACAAATGGTGCGCAACTTCCTGCAGGGTGGTGCGGCAATCAATGTGTTGGCGCGGCATACGGGGGCTCGCGTGATTATCGTTGATGTTGGTGTTGCCTCGGACATTGATGCCGTCGGTCTTGTCAACCGAAAGATTGCCCACGGGACGCGCAACATGGCGATAGAACCCGCGATGACCCGGGGAGAAGTGCTGCGGGCGATTGGAGTGGGCCTCGATGTCCTCGACGAGCAGGCGGATGTCGGTCTCGACTTGGTCGCCGTGGGGGAGATGGGCATCGGCAACACCACCGCCGCCAGCGCGATCACGGCAGTCTTGACGGGTCTCCCCGCCCATGTGGTCACGGGGCGCGGTACGGGCATTGATGACACCCGACTTGGGCAGAAGATCGCAGTCATCGAACACACGCTCGCAATCCACCGGCCTGACCCGACCGATCCGCTCGATGTTCTCGCGAAGGTCGGTGGGTTGGAAATCGCGGCGTTGGTCGGAGTGATGCTCGGTGCCGCAGCGCGACACATACCCATCGTGCTCGATGGATTCATCACGGGTGCCGCCGCCCTCATCGCGGTCGCACTGTGCCCGGCCCTCCGCTCGTATGTGATCCCGGCGCACATGTCCGCTGAAGCCGGTCACCGGGCGATCCTGGATCGCTTACAGCATGGGGCGCTGCTGGACTTCGGGATGCGGTTGGGGGAGGGGAGCGGTGCCGCGCTTGCCTTTCCGATCATCGAGGCCGCAGCCCGTCTGAGCGATGAGATGGCGACCTTTGCGGAGGCGGGTGTGGCAACGGCAAACGACGATGCGACTTCGACGTGAGACTCAGATTTTGCCGTGTCAAAAGAAAAAAGGAGAGGAGTGGTGTCGGGAATACCGCTGTTGCGCTGAAAACAGCGCACGATGCCGCCGCGGGTGCGAGCAAGATGCTCCGTGAAGCCTTTGCTATCATTCGGGTTGACAGCCGCAATTGCTCAGACTACAGTGAGCAGCACATTCGCATAGCACAATGGGAACGGTAACTCCCTGCCCGGATGTTGGGAGTGTCCTTGGGGAAGCCGGTATGAGTCCGGCGCTGTCGCGCAACTGTAACGCAGCCTCGCTGTGAAGCCAGGATACCCGCCGTTCCCATCTCGCTCCGAGCGCCTTCGCGTCTAAAGGTGAGGAAGCCCATGTTCCCGCATATCTCACATCGTTCCGTATCCCTGGTCTCCGCACGCGTGAAGCGTGGTCGCGGTGGCTGACGCGCGCACGCCGCGACCGCGCAATCTCGTCCTCCGTGCGGACGGCAAGGCGATCAACGTCTTCCGCCGCCCGGGGCAACTGCTCGTCTGTGCCAAGGGGTGCTGTTGCGGGCTGACCGAACGCGGCCACGACCCGGTGCCGGAGGAGTTGTATCACAGCGAGTGGGAGCGCCGGCGGCTGCGCAACACGGTGCATCTAACGATCGGCGGCTGCCTCGGACCGTGTGCGCTCGCCAATGTCGTGATGCTCCTCTTCGCCGGGCGCGAGGTATGGTTCCACACGATCACTAGCGACGCCCAGGTCTTGGCGATCTACGACTATATCGACGCGATGGTCGCCGCCGATCGCTACCTGCCGCCGCCGTTGGCGCTCGAACCGAACGCGTTTTCCGTCTTCGATTGGCCGACATCTCAGCGAGCGTTGCCGGATGGTCAGGACCCGGGGGACGCGCCGGATCATCCTATCGCAATCCGGCCCGCCGCCCGCAGCGCGGGCTTCCTCTTCCTCACCCACGCGGACACGGACATCCTCCTGCTCGATCAAATCGCCGCGACGCTGCCCGCCGATTTCCCGCCAATCCGCGCCTACAACGTTGCCCGCCTCGGCGATGGTGCGGACCTTCTGGACTTTCTCGACCGGACAGCGCCGGAGGCGGAGATCGTTATCGTTCGTCTGCACGGGGGCCGGGCGAGTTTCACCGCCGGACTGGAACGATTGCGGTCGCTCGCCGAGATCCACGACTTCTTCCTGCTCTGCGTCCCCGGCACGGATGAACTAGACCCGGAACTCACCGCGCTCTCCAATGCCGCCGTGCCAACGCTGCATGAACTCTTCGCGTATCTGCAACTCGGCGGGCCGCACAATTACGAGCACGCGCTCCGCTTCCTCTCCGATCACCTGCTCACGACCGGCTTCGGCTACGACGCCCCGGCACCCGCGCCCCGCTTCGGCATCTACCAGCCTGACGTGCCGGACGCGACGCTCGCCACCCTGCGCGAGCGACACGACCCCGCCGCACCGACCATCGGTATCCTCTTCTATCGGGCGCACCTGCTGTCGGGCAATACCGCGTTCGTGGATGCGTTGATCCGCGAAATCGAGCGGCAGGGCGCGAACGCGCTCCCAGTGTACACCGCCGCCTCCAAAGAAGCCGCCGATCAGGCGGGGGGCATGGCCGGGTTTCTCGCGCCGTTCGCCGCCGGTGGGTGTGATGTCCTCATCACCGCGATGAGTTTCGCCATGGGCACGGTCAACCCCGACGGGCCGACGATGAGCGGCTGGTCGGTCGAGCTGCTACTCGCGCTCGACGTGCCGGTGTTGCAGGCGATCACCGCCGCGTCCAGCCGGACGGCGTGGGAGGTCTCCGGTCGTGGCCTGGGCCCGCTCGACACAGCGATGAATGTGGCGATCCCCGAGTTCGACGGGCGGATCATCACCGTCCCGATCTCGTTCAAGGAAGTCGGTGGCGACGGCGCGATGCCCGTCCGCTATGTGCCGGTGCCCGATCGGGTGGAACGGGTTGTCGGCCTGGCGCTACGGCAGGCCGCCCTTCGCCGCACCCCGAACGCCGAGAAGCGCATCGCCTTCGTGTTGACGAACTCGACCGCCAAAGCCTCGCGCATCGGCAACGCTGTCGGCCTCGACGCGCCCGCCTCGCTCCTGCGTCTCCTCCACGCGCTGCGCGACGCCGGGTACACCGTCGAGGATCTGCCTCCCGACGGCGACACGCTGATGCACGCCCTGATCGACCGCTGCTCGTACGACCGCGAACTGCTCACTGAGGAGCAGCTGCGCAACGCCTCCGCGCGCGTCCCGCCCGGGCGATACGCGGACTGGTACGCGGCACTCGCGCCGGAGAGCCGGGAGAAGATGGAGTGGCAGTGGGGACCCGCCCCCGGCGGCGCATACGTCCACGACGGCACCATCGCGCTCGCGGGCCTCCCGTTCGGCAACTGCTTCGTCGCCCTCCAACCGCCGCGCGGCTACGGCATGGACCCGAAAGCGATCTATCACCTGCCCGATCTCCCGCCGCCGCATAATTATCACGCCCTCTACCGCTGGCTGCGCGCGCCGCAACCGTTCGGCTGGGGGGCGGACGCCATCGTCCATATGGGCAAGCACGGCACGCTCGAATGGCTCCCCGGCAAGGGGATCGGCCTTTCCGCCCGCTGCTTCCCGGACGCCTTTCTGGGCGATTTGCCGCTCATCTACCCATTCATCATCAATGACCCCGGCGAGGGTACGCAGGCGAAACGGCGCTCGCACGCGGTCGTCGTGGACCACATGACGCCGCCGATGACATCCTCCGGCGTCTACGGCGAACTGGCGGAACTCCAGCAACTGGTGGACGAGTATTACCAGGTCGAACAACTGGACCCGACGAAACTGCCCCTCCTGCAGAATCAGATCTGGGCGCTCATCAAGCGGGCGAATCTCGATAGCGACCTCAACCATCTGCTCGCAGCGAATCCCGACCACAGCCACGAGTGGGACCCGACCCTTACCGAGGAGGGCATGCCCGTCACTCTGACCGAGCTGATGGCCCCCGATGTGGCCCATCTGATCGAGGACATCGATGGCTACCTCTGCGAGTTGGCGGGCGCGCAGATCCGCGACGGCCTGCACACGCTCGGCATGGTGCCCGAGGGGGCATCACTCATCGATTTGCTCTATCATCTGACGCGCATCCCGAATCTCGCGATCCCCAGCCTGTCCGCCACTGTCGCCGCCGGATACGGCCTCGATTTCGCCGCCCTGCAAGCGGACCCCGGCGCGCGCCTCCATGCCGGCGCACACGGTCATCTCCTCGACGCGCTCGCCGATGATGCCGGGACGGTGATCGTCACGGCGGGCGACGCGCTCCTCGCTATCGAGACGCTCTCGCACCGGCTGCTCGGCATGCTCGCGGACGGCGGGTTCGCTGTGAGCGACATCGACCGCGCCCTACGTGCGACGCATTCGACACTATCAATAGAGAAAACGCGCCCGATTGCGGTGCCGCTCCGCTTCATCTGCGCGGACCTGATGCCCAACCTCCGGCGCAACACGGAGGAGATCGACAATCTGCTGCGCGCCCTCGATGGCCGGTACGTCCCGGCGGGGCCGAGCGGCGCGCCGACGCGGGGCATGGCGCACGTGCTCCCCACCGGGCGGAACTTCTACGCGGTCGACCCGCGCGCCCTGCCAAGCCAGGCGGCGTGGCAAGTCGGCCAACAACTGGCGAACGAACTGCTGCGCCGCCACCTCGATGACGAGGGTGCGTACCCGGAGAGCGTCGGGCTCTCCATCTGGGGGACGAGTGCGATGCGGACGCACGGCGACGACATCGCGCAGGTCTTCGCGCTGCTCGGCGTCCGGCCGCGCTGGCAAGCGGAGAACCATCGCCTGCTTGGGGTGGAGGTCGTGTCGCTCGCCGTCCTCGGCCGGCCGCGGATCGATGTCATCTGCCGCATCTCAGGCTTCTTCCGCGACGCCTTTCCGCACCTCATCGCGGCGATTGACGAGGCGGTGCGCACGGTTGCCCTGTTGGACGAGCCGATCGAGCAGAACTTCGTCCGCAAGCGGTATCTCGCGGCGCGCGCGCGGAATGAAGCGGAGGGGATGCCACCGGCGGAGGCGGAGGAGCGGGCGCTCTATCGCGTCTTCGGTTGCAAGCCGGGCACCTATGGCGCGGGCATCCTCCCCCTGATCGACGAGCGCAACTGGCAGGGCGTGGGCGATTTCGCCGTCGCCTACGTGAACTGGGGCGGCTACGCCTATACGGCGGAAACCTACGGCGTGGACGCGCGCAACGACTTTCGGGATGCGCTGGCGGGGGTCACGGTCGCGGTGAAGAACCAGGACAACCGCGAGCACGACATCTTCGACTCGGACGACTACCTCCAATACCACGGCGGCATGATCGCCACGATCCGCGCCCTGACGGGAAAACGCCCGCGCGCCTACTTCGGCGACAGCGCGGACCCGGCGCGCGCCCGCGTCCGCGACCTCAAGGAGGAGGCGAGCCGCGTCTTCCGCACGCGCGTCGTCAACCCGAAATGGCTGGATTCGATCACGCGCCACGGTTACAAGGGCGGCCTAGAACTCGCCGCGACCGTCGATTATCTCTTCGGGTACGACGCGACCGCCGACGTCGTCGAGGACTGGATGTACGCCGCCGTGACCGAGCGGTACGCGCTCGACCCTGCTATGCAGGCGTTCTTCGCGCGCAGCAACCCGTGGGGCCTGCGGGACATTGCCGAGCGGCTTTTGGAGGCAGCAAGCCGGGGCATGTGGGCCGCGCCCGACCCGGCGATGTTGGAGCAGTTGCAGCAGATCTATCTCCGCGTCGATGGCGATCTGGAAAGCCGGCAAGATTCCGTAGCAAGCGTACATCATGCGCGATAGTCAGGCCGGCCCGATCCGGCGGTACCCGTTCAGCGCCATCGTCGGGCAGGAGCGGATGAAGCTCGGCCTGCTGCTCAACGCGATCAACCCGGCGATTGGCGGCGTGTTGATTCGCGGTGAGAAGGGCTCCGCGAAATCGACGAGCGTGCGCGCCCTCGCCGCCCTGTTGCCCGATCTCGCGGTAGTGGCGGGTTGCCCGTATGCCTGCGACCCCGACGAACCGTTTGCCGATTGCCCGCACTGCGCTGGGCAGGGCGGTGCGGCGGTCTTTCGCCCGGCCCGTGTCGTGGAGTTGCCGATCGGGGCGACAGAGGATCGCGTCCTCGGCACGCTGCACCTCGAGCGCGCCCTACAAAGCGGGGAGCGCCACTTCGAGCCCGGTCTCCTCGCCGCCGCACATCGGGGCATCCTCTCCATCGACGAGGTGAATCTTTTGCCGGATCATCTCGTCGATATCCTGCTCGATGCCGCAGCGATGGGTTGGAACGTCGTGGAGCGGGAGGGTATCTCGTTCGCGCATCCGGCGCGATTCATGCTGATCGGCACGATGAACCCGGAGGAGGGCGAATTGCGCCCGCAGTTCCTCGACCGCTTCGGCCTGGCCGTCGACGCGGAGGGATTGCCCAACCCGGCGGACCGAGCCGAGGTTGTGCGCCGCCGCATCACTTACGAGGCCGATCCCACCGCATTCGCCGCACGGTGGGCCGACGATGAGTGCCGCTTGCGCGATGGGCTTGCCGACGCGCGCCAGCGTCTCCCGTGCGTTGTTCTGGCGGATGATCTCCTGGATCTGATCGCGCGGATTTGCACCGAGGCCGGTGTCGGCGGGCTGCGCGCCGACCTCACGATCCACAAGTCCGCGTGTACGCTCGCCGCCTATGCGGGCCGGACGATGGTCGAGATCGAGGACATCCGCACGGCGGCGGAACTGGCGCTGCCCCACCGGTCACGTCAGCCACAATCGCCGGATGCCCCCCTTCCTGAGCGGATCGATGACCTGCTGCGGGAGCATGAGGACAAGGGTGAGAACAAATCCGATCATCCCGCAGCACAGACGCCGGACGAGACGGATAGTTCCGAAAGTGGCGATGACGATTCGACCCTCTTCGACGCTGCGCCCACACGAGCATTCAGCCTCCCGAACAGCGCAAATGACCGGGTCAGCAGCGCGGGCGAGAGAGGAGGCACATCGACGCCGCGAACCGGGGCGGGTCGCACTGGCGCGGTGATCGCGACGCCATCCAACGGAGGTTCACTTGCCGTCGCCGCGACGATCCGGGCAGCGGCAACGCATCAGGGAACTCACCTTGAGCGAGAGACCGGCAGCGGAATGGCGATACAGGTCCGTCCCGAGGATGTGCGCGTGCGCCACCGCGAGCCACCCGCCGGGCACTGCGTCCTCTTCGTCGTGGACGCGAGCGGCTCGATGGCGGCGGAGCGGCGGATGGCGGTCGCCAAGGGCGCGGCCCTCGGCCTGCTGACCGATGCGTACCAGCGGCGCGATCACGTTGGTCTGATCGCCTTCCGTGGAGCACATGCTGAACTCCTCCTGCCGCCGACGCGGAGCACGGCGACGGCTGAGCAGCGACTACGCGCGCTGCCGACAGGAGGGCGCACGCCCCTCGCGGACGCCTTACGCCTCGCGCGTGAGGTATTTGGGCGCCCGGCACATAGCGGGCAGAGACCCGTCGTCGTCGTACTCAGCGATGGGCGGGCGAACGTCTCGCACAAGGGCGATGCGCCGCTCGACGGCGCGTATCGCGAGGCGAGGGCGCTGCGCGACGCTGGCGTCTCCGCGCTCGTCCTCGACAGCGAGACGGGCCCGGTGCGCCTCGGCCTGGCCGAGCGGCTGGCGAGCGAACTAGGTGCGGACTACCGGCATCTCGGTGACCTTGAGCCCGCGCACGGCGCGGAGATGATCCGCACCGCATTACCGGAACTGTTCGATGGGGCGAGGATGACAGCGGCGGACGCACCGTGATGTATGCACAAGGATATCCACCAGGTCACGATACTCACATCAGTGTTGTTGACCGACATGTCTGCGGTAGGCGGGGAATGGTGCCCGATCCACAGAACCCTCGGCGGTGCGCTTGCTTGGGTCACGCACGGACATCCCATGCGAACCTGCGCGGGAGACGACGCACGCATGGTGGTCGGAGCGCATGCGCATGGTGAAACCTTATCGGTATCAGGTCTTCGTCTGCACCGCGAGCGGCGCGGGCGCGGAGATGCAAACGGCAGCGGACACATGCCGCAACCGCTTCTGCTCGGACAAGGGCGGCGAGGCGGTTCGCGCACACTTCTGGACGGCTCTCGAGGCGGCGGGCGTCGACGATGTCAAGGTGACGCGGATGGGCTGCACGGTGCAGCACGCGCACGGCCCGATTGTGATCGTCTATCCGGACGGCATCTGGTACGCAGGCGTATCAGTCGCGGATGTGGACGAGATCGTCCGCAACCATCTCGTACGCGGCAAACCCGTCGAGCGGCTGATCCTCCACAAGATGGCTGTAGCCGAGGCAGAACAGAGGGGAGGGTGACCATGGCGACATCGACACCGGCCGCAATCACCGATCTTCCCGGCGACCCCGAAGAGACGGCCGGGCTGGGCGAAGCGGAGCGCTTGGCGCAACAGAAGACGCGCCACACCGCCCGCCGCGCGCGCGCGAAAGTCGCGACCCGCAAGGGTCTGCTGATCGTGCACACCGGGAAGGGGAAGGGCAAGACGACGGCCGCGGTCGGGCTGCTGGTGCGGGCATGGGGGCAGGGCCTGCGCGTCTGCATGTTGCAGTTCATCAAGGCGCGGACGGGCAAATGGGGCGAGATTCAGGCGACGAAGAAGTTCGGCATCGAGATCCTGCCGCTGGGGGACGGCTTCACCTGGCTTTCCCAGAACATCGAGGAGGATAAGGCGCTCGCGCGGCAGGGCTGGGACATCTGCCGGGAGCGCATCCTTTCGGGTGCGTACGATTTCATTGTGCTGGACGAACTGACGTACATGCTTAAGTACGGGTGGCTCACGTGGGACGAGATCAGCGAGACGCTCGATCGGCGCCCCGCGGCAATGCACATCGTGATCACGGGACGGTATGCGCCGCAGGAGTTGATCGACCACGCGGACCTCGTTACCGAGATGACCGAGGTTAAGCACCCCTACCGCGCCGGGATCAAGGCGCAGAAGGGGATCGAGTTCTAGGATGTGTGCGACGTCGATCCGGAGCACTCCCGAAGTGGCGGGCGCAGCGATGCTCGTCGCGCTCGCGCTCGATCTCGTCGGCGAGATGCCCGCCCGATGGCATCCCGTCGTCTGGTACGGCAAGGCAATCGCGCGGCTCGAACGGGCCGCGCCGCACGGCGAACGCGCACGGCTGGCCTACGGCGGCGGGATGATCGCGATTGCCGCACCGCTAGCAATTTTCCCAGCGATGGCGTTGCAGCGCCTCGCGCGGCGAACACGGACGACACTCGCAAGGCACGGAGGCGTATGGCAAGGGATCGCCGCAGCCGCCATCATCGAAGGGGGCGCGCTCGCGCCATTCTTCGCACTGCGAATGCTCGTGGAATCCGGGCAACTCGTACGGATGTCACTGGAGCGGGACGATGTTCCCGCCGCACGGGAGGCGCTCGCGAGCCTTGTCAGCCGCGACCGCGCCGACCTGGACGAGTCTCTCATCGCGGCGGCGGCGGTCGAATCGCTCGCCGAAAATCTCAGCGATTCCGTCGTCGCGCCCCTGCTTGCCTACACCATCTTCGGCCTGCCCGGCGCGGCATTCTACCGTCTCATCAATACGTTCGACTCGATGATCGGCTATCACGGGCACTACGAGCATCTTGGCAAAGCGTGTGCGCGACTCGATGACACGCTCAATCTCCTCCCCGCGCGGCTGACTGCCGGTTGCATTGTCGCGCTCGCCCCGCTCTATGGCGGCGATGCGCGCGCCGCGTGGCGGATCTGGCGGCGCGATGCCCGCCGCACCGCCAGTCCGAATGCGGGCCACCCGATGGCGGCGGCCGCGGGCGCACTCGGTGTGCAACTGGAAAAAGTCGACCACTATACGCTCGGCGACGCGCGGCAGCCAATCGATCCGGGGGCGATCCGGCGGGCGGAGAGAATGGTCCGTTACGTTGGGGGCGCGACGATCCTTTTGCTGGCGAGCGCGGCGGCGTGGCGAGAGACGAAGCGGGTGGAGCGTGGTTGACGGCATTATGCACGGGGGGATCGACTATAGGGAGTTCGAGCGCCTGGGCCTCGATCCGGCCGACGTGATCGACTTCAGCGTCAACGGCAACCCGTATGGCCCGTCGCCCGCCGTCCGGCAGGCGCTCCGGTACGTCGACATCGCCCACTACCCGGACCGCCACTGTCTCGCACTGCGCCGGGCAATCCGCGCGCACGAACTGGATGATACGGACGATGCACTCGACACGATCCTCTGCGGCAATGGCGCCGCCGAGCTCATCTGGGCCATCGCCCGCGCTCTGCTTCAACCAGGCGACACGGCGGCGATTATCGGGCCAACCTTCGGCGAGTATGCCGCCGCAAGCGCCGCCGCGCGGGCGACCGTCACGGAGTATCGGGCACCGCAGGGAGCGCCCGGCTACGTGCCGGATCACTTCGAGGTCATCACCTGGCTCCGCAGCCAGCGACCCACGCTCGTTTGGCTCTGCAACCCGAACAATCCGACCGGTCACTGGCTGGATCGGGACGAACTGACGAGGATTGCCGAGGCGTGTCGGCACATCGGCGCGCGGCTCGTCGTCGATGAAGCATATTGGCGTTTCCTCATCCCGCCCGAGCCGTTCTCCGCCGTGCGACTAATCGGCGACACCGACATGCCGGAGACCATCGTGCTCCGCTCGCTGACGAAGGATTTCGCGCTCGCGGGCCTGCGCCTCGGTTATCTCGTCGCCACTCCGGAGATCAACCACCGCATCGCGGCTCTGTTGCCATCCTGGAGTGTCAGTACGGCGGCGCAGGTGGCGGGCGTCGCGGCAATCGAGGACCGCGCCCACCTGGCACGAACGCTTACCATGCTCACGACCGAACGAGAAGCATTTTTTGCCACACTCGGAGCGTCCGGCTTCGCCGTCGTGCCGTCGCGGACACATTTCTGCCTTTTGGATGTGGGAGACGCCCGCATAACCCGTCAGCACTTGCTGGTCCATGGGCTCGTGGTACGCGACTGCACCTCGTTCGGCCTCCCGCGCGTTATCCGCGTCGCCACCCGGCCGGAGGGCGACTGGCGGCGGCTCATCCGCGCACTGAAACAGACGGCGCAATTATGACGAGGCGCGCGCGCACCCTGATGGTGCAAGGGACGGCCTCGACAGTCGGCAAGAGCACGCTGGTCACCGGCCTCTGTCGCATCTTTGCCGAGGAAGGGCTGCGGGTTGCCCCCTTCAAGGCGCAGAATATGGCGCTCAACTCCTTCGTGACGCGCGACGGTCGGGAAATGGGCCGGGCACAAGTCGTACAGGCCGAGGCGGCCGGTATCGAGCCGCGCGTCGAGATGAACCCGGTGCTCCTCAAACCGGAGGGGGAGTCGCGCAGCCAGGTCATCGTCATGGGTCGCCCCCTCGCCACGCTGGAGGCGCGCGATTACTGGCGCAACCGCAGCGGCCTGCTCGACATCGTGCGCGACGCGCTTGAGACACTTCGACAGGAGTACGACCTCGTGATCATCGAGGGCGCGGGCAGCCCGGTCGAACTGAACCTCGCACGCAATGATATTGTCAACATGCAGGTCGCCCGCCTCGCGGACGCGCCGGTGCTGCTGGTCGGGGACATCGACCGGGGCGGCATCTTCGCCTCCCTCCTCGGCACGCTGATGCTCCTCCCTCCGGAGGACCGCGACCGTGTGAAGGGGCTGATCGTCAATAAGTTCCGGGGCGATCTCGCGCTCTGGCGAGACGGCGAGCAGATGCTGGGCGAACGGAGTGGCGTATCCGTCCTGGGCACCCTGCCGCTTTTCACAGGCATCACCATCGCGGAGGAAGACTCCGTCCCGCTCGACAACACATTGGCGCATTCCCTGCGGCAGCAGGGAAAAGGCGGCGCGACGCTGGAGATTGTCGTCGTGCGGCTGCCGTACCTGAGCAATTACGACGAGTTCGACGCCCTCGCGGCGGAACCTTCGGTGAGGCTCCGCTTCGCCGCGCACCCGGATGAGTTTCCGGATCACCCCGACCTCGTCATCCTCCCCGGCACGAAGAGCACGCTGCACGATCTCGCGTGGCTCTGGCGGAACGGCCTGGCACCTCACATCCGGCGGTTGGCAGCGGAGGGCTGCGCGGTGTTCGGTATCTGCGGCGGCTATCAGATGCTCGGCGAGCGGATCGCTGATCCCGCCGGCGCGGAGGCGGAGACAGGTGCCGTCGAGCCGGGCCTCGATCTGCTGCCTGTCGAGACCGTCTTCCTGGCAGCGCATGAGAAGGTAACGCTCCGGACGACCGCACAGGTCAATGCATCGGCTACCCGTGGCCTGTTCGCCCACCTCGACGCATCACCATTCGGCGCGTACCAGATCCATATGGGCAGGACCGCACCATATGGCGAGGCGACGGATGGGGCGTCTGCCTTCCGACTCACGACCGGGGAAGTGGATGGCTGGATCAACGTCAGCGGCTGGATCGCGGGCTGCTACCTGCATGGCCTCTACGAAAATGATCCCTTTCGACACGGTGTAATCGCGGCATTGATGGCACGGAGGGAGATCGCCGGTCAGACGCCCGTCGCCACGATGACGTTCGACCGTCATCGCGAATATAGCAAACTGGCCGCCGTGCTTCGCGCCCATCTCGATATCGACCAGATCAGGGCGATCAGCAAATTAGTGGTCACCTCACGAAACGGATAAAATCGGTGCGACACGAGGTCGCTTCTCGTGAGTGGAGCAG
>CALBSO010000152.1 GCA_937968015.1 uncultured Thermomicrobia bacterium
TCCCACCCGCCACGCCACCCCCCGGCAGCCCGGCGCCCGCCGGTTCCTCTATCACTGGCACCGCAGCCGCGACGAAGAAGCCGTAATCGAAACCGGATGGGATCAGGAGGACGCCAAACCACGCGGCGGCTGCGCGAACCGCCGCCGTGCGGCGGCGGTATCAACCTCTGGCATATGCCGCTCGACCAACGCAAAAGTCTCCTCGATGAGATCACGGAGCAGCGCCACAGCCGCGAGCGGTTCAGCGGTGAGAACCTGCCTGAGCCGCGAGGCGAAATCGGCAGGCGCGACGTTCATCCGCGCGACGTAGGCATCCAGTCGCTTGAATTCGAGTTGCGGATAGAGGCGATTGAGGCCGGAGAGGGCGGAGAGCAAGGTCTTCTCTTCGTCCATCACGACGCGATGGAAGAGGAGCGGGGCGTCGCGCGGGATGATGCGCTTCGTGAGCACCTGATGCGGCCAGAATTTCAGGTGATCCCGCACGACGGCCTGTGCCAGTGCGTCGGGGTACGCAGCGGCTCGCGCCTGCCAGCCCGCCACGACATCCGCACCGGAGAGCGGCAGCGCATCGAGAATCCCACCGACGACCGCGTGCTTGACATGTTCGGTGTGGTAGTCGCACAGGACCGCGTTGAGTTCACGATCAATATGCGCGACGGTACAATGAATGACCTGGCACTCAACGCCCTCGATGAGAAACGTGTCCGCGATGGCATCCTCGCGCGCGCCGGGCAGGCGCAGCCAGTCCGTCCCGCCGAGCGCTTCGCGGCCCGCCGTTATTTCTTCTTCCGTGGGCATCGTGTCGTAGTAGATGCCGAGGTCAATATCCGAGTACACATCGCTTTGTCGCCGTGCCACGGAGCCGAGCGCCGCACTCGCCCGCGCCGTTCCATCGCCGGTATAGATCGCCGCGACCCGCTGTGCGAGGCCGAGCAGCCGTTCATTCGTATCCTGCATCACCGGCTCCTGACATTACAACGTCTCCGATCGCGTTCTACCCTTCGGGTGGCCCATCGGCGCGAAGGCGGTGACGGATGGCGGCGATCTCGGCATCGGTCACGCCGATGGCGCGCACGTATGGCTCGATGCCGCCATACGCGCTCTCCAGATACCGCAGGGTAGCGTCCATCGTCTCCGAAACCGCCGAGAAACTGAGCGCGTAGTCCGCGCTGATCGTCGCGGCGGGGACGCCGGCGATGCCGAGGAGCAAGGCGATAATCAGGCCCGTGCGGTCCCGCCCCGCGTGGCAGTGGACAACGACCCCACCGTCCGGCGCGCCCGCGACCGCCCGGATAATCGCGGCGATCTGCGCTTGATTGGTTGAGAGATACGCGGCGTTGATTGCTGCCGTGTAGGAAAGCCCCGCCTCCTTGTGCGCGGCGACGGCTTTGCTGATCAGCCGGTCATTGGGGTTCAGCGGGAGATAGTGCGTAGTGATCGCGGCATGGTCAGTAAATGGGCTTGGCTCGTCGCGCACCTCGACGGGAATGCGCAGATCAATGATCGTGCGGACGCCGTACGCTTCGAGCGCGGCGCGCCCCTGAGTATTCAGCCGCCCGACCGCGTCCGCGCGCACCAACACTCCCCAGCGGATGGTCACGCCATCGTCGGTCGCGTAGCCGCCGAGGTCGCGCGCGTTGTAGCACGTATCCCAGCGAAGGGAGCGCTCCGGCATCGGCTGCGTCACCCGGCGATGATCTCCACGGGCGTGCCGACATTGGCCCAATCCCAGAGCCAGGCAGCAAAATCGGTCGGTAGGTTGACGCAGCCGTGCGACATCTGATGGCCCCAGTTATGGTGCCAGTACGTCCCATGGAGCGAGTACCCGGCCCCCCACGAGAGCGAGTCGTTGCCGAAATACTGGACATACGGGACATTCGGCAGATCATAGCCGGGGCCAATCATCTCCTGCGAGAAGAAACGTTGCTGGACCCAGTACGACCCCACGGGTGTGGGATGCGCGTCGAGTCCCGTCGAGACATCCAAATCCTGCACGAGGTTCGTACCGTCGAACGCCCAGAGATGTTGCTGCGCGAGATTGACGAGCACCCAGTGGCCCTGATGCGGCGTGACACCCTGAATGTCCGTGATTGGCGGATCACCGATCTGCTCAGCGCCATCCGGCGCATCAATGCGTGGGTCGGCCGGGCCATGCTCGAGAACGCCGAGTTGGGTGACCCGGGCGACATTGTTGGCGGTCGGATCGAGTTCCAGTCGGCCATAAACGAAATACTGCGCGGTTGCCCCATCCTCAGTCAGTTCTTCCGAAATCGGATCGCCCAGAAGCGCCTTTTCCTTTGCCCAAACCGTATAAAAGCCATTGGCGACCCAATGGCCCGTTGTGCTGACGTATACCGAGTCGGCGGGCGTGGGGCCGGGCGTTTTCACATGTGGTTTGAAGGCATCCATGCCGAGCAGGGAACGGAACTGCGCGGCCTCCCTGCCGATCGTGGCGAGTGCCGGCGCGCCGGTTGCACGTTGGAAAATGCGTCCGGCCGCATACCATTGCACGGTGACGCCATCCGCGGTTGTTGCTTCGTTCAGTGGCCAGCCAAGGCCGTTCGCACCGCCGGTTTGCTCCCACAACGGACGGAACGCGGCGGGGATCGTGTGGCCCGTCGGGCGGGCATAGAGGGGGGAAGATGCAGCGCTCGCCGTGAGTGCGGCGGGCAACAGCGCGGCGATGACCGCCAGACCAATGAGCAGGCGAAGGAAAGAGCGAAGCCCCCGAGACCCGTGCATGCGTGTACTCCTTCGTGGTCGCCCCGATGGGCGGCGGTGCGGAATGACCATGATGAGCGTGCCCGTGCAAGATCGTTCGTTTATGAGACGGAGATAGGCCAAACGCGCCACTGTTCGCTGTAAAGAACGAACGATTCTCTCGTTTGGTTGCGGCCATTTCGGGAGAAACCCCTCCCTGCATCGGGGAGGGGAGCATTTTCTCTGCCAGGCGAATTTCCTTGACGGCGGTAACGGCCTGACCTACTCTGCCGGGATTGTAGCGCCTCACGCATGACGAGACGGAGGAAAGAGCATGAAAATCACCGGTCTGAAATGTGCCGTCATCGGCGACAATCCCGTCGTCCGCATCGTGACAGACGAGGGCATCAGCGGTTATGGGGAGATCGAATCCTACAAGCCCTACCTCAAGCCCGCTGTGCTCACCTACACGCCCTACATTCTCGGCGAGGACCCGACGGATGTGGAGCGGGTGATGCTCAAAATCCGCCATCGCGGCGCATTCAAGCCGTGGGGGAGCGCGGTGAGTGCGATTGAGATGGCTTGCTGGGACATTGCCGGCAAAGCGGCGGGCGTGCCGGTGTACAAATTGCTCGGCGGCAAGGTGCGCGACCGGGTACGCGTCTACAATGGCGCGGTCCGCTTCCCGATGACCGACTACAACCCCGAAGACTACGCCGAGAACATGAAGAAGATGAAGGCCGCCAAAGAAGGTTTCTCAATCATCAAGCAGGGCATCGGCTTCCACAGCCCGATGCATCGCGAGATTCCCGGTTTCTCCTACGCCGATGCGCAGCGCGGCGCCTCCCACGGCGCGCGGAACCGCGGCCTCCTGACCGAGCGCGGCCTGACGCACACGATCGCTTGTGTTGAGGCGATGAAAGCGGTGCTGGGCGACGAGATCGGCCTCGCGCTCGATTGCGGCCCCGGCTGGATGGCGCCGGACGCGATCCGGCTGGCGAAGGCGCTCGAACCGCTGAATGTCATGTGGCTGGAAGACCTGATTACCGGCGATTACGTGCCCTACGTCTCGGCGGATGTCTATCGGGACGTGACGCGCAGCACTTCGACGCCGATCCACACGGGCGAGCAAATCTATCTCCGCCAAAACTTCAAGGAGTTGATCGAGGGGCACGCCATCAGCATCATTGGCCCCGACCCATGCGACATCGGCGGCATCGCGGAACTGAAGTGGGTGGCGGAATACGCCGACCTGCACGGCATCCTGATCGCGCCGCACGGGACGGGCGACGGATTGCTCGGCCTCGCCGCCCTCGTTCAGGTCTGCGCGACCTTGCCGGACAACTACATCGCCTTCGAGTATCCGACCGGCAAGCCGGACTGGTGGTACGACATCGTCGAGGGACTGCCCACCCCAATCGTCGTGAATGGCTTCATTCACGTCTGGGACCGGCCCGGCATGGGCGTCGAGTTCAACATCGAGGCGGCGACGGAGCATCTCGCCGAAGAGGATCGCGACTTCTTCGCGTAGTGGCATTGGGAGACGGATGCCCGTCTCCAATGAATCGCGTACATCCTAATCGAATCTACGCGCAGTGCTTTGGTTATCGGGGCAGGGTGAAACGGATCGTGGCGCCCTGACCGGAACCGGCGGACTCCGCTTCGATCTGCCCGCCGTGCGCCGCGATGATCCCACGGCAAAGGTACAATCCGAGTCCCAACCCCTCGATCTCTTGCTCCGTCGCGTTGCGGGCGCGGAAGTACCGGTTGAAGAGTTGGGGCAGATCGTCGGCGGGGATGCCGATTCCCTCGTCCCGCACGCCGACGCGCACCGTCGTTGCGTCCCCATCTATTGTCACGGCGATAGGTGTACCCGGCGACGAGTACTTCTCAGCGTTCGCCAGCAGATTGGTCAACACCTGGCCGAGCCGCTCTCGGTCCCACCATCCTGTGACATCGAGGCTGGGCGGGATGTGCACCGTCACACGCTCCGCGACATCGGCCGGCAACTGCGCGACCGTCTCATTGAGCAATACGGCGAGGTCGGTGCGCGCCGGATGGAGGACCAGCGCCCCCAGCGCGGTCCGCGAGAGATCAACCAGCCTGGTGAGCAGCGCCTGCATCTCGTCCGTCGCCGCGACGATCCGGGTCAACCCGCCGCTGACGCGCGACAGGTCCGGTGCGGGCCGATCGAGATTGCGGACCGCGAGTTGGGCATAGCCGCGGATTTTGGTGAGCGGCTGGCGTAGATCATGCACGATGGTCGCCAGAAATTCCTCCCGCACCCGCTCGACCCGCTCAGTCAGCGCGGTCAGTGCGAGGGCGCTGGCGCCGTCGAGCGCGTCGTTGATTAGCAGTTCAGCGCCGACGATGTCGCTCGATGGCGCGTTATCGGGGATGGCGAGGCGCAGCGCGTGCCAGAGTTCCTGGCGGAGCAACCGGAACTCGGTGAGCACATCAACAGGGGCGAGGCCCTGCTCGACACGCATCAGGGCATGCCCGCGTGCCGCTGCGAGGATCGCCGGATCGTCGAGCGGTGCGGCGGGATTGCGCGCGCTGGTAGCGCTGCGCGCCAGCAGCGCCAGCAGCGCGTCGAAAAGCGTGGGGATGTGGTCAGCGACGGCGTGCTCCCGGCGGCCCTGATGGAATGGCTGTGAGGTCGCCGCGTCGAGCCAGCGCGCGAGGATTGCGTCGCGATGGTCCTCTAAGGCGGCGACAACCCAGGAGAGATTGCTGTCGGTCGTGTAGGCGGTGACGCGCGTCTCCGCATCGTCGGATGGTTGTGGTGTGTGCACGGGGCCCCTTCTCCGATACGGCGGCGGACTCGACCTGTCTTCCCGCCGAGCGCCGGGCGGCACGACGACCGATGCCGCGCATTATCGAGTATGCCGCATGCGGGGTGCGCCGTCTACGCCGCCACTCTCGCTGCGCCGCTATGAACCCCCGCGCCTCAGGTTGCTACCTGCTGTCTGCTGTCTGCTGCCCTCTACTGCTTCAACTTCCATCGCTCATACGCGGCGAGGGTATCCGCGTCAGGCGGGTAGACGCCCTTAATGCCGCGGCCGCTGTCAATCAACTCGCGGATGAAGATCTCCCTCGGCTCGTACTCCACCGCCTCCGCCGCGACTTCCGCCGCCATCGCCTGCGGCACGACGATCACGCCCTCGCCATCACCGACGAGGACATCGCCGGGGCAGACCATCACGCCGCCGCAGGCAATCGGCGCCTGGATGTCCGCCGCGAAGTGCTGCGTCGTGTTGACGGCGGCATGCATGCCGCGCGCATAGACGGGCTGGCCGAGATCGCGGATGGTCGGCGTGTCGCGGAACGCGCCGTCGGTGACGAGACCCGTCGCGCCTCGCTTGAAGATACGGGCGGCGAGGATGTCCCCCAGGCTCCCGGCATTCGTGTTGCCCCGCGCGTCAATGACGAAGACTTCGCCCGGCCCAACCGTCTCGACGCCCTTGCGCTGGAGGTTCGTCAGATCGTCCAGCCCCTCGCCGCCGGGCATATCCTCCCGCGCGGGGAGGTAGCGCAGCGTGAACGCCCGCCCGACCATGTGCTTGTGCGGGTTGAGTGGCAGCACCCCCGCCATGAAGACTGACCGTACCCCCCGCCGCATCAGCAACCCGGAGAGCGTCGCCGTTCCGACATTCTCCAGTTGCATGAGCGTTTCCGCACCGATCTCCACCCGCCGCCGAATATCCGTCGCAGGCATCTCCTACCTCCTATACAAGGGATAAACCACAGAGACACAGAGAAAGACAGAGAATACGAGAAGAATATCACGGGAGACACGATCGCCAATCGGTTAATTCGTCTTTCGTATTTCGCATTACTCGTCGCTCTGTTCTTCCTCTGTGCTCTCGGTGTCTCTGTGGTTCAATCGCCCTTCCTCGGCGGTCAGTTTGGTGGCGAGGCGGCGGAGCGCGGTGGCGCGCCAGCCAAAGGCGTCGAAGTGCCAGACGCCACGACCACGGCGGGGGGGCTGCAGGAGATGCGGCGGGAGGCCGTACGCCGCGCCGAACTCGATCAGCAGATCGCGGTCGCTCGAAAGAACGTGGCAATACTCACCGGCGCCGAAATGCGGATGCGACCAGCGGAAGAAATGCAGCGCGATCCCGCCGGTCTGCGCGTAGGCAATCGCCTCCCGCACTTCCCGCCGCTCAAACACCCGCACCGGCATCGCCATCGTATGCGTCATTGGGGAAGCATAAACCACAGAGGCACAGAGGACACAGAGAAAGGGAAGAGAAGGGAGCAAACAAGGAGGGGAGCGAAACCGGGTCTCTTTTCTCGTTATTCTCCCCTTCTCTTGTCTCCCTTTGTGTCCTCTGTGCCTCTGTGGTTTCAGATAGATGGTTTGAGTTGGCAGCCGTCTACGGCGATGTTGGCGCCGGTGACGAGGCTGGCGCGGTCGGAGCAGAGGAAGACGCAGACATTGGCGATCTCCTCCGGCGTGCCGAAGCGGCCGAGGGGCATATCGTTGGTGATGAAGGTGGCGATGCCCTCCGGGTCTCGCTCCGTGCGGCGTGCCCAGCCGCCGCCTTCGAACATGATCGAGCCGGGCGAGACGGCGTTGACGCGGATGCCATCCTTGCCGAGTTCCTTCGCCAGCGAGCGGGCATACATGATCTCCGCCGCCTTCGCCGCGTTGTATTGCGGCGAGCCGCCGACCTGCCAACCGGAGATGGACGAGACGATGAGGATGACGCCATGCCGCTGCGACTGCATCAATGGGATTGCCGCACGGCTCGCCCGGACCGCCGCGTTGAGATTGATGTCGAAGGTGTACTGCCACGCCTCGTCCGTGTTGCCGCCCATGCCGCCGCCGACATTGTTGATGAGAATGTCCAGCCCGCCGCCGAATGCCGCCGACGCCTCCCGCACGACGCGCTCGACATCCGCCGCCACCGTGAGGTCACCCGTCAGCGCGACCGCCTCCGCGCCCCCTTCCCGCAGCCGACTCGCCGCCGCCTCGACATCGGCGGCCGTCCGCGCGGCGAGCGCGACCCGCACCCCTTCCGCCGCCAGTGCCGACGCGATGGCGTAGCCAATCCCACGGCTCGCCCCGGTGACGAGCGCCCGTTTGCCGGTCAGTTGAAGGTCCATGCGTGCTCCGTTCGCTGAAAGTGCCGAGCACTGAGCGCTGAGCACTCAGATTTCCGTATGCTACTGCATTGGCGCAAGGTTTGATGATATTGTTCCCGCGAGGCTCACGATGAATCGGCTTGGGAGGCAACGAATGAGTACGCACGATCAGGCTCAGCACTCAGCGCTCGGCACTCCGCACGCTCTCGACCCGGAGTTGCACGCCTTTATCGAGCAGGGGATGGCGCACTACCATGTGCCCGGCGTGGCGGTCGGGGTGTACCATGATGGCGCGCAACAGGTCGGCGGCTTTGGTGTGACGAATGTGGATCATCCGCTCGCGGTGGATGAACATACGCTCTATCAAATCGGCTCGATCTCGAAGACGTTTGTCGGCACGACCGCGATGCGCCTCGTGGAGCAGGGGAAGCTCGATCTCAACGCGCCGATTCGCACCTATCTCCCGGACCTGCGGCTCGCTGACGCGGAGGCGACCGAGCGTGCGACGATGAAGCACCTCCTCACGCACACCGGCGGCTGGGTGGGGGACTACTTCGATGATCTCGGCGCGGGGGACGACGCGCTGGCGAAGATGGCGGTGGCGATGGCGGACGTGCCGCAAGTCGCGCCGATTGGCACGCTCTGGTCGTACAACAATGCCGGGTTCGCCCTCGCGGGCAGGGTCATCGAGATGCTGACCGGCCAGCCATTCGAGACGGCGGTGCAATCGCTCGTCCTCGACCCGCTTGGCATGAAGCACACCTATTACTTCGCGCGCAATATCGTCACCGAGCGGTTCGCGGTCGGCCACACCGTAAAGGATGACACGGCGACCGTCGCGCGCCCATGGGAACTGCCACGCACCGCGAATCCGGCGGGCGGCTTGCTCTCCGATGTGCTGGATTTGCTCGTCTATGCCCGCTTCCATATGGGCGACGGGACGGCGGAGGACGGGACGCGTCTCCTCTCGCCGGAAAGCCTCGCCTTCATGCAATCCCCCCTCTACTCGAAAGGGAGCGACGGCGAGATGGGCTTGACGTGGATGCTCGAAACGGTGGGTGGCGTGCGCACCGTCCGGCATGGCGGCGGGACAGTTGGGCAGCAGACGACCTTCGTCTTCGTTCCGTCGCGCAACTTCGCGCTCACCGTGTTGACCAACGCGAGCCGTGGCGGCGAACTGCATAGCGAGGCGACGAAATGGATTCTCCGCCGCTATCTCGGCCTCGAAAACTCGGAACCGGCGATTCTCGATACCACGGCGGATGACCTCGCTCCCTACGCCGGGCGATACACCGCCGCCGGGAGCGACATCGAACTGACCGTGCGGGAGGGGGGCTTGATGGTGCAACTGATCCCGAAGGGCGGCTTCCCGACCAAGGACCAACCTGCCTCGGAGCCACCACCGCCCGTCCGTGCCGCGCTTTACGGCGAAAACTTGTTGATCGGGCTTGACGAACCGATGAAGGGCACGCGCGGCGAGTTCCTCCGCGCCCCGGACGGCGCGATCGCCTGGCTCCGCCTCGGCAGCCGCGCGCACCGGCGGGTGTGAATCTTCGTTGACGCTCCACCGCCCGACTGCTACGATATGCGAGCAGAGTGAGGTAAATTCGTCGAGATTGCGTGCCATTGGTGCATGCGGGGTTCGGCATGCACCAATGGCACATCCTGACGAGCGCGACGGCGATCGGCGTCCATCCGCTGCGGATCATCTTCCGGCACATCCTGCCGAATGTCAGTTCGATCATCCTCGTCCTCGCCGGGACGGAGATTTTCAGTGTCATCCTCGCGGAGGCGGGGATCAGTTACCTCGGCTTCGGCGTGCAGATCCCGACCGCGAGTTGGGGCAACATGCTCAGTAAGTCCTTTGATTACTTCACGCAGGCGCCCTGGCTCGTCGTCGCGCCGGGTGTGATGGTCGTCCTTACCGTCACCTGCTTGTATCAACTGGCCGACGGCCTGCGCGACGCGCTCGATCCACGCCTGAAATCCTGACGTAGTAGGCAGTAGAGAGTCAGCAATCATGACATACCGATACCCGCGGCCAGAAAATTGACGTGGTGTTGGCTGCCTGATAGGATGCGCTCTTGTGGATATGCACATGTTGGTCACAGTGTGGGGCACGCACACGAAAGGCAACGCCCATCCGTTTGGGGGATGAGCGGGTCGGTTGTGGGCAATGGTACAGGATGGACCTGGTCGAAACGTTCTGATGAGGAGGAATGCGCACCATGGATGAGACAGCGAAACACCTGAGCCGTCGTCATTTCCTCAGTGGGGCCGCGGTCGCGGCCGGGACTGCGATTCTCGCCGCTTGCGGTGGGAGTAGCGCCACCAACACGCCGCAGCCCGCCGCGACGGCGAGCACTGCGGCAACCACCGCCCCCGCAGCAACAACTGCCGCCCCGGCCGCGACCGCGGCCAGCACCGCTTCCGCCGCTTCCGCCGCCGCGCCAACGAAGGCTGCCGCGACGACTGCCACCGGGAGCGCAGCCGCCTCGCCTGTCGCCGCCGCGTCGCCCGCCGCGAGTGGAACGGCTGCCGCGGGCAAGGGGAAGTTCGCCTCGCAGATTGACACGAAGGGCATCAAGAAGGGTGGCCACGTCACGGAAGGGGCAACCTCCGAGATCCGCACGATGAACCCGGTGCTCGTCTCCGATACCGCCTCCGGTCGCATCACCAGCCTGCTCTTCGACGGCCTCGTCAATATTGATCCCGATACGCTGCAACCGGTCCCGAGTCTCGCTACGAAGTGGGAGGTCTCGCCAGACAACAAGGTCTACACGTTCACCATCCGACAGGGTGTGAAATGGCACGACGGCCAACCCTTTACAGTCGACGACGTGAAGTTCTCCTACGACCTCTATATGAACAAGGCTACCGGCACACCACGCGCTGGCACACTTACCGAACGCATTGCCAGCGTGGAGGCCAAAGACCCGACCACGATCGTCATCACGCTGAAGGATGTCGTCGCGCCCTTCCTGGTCAGCAACTGCAGTTATGGGATTGTGCCGAAGCATATCCTCGGCAATGTCGCGCCGACGGATATCCCGAAAAACGAGTTCGGCATCTCCAAGCCAATCGGGACCGGACAGTTCAAGTTCAAAGAGTACATCCAGGGCGATCATGTGACGCTCGTCGCCAACCCGGAGTACTATGCCGGTGGGCCCGCGATTGACCAGTACATCTACAAGGTGATCAAAGATAACACCGCGCTGTATCAGCAGCTCAAGACCGGCGAGGTAGACTTCGGCACGATCTCCGCAGACTTCGTGGCCGACGCGCAGAAGCAGACGAACTTCAAGACGATCCCGTTCGATACGTTCGGTTTCTCGTTCTTTGGCTTCAACCTCGACATCGCGGGCGGCAAGGCGAGCCCGATCTTCCAGGACGCAAAAGTGCGGCAGGCGCTCTGCTATGCCGTGGATCGCAAGGGGATCGTGGATAAGATCCGCAACGGCCTCAGTACCCTCGCGGTCGGCACGGAGCCGGTGCTCTCGTGGGCGTACGCACCGGATAAGATCACGACGAAGTACGAGTATGATCCGAAGAAGGCGGCGCAGTTATTGGATGATGCGGGCTGGAAGCAGGGATCGGACGGCACCCGCGCCAAGGATGGCAAGAAACTCGCCTTCACCATGTACACCTTCAGCAAGGACAAGACGATCGAGGGATACATGTCCGTCTTCCAGGAGAACTGGAAGAGTATCGGTGTGGAGATGACCCCGCAGTTCGAGGAGTTCAGCCTCTTCGTCACCCGCCTCACGAAGACGTTCGACTTCGAGGCCTTCCTCGTCGGCTTCTCATGGGGCGTGGACCCGGACCAGCAAACGATGTGGGATTCCAAGCAGCATGGTCCCGGCTTCAACCTCTACGACTACAGTAACCCGAAAGTGGACCAGTTGTGGGAGCAGGGATTGCGTACGCTCGATCAAGAGAAGCGCAAGCAGTTCTACATCGAGGCGCAGAACATCATCCTCGCGGATGCGCCCGGCCTGATTACGGACTTCCCGAAGATCATCTACGGCGTCAATTCACGCGTGAAGAACCTCATCCCCAACGCTGTCACCATCACGGCAAATGCCTATCAGTGGTACGTGACGGACGGGAAATAAGGGGAGACGACCTCACCCCCCGACCCCCTCTCCATTGCTTGTCAGCAATAGAGAGGGGGAGAGGTATGGGAGCCTGGTATGACGCGGGAGATTGTCGAACGAGCACGAGAGTTTCGCGCCGCGCCGACGCGGTCAGAGGCGTTGCTGTGGCACGCGTTGCGGGATCGCCAGATGTGCGGCGTGAAGTTCCGTCGCCAGTCCGTAATTGGCCCATTTGTTGTTGACTTCTATGCACCGCTCTACCATCTGATCGTTGAAGTGGACGGCGCTGTCCATGCGGGGCAGCGCGAATACGACTTGGAGCGACAGCAACGGCTGGAATCGGGGGGCGATCGCGTTATCCGCGTTTCCGCCGAAGCAGTCGAAACCGATTTGCCTGGTGTCGTACATACCATTGTCCCTTCTCTTGCCATGCATCGCTCCCCCTCTCCATCGCTGACAAGCAATGGAGAGGGGGCTGGGGGGTGAGGTTTATCCATGAGTAGGTACGTCATTCGCCGGTTGATCGGCATCCCGCCGCTCCTGATCGGGATCACGCTGATCGTCTTCGCGATCGTCCATCTCACGCCCGGTGGTCCGTTGGACGATCTCAAACTGAACCCGGAGATCAAAGCGTCCGACATCGCGGCAATCGAGGAGACGCTCGGCCTGCACCGCCCGCTCTATCAGCAATACACCGGTTGGATGAGCCAACTCGTGCGTGGCAATTTCGGCATCTCGTTGAAGACGTACCGGCCCGTCCGTACGCTGATCGCGCAGCGGGTGGGCAATACCCTGCTGCTCACGGCGAGCGCGTTGCTCTTCTCACTCGTCGTCGCTATTCCCATCGGTGTGCTCTCCGCACTCAAACGCAACACGATCTTCGACTACCTCGCGACGATCGGTGCGACGCTCGGTGACTCAATCCCATCATTCTGGCTCGGGTTAATGCTGATTTTGTTGCTCGCCGTCCAGTTCAAGGCGTGGGGGTTGCCATGGCTTCCTTCGGGTGGGACACAGACATTACCGAACGGCGGCGATGTCCTCGACCGCGCGAAGCATCTCATTTTGCCGGTCATCACGCTCAGCACCGTGCAGATTGCGCTCTGGGTGCGCTACATCCGCGCGCAGATGCTCGAAGTGCTCAATCAGGATTATGTCCGTACCGCCCGCGCGAAAGGGATATCGGAGACGACCGTGCAGATGCGGCACGCCTTCCGTAATGCCGTCCTGCCGCTTGTCACACTGGTCGGCTTGAGCATTCCCAACCTCTTTGGTGGCGCGGTGGTGATCGAATCGGTCTTTGGCTGGCCGGGGATGGGCAGTTTGCTGATTGATTCAGCGAACAACCGTGACTACACCGTGGTGATGGGTCTGACGATCTTCCTCTCCACAATCGTTGTCTTTGCAAACCTCTTGACGGACATTCTCTATGGCGTCGCGGATCCGCGCGTCCAGTACTCGTAGGGTGAGGAACGAGGTCTGACGATGAGTTCGAACGCGGAACTGGCGGGTATTGCCGAGGCACGATCCGAGCGAACGCGGGCGGCGATGTTCGCGCAAGAAGAGCGCGCGCTTCGCAAGCCGCAGAGTAACTACGCGCGCGCGTGGCGGCGTTTTCGCGGCAACAAGATGGCGATCGCAGGCCTGACGATCGCGACTCTGCTCGTGCTGATGGCGCTCTTCGCGCCTCTCATCTCGAAGTACATCACGCACGTCAGTCCCTCGAAGCAGAGCCTGGTGCATCAGTTCGAACCGGCCAGCAAGGCGCACTGGTTCGGCACGGATGAGTACGGGCGCGATGTCCTGACGCGCATTGCCTACGGCGCGCGGGTTTCGCTCGGTGTCGCCTTCACCGCCGTCATCGCGGCGATCTTTCTCGGCACGCTCGTTGGCGCATCGGCCGGCTATTATGGCCGCTGGGTGGAGACGGTGCTGATGCGGTTCGTGGACGTCATGCTCTCGATTCCGGGCATCGTCCTACTTGTCCTGATTAGCGCGCTTTTCCAAGTCGGGCCCCTTCAACTCGCCCTGATTATCGCGGCGCTTGGCTGGTTCGGTTTGTCGCGGCTCCTGCGTTCGGAAATTCTCTCGATCAAGCGGCGGGAGTATGTCGAGGCGGCCCGCGTGATCGGCGCGCCGGACCGGGTAATCATCCGGCGGCACATCTTGCCGAACGTCACGCACCTGATCATCGTCTTCGCGACGGGCGCGATCCCCGCCTTCATCCTCACGGAAGCGGCCTTGAGTTTCCTCGGCCTCGGTATCCAACCGCCGACGCCCTCCTGGGGCAATATGCTGACGAACGCGACGCAATACATTTACAAGTCGAAGGGGCTCGTCTTCATCCCCGGCTTCTTCATCTCGATCACCGTGCTCTCACTGATCGTCGTCGGCTACGCCTTGCGCGACGCATTGGACCCGCGGCTGAGCAAATAGCAAATAGCAGCGAGCAGCGAGTAGGAAGCGACCCCTCATTGCTCATTGCTTCGTCATCCCGCATGCCTGAAGCCCGCCGCCTGCATCGTTAGGGGGGCGCCGTCGCGGAGGATGTGCGCGGCGATTACTTCGGCGAGGACAAGAACGGAGTCGCCCGCATCCATCGTCTCTCTCACGCGGCATTCGAGCGCGCCGAGTGTGCCCGCGATCAGCGGACAGCCCGTCGCGCTGCCCGGCTCCCACGCCACCGACGCGAATTTATTGGGCGACTTCGCGCTGTGGCGACCGAGTAATCCCGCCAGTTCGCGCTGCTCCGCAGCGTAGACGCAGAGGGCGAACATCCCCGTTCGTATCACCATTGCGCGCGTGCGGCTTTCCCGCTCCATGCTGACGACGATCAAGGGCGGTGCGAACGACACCTGCGTCGCCCAGTTGACCGTCATCGCCGCGACCGTATCGCCCTCCCGCGCCGTCATCGCGTACAGCCCGTAGGAAAAGAGCCGCAGCACTTGCTTCTTCGCCACCTCATCCATTGTCTGCTCCCGGAAGAAACCTGAACGCCAATACTGCCCGGAGGGCACCCGCAAGGACATCAAGAATACAAAGAAGTGGACGAATTATCGCGGTATATTCATACAACACTTGGTTGCTAGCCGATTTTGAGACCTCCGCCATCTGCGGAAGTCTGACGATGCGCGTGTTAGACTGAACACGCCGCGTCCACATGGGTGGTTACGCAGTACGCAGTGGCACCGAAAGCGGTCCCCCTGCCAGGAGAACCCCGGCATGACAGACGAAGGTATGCGCCCGCTCGATGGGATGGCATTCGCGACGCGCGCGGTCCACGCGGGCGAGCGGCCACCGCACCCCGATTACACCCCCGTCGTCACCCCGATCTACCCCGGCTCGTCATTCGCCTACGACGACATGCAGATCGTGGACGAGATCTTCGGCGCGACGCGCGAGGGGTACGCCTATACCCGCTACGGCAATCCGACGAACACGGCGATGGAGGTGGCCGTTGCTGCGCTCGAAGGGACAGATGCAGCAATAGGCTTCGGCTCCGGCATGGCGGCACTGCACGGCGCGTTCATGGGCACTGGCCTGAGCGCGGGGGATACGGTGATCGCCTCCCGCGAGTGCTACGGTGCGACGACGACGCTGCTGCAAGGATATTTCGCCCGCCTCGGCGTCCGCACGACGTTCGTGGATATCCTCGATCTCGCCGCCGTCGAGGAGGCGGTGCGGCGCGAGCGGCCCCGCTTCGTCACCTTTGAGACGGTTTCCAACCCGCTCCTGCACGTCGCGGACGGCCCGGCAATTGTCGAGATCGCCCATCGCGCGGGCGCGCTCGTCGTCGTGGACAACACCTTCACGACGCCCGTGCTGATGCGACCCGCCCAGTGGGGCGCGGACATGGTCGTTCACTCCTCCACGAAGTATCTCGGCGGACACGGTGATGTGACGGCGGGCGTCGTGGCGACGACGGCAGCGCTCCGGCATCAGATGTATGAGGTAAACAAGGCAATCGGCGGCATCCTCGGCCCATTCGAGGCATGGCTCGTGCTGCGCGGCTTGAAGACGCTCGCGCTTCGTGTCGAGCGGCACTGTGCGAATGCCGCGAAGGTGGCGGAGTGGCTCGGCACGCATCCCGCCATCGCGCACGTTAACTACCCCGGCCTCGCCGATCATCCGCAGCACGCGCTGATGGGACGGCTCTCGCTCACCGGGCAGTATGGCGGCATGGTCTCCTTCGACATCGCGGACGCTACGCTGGGGGAGGCTTCGCCGGCGTCTGCGAAGGCGGCCGCCTTCCGCTTTATGGAGTCACTGCGCCTCTGCATCCCCGCGACGACCTTGGGCGATGTCTACTCGCTCGTCCTCTACCCGCCGATGTCCTCACACCGGGGCCTGACGCCGGAGCAGCGCGCCGCCATCGGCATCGGCGCGGGGCTGATCCGCCTCTCCGTCGGCATCGAAGCGGTGGACGACATCATCACGGACCTCGACCAGGCATTGGCCGCAGTCAGGCAGGCTATTCCAGCCGGTCGCGCTTCGTGAGATACTTCCCGAAGTAGTCAGTAGCCGGTAGTCAGCACAGTGGCGCCGTTTCTGGCTATTGGCTATTAACTACTACGACCGAAGGGAGTGCGTCATGGCCGTCGCGGTGGAGACAAAGGTTGAGCAGATCCGGCAGGAGATGCCGGCAGTGACGAACACGGTTTACCTGAATACCGGCACCTGCGGCCCCTTGCCGCGCCGGACGGTGACGGCGATGCACGACGTGATGATCGAGGAACTGGAGCAGGGGCGGATCGCGCCGAACCACTACCCCGGCATCATGGCGGCGCGGAACGGGGCGAAGGACGCGGTCGCGGGCGTCCTCGGCTGCACGCCGGACGATGTCGCGATCGCGGGGCGGACGACGGACGGCATGAATATCGCCATTGCCGGCTATCGCTGGCAGCGCGGCGATGAGATCATCACCTCGAATATCGAGCATCCCGGCGGTCTGATGCCGGCCTTCCTCACCAAACGGCGCTATGGCGCGCGCGTCCGCGTCGCGAATATCGGCGTCGGCGAGATGAAGAAGAGCGACACCGTCCGCCAGTTCGAGCAGTTAATCACCCCGCGCACGCGGATGATCGTCATCTCGCATATCTCCTACACGACCGGCGCGGTACTGCCCGCTAAGGAGATCACCGCGATGGCACACAGCCACGATGTGCTCGTCGCGGTGGACGCGGCGCAATCGTTCGGCTCCCTGCCGCTCGATATGGACGACCTCGGCGCGGACTTCTATGCCTGCCCCGGCCAGAAATGGATCTGCGGGCCGGAAGGCACCGGCTCGCTCTATGTCCGTCCGAGCAGTATCGGCGAGATCGAGCAGACCTTCGGCGGCGGGATGCAGTGGGGCTCGCTCGATTATTACGGCGCGTCCTTCACCCCGGCGGCGGGCGCGGGCCGCTTCGATGTCGGCGGCTACAACCTGCCGCTGCTCGTCGGCCAAAAGGTCTCGACCGAGTGGATTCGCGACGAGGTTGGGCTGGAATGGGCATATAAGCGGATCAAGCGGCTCGGCGAGTACGCGCACAAGACGCTCTCCGCGATGAAGGGCATCACCGTCGTCACACCCGAGGAGCACATGGCGGGCCTCGTCGCTTTCACGGTGGACGGCATTTCGCCCGCGGACTTGAAGAATCGCCTGCTCGCGGAGCACAACGTCACGATCCGCGACGTGAACAAATACATTAACAACCCGGACGCGCTTCGCCTCGCCACCGGCTTCTATAATACCGAAGAAGACCTCGACCGGATGGCGGCGGGCATCAAGGCGATTCAGAAGAGCCTGTAAGACCTCACCCCCTGCCCCCTCTCCATCATGTGGAGAGGGGGTTCGCGCTGCATTTGGCGGTGATTATCCGGCGATAGTGTTGTGAACCTCGCTGATCTCCGGTTGTCCGGGGTCAACCCCGATCTCCTGCAGGATCGGCATCAGTGTTTGCCCGAACGCGCCGAATGATTCCTGTGACTCCCATACATCGAAGACGCGCAGGTTCGACCCGGTCCCGAAACAGACATGATTCTGGCGTCCCTTCGGCGCGCCTGCCCCGGCAGCCTTGAGCCGTCGGATGATCTCGTCGTACTGGCTGGCATTCATGGAACGTGGCGTGAACGTGATCGCAATCGCCATGATGTTCTCCTTCCTCGACCGTCGCGCGATAGTCCCTCTATCGCCATTCATACAAACGCGGCGCGGCCCGTTTTGGATTGCCGATGATCGCACGCATCGGTGTATGATCCGTCCAACCTCACCGATGTCCGGTTTCTTCTCTGTCCGGAGGTACGCTGTGCGGGTTTTCGGCTTCATCGTCCCACTGGAGGGTTTTCGTCCATGATTTTGCACCCGGCCATCGTGCATTTTCCGATCGCGCTTTTGATCGTCAGTGTTGTGCTGGACGCGCTCGGCGTCGGCTTCCGGCGCGCGAGCCTGACGCAGGCGGGGTTTTACACCCTGATTCTCGGCAGCCTCGGCGCGACAGCGGCGGTGCTCTCCGGCCCGGAGCGCGCGGCGAAGGATGCCGCCTCGCTGACGATCCTCCACCGGCACGAGTTGTTCGCCGCGCTCGCGGTCTTCTCTTGCCTGATCCTCGTCGGCATGCGGCTCGGCAATGTGAACGGGCTGTACGGCTCGGGCACGATTGGCTATCTCGCGCTCGGCGGCGTGCTGATCGCCTGCCTCGCCCTGACGGGATACTTCGGCGGGCAGTTGGTCTACGATCACGGCGTCGGTGTGACGCAACTTCAAGGCGCCCGCGCCCCGATAGAGGGTGGCGTGGTGCAGGAGATGTGGGCGAAACTCGGTGGTCTCGCGCTCGTCCTCGTCATTGTCGGCTGGACGCTGGCGCGCTTCCGCTTCCTCGTCGCACGGCTCCGGGCATGGTGGCAATCAGTCCGCTCCGGCGCGCCATCGGAGCAGCCAACCCTCTGGACCCTCGGCCTCGCCCGCTCGGACACGCGACGGGTACAGAATCCGGAATGAAATCAGGGAGAACCGTTCAATCAGTTTCTCAGATAGCGCGCCCGATACGTGCGCCATCGGTCATTGCGTGGCGGAGGTGGCGCGGAGCGAAGGCGTCGCCGATCAGGTGCAGATCGAGCGAGCGACGGTGCGCTTCGGCATGAGCGGTGAGGGCGTGGTAGAGGCCATCCTGCGCGATGCCGCCGGAGGAGAGGATGACCGTGTCCGCCGGGATGAAGCCTTCCGCATCGGTGAGGACATGGGCGACGCGTACGCCGTCCGGCTGGATGGCGACGGGCCGTGTCAGTGTCGTGATCGTCACGCCCTGGCGCAGCAGCCGCTCGTGCAGGACGGCGCGGACGGTCGTGCCGATGTCTTCGCCGAGGCTGTAGTGGCGGGTGACGATCTCCACTTGGCGCCCGGCGAGGCTGAGGGCATCCGCCGCCTTCGGGCCGGGCGTGTACCCCGTCTCATCGAGGATCACGCATCGCTCGCCGATCGCCGCCTTCCCCGCGAGGACATCCGCGACCGTCACCGCGTTCGGCAGGTCCGCCCCCGCCAGATATGGGCGGCGGGGAAGCGCGCCCGTCGCGACGATCACCGCGTCCGGCGCTTCCGCGAGGATCGAATCCAGGGTTCCTTCGCAGCCGAGCCGGACGGTAACGGGCAGTTTGGCGAGTTGCCGGGTCTGCCATTCGATCACGCCGGTATAGGCCTCCCAGCCCGGCGCGCGGGCGGCGATCCGGATCGCGCCGCCGAGGACGTCCGCCCGCTCGAAGAGCGTGACGGTGTGCCCGCGCTCCGCCGCGACGCGCGCCGCCTCCATCCCCGCCGGGCCACCACCGACAATCACGACGCGTTTCGGCAGTGTTGTTGGGACGAGTGTGCCCCATTCGCGCTCGCGGCCGACTACCGGGTTCTGCACGCAGCCGATCGGTAGGCCGAAGTAGAGGCGGTCAATGCATCCCTCGTTCGAGCCCATGCAGACACGAATATCGTCCAGTCGCCCCTCGCGCGCCTTGCGCGGCAACTCGGGGTCCGCAATCAAGGCGCGGGTCATGCCGACCATGTCCGCCGCGCCGCCGTGCAACACCGCTTCCGCCTGCGCGGGCGTGATGATTCGCCCCGTGACGATCACCGGCACATTAACCGCCGCCTTGACGCGCCGCGCCATCTCGACGAACGTCCCCTGCGGGAAATATGCGGGCGGGATATTGTGCCCGCGCGAGCGGAAGGTCTGGATCGTCCCGCCCGTGACCGTGAAATAATCGAGCATCCCGGTGCGGTCAAGTCTCGTGATGATCTCCAGCAACGTTTCCGGTTGCAGCCCTTCCGGCAGGTAATCGTCGCCGGAAACGCGCGCGCCGACGATGAAACCCCGCCCGACCGCGCCGCGAATCGCCTCCAGCACTTCCAATGAGAAGCGCATGCGGTTTTCCAGCGATCCGCCATACGCATCCGCGCGCTTGTTGACGGACGGGTCCCAGAACTGGTCCGGTAACTGATCGTCGTAGAAGGCGAGGTCCGCGCCATCGAAGCCGCATTCCTTGAGCGTGTGACAGGCAGCGGCATAATCGTCCACGAAGCGGCGGATTTCGCTCGTGGAGAGGATGTGCGGGATTTCATGGGCGATCTCGCTCACCGTGTCGGATGGCCCGTAGCCAAGTTGATCCGGTTGGTTGCGCGTGCGCCGCCCGGTGCAGGTAACCTGGCTGAGGGCAAGCGCGCCGTGCGCCTTGATGGCGGTGGCGGCGGCGCGAAGACCGGGCAGCGCGTCCGGGTTCCAGAGATTGACGTGATTATTCGGGATCGGGGTGAGGGGAGAAGCGGCAGCGGAGCCGAACATCATCACCGTGCCGCAACCGCCCGCCGCCTTCGCCGCGTGGTAGGCAATCAGCCGCTCGCTTGGCGCGCCGCCCTCGGCGAAGTTCGTCCCGTGGCTGGTCGAGACGATCCGGTTCGGCGCTTCAGTGTGCCCAAGCCGCAGCGGGCTGAAAAGGAGCGGATACATACCTCACCCCCTTCCCCTCGGGGCAGATTTCCATCCTGCTCTACGGTTATGCCGGAACCGGCTTCAGCGTCTCGACGATGGCGGTGATGTGCTCCGGTCGGACGCCGCAGCAGCCACCGATGATATTGAAGCCCTCGGCGGCATAGCCCCGCGCGTGCTCGGCCATCTGCTCCGGCGAAATCGTATGCCGCCACTCCCACTTCCACATATCATACCGCCCGTTGTTCGGATAGACGCCGAGCGGGAGCGAGGTATATTCGCGCAGCCACGATGCGACGCCGTGCGCCTTCTCCGGCGGCAGGCAGTGGACGAGCAGCGCCGAAACGCCGATCTCCTCCAGTTTCCGGGCGGCGCGGCCAAACAGGTCACCGTCTTCCGGCAAGTCGTTGCCGAAAATCTCGACAGGCCGCCCAACCCTGCGGCGGTAAGAGATCCACGTCGGGATGCCGCTCTCCACGAGGGCTTGAAAATGCGGGAAGGAGAGATCGGCGGGGATCGGCGGGGCGAGTTCGACCATCAAGGCGTCCGGCCTATCCTCCCCGAAGACGCCGCCGAGTTCGCGCAGATAGTCAAGCGAGACGCGCCCTTCCCAGTCCTTCGAGCCTTTCTCCACGGAGGGGCCGTTGCGCCCCCATTCCTCTTTCGGGCCGTCCTGAATCATCATCACGAAGACGATGGCGATTCCCGGCCTGCCGCCCTCCGCCGCTGCCTCCCGCGGGAGGCGGACGGCGAGCCGCGCCTTCTCCTTCCACGTCCCGGCAGGCACGGCCAGGTCGCCGTCCGCCTCCAGTTGCACGCAGCGGTGGAAGAGGAAGGTATTGGTGAGCAGGATTTCCGCACCCGCATCCACGTAGCGCCGGTGCATCGCCTTGACGATTGCCGGGTTGTCGTAGAGCGCCATCGCGCCCCAGGTGAAGTTCAGCGATTGCTCGGCGTCGGCGGGCGGGTAGCCCATCGCCTGTAACTCCGAGCCGATGCCGCCGTCCATAATCACCGGCTCGCCCCGCTGCCATTTCGCTTCCATCGTTTGGTATATCTGACTTTTCTCGGTCATCGCGCACCCCATCACTTCCGTACCTGCCGACGAACCATCTTCACCATTCCTCCCAGTATCCCCAAATGTTTTCTGGCCGCAAGAGTTAGGCGGGACCTGAACCAGTGTCGTGCTGCCCCAGTAAACGGCTACCGATCCCTCGGTGGCCGGAAGAACGTGACGTTACATATTCCCGACTGCTGAACTGCCTCGAAATCTTTGTCGCATGTAACGACCTCGCCGCCGAGCCGCTTCGCCATGGCGATAGCAAAAGTATCTGGAGGCGAAAGACGCCCACGGCTTTTGTATCCGGCGGCGTCTTTCCAGAAGACCTCGTCCAGGTCTTCGAGGATGAGGACGCCAGCATCTTTGATGTCGCGAATAGCGTCGTCGGCGACCTGTGGTCCCGATGTCCGCGCAGTCAGATAGTGGACCTCGAATGCCTTCAGGGCGTGGATGACGCAGGGCCGCTGCGGATCAAGGACATACGCCTCGACCTTGTCCGCGCCCTCCTCGTCATTCAGGTACGCAAGAACCGCGCATGCATCGAACACGATGGTCATTGTGGCTATGCTTCTTCTCGTCGTAGCTCTTCGTGCTTCTCGCGCAGGTAGTCATCGGTCGTGGCAGTCAACCCCGCATACTTGCCGCGCAGCGCGCGCGCGAGGTCCGCACGCGCGGGATTATGCACGGCAGCCGCGTGTGCGGCGAGATAGTTGAATCGTGTAATCGGCTCGTCAATCCCGGGTGGGCCGAGGCGTTGCTGCTCTTCCGCGTGATGTCGGTGCAGGCGTCTCATCACGGCATCCCTCCTATCCCAACACTTCCGTGATCGCGTCGCCGACGATGCCGACGAGGCGGTCGGTCTCATCAGTGGTGAGGACGAGCGGCGGGGCGATGGCGATGCCGGTGTCGGAGCAGCGGACGATCAAGCCTCGCTTGCGCGTCGCGGCTTGCAATTTGTTGCCGACATCCGACGCCGCATCGAAGCGCGCCTTCGTTCGCTTGTCCGCGACGAGTTCGACAATCGCCATCATCCCCTTGCCACGCGCCTCGCCGACATTCGGGTGGTGCTGCAGTTCGCGCAGGCCGCCGAGCAGTTGCTTGCCGCGCGCCGCTGCCTTCGCGGGCAGGTCCTCATCTTCGATGATCGCCAGGTTCCGCAGCGCGACGAAGCAGGCAACCGGGTGGCCGGAGTAGGTGAAGCCGTGCATGAACATCTGGTCCGGCCCGATCATCCGCTCGTAGATTTCATCCGTCACACCGACCGCGCCGAGCGGTACGTAGCCGGAGGTGATCCCCTTCGCCATCGCCACGATGTCCGGCTGGACGCCGTACTGCTGGACGCCGAACATCGTGCCGGTGCGCCCAAAGCCATTAATCACTTCGTCGGCAATGAAGAGGATGTTGTGCTTCTTCAGCACCGCGGTGATCGCGGGCCAGTAGGCATCGGGCGGCGGGACGACCCCACCCGCGCCCTGCACCGGCTCGCCGATGAAGGCGGCAATGGTCTCCGCCCCCTCGCGCTCGATCGTCTCTTCGAGTTCCGTGACGAGCGATTGGACAAACGCGGACTCGGACATGCCCTCGCCGTTGCGATACATGTACGGGGCGGAGACATGGAGGAAGCCCGGCGCGCGCGGACCGAAGTGCTGCCAGTAGCCGGGGATGCCGGTGGCGGCGAGCGTGCCCATCGCGATGCCGTGGTAGCCCATCTGCCGCGAGATGATCTTTACCTTGTCCGGCTTGCCGCCGATGGACCAGTAATACCGGGCAATCTTGAAGGCCGTCTCGTTCGATTCCGCACCGCCGGAGGTGAACTGGAAGTGATTGACCGGGCCGGGAAGCATCGTCGCCAGTTTGCTCGCCAACTCGATCACCGGCGGGGTGGCGAGGCCGAAAAAGGTTGGCTGGAAGGCGAGGCGCGCCAGTTGTTCCCTGCCCGCCTCGGCCAGTTCCTCGCGCCCGTGCCCGACATTGACATTCCACAGCCCGGCGAAGCCGTCAATGTACTCCTTGCCCTCGGAGTCCCAGAGTGTTGAACCCTTGCCCTCGGTCAGGATAAGCGGCCCCTCCTGCGCGTGCCGGTGCAGGTTCGTGACCGGATGGAGCATGTGCGCGATGTCTTGCTCAACGAGTGCGGTCGTTTCCCATGTCGCAACCATGTTGATTCCCCTCCTGCTAACGGTCCGGTGTGACGATCTCGTGCGTGGGAGTGTAGCAGATTTTTTCATGAGCGTTCGGGGCGTTTTGGGCGGAGCGGGTGCCCCGGCACTCTACAAATCCAGCGCGACCGTCGCCCGATCCACGCCGCCTTTTTCGCTCGTGGCGGTGATGGTGACGGCGTTTGTCCCGGCCGGGACGCGGATCAGCCATTCGACGAGCCGCTCGTTCTCGATGCGCGCCCCGGGGTAGAAGCCGAAGAGGACGCTGCCGCTCGTCGCGCGGCCGTCGAGGTGGCCGATTTCGGCCTTCTGCTTGCCCATCAACACCTCGCCGCCCGCGATTTCCACCGTGACTGGCTTGGCGGTGCCGTTGCGCGTCGCGCGGTCGGAGAGGTTCGTCGGCAGCCAGCCGTGGTTCTCGATCAGCGCACGGACGATCCAGAGGCCGTTGCCGAGCGATTCCACCTCGGTCGTGCCGACGCGCACGAGGGGCGTCAGCGCCGCATATTGCCGGGTGAAGGTGGCGTACTTCTCCTCTTCTTCCCGCAAGAATTCCGGCGGGGCGTTCTGGCGGACGCGCTTGCTGTGCCAGCCGCCGATCTTCACTTTGCCCAACTGCGGATGATCGTGCGCATGCCAGTTCACGAACCCCTCGCCCTTCAGATGCTCGTCGTTCCACTTCAGGAGCGCCACGCCCTCCTCTTCGGTTGGGTCGTGCAGCAGTTTCTGCTTCACGTCGGGAAAGGTGACGCCTGCCTTGCCGACGATGTCCCACAGCTCGGGCGAGATACCCCAGATACCCAGACCCTCCCATGTCCACTCGATGAACCCACCTGCCGCCGAGCGGGTGCCGCGTTCGTCAATCGCGGGGAAGGCGTCGTAGACGGTGATGTACGGGTAGCCGGTCGTCTCTGCTGCCAGCGCGCCGAGCGCCTTGTACACCTCACGGTCTTTGAGCGGCATCGTCGCGTCGCTCGTCGCGCAGGGGGGCGAGAGGTTGACGCCGCCCGTCGTGTGGTAGTTGAGGATGCCGCAGATGTTCGGATGATCCACGACGAACTGCGCGACTGCCCGCGTCTCCGGCTCGGAGAGCGGATACGGCCCGCCGCCCCGCTGCGTCGTGGACCAGTTCGCCGGATAGTTGCGGTTGATGTCCAGCCCCTCCAATGGCTTGGCGACGGTGACGGGGCCGCGCACGTACTTGTTCAGTATCCCCTCGGTATAGAGGCGGTAATACGCGCCGCCCGTATCGCCCGGCTTGCGTTTCACCATCAGCCGGGCATCCTGCTCGGAGATCTTCCATTCGCCCTTTGGGTCCGGCACGCGCATGGTGAGGATACGTCCGTCGCCGTCGAGGTCCTCGGGCGTCAATCCCTCACCCGGTTCCGGCTCCGGGTAGGGCCGGACGGAGGAACGGAGCGTGTACGGTGTCGTCAAATACCGTTCCGCGCCATCCGGGTTGACGCGAGGGAGGACGTAGAGTGTGCGTGTGTCGAGGAGGTCCGTCACTGCCGCATCGCTGCCATACTGCGTGAGCAGGTCGTGGATTGTGGAGAGCGCGACAGCGCACCCCGTCACTTCTCCGGCGTGCATGTTGCCATCCACATACAACGCCGGTTTCTCGCTCGCCGGGTGTTCAGTATGGTTCGTTATCGTCGCTGCCCAGATGTCGCGCCCCTCGTGCGATGTGCCGATGCTCTCCACCGCGAGCAGGCCGGGGTACTGCCGCTCCCAATCCCGCAGGAGCGCCGTCAGTTCGTCGTAGGTGTGAAAATGCGTCGGATCATACGCGATGCTCGCCATGCGATCTCCTTCTCAATGGTAGCGTAGGCTTTCAGCCTGCGCTTCGCTCGCGCTCACAAGCTGGAAAGCCTGTGGGACCACATTCCGCCGTGCAGCGGGCACGATCATAACATGGTAGAATGATGACCGGACGAGCGCGAAACTGCATCGGATGAGTGACTGGCACAGTGACGTGCGAGGCCGGCTGATACGACGCGCCGTCATGTGTGGGAGGGGCAGCGGATTGCGCTGTCGAAGGAACCTCACGAGGGGGAATGTCATGGATCACATCGGCTTTGCGCTCCCAATCCAACCCGGCAAGAGCGCCGCTGCCCGCGCCTTCCTGACCGAACTTGAAGGGCCACGCAAGGGGCAGTACGCCGCCTCCGAGCGGAAAATCGGCATCACGAAGGAACTCTGGTTCTTCCAGGAAACACCGAACGGCGACCTCTTCGTCGCCTATATGGAGAGTGCGGACTTCGGCAAGGCGCTCAGCATGTTCTCGCAATCCAAAGAGGAATTCGATGTCTGGTTCAAGGAGCGCCTGGCGAACGCGACGGGCGTGGACCTCAACAACCCGCCGCCCGGCCCGCTGAGCGAGTTGCTGTCGCACTACGAAGCATGACGAGCAACGAGCAATGAGTGACGAGAGAGGATCGAAGTCTCGTCTCGCTACTCGCTCCTTCGCTATGCCGCGCCCTTCACATCGCGCCGGTTGAAGATAACGACGCTGACGATCAGGAAGATGATCGCGTACGCGATGAGCAGCATCGCCGCGACCGGGACAGAGAAGAGTGCCTTGTTGAAATTCTGCGAGCGGTCGAGGCCGTAGGCGAGGGCGCGCTGGTTTGGGGTGAGGAAGAAGTTGACCGCCTTCGCCCAACCGCCGCCGAAGCCCGTCAGGAGGCTCGTCAGCGTGCCCTCCAGGATCGTGTAGCCGAGCACGACCGCGACACCCGCCACGACTTGCCGCGCGAGCAGCGTGATGAAGAGGGCGAGCGCGAATCGCGTCGCGGTGCCGAGCGCCTGCACACCAAGCGTCTGCCAGAACTCCTGCCCGAACGCACCACTCCATGTCATCGGCGCACCGTCAACCGCCGTCAGGAGCACGCTGAGGCCGACACCGAAGGCGACGACGATGACCAAACCGATGATCGCCGCGAGAAAGACCGCAATCGCCTTGCTCAACACGTACGGGATGCGCCTAAGCCCCATCGCCAGTTGCGTGCGCAACGTGCCGTACTGAAATTCATTGCCAACAACGACGGCGATCGCGATGACCGTCAGCGTGCCCCAGAGCGCGTTGCCGGCGGAGACGGCAGTGCGCGCGCCTTTCGGGAGCAAGGCGTTGTCCAGCGCGCTCCGCGCCGTGCTTGGGTTCGTGCTGTGGTGGCCAATCTGATAACTGACCGTGAAGACGAGCGTGGTGATCGCGGCCATAATGCCGAGCATCCACCACGTCATCGGCCGCTTGCGCAGTTTGAACAGTTCCGCCGCAATCATGCTGCCCATATGTGTGTCACTCCCTATCTCTGGTGGTAGCGCAGGCTGGCCAGCCTGCGAGAGACGTCGCAGACTGAAGCCTACGCTCCCAATTATGAGCGGCCGGTCGGCGTGCCTGGCTGCTGCGCGTCCGCGCCGACGAGGGCGAGGTAGATAGATTCGAGGCTCGTTTCAATCGGTTGCAGACGGGAGAGCCGGAGGCCCGCGCCGATCAGGGTGGCCGCGACATCGGCGGCGCACTCGCCCGTGCAGGTGATCTGTACGCCGCCCCCTTCGGGGCGTACCTCGGTGATGTACGCGGTCTGGCGCAGGAGATCCATCGCGCGCGGGATGTCATCCACCTCGAGGTAATGCGTGTTGTCGGTGCGCAGGAGGTCTTCCGTCGTACCCTGTTTGACGATCACGCCACGATTGATAAAGGCGACGCGCGTGCAGACCTGCTGCACCTCCGCGAGCAGATGGGAGCAGAGGAAGATCGTCTTGCCTTGCGACGCCAGATGGAGGATCAGGTTGCGAACCTCGACCATCCCTTCCGGGTCGAGGCCGTTCGTCGGCTCATCGAACATCAGCAGTTCGGGGTCATTGAGGAGCGCCGCGCCGATCGCCAGCCGTTGCTTCATACCGAGCGAGTAGGCGCTGTATTTCCGGTCCGCCCGGTCAGTGAGGAAGACCTGATCGAGCGCCTCGGCGACGCGCGCCATCAGCACGCCTCTGAGCCGCGCGACGACGCGCAGATTATCTCGTCCGGAGAGGAAGGGATAGAAGGCGGGCGACTCGATGATACTGCCGACGCGACGAAGCGCGCCGTACCGCCCTTTCCGTGTCGTCTGCCCGAACAGTTCGACATTGCCCGCGGTCGGCTCGATCAGGCTGAGGATCATCGCGACGGTCGTCGTCTTGCCGGAGCCGTTCGGCCCGAGGAAGCCGAAAACATCCCCCTGCTGCACGGCAATCGAGACATCCTGCACGGCGGTCACGCGCCCATAGTGCTTGCGCAATCCGTGTGTTCGTAGCACGACCGGGGCTGTATCGCGATCATCGGCGATCTGCGCCATCATCGGCGCGCCAGGTGGCACGGTTTCCATCGGTTGCACCATAGCGTTCTCCTTCTCGTCACGGAGCGGTACCAATTCGTCCCCTTTGTACCGCGAAAAGTATCTCGGATGGCTATCGCGAGAGTTTGACACAATGAGGGCGGGATTGTGTCATGGGGAACCTAACCCTCGGCCCCTTCCTAACGCGGGAAGGGGCCGGGAGTTCGGCAATCTATTTCGGCATATTCTTTAGCGCGGTATATGCCGGGCGGGGGGACCAATCGCTGTTCAGGACGCTCCACGGGTATTTTTCATCGTTTGGCTGCGTGATTGTCGAGAAGTTGAGGTTCCAGACGAACATCACGCCCATCCACGGGTACGACTTGCCGAGTTGGAAGGCGCGCACGAGATATTGCGCCTGCTGCTGCTCCGAGACGAACTTGCCGTACTCGTATCCTTTCGCCTGATTCGCGGTTGTCCAGCCGAACTCGGTCAGCCACATCTTCGTTTGGCCTTCGCCGGCGTCCACCATCACCTTGCGTAATTCCTGGATGCGCTGGAAATAGAAGGAATTGTCGTTCACGAAATCGGCCTTGCCCGTACCGCTCACGTCGCAACCCTGCGGATTGGCGGGGTAGGAGTGATCCGGGTCATTGCAGTTCGAGCCGGGGTGCGCGCCGAGCACATCGTAGTATTGCTTGATTTCGCCGCCATTGAGCGCGTAAATCTGGCGGAGGTACTCGACCTCGTTGAGCGCGATGGAAGGGTTGTTCACGCCGGTCGGTGTCATGCCGCCAAAGACGACGACCGCCTTCGGATCGGTCTTCTTGACCGCCTGGAAACCCGCTTTCAGCACGGGCAGGTAGGCCGCGACGTTCACCGAGCCGCCCGTCTCGACGGCGTAGTTCTCCTCATTCCAGATTTCGTATGCCTGTACCTTGCCCTTGTACCGCTGGGTCAGGAAGCCCATGAAGTCCGTGAAGTCCTGCGTCTTCGTCGGCAGGCCGCCCTTCGCGCCGACCCAATCGGGGGATTTCACGACACTGAGCAGGATTTTCAGCCCCTTCGCGCTCGCGCCGCTGACGAACTGGTCGAGTTGCGCCGTCGTGTCGTTGCCGTAGCTGCCTTTCTGTGGCTCCATCGCGGCCCAGGGAACTTGCTGACGCACCCAGTTGAATCCCGCGCCCTGCACATTGGCGTAGACTTTGTCACGGAAAGCGGGATCGCTGCTCAGTCCGCCGACATTGAACCCATAGCCGTCGCCATTGTCGCCGACGTGGAGTTGCGTGAGGTCGCTATTCGCTACGGCAGGCGCTTTCGTCGCGACCGTCGTCGTGGCGGCGGGGGCGCTCCCGCTCGTGGCGGCGGTCGTCGCGGTGGCGATATTCGTCGGTGCGGGCGTTGGCGCGCTCGTCGGTGCGGCTGTGGCGATCACCTGCGGTGCGGCGGTTGGTGCGACCGTCGGCGCTGGTACGGAGGTTGCCGTCGGCTTGCTGCCACTGCCGCAGCCAACGAGGAGCACGATCACGAAGAGCATGAACCAGCGTCGCATCAAGTCCCATATCCTCTCACTACATCACCATCGCACCCGCGACACCCTACACCGGGGACATACATTATGGCAAGCAGGCATGTGGGGGTTTAGGTCTTCCGTGGCATCCGCGTGACCGCCCCGGAATCGCGGCGGGGGCGGTCGGAAAGGTAACCGGCGGAGGCATGGACGCTCCAAAAAGCGAGCATGGTCAGGAGCAGGCTAAAGACGATGAGGCCGTTGAAGCCCGCGATGTCCGCGAAGATGCCGCCGATCCAGGTACCGAGGAGTTGCCCGCCACCGAGGAGGAGGGAATACAGGCCCATGACCGCGCCACGCTCCCCCGGCATCTCCTCGGAGAGCGCGGCGAGGTGCGTGAGCGCGGCGGGTGCGAAGCCGCTCGCAATGATTACACAGAGCGCGATCAGCGGCAGGATGATCCAGAGCGCGTCACGCGCCCGTGCCGAGAGGGTCTGCGGGTTCTCGCCCAGCCGGTTCGTGACCGCGAGCAGGACCGAAATCGCGAGGAAGCCGCCGAGGGCGATGCGCATCGCGACCGGGCGACGCATCCGGGGGAGGATAAACGTCCAGAGCACCATGCCGACAATCAACATCGCACCGAATGTGCCGAGCAGAACGGCGATCGCGCCCTGACTGAACCCGCCGACGAGCAACTGATGCGGGAAACGGAGGTCGGCATCCCGTTGTTTCGGCTCCAGGGTGCCGGAGGCTGCTGTCGGCAGGCTGAGCAGGAACTGGATCAATCCGAGCAGCGCGGCGAGCAGTGCGTTGACTGCCAGCCACGCTGGCACGAACGCCAGCAGCCGCGAGCGGTGCAGCAGCATGCGGTAGACGCCGAGCGCGGCCCGCCCCAGCCGTACCGGCGCGGGCGGTTCGGCGGCGACGGAGCGAACACGGCTCTCGACGACGGTCGCGCTGAGGATGAGCACCGTCAGTACATAGATCGCGAGGATACCGAAAAAGCCATGGACATCGGCGAGGCTGTACAGCACATTGCCAACCGGGATACCAATCACGACGCCGAGGACCGTCGTCACCTCGAAGGCGGTCATCACCCGAACGCGGCGCTCCTCATCGTTGCCCGAAACATCGGCAAGGAAGCCCAGCCCGGCGGGCGCCGCGCAGGCTGCGGAAATTCCTTCCAGCAGCCGTCCGCCGGCAAAGACGAGCACGAGGACGACGCGGACCAGCCCCGTGACCTGCGTGCCCGTCACTGGCAGCAGTGTGACGAGGGCGAAGATGCCGGATGCCGCCGCGCCGCAGATGGGACTGAAGATGAGAAACGGTCGGCGGCCGAAGCGGTCCGAGAGGTTGCCGAAGATCGGCGCGAGGCCGAGTTCGCTGATGAAGAAGACGGTGACGATAATCGAGGCGACCGTCGCGGAGCCGGTGACTTTCTGGGCGAGATAGGTGGAGAGGATGCCGTACGAGGCGCGCGCGGCGATTCGGATGATGAAGTACGAACCGATTGCCCCAACGATGCTGCGGAGTGGATGGCGTGGGCTGACCGGTTGCGGTGCGGGTGCATCCGCGCGTTGAGATTGCTCGACCGTTGACGCCACACGCCTCTCCTTCACCCGGTAGGATACCGCACACCGCGTGCCGTCGCCACTTTCCGCGGAAGGATAGCAGGGCAATCGCATCTAAAAGGGCCGCTGTCCCCCCTCCCC
>CALBSO010000153.1 GCA_937968015.1 uncultured Thermomicrobia bacterium
AGCAGACCCTGATCCTGAACCTGCTCGCCGAGCGGACGGAGAACCGGCAGCCCCCTTCCTCGACACCCTAACATACAGGCTACGTCCACGAGGACGACTGGGTGGGCGACCGAAGAAGCTCGATTCCGCGAGCAAGGTGGCGATGGCGCGCACTCTCTACAACGACAAGGCCAACACGGTCACCAATATCGGCAAGACGCTCGGCCTCTCGCGCGCGACGCTCTATCGCTCCCTCGATGCTCCGAGCGCCGAGGGACACGACAGCAAATGATGACGATTGATGTTCGCCGAATCCCGCCGCAAGAGCCGATTAGCAGGAAGAAAACCCAGTTGTGTCACTTTCAAGGCTTCGTGGCGATATTCTTCAGCGCTCTTTGTCTCCCACTCGTTGCGTGAAGCGCCGGATTGGTGAGTAAGAGCAGTGCTGGCACGTCTATTGCTCTTTCCCTTATTGCTCTTTCCCTTCCATATCGGTGAAAGCGTAGTGTGCAGCGCACCCATTTTCCACAATGCACGGAGGTGGATCATGCGGAAACGTAGATGTGCATTGGCGTTCGCACTCGCCGGTGTGATACTCCTGATTCATGCGAATGCCCCCTGCTCAACGCGTCGATGCATACACATTCACGGGCTGTACATGGCCGGTGTCCACAATTTACTGCCAAGTCGCCAATGATGGCTACCAACAACGCACCATAACGGCGGCAAACAATTGGAACGGCTTGGGGGCGCATACACGCCTCTCTTTGGCATCCTCAATCGGTATCTCCACGCTCCGCTCCGATTTCGGCAACACGGGGTTTGATGGTATCACGTACGCTAATTGTGCTGGCGGATTCTATACGGCGGTGACGGCCTATTATAACGGCTATTACACGGACGGCTACAGTGACCCAGGCAAGGTGCAAGTCATGGTTCACGAGCTGGGGCATGCCCAAGGATTCGGTCACAGCGGCGCGCTCCCCTGCCCCGTCCCGATGATGTACGTCAGCTCGGACCGCTACTTTCAGTGCGGAGGGACGGCCCCGCAGGGCGACGACGTCGCGGGAATCAATGCCCTCCACCCGTAAAAGGAGCGTGCCATGAAACGGATACGCGTACACTGGGCTGCTCTCCTGATCCCATTGACTCTGCTGGCCGCCTGTGGCAAGAGTGGGGGTGGGACGGTCGTCCCTCCGACGCCGACGAGTACGCCCACCCCGCCCCCGGTGAGTGGAATTGTTGGTAGGGTGAGCGCGAGCAGGATCAAGGACTACAGCTCCATCCAGCAGTTGCGCGACGAGTCGCTTGCCGTCACCCACATCACGGCGACAGACAAGCAGACGGTCGAATACGTCGATAACATCCCATTCACGGTGACGGTAGCAACCGTTGATCGGGTCTTGCGAGGAGCGCTCGTCGAAAAGCGTATCAAGATCCGGCAACTGGGCGATGGGAAGACTACTGTGGAGGATGCAGTTCCCCTGCTCCAGCCGGGGAAAGCGTACGTCGTCTTCCTACAACAGTTCACGTACGGCCCCGGGAAGGAGACGGACCAATACGTTCCGGTTGGCGGGGTCGGTCTCTATCTTGATCAAGCGGGGGTGCTGCAGCGGGTCGATCCGCACTCGTCGCGGTTGCCCGCGACACTATCGCCGCAAGAGCTGGAGCGCCAAATCGCCGGGTAGGATCGCCCCCATTTGAGGAGGTTGTCATTCTCTACCGGGCAGACCTTCCCCAATGATGGCAGTACACTGTCCGCGACATGGTACATCCTCTGACGGGACGGGGAGGAAGAGAGGCACGCCATGTTATGCAGGCTGACAGAAGGGGTTCGCATGCCGCGCCTCAATCCGTTCGCACTCCTCCCGGCAGTGGGCGGGGGCGGGGCATGCGCGTTCTATTTCGCTACCAACCCGACGCCCACGATCTATGCGGGGATGTTCTTTGCGAGCATCACGGCGGCGGCGGTGGCGGCCGTTACCGTGCCACGGCGTGCTGTTGGCCTCGGCCTGCTGACCTTTGTGCTCGGCTCCAGCGTCTCCTTAGGGATGATCACGGTCTCCGGTTTCGGCTTCATCCTCTTCGGCGAGGGGCTCCTCGCGCTCATCGCCTTCGTGGGCACGCGGGTTGCCTACCGGGATGCCCGGATAGCCGCCGGGGCCTTCGCTCCCTTCATCGGGGGGATCGCGGGCGTCGTCTTTGTCACCGTCCTCCTCGCAGTGGCCACTGCGTTTCGTTAGGTTGCTTACACCGTGGGTGCGCCGACCGGAACAGCGAACGACCGGTGGTGAACCGCTTGGTTGAAACTCGCTCGGTCGCCGCGTGCGTCTCGGGTGAGCAAACTGCTATCCTCGAACCAGTAGACAGAATGTTGTAGACGCCGGATTGCAAGTGCACCACCGCGCCGCTCGTTTGTGCGCCACCT
>CALBSO010000154.1 GCA_937968015.1 uncultured Thermomicrobia bacterium
GATTTCTGCCTGTCTCGTGGGCTCGGAGATGTGTATAAGAGACAGCTGCCGGATCATGGCCGGATTGTCGCCGTCGTGGAGACGCGCCACGCGGTCGCGGAATGGCGCGCGCGGGAGTGGGGCATACCGTTCGCGACCGACGATCTCAGTGCCGCGCTCGCCCGGTCGGACGTACAGGCGGTAGATATCTGCCTGCCGCACACGCTCCACGCGGCAGTCGCTGAGGCGGCGCTGGCGGCGGGCAAGCATGTCCTCATTGAAAAACCCTTCGCCACAAGCATTGACGAGGCGGACGCGATGATCGCGGCAGCGGCCCGCGCCCGACGCATCCTGATGGTTGCCGAGAATGTCCGCTACGATCCCGTCTATCTGCGGATGACCGAATTGATCTTCTCCGGCGCGATTGGCGCGCCGTTTCTCTGTCGTATCTCTCGCGACCATCACATGCACGACGCGCTGCGCGAGCGGCCATGGTTCTTCACCGACCCAACCGGCGGCATCATGTGGAGCGGCGGTATCCACGACATCGAAACCGTGCGCATGCTGATGGGCGATGCACCATTTCAGGAGATCTACGCCGCCGCCGCCCGCAAGACCCTGGCTGAGATGACGACGGATGACACGAGCATCGGCCTCTTCCGGATGGCAGGGGGTGGCGTCGCCGTCCTCTCCGAAAGTTTTTCCACCTATGTGCCCCAGGAAATCCGCATTCGCGTCGAGGTCTTCGGCCCCGGCGGTTCCCTGATGACGGACGACGATGGCACGCTGACCATCGTCACACCGGGCGGCACGCGCACCGAACGAATCCCGACCGAGGACACATTCACAGCGGAGATCCGTCACTTCCTCGATTGCATCCGCGCCGGGGACGAACCGGCCACCGCCGCGTGGGCGATGCGCCCCGGCCTTGCCGCCATCCTCGCCGCACAGGCAAGCATGGCCGTCGGCGCACCTGTCGCCCCGGAGCCTTCCCACACCTAACAGACGCGCAGCGCGCAGATCGCCACGATGCCGTTGCGTCAATAGTCAGGAGGATTCCATCGTATGGCAACATCAACGCTCGCACCGAAAACGGTCACTCCCGAGGAGCATGAACGCTATGCACGGATCATCGCGCTGCTCGCCGAACCGAGCGTCCAACTGACCAATGCGGCGGGTGAGGCGGTCGAGATACCGGACAGCCTCCGCCCGGCGATTCGGCAACTGGCGGAACTCGCGGCGAAAAACAAGATCATCGTCCTCAGCGCGATGGACAGGGCGCTGACGACACAGCAGGCAGCAGACATCCTCAATGTCTCCCGCCCCTACCTCATCAAGTTGCTCGATGAAGGCGCGATCCCCTACACGATGGTCGGCTCCCACCGCCGCGTCCCGTATGATGATCTCATGGCCTCTCACGCGGTGTGGTACGCTGAGCGCAAGCGAATCCTCGATGAAATGACGCGAGAAGGGGAAGAGATGGGCGGATATGATCTTCCGCCACGCAAATTCACCCTCTTGCCCAACGAATGAGGACCCTGCGCGGTGTGCCGATTGCGGTCTTGGACGCGAATACCCTTTTTCCGATGGCGCTCTGCGATCTATTAATACATGCCGCAATCGAAGCACAATCCGCCGACATATTCCTCAACTCCCTGTTTGCTGCGGATTCCGATACGGTCGCGCGGATTATCGTTGAACAATCGGAAAGACTGCGAAATCCTCCCCAATCAGTCGAGCAGGTCCTCAATAATCTCTCGCTCGAAGCGCCGACGTTCGTGCGCGCGATCAGCGAGCGGATGCGACAGCCATAATCCACGGTCGCGATATGTTTCCCCGCTCGTCGCCTGCTATACTCGGCGGGCATTCGCAGCCGTCCGTGGTATGAAGGAGCAAAGTATGGCGGAGACCGCAACCGCACCGGGGACAAAGAGCGCGACGATCCAGGAAGCGATCATCACCCCCGCCGATCATCTCGGTTTCGAGCCGGGCGATGCCCGCAAACTCGCACCGTGGTCGCGGATCGCGGCGTACTTTCAACTGCTCGGCGCGCGTTCGCCGCGTGTGCATACCGAAGTACTCGGCAACTCGACCGAGGGCAGGCCATTCATCCTCTCGATCATCACGGGTGAGGAGACGCACGCGCGGCTCGATCACTACCGCGATATCCAGAACCATCTCGCCGACCCGCGCGGCGTGAGCGCGCAACGGATCGCCGATTTCGTCGCGGAAGGGAAGACGATTGCGCTCGTCACCTGCACGATCCACGCGACCGAAGTGGGCGCGACGCTGATGGCGATGGGACTCGCGCACGATCTCGCCACGAAGGATGACGCGACGACGCGGCAAATCCTCGATAATGTCATTCTGTTGCTCGTGCCGTCGCTCAATCCGGACGGCTGGGATCTCGTCGAGCAGTGGTACACGAAGACGCTTGGCACGCCCTTCGAGGGAAGCGCGCCGCCACAGTTGTATCAGACCTACACCGGCCACGATAACAACCGCGACTGGTTCATGCTCACACAGGCCGAGAACCGCCTGGCTGTCGAGAAGGTCCACAATGTCTGGCATCCGCAGATCGTCTATGACCTGCACCAGATGATGCCGGACGGCCCGCGCTACTTCGTGCCGCCCTTTATTGATCCGTACGATCCGAATGTGGACCCGATCCTCTCCCAGGAGATCAACGTTCTCGGCTCGACGATGGCGCAGGCACTGGCGGCACATGGGAAACCGGGCGTGACGACGAACGTCATCTTCGATGCCTTCTCGCCCTCCCGCGCCTATCAGCATTACCACGGCGGCGTGCGCATTCTCTCCGAGGCAGCCAGTTGCCGGATCGCCACGCCCGTGACGATCAACAAGGACGATCTCAAGGTCGGGCGCGGCTTCGATCCGCACACGGCGACGTGGAATCACCCAAACCCGTGGCCCGGCGGTGAGTGGGCGCTCGCCGACATCGTCTCCTACAACCGGATCGGCACGGACGCCCTCCTCCTCCATGCCGCGCGCTATCGGGATATGTGGCTCTCAAACTTTGCCGCGCTCTCGCACCGCGCCATCGAGCGCACCGGCCCGCCCATTGCCTTTGTCGTCCCCGCCAGGCAGCGCGATCCGGTCACCGCCGCTGAACTCCTGCAAGTCTTGCAGCGCGGCGGCGTCGAACTGACGCGGGCGAAGACGCGCTTCACGGCGGACGGCGTCACCTATCCCATCGGCTCCGCCGTCGTTCAGATGGCGCAGCCATACGGCGCGTACGCGAAGACGCTCCTCGAAGCGCAGAAATACCCGGACCTCCGCCTCTACCCGGACGGCCCACCGAAGCCGCCGTACGACATCACGGCGCACTCGCTTCCCTTGCAAATGGGGGTTGAGGCGGTCGCGGTCGCCACGCCATTCAAGACGGACCTCGTGCCCGTCTCCGGCCTGATCGCGCTCCCGAAGGGGACGGTGAAAGGGAGAGGCACGGCGGGCATAATCATCGGTGCGGAGACGAACGCGAGTGTCAAACTCGTCAACGCTTTACTCGCGGAAGGGCTGGAGGTGAGCCGCACGAGCGGCCCCGTGCGCGGCGGTGGCGAGGAGTTCGCGCCGGGCGCCTACGCCATCGCGGCGACGGGCAAGGCGCTGGAGCGCGTGCGGAATCGCTGCCTTGAGCAGGGTGCGCGCGCCGCGGCGGTCGAGCGGGTACCGACCTCAGCACGGCGGCTGCGGCAGCCGAAAGTCGGCCTCTATCGCCCGTGGTTGTCGAACGCGATTGACGAGGGCTGGACACGCTTCATTCTGGAGGAGTACGGCTTCCTCTATGACACGCTGCGAGACGGCGACATGCGGCAGGGCGACCTCCGAGGGCGCTGCTCGTGCATTATTCTGCCCGCGATGTCCGCGAAGATGATTATGGAGGGGAACAACCCGACCGATTACCCACCGGAGTACACGGGCGGCATTGGCGAACTTGGCGCGGCGAACCTGCGCCGCTTTGTGGAGAGCGGCGGCACGCTGATCGCCCTCGATGCGGCGTGTGAGGTGGCAATTAAGCAGTGTTACCTGCCGGTGACGAACGTGCTGGAAAGCGCCACGCCGCAGGAGTTCTACTCGCCCGGCTCAATGGTGCGCATCCTGCTCGACCCGCACCACCCGATCGGCTACGGCTTCGAGCGGGAGAGTGTCGCGCTCTTCGTCAATAGCCCCGCCTTCGAGGTACATGGCGGCGCGGCGGCGGTGGCGCGCTACCCGATGAGCAACCCGCTCCTCTCCGGCTGGATGCTCGGCCCGGAGAAGATTCAGGGGCGCGCGGCGGTCGTGGAGGTACCGGTGGCGCAGGGCAAGGTTATCCTGATCGGCTTCCGCGCCCAGTTCCGTGCCCAGGCCCGTGGCACCTATCGCCTGCTCTTCAATAGCATTTACGCGAGTACGCTGCGGTAAGGGAACCTCACCCCCCGGCCCCCTCTCCATTGCTGACAGCAATGGAGAGGGGTGATTTGCCGCGATGTTGGGGCATGGAGGGAATGCGATTCCCATAAGGGGCTGCCTATTCGTACCGCAATGCCTCCGCGATCGGGACGCGGCTGGCGCGGCGCGCGGGGATGACAGTCATGATGAAGGCAGCGACGAGGGCGATGACAACGAAGAGCGCGATCTGCCCGTACGGGACGATCATCACCTTCGCCTGCGCGCCCGCGTTGCCGCTGGCGATCAGGTTCCGCGAGAGCACCATCCCGGTCGCCACGCCGACGATCACGCCCGATACCGCGATAAAGAGCGACTCGATCAGGAACGTCGCGCTCACCATGCCGCGCTGATAGCCGAGCGCGCGGAGCATGCCGATCTGTTGCCGCCGCTCGACAACCGACCGCAGCGCGATCACGCCGAGCGCCGCGATGCCGACGAAGAGGCCAATACCGAGGAAGCCTTGCAACAGATAGAGGAACCCCTGGCTCTGCTGCTGCCCCTTCTGCAACTCGTCGCGTAGGTCAATCGCCTGCACGCCGTTCCGAACGAGCGTGGCCTTGATGCCGAACTTCACGGCCTTGGTGTCCACGCCCTGTTTCACGGCGATGAAGTAGGCGGTGATCTGGCGATCAGTCGGGAAGATCTGCTGGAAGGTGCGGTCGTTCATCAAGAGGCCCGCGCCGCTGTTCCCGATGCCGAGGCCATCGCTGATGTTCATTGTCTGGTCGAGCACGCCGATAATGGTCACTTGCTGTGCCTTACCCGTCCGTGAGTCACGTACGTCCACGGCGGTGGGTTGCATCGTCTTGTCGCTATCTTTGACGCCGGTCAACTGAAACCGTTTGTCGCTGTTCGCGCCGCCGAAGCCGCCCTGCTGCGGGAGTGCCGACGCGTCAATCACGGCGAGTGTTGGATCACGCTTCAGCGCATCCCAGATGGCGCGGTCAGAGGCGTAGCCGGTGGCGCGGGTCTGGAAAGTGTATGTGGAGTGGTCAATGAAGGCGCTGTCCAGACCGCGCGTGGTGTACTGCCGGAAATCCGGCGCCCCCACGAGGCGGACTTGCGTGTTTTGCGCGTAGACAATGTGGTTGACGCCGAGCGCGGTCCAGTCGTTCGTATTGACCGCACCGCCCTGCTGCACCGCCGCCTTGAAATCGCCGACCGGGTTGTTGCTGTTCGTCGCCGCCGCCACATCCCAGCCGCCGAGCGTCGCGTCGGAGGTGAACGCCTTGCCGAAGGTCGTGTTGAGCACGCTCATCACGACGAGCGCGAAGATGATCAGCCCGAACATCGCCAGCGTCATGCCCGTGCGGCCCCGGTTCGCCATCGGGTAGGCAACGCCCGTCTTGAAGGCGGGTGCGTATCGCCCGAAGGGCTTACCGAGCCACGTCACAAACCGAAGCGTCGTGTCCGCGTTGAAGACCATGAGGAGCACCGCGCCGGTAACGAGCGCGATCCCACTGAAGAAGAACATCTCGATGCCGCCATTCAGTTTGCCCCACAGTTTGTCATGCACCGAGAAGGGCACGCACCACCAGACGAGCACGAACAGCCCGACCGCCGTGAAGACACCCCGTTCCGGCACGCCGAAGCGGCGGAGGATCAGGGCGAGGCCGAAGACGATCAGCATCGCCCCACCATAGAACGGCGCGGCTTGCTTGCCGGAGAGGCCGGAGAGTGCGAGCAACCCGCCCCCGACGACCATGACGATGCCCCAGATCAGGCTCTTGCGCCCCGCCTTGCGGCGCACCGGCTCCGCCGTGTCCCGGATCGCCGCGACGATATTCAGGTTGCTCACCCGCCATGAGGAGAAGGCAATCGTTCCGAAGGTGAGGACGACGCCGAGGCAGTAGGCGATGATCAGCGAGCGCGGCTGCACATACGGTGAGAGCGGCAGTTCGTTGCCGATGATCGCCTTCATCGCGAAGACGATGCCGAGCGCGACGCCGACACCGAGGATCGCACCGACCGCCGCCGCGATCAGGTCATATGCCGTGCCCTCCGCGATGAACATCTGCACGAGGTGGCGCCGCTGGGTACCGACGGCGCGCGCCATGCCCATCTCACTCTTCCGCTCCGCCGCGAGCATCGTGAAGATGAGGAAAATGAGCAGCACGCCGGCGGCGATAGCGAACAAGCCGAGGACGAGGAAGAAGGTCGTGAAGATGTTGCCAAACAGTTCGGCCTGCTTCACGCTATCTTGCTTAATCTTGACGGATTCGAGGTTTTGCGGGGCGAGGACGGGATCGAGTTTCCCCACGACCGCGTCTGTCCGGTTGACGCCGCTCCGCACCGTGCCGGTATTGGCGACGAAGATCGCGTCATAGTCGCTCGGACGATTGAACAACGTCTGCGCGCGGTCGAGCGGGATCAATAAGCCGGGGTTGGCATTACCCGGATTCAGATTGAAGATACTGTCCTGTACGATTGCCGCGACGGTGAAACTGATCGGTTGGTTGTTGTAGAAGGACTGGAGTGTGTCGCCGACTTTCGCTTGCAGTTTGTCCGCGCCCGTCGCGTTGAGGTACGCCTCGCCCGGCTTCAGCGTGCCGATATCCAGTGTGTTGCCGTTCGCATCGAGGACGCCGCCGATGGCCGCCACGCGCTTGGCGTCTACTCCGGCGAGGGAGACGATCGGCTCGCTCTGCGATGTGCGCGCGTTGAGGGCAGGGACGACCTTACCAAGCGACGGGACGAAGCCGGTGATGTCCGGGTCGCCCTTGAAGCGCGTCTCCAAGTCCGTCAACACGGCTGCGGGGATCTTGTCCGTCCCCTGCCCGACGGTGTTCGGGTCGGCCTTCGGACGGATCACCTCGTCCACGCGGCCGAGCGACTTGTAGACGAGATCCCCTATCGAGTAGTTGATCGTGTCACCCGTCGCGAAGGCGGCGGACATGATCAGCGTCGAGAGCATCAGTCCGACGACGATCAGCCCCGTCTGCGCTTTGCGCCGCGGCACGTTGCGGATGCCCAGCCGGAAGATCACCGGATTGCGCAGCGCGATATAGACCGTGATCGCCAGCACCAGCGCCAGCACGATCAGGAGCGCCACCATGATATTCGTCATCGGGATACCAAAGAGTTTGTTCATATCTATTCCTCTTTATCGAAGTAGCGAGTAACAACGAGGCTGTACGCTCGTCACTGTTTATTGCGTCCCACTCGTTACTCGTTACTCGCTACTGGCCGCGCCTGACCGTCGCCCGAGAATGAACGCGGATCAGCGACGTGACCGAGGCCGTCATCAATGATCTGCCCATCCCGCATCTTGATGATCCGTCCACAGCGCGCGCCCACGCCCGCGTCATGCGTGACGATCACGAAGGTCTGGCCGTGCCGTGCATTGAGGTCCTGCATCAGGCCGATGATCTCGTCTGCCGTCTCGCTGTCCAGGTCCCCCGTCGGTTCGTCCGCCCAGACAATCGCGGGTTCGTTGACGAGCGCGCGGGCGATCGTCACCCGCTGCCGCTGGCCGCCCGAGAGTTCCGCGGGCTTGTGCGCCGCCCACTCCTTCAGCCGCACCAGTTCGAGCACGCGCATCGCCCGCTCCCGCGCTTCCTTCGTATTCACGCCGCTGACGACGAGTGGCAACTCGACGTTCTCGACGGCGGAGAGGACGGGCAGGAGGTTGTAGAACTGGAAGACGAAGCCCATGTGGCGGGCGCGGTAGGCGGTCTTCGTTTTGTCGTTCAGCGTGGCGATGTCGGTGCGGTCCACGATGATCTGACCGGCGTCAATCGCTTCGAGCCCGGCGAGGCAGTTGAGGAGGGTGGTCTTGCCGGAGCCGGACGGACCCATGATGGCGACCATCTCACCGCGCCCGACGGCGAAGGAGACGCCGCGCAGGGCGGGGACTTTGACCTTGCCGGTATCGAACACCTTGACGACCGCGTGCGCCTCAATGATCGGATTGACGATCGAGGAATGCTGCTCATCGCCCTGCGGAATCGGCGCCGCGATAGGTGCGGCGTGGCCATCCGCCGGTGGCACTGTGGCATGTTCCATCCGATTGAGCCGCTCTTCCATCTTCATAAGGTTCCCTTCTTCTCCTTCTCGTCTCTCTGACATCGGTACGCGCCGCTCCTTACTGCTACCCCGTGTGAGAACACCGTGCCGCACTCTTTCCTGACAAAGAGACGGCACGTCCTTCCGCAGCCCACCATACGATTCCTGCCGCCATCAAACATCGTCCATCCGGGTGGTTCCGCTGTGTCCATTCGGACAGGTCATAGATCGTCACCGCACGGTACTCGCTTTCTGTATCAAAATTATCGCACTGCAATGTGAACGTTCCATGATCGGGCCTGACACACTGCCTACCTGTTTGACCGCCGCGAACGCGGAGTGTTTCAGTGAGGGATGTGACGGGAGGGTCAAGGGGGGTACACATCATTGGGGATGACATTGTGTGAAGGAGGGATGGCAGGCGGTGCATCGCCTGCCATCCCTCCTTCACATATGCGATCGGGTTCTCGATTACCGGTGATAGGTCTGCCCAGTTTCGCGCTCGTATTCGGCAGTTTTCTCCTCGCTCGGCGGGTAATAATCGTGGACGGAGCCGCCCGCCTCCACCTTGCCACGAATCCAGACTTCCTGCCGCTCCTTCGCTGGGCCGTGCGCCGCGATGTGCTCCGCCAGATCAAGCGGCATCGCCAGCACGCCCTCATCGTCCGCGAGGATAATGTCGCCGGGGATGAGGTAGACGCCCGCCATGTTGCACGGCACGTCGTAATCTACCGCCATCACGTCCCGGTTGCTCGCGGCGGGATGGGCGTGGCCGGTGAAGACCGGTAAGCCGACGCCTTTCAGGTATGGCGTGTCGCGTACTGCGCCGTTGATGACCGCCGCGAGGGTGCCACGGTATTTCAGGCGTGTCGCGAGGATATCGCCGATGATCCCCGCCGTTGGCACGCCGAGCGCGTCTACGCAGAAGAAATCGCCCGGTTCGATAGACTCGATCAGGGCGATCTCGGCAGATTGCCGACGCGCTGCGGGGTTCGGCGGTGCATCCGGCCCGCGCCGCATCAGGTAGCGCACGGTCCGTGCCCGCCCGACGAGCCGCGTGCCCAAACCCAGTGATTCGAGAGGCAAAAGCCCCTGCATATAGGTATTGCGCCACCCCTGCTGCACGAGCAACTGGCAGGCGGACGCGGTGCTCACCTGCGCCAGATCGTCACGGATCGCCGCGAGGCGCGCCGACTCCTTTTCTCCCCAGACCAAACCAGCCATCGCGATTTCTCCTCCCATTGCGGACCGCTCGACCCACGACGCCACTGATTGTAGCGCACCCCCGCCGCTATCGTGCGTTTGCCCAAATCTCCTGTTCGCGTGCTGTTTTCGCTTGACAAAATGGCACGATGGATGGTAGCGTGCCCATAACCTTCTGGGCCATCCAGGAATGTTCGTATCCGTCTATCGGAGAAAATCGCTCGCGCGAGCGTGGGGTGTCTGGATGCGTAGACCGACGGGGCCGCAGACAAAACTCGCAGCGGTGGGATAGGTACCGTGAGAGATGGAGCATTCGTCGTATTTCGGTAGTATGGAGGAAGAGGCAATGACCGAACATTCGTCCCGGTTGACACGACGTGGTTTCCTCAGTGGCATCGCGGCCAGCGCGGCGGCAGCGATTCTCGCGGCCTGCGGTGGCAGTAGCGCCACGAGCACGCCGGTAGCGAAACCGACAACGGGCGCGGCTCCAACCACCGGCGCGGCGGCCACTACCGCACCCGCCACCGGAACGAGCGCACCGGCGGGGAGCGCGGCAGCAGCTGCAACGAAACCGGCCGCGAGCACCACGGCTTCGAGCACTACCGCCCCGGCAGTGACGGGCACGACTGCGCCGAGCGGCAGTGCGGTCGCCGCGACCGGCCCCATCGGGACGATCGCGCCGCCATCCCCGGACAAGTGGAAGGGCCAGTCCCTCAGTATGATCTCGCGGCAGGAGTACTTCCCCGGCACGCAGACGGCGGTTGACACCGTCATCCAGGACTTCGCCAAGTTGACGGGAGCGAAGATCGAGAATAACCACGTCAACGTTGACACCGCGGACTTCGTCGCCAAGCAGGACACCGCCGTGAAGTCCGGCAATGTGCAAGACATTGGGTACGCGGGGAATGTCGCCCGCCTCTGGCAGTTGGGAGACATCATTGACGTGTCGGACGTCGTCGCGGAGTTGGAGAAGGCCTACGGCCCGGTCGAGAGCGAGATCAAGAACGCGCTCTTTATTGATGGCAAGTGGGCGGCGGTGCCGTTCTATTCGCAGGCCGGCGGTTGGTTCGCCCGCAAGGACTGGCTGGACGAGAAGGGCATCAAGGTTGAGAGCATCAAGACCTACGAGAATGCCCGCGATATCGCCCTGGCAATCTCCGATCCCTCGAAGAACCGCTATGGGTGGGGGCTGACGCCGAACAAGAGTGGTGACGGGCGAGCGACCGTCCTGGACTGCATCCATGCCTACGGCGGCTCGATCGCGAGCGACGACGGCAAGAAAGTCGTCCTGGACTCTCCCGAGACGCACGCCGCTGTCAACTTCCTCGCGGACCTGTACACGAACCCGAAGTACAAGAATATGTTGCCGCCGGACGTCTTCGCGTGGGACGACCTCGGCAACAACAAAGCATGGCTCGCCGGCACGATCGGCATTACGGAGAACGCCTACACTCTCTACGCCCAGTCCTTTAAGGACAAGAACCCCGTCTATCCAAATACGGCGATCTTCCCCGGCCTCCTTGGCCCCGGGGTCGAGACCGTGATCAACACCGGCGGCTGGGGTGCATTGATGATCTTCAAGGGCGCGAAGAACCCGGCGCTGGCGAAGGAACTGGCGAAATACATGGCGGGCGGTAAGGCGCTGCTTACTGTTGCTACGCCCTCTCTCGGTCTCGTGCTGCCTGCGTATACGAAGCAGTGGGATTCCGACCCCTTCTACACGAAGGGTGATCCCTCCTTCCCCGCGCTGCGGAAAGTGATCGAGCAGCCGCTGCCGATCGTAAGTAAGACGGGCTTCCACTTCCCGCAAACGCCGAGCGCGGGCTCGAGCGCTGTAGACGAGGGGTACGTCTTGACCGACATGATGGCGCAGATCATTCAGGAGAAGGTGAAGCCGGACGACGCGGTGAAGACCGCGACCCAGCGGGCGATCCAGCTCTTCAACCAGCTCGGCATCAAGCAGTAGGCCGAGCGACCGGGGTCAAAGGAAGGGGTGCGGCAGACCCGTGCCCCTTCCGTTCAAAAATTCATGGTGCACTCACGCTATACATGATCGTGATGGGAAGATGCCTCGGGGCGGCAGCCAGCGCCTCGAACCAGTAAGCAGGTGAACGATGGCGGAAACCACGCGGCAACGCGCAATCTCGGTCCCAATCGCCAGCCAGCGCACCGTCGGTCAGCGGGTCCGTCAGATATTTGGGCCGGACTGGAAGATCGCGTTCCCGTTTATCCTGCCGATCATTATCCTCATGGGTGGCCTGATCGCTTACCCGTTCTTTGAGGCGATCCGGCTCAGTTTTACCGTGCGTCTCGTCACGAATGTGACGCGCTACGTCGGTCTGCAAAACTACCGCGATCTCCTGCATGACGGATTTTTCAAACAGGCGGTCAAAAATACGATCGCTTTCACGACCTATTCCGAGATCTTCAAGGTCACCGCGGGGCTGATCGCCGCCCTCATCTTGCACAACCTGAAGCGCGGGCGCTCCATCCTCACGGGGCTGGTCCTACTGCCGTGGATCGTCCCGACCGTCGTCACCGCGCTCGCATGGCGCTCGATTTTCGATTCGATCTACGGTGGCCTGAATCCCCTGCTCGCCTTCCTGCATCTCGGCCCGATCCTGATCAAACTCCACCTCGTGGATCGCCTTCCCGCGTCGTGGCTCGGCGGAACGGATCTCGCCATGCCCTCCGTCATCTTCGTCAATGTCTGGAAGGGTATTCCCTTCTTCACGATCAACTTCCTCGCCGGCATGAAGGCGATTGACAATGACCTCTACGAGGCCGCCGCCGTGGATGGGGCGACCTCCTGGCAGCGGTTCATCAATGTGACGCTCCCCGGTCTGCGCTACGTCATCCTCGTCACCACCCTGCTCTCGACGATCTGGACCTTCAACTCCTTCGATGTGATCTACCTGCTGACAACCGGTGGCCCCGGCAACGCGACGAATGTCTTCCCGATCTTCGCCTATCAGAAAGGGATCGTACAATCCCAGTACGGCGCTGGCGCTGCGGTAGCCTTGCTGATGGTACCGATCGTCTCGATCTTCATCTTCTTCCTCGCCCGCTACATGCGCCGCTCCGACCGGCAGGTGGACGAGTCCCCGCTGGACCGCTTCTTCGACCGCTACGGCAAGATCCTCCTCTTTGTCGGCATCGCCGGGATGGCACTTTTCCTCTATCTGCTGAACCAGAGCCTTTTCATCCACGCCATCGCAATCCTCGCCGTCATTCTCGGCATCGGCTTCGCGTTCGGGTGGGTCAGCACATGGCTGACAGACCGTGGGGAGGCGATCCGGCACGCGCGGGGAGCGGACCGACGCTCCGCGAAGGAGCAACCGAATATCCTTGGCCGCCTGCCGATGTGGATCGCGCTGGCACTGCTGCTCTTCATCGTCCTCTCACCCTTCTACTGGATCGTGATTACCGCGTTCAAGACCGACCTGCAGGCGCAAACGCTGACCAGCATCCTCTGGCCGAAACCGTGGACGACCTCGCAGATCCACGATCTGCTCAGCCAGCATCCCTTCTGGAAATGGTTCCGCAACACGATCATCGTCGCGGGCAGCACGACGATCTTCTCCGTCACCTTCGCGTCCATGGCGGGCTATGCCCTGGCACGGCTCCGCTTCCGGGGGGCGCAATCCCTCACCGGTATCCTCTTGCTCACGTATCTCCTCCCCGGATCGTTGCTCTTCATCCCGCTCTATCAGATTCTGAGCAGATTGCACCTGATTGACTCGCTCGGCGCGCTGATCGTCACCTATCCCACCTTCGCGCTCCCCTTCGCGACGTGGCTCTTGATGGGCTACTTCCGCAATATCCCGGAGGAGTTGGAAAACGCCGCGATGATTGACGGCGCGACCCGTTTCCAGGCCTTCCGCCGCATCACGCTCCCGCTTGCCAAGCCCGCGCTGCTCGCGGTGGCGCTCTTCACCTTCACGAATGCGTGGAACGAGTTCCTCTTCGCCTTCGTCTTCATCTCGAGAGAGGCGCTGCGGACGCTGCCGGTCGGGCTGCAAACCATCACCACCGGCGATACCTATCCGTATGGCCAGATAATGGCGGGCGCGATCCTGATGGCGGTTCCCGTCGCGATCATCTACAGTTACGCGCAACGGTTCCTCGTTGAGGGCCTGACAGCGGGTAGCGTCAAGGGGTAAGCGGTTTCACACCGCGCGAGCAGTGTGACAAACGGGGGCGGACGGTAGCGTTCATCCCCGTTTTGCGCGATATTTGGCGGGGAACCTCACCCCCCGGCCCCTCTCCTTTGCCTGGGGGCAAAGGAGAGGGGGAGCGAGAGGGGAGACGAAGTCATGTAGGGGCGCATCGCGATGCGACCAGTTCCCCTTCCCGTTTCGGGAGGCGGGCGCCCTTTGGGCAGCATGGGGGTAGGAACGATGGCAACCGAAACGGCGATACTCGGTGTCGGGATTATCGGGACGGGGCGCGTCTCCGGTGGGCACGCGAAGGCGGTCAAGGAGACAGAGGCGACGCGGCTCGTGGCGGCGGCGGACGTGGATGAGGGGCGCGTCGAGCATTTCGCGGAAGTGAACTACTGCACGCCCTACACCGATTACCGCGCGATGCTCACGCGCGACGACCTCGATTTCGTCATCGTCGCCTTGCCGCATTGGCTCCATTGCGACGCGACGATCGCGGCGGCAGAGGCGAAGAAGCACATCTTCATCGAGAAGCCGATGGCAATGACGCTCGATGAGTGCGACCGGATGACCGAAGCGGCGGAAAAGCACGGCGTCAAGATCATGGTGGGCCATTCGGAGCACTACCAGGCGCCGAACATCACCGCGCGGCGCATCCTGCACAGTGGCGAACTGGGCAACATCGTCTTTGGCAACGATGTCTGGTACAAACCGTTTGGCCTTGGCATGCGCCCGCCGTGGTTCCTTGACCGCGCGCAAGGTGGCGGCATGTGGCAGATGAACGGCGCGCACATGCTGGACCGCATCACCTGGCTCGTGAATAGCAAGGTCACGGCGGTCAAGGCTTGGATCGGCAACCCGATGGTTCACCAGAAAGCGGATGACTCCTGCGTCGTGATGCTCGATTTCGCCAGCGGTGTCCATGCGGTCTTCACGCACACCGGCTACGCGAAGGAGCAGGGCAACGAGTGGAGCGAGGGCGAGTACATCCTCACCGGCGGCATGCTCCGCGTCAACTCGCGCATGAATGCCGGCGTCTGGACGGCAACGGACGGCAATTACACGCCCACCCCGCTCGATGCCGTCCCGACCGGCACGGGCTTCACGGGCGAGATCACCGACTTCGCGCACAGCATCCTCACTGGCGCGCCCTCCCCCATCGGCCCGGAGTACGCCCGGCACATCATGGACGTGCTGCTCGCGGCGGAAAAGTCCAGTGAGACGGGGAGGGAAGTGGTGATTAAGTGAGGGAGCGCCATGAAAATCACGTACGATCCCGAAGTAGATGTGCTTCGCATTGTGCTGAACAACGCCGAGATTGAGGAGAGCGACGAAGAAAAGCCTGGGGTCATCCTCGATTATGACAAAGATGGCAATATCGTCGGATTGGAAATCCTCGATGCATCGAAGCGCGTCGAGAATCCGCGTTCGCTCGAATACGCCATCGCGGATTGACCGTAAATCCACATTCCCCTTCCCGTTTCAGGAGGGGGCTAGGGGGTGAGTATGAAAATCAGCCAGATGCAAGTGACGACCGTCGCGGCGCCCGATCCGCCGCTCCGCAACTCGTGGGGCGTGCATGAGCCGTACTTTGTCCGCGTCATCCTCAAACTGACGACGGATGATGGCCTCGTCGGCTGGGGTGAAGTCGGCGGCGGGGCGGCGATGGCGCGGCAGATCGAGGCGGCGAGACCGCATATTCTCGGTCAAAGCCCGTACAATCTCGAACCGGCGCGCCTGACGCTCCGGGGTAATGCACAGGTCTTCTCTGCCATCGAGGTCGCCTGCCTCGACATCATCGGCAAGGCGACCGGGCAGCGGCTCGTGGACCTGCTCGGCGGGCAGGTGCGAGAGAAAGTGCCATATGCGTCTTACCTCTTCTACAAGTACGCCGATCAGGAGCGTGACGATCCGTGGGGCGAGGTGATGACGCCCGAGGCGATGGTGCATGAAGCCGAGATGTTCCACGAGCAATGGGGCTTCACGACGCACAAGGTGAAGGGTGGCGTCCTCCCGCCGGATGAGGAAGTGCGCACGATGCTCCTGCTGCGCGAGCGCTTCCCGGATCACCAACTGCGCATTGACCCGAACGCGATCTGGTCCGTCGAGACGAGCATCCGCGTCGCGTACAAACTGAAGGAGATTGATCTCGAATACCTGGAGGACCCGACCGCGGACAATGTTGGCATGGCCGCCGTCTCCCGCACGACGCATATCCCGCTCTCGACAAACATGTGCGTGACGCGCTTCGAGCATATTCCGGAGGCGGTGCGGCTGAACTCCGTGCAGGTGATCCTCGGCGATCACCACGGCTGGGGTGGGGTGCGGGCCTTCGTGGACCTCGGGAAGTTCTGCCAGACTTTCGGCCTCGGCCTCTCGCAGCACTCCAACAATCATCTCTGCATCTCGATGGCCGCGATGACCGCCGTCGGCGCAGCGATCCCGAATCTGCTCTATGCCTCGGACTCGCATTACCCGTGGAACACTGAGGACATCATCAAGGGCGAGATGATGTCCTTCCAGGACGGCTGCCAGGAAGTGCCGAGCGGCCCCGGCCTCGGCGTCGAGATTGACGAGGACAAGCTGGCGAAACTGGCTGAAAATTTCCAGCGCCGCAATCGCCTCGCCCGTGACGATGTCACCGAGATGCGTAAGCGCGATCCCTTCTGGCTGCCCATCAAGCCGCGCTGGTAAGGCATCCCGCCATGTGCATCATGAAAGAGTATTACCGGGCGGAACCGCTGACACAGAGCACTCCTCAGCATGGCGGCATCCGGCGTGCGATAGGTGATGATGGCAGGCGCGTTCGGCGCCCATGCCAGATAGAAAGGAGTGCTACCATGGTCCATCAGGCACGATGGCTCCGACCGCTCACGATTGCGCCGCTCCTCGGCGTTGCGCTCATGCTGGCGGCTTTTACCGCGGCAGCGCAGACTCCCCCAACGCCAACAACGGGGGCGCAGAGCACCCCTGTGGCCACCAAAGCGGCAACCACTGTCGCCACCGCCGCGACGACCAGCGGGTCCACGAGCACGACCACAACCACGACCACAACCGACACCGGCACGAACTGGACACCGATCCTGATCGTGGTGCTCATCGTCGTGGTAATCATTCTCGCAGTGGGTCTCGCGGTGCGGCGTCCCTGGATATCGGACGTCCCGTGATGCCTGAACGCGATCCCGTCGCCGCGCTGGAAGTCACCGATGGCGCACGTCGCGTCGTACGATTGGATCGCGTACGATAGCGGCATGACGATCCGCGCCGCGATTTTCGATTTCGATGAACTGCTAATTAATCTCCAGACGTTGCACTTCGCGGCGGATCGCGCGGCCCTCGCGGCCCTCGGTCACGACTACGACGCTCTGCCCGACGCGATCCGCCTCGGTTCCTCCGGACGGCGGATCAGCGATCTGCTGGCGGAGATACGCGCCCACTTCGGCATTACCGATTCGGTTGATACACTCATGTGGCAGCGGCAGGAGCATTTGCTCGCCGCCCTGCGGGATGCCCCGACGCTCCTTGCGATGCCCGGCGCGGTCGAGATAGTCAACGCGCTCCATGCCGCCGGGTATCCGCTGGCGGTCACGTCGTCCGGCATCCGGGAGTACATTATGCTCGTGCTGGATCGTCTCGGGATCGCGGATCGCTTCGCCGTCATCATCACCGGCACGGATGTCACGCACGGCAAGCCGCACCCGGAGCCGTACCTCGTCACGGCGGCGCGCCTTGGCCTGCCGCCCGCCGCCTGCGTCGTCTTCGAGGATGCGACGGTCGGCGTGCTGGCGGCGAAAGCGGCGGGCATGCGCTGCATCGCCGTGCCGAATCCGGATGCGTTGCAGCCGCAGGACCTCTCAGCAGCCGATCTCGTCCTGCCAAGCCTGACGGCCTTCACGCCCGGGCTCCTCGTACAATGGGACTGATCGGGCTGCGTCCTCCGCCTCTTGGGGAAGTTCCGCGGGCGTGCGCGCATTCCCAACAACACGCATCACTTCGGGGATTGTGTCACCCCTTTTGCGTTCCTCGGTCATTGGGGGCTACACTGTGCGCCATACACGGAAAGGAAGTTCGAGCCATACACAGGCCAGTGCCTGGAGAGGTGGGACGCGGAATGGCCAGCAAGACGGAAGAGATCCTCGGCATTGATGTGGGCGGTTCCGGCATCAAGGGCGCGCCGGTCAACGTGCGGACGGGTGAACTGACGGGCGAGCGGCTGCGCATCAAGACTCCGCAACCCGCGACCCCCGAAGCGATGACGGACACGATGGCCGAAATCGCCAAGCATTTCAACTGGAAGGGCAAGATCGGCGTCGGCTTCCCGGCCGTCGTCAAGCAGGGCGTGATGTACACCGCCGCCAACGTTGATCCATCATGGATCGGCACGAATGGTCAAGCGCTGATCGAGGCGAAGACGGATTGCCCGGTCTCAATCATCAACGACGCCGATGCCGCGGGGTTGGCTGAACTGCGTTTCGGCGCGGGCAAGGGCAAGATGGGCAGCGTCATGATGGTGACGCTTGGTACCGGCATCGGCATCGGCTACTACGTGGATGGCCGATTGGTGCCGAACACCGAACTCGGCCATTTGATCGTTGATGGCAAGGATATTGAAACACGCGCCTCCGCCGGTGCGCGCGAGAAGCACGGCTACTCATGGAAGAAATGGGGCAAACTGCTCACCGAATATTTCCATGAGTTGGAACGGTTGCTCTGGCCGGACCTCTTCATCATCGGCGGCGGCGTGAGCGATGAGTTCGACAAACTCGCCCCGCACATCGCAATCCACACGCCGATGGTACCGGCCCAGATGCTCAACCTCGCCGGCATCGTCGGCGCCGCCCTCGCCGCCGAGGGCGAAGAGCAACGAGAAACAAGCACGTCGAAAGTACCAAAGGCGAAGGCAACGAAGACCAAGTAGCGACTTGGCCTCACACACGCTCGTTACTCGCTGCTCATTACTCGTGACTACCCATGCGGCAGGATGGAGCGCAGGTACCGGACGACCTGCCACCGCTCGGTCGGGGAGAGGCGGGTGTTGTACGGGGGCATCCCCTTCCCCGCGACGCCGTTGGTGAGCAGCCAATAGAGGTCGCCGTCCGTGTAACGCTGCCCGGTGGCGGCGGTCAGTCGGGTGCCGGGCTTGCCGTTGCCCTCGCCGCTCGCGCCGTGGCAGACGGCGCAGTTTTGCGCGTAGAGCACACTGCCCTGGGTGAGAATTTCCTGCGTCGCGGGCTGCGGGTCCGCCCGTCCGGTCAGCGGCGTCGTTGGCACGGAGTACCACGCCATCAGCGTCGCGCCGAGCACGATCAGGCTGATCGCGCCAATCCATGTCGCGCGCCGCACCGACGCACGCGCGAGGCGGACGATCAGCGCAAAGACGAGCAGCGCGACGCCGATCAGCAAGGGATCAGCGCCTCGCCAGGCGTCCGGCAGGAAACGCGGCCAGAGGAAGGCGGAAGGTGGGATGGGTTCCTCGGTATATGCCGTCGGGCGTGGCTGGAGTGCGAAGGGAAGTTTCACATCCTCCGCCACATCCTGCCGACGCACGACGACCCGCGCGAGCCAGTTCTGGCCGATAGCGAACCATTGCCCCGTCGCGCGGTAATGCCCATCCCCGGCAGCAATGAGTGGTACCGTGAGCAACCCGACATCTTTGTCGCCGCTGTTAAGCCAGAGTGTGACGCGCGTCACGTCGCCGCGGACCGTGCCTGCCGTGTCCGTGATCCGTGCGTCGAAGGTCGCGTCCTGCCCTTTCGTCTCGACGGTGAGGTAGCCACGTACGCCGTCCGCTTCCAGAATCGGTTGCGCCACGACAACCTCGGCGGGCGCGGAAGGCACCGCGATGGTGGTGGATGCGGCTGTCTCCTGAGTATTCGCGGGCGGCAACTGGGTCAGCAAACCAGTCAGGCCGATCACGACGATGCCGAGGATCACTTCGGCACTCATCCCGCGCAGGAGCATCGTCTGCGCCCGCACCGCCCCGCGGCCATCCCCATCCCGCGCGATCCATCGTTTGAGCCCGAAACGGTTGAGCGCGGCGACCAGCATGATCGCGGCGACGAGCGCGACCTTGCCGATCACGACGAGGCCATACGTTGTCGCGCCAATCGTGCTCCGCGTCGTATGGACGGTGATCGCGTAGATGCCGGTGATGGTGAGGAGACCGATGCTGATAAGCGCGAGTTGCGAGAAGCGGCTGATGATCGCGCCCATCGCCCGCCGCTGTGTCGTGCCCGCCGTGCCATGTAGCAGCGGCGGCACGAGGCCGACCATCAGGATGATACCGCCGAACCAGAGGCTCATCGCCGTCAGGTGCAGAAAGTCCGCGAGCATCGCCAGGGCGGGGTGCGCCTTCACATCGAGTGCGTGGCCGCCGAAGACACTGATCAGGAGGAGCGCTAACCCGCCGATGAAGGCAACACCCCAGGCCCAGAGTGGCGTGCGGTCTGTCGTGTCAGTTTCCGCCGCCGTGGCAGCCGGCCGGGCCGGACTGGCAACGATACCGAGCGGCACGCGCGGCAGACGCAGACGACCCATCGCCGGCAGGAGGATCAGCCACTCCCCCAGCACGAGGAGCAAGATTCCCTGCATCCGCCAGACTGCCCCATAGGTCGTGTTCTTCACGAGATCGCTGATGCGTCCCCATTGCAACGCCGCACCGAGCGTGATGCCATTGACCGTCGCGACCTGCACAATGAGCGAGAAGAGATGTGCGCCGAGGGCGATACTGAGCGCGATGAAGAGCCAGCGCTGTATCCGCTGATCGAGCGTGCGGCGCAGGCTCGCGCGCTCGTCTTCCGGCACTTCACCGAGCGCGGGCAGGATGACGGCCAGGAAGATGCCGATACCACCGACGAGCGCGGCGATCCCCCCATACCGCAGCCCGCGTAGCAGCACCGCGAGGAAGGGCGGGCGGTTCGAGGTGGAGATACCGGCAATATCCGGTACGCTCGCGACCGGTGCGGGTGGCGGATCGCCCGGCAGCGCGACGGTGAAGACGAATGCACCGCGCACGGGGTGTCCGTCCGCCGAAAGCACCTGCCAGAGCACCGAATAGACACCCGTTGTCAGTTTCGGCACGCCAACCGTCACGGCGGAGGGATCCGTACCGGCCGCCGGATTCGGCGACGACGTGACGGGCCGCTGGCTCGCGTCAAAAACCGTAACCTTAGTGAAACCGGCCTGGAGCGGCTCATCGAAGTGGAGTGTGATCGTTTCCGGCGAATGATCGAGCGTGCTATTCGATGCCGGGTCCGTCTGCAATAGCGAGGTATGCGCCGCGACCGGGACAGGCATGAGTACCGGCCCGAACACCAACACGAGCAGGAAGAGGCAAGCACCGACAATCGGTATGCCATGCCTGCTGCGGGCCGTGATATGGGTGCCGTGCCGTGGGATATTCACGCCTGCCTGCTTGCGTGCCACCGGAATCCGCCTGTCCCTGATAGTGTATCACCGCGTCTCGGCCGCTAGGCCGCTACACCGAAGTACGGCAGACACGCAGTCCACGGATTGCCCCGCACTCCATGTATGATACGTTCGTGGAGACGATTGGCGGCGAAGGAACGGCGGATGGCACAGGCGGCGCAGTCGAAACCGAATATCATCCTCGTCATTACGCATGATACAGGCACACACCTCGGCTGCTACGACGCGGGCGTGGCGACGCCGCATCTCGACACGCTGGCGACGGAAGGCGTGCAATTCGACCGCGCCCACTGCACCGCGCCGCAGTGCTCGCCGAGCCGCGCGAGCCTACTCACTGGCGTGTATCCGCACACGAACGGCATGATGGGCCTCGCCCATCGCGGTTGGGAATTGCGGCCCGGCATCCGCTGCTTGCCCCACTACCTTGCGGACGGCGGCTACGCGACGTACCTCTTCGGCTTCCAGCACGAAGCGTATACGCATCCGGAACGGCTCGGCTATCAGCACATTGATACATCGTCCATCCAGGCATCGGTTGTCGCGGAGAAGGTGCGCGCCTGCATCGCGAGCCAGCCGGGCGCGCCTTTCTTCATCATGACGGGTTTCGACGAGACGCATCGCCCCTTCGACCGCCCCGGCTACGACTTCGATCCGCCGGAAGCCGTCACCGTTCCGCCCTGGCTTCCAGATATCCGGGCGGTGCGTGAAGAGATCGGTCAACTGAATGGGATGGTGAAGGCTGTTGATCGCGCAGTCGGTGAGATTCGGGCAGCGATTGCTCGCCATCCACAGGCGGAAAATACCCTCTTCCTCTACACGACCGATCACGGCATCGCCATGCCTCGCGCGAAGGGAATGGTGTACGAACCGGGTACGCGCACCGCGCTCCTCATGCACTGGCCAATGGGCGGCGCGGATGGGCGGCGCGTGGGCGATCTGCTCGTCAATGTGGACATCCTGCCGACACTCCTCGACGCGGCGGGTTTGCCTATTCCCACCGGCTTACACGGCCGCACCTTTCTGCCGCTCCTGCGCGACGAGCCGTACCGTCCACACGATCACATCTTCAGCGAACTGACGTGGCACGACCGCTACAATCCGATGCGCGGCGTTCGCACGGCGCGCTATACCTACGCACGCAGTTTCATCGCGGCGCCCCTCATCTATATGCCATCGGACATCCTCAATAGCCCTTCGGGTGAAGCGCTTGCACCGGTCTATTACGGCAGCATCCGCCCAACAGAAGAACTCTATGACCGCACCACCGACCCGCTCGAACACACAAACCTGGCCGCAGATCCCGCACACGCAGACGAACTCGCCCGGTTGCGCGGCCTCGTGGACGGATGGATGCGCGCGACGGACGACCCGCTCCTGTACGGCCCGGTGCCGGGCAAGGCGGGGGACGAACCGGGCTGGGGCTACCCATTCCCGCCGACCGTATCGCCGGTAGCCTGAGTGGGGAAGAATACCGATGCGTGACATCCCGGAGAATCTCATCCACACCGCGACGGATGTGTATGGCGAGGCTGGACGCGCGTGGGCAGACGGCCTGCCCGCGCTCCTCCGAGAGTATCAGGAGCAGTGGTCGCTCGTAGTCGGTCCGCCATTCCCGAATCTCTCCTACAACTACGCCACGCCCGCCACGCGCGCGGACGGCACGACCGTTGTCCTCAAAGTCTGCTTTCCCGACCAAGCGTTCGTCCGGGAGGCGGAGGCCCTTCGCCTCTTCGACGGCCACGGGGCGGTACGTTTGTTGGAAGCGGATGCGGCGCGGGGTGTGATGCTCCTCGAACGCCTCGAACCCGGAGTCCCGCTCCGTGCGATGGAGGATGATCTACAGGCTACGTCAATCGCCGCAGCCGTCATGCGCCAGTTATGGCGGCCCGTGCCGCTGGATCATCCCTTCCCGACGACTCACGACTGGGCAGCAGGGCTGGACCGCTATCGGGCGCGCTTTGGCGACGCGCCCGGCCCGATCCCCGCCGCATTGATGGATAAGGCCACGATGCTCTTCGCCGAGTTGCTTGCTTCCCAAAGCGACCCGATGCTTTTGCACGGCGACCTGCACCACGACAATATCTTGCAGGCGAGCCGCGAACCGTGGCTCGCGATTGACCCGAAGGGGCTGGTCGGTGAACCCGCTTACGAGACCGGCGCGCTGCTGCGCAACCCGGCAGAGCTCTTCACCGCATCGCAGCCCGCGCGCATCCTCGCCCGGCGCGTCGCGCAACTGTCGGACGAACTCGCCCTCGACCGCGCGCGAATACGCGGCTGGGCTGCCGCGCAGGCCGTTCTCGCCGCTGTCTGGTCACTCGAAGACCACGGGCGCATCTCGCCGCGCTGGTTCGCCGTCGCCGAATGGCTTGCGGACATCAAGGCGTAGCAGGCGGGGTTTCGCTATGCGACGCTTTCTGCGAATGCTTCAGTGGCGGCTTCGATAGTTTGGCCGATTTCCACGTCGGTATGCGCGAGGGAGATGAAGCCCGCCTCGAACTGCGACGGCGCGAGATAGACGCCGCGCTTGAGCATGCCGTGGAAGAAACGGCCGAACATCGCCGTGTCGCTCGTCTTCGCGGTCGCGTAGTCGCGGACAGCCTCGGTCGCGAAGAAGCCGCAGAACATTGTGCCGACGCGGGTACCGAAGTATGGGATGCCCGCCGCTGTCGCCGCCTTGCTCATGCCATCCGCGAGCGTGGCTGTCCGCCGCTCCAGTTCGTCCCAGACGCCGGGCTCCTGGAGGACGGTAAGCGTCGCGATACCGGCCACCATCGCCAGCGGGTTGCCGCTCAGCGTGCCCGCCTGATAGACCGGGCCGCTCGGCGCGATCATCGCCATCAAGTCGGCCCGCCCGCCGTACGCCCCCACCGGCAAGCCGCCACCGATCACCTTGCCGAGCGCAGAGAGATCCGGCCGCACGTCGTAGAGCGCCTGCGCGCCGCCGGGATGAACACGAAAGCCCGTCATCACCTCATCGAAGACGAGCAGCGCGCCCGACGCGTCGCACGCCGTGCGCAGCCCGGCGAGGAAGCCCGGTTCCGGCGGCACGACGCCCATATTCCCCGCGACCGGTTCGACAATCACCGCGGCGATCGCTTCGGGATGCTGCGCGAAGAGCGCCCGCACCGCCGCGAGGTCATTGTACGGCGCGGTGAGCGTGTCGGCGGCGGTGGCCGGCGTCACGCCCGGTGAGTCAGGCAGGCCGAGCGTCGCCACACCCGATCCGGCCTTACTGAGCAGGAAATCCGCGTGGCCGTGGTAACAGCCGTCGAATTTGATGATCTTGCTCCGCCCGGTCGCCGCTCGCGCCAGCCGCAGGACGCTCATCGTCGCCTCCGTGCCGGAGTTGACGAAGCGGACCATCTCAATAGCGGGCATCGCCGCAATGACCATTTCGGCCAGTTGCGTCTCCAGCGCGGTCGGCGCGCCGTAACTCGTGCCCTTCGCTGCCTGCTCGGTGATCGCACGCACGACCGCCGGGGGCGCGTGGCCGAGGATCAGCGGGCCCCACGAGAGGACATAGTCAATGTACCGCTGGCCATCCACGTCGTAGAGATATGCCCCCTCGCCCCGCTCGATAAAGCGCGGATGCCCCCCGACGGCGCGGAACGCGCGCACCGGCGAGTTGACACCGCCAGGAATCACCCGCTGCGCCTCGATAAAGAGTTCGTCAGATCGCGTCTGCGTTACCATGCTCATCCATCGGTCTCCTTCAAGCGTTTCCCGAAGCAAATTGTGGTGAAGGCGGGCTAACGCCCGCTATCGCTCATCTCTCTATCGGTTTCAGATACTCCGAAGAGGTCGCCCGCGATGGCGGCGTACCGTTCATGATCCGGTAAGGCGGAAATTTCCTTCAAACGGACCGTTGGGTGGTGCAGCAGTTTGTTGACGATTGCCTTGGTCAGCGCGTCGAGTCGCGCGGCGTCAGCGTCCATACCATCCCGCTGGAGGAAGCGGCGCAGTTCGGTGGTGCGGATGCGCTCGGCCTCATCGCGCATCGCGCTGATGATCGGCGTGACGGCGCGCGCAGACTGCCATCGGGTGAAATCAGCCTTCCCTTCCGCGATGATCGCCTCGGCACGCGGAATATCGGCCTCCCGTTTCGCCTGATTGGCGTCAACGAGTGTCGCGAGGTCGTCCACAGTCGAGACGCCGACATTTGGTAGTGAAGCAATCGCTGGCTCAATATCGCGCGGCACGGCGAGGTCTACGCAGACAAGCGGGCGGTTGGGCCGCTCGCGCATCGCCATCGCGACATCGTCTGCCCGCACGATCGTATCCGGTGCGGTGGTCGCGGAGATGATGATGTCCACCGTTGCGAACGCATCCGTGTACCCTTCCCACGACACGACCTCGCCGTTGACACGGACGGCGAGGTCGCGGGCGCGCTCCGGGTTCCGGTTAGCGATCAGGATGCGCCCGGCATTGTGCTTGTGCAGATACCATGCGGCGCGCTGCCCCATCTGCCCCGCGCCGAGGATGAGTGCGGTCGGATACGGCACATCTACCGCCCCCAGCGCAATCGCCGCCGCCGTGTATCCGACGGAGACGCGGCGGTTCAGCATCGTTTCGCGATGCACGCGCTTGGCGGCGTGCATCGCCCGTTGGACGAGCGCCGCGAGGACAGGGCCGGTCGTGCCCGCACGTTGGGCGGCGGCATAGGCGTCGCTCACCTGCCCGAGAATCTGGCTGTCCCCAAGCACCGGCGACGCCAGCCCCGACGCCAATGCGAAGAGGTGATCCACGGCTTCCTGGTCATTACGAGGGATGAGATGTGGCATGAACTCCGTCGCTGGAACATCGTGCGCAGTACTAAGGAACTGCACGAGCGCATCCAACCCGGCATCTACATCATGCGCGACGGCGTAGCATTCCAGGCGGTGGCACGTCGAAAGGATAATCCCCTCAACGAGGCTGGAACCCGCATTCCGCATCATAGCCCGGAGCGATTCCAGTCCGTCCGGCAGCGTTTCATGTGAAAAGGCTAACCGCTCCCGCAGCGCGAGCGGCGCGCTCCCAGCGTTCAGCCCGACGGCGATCAGATGCATCGGTGATTAGTCCCCGGCAGCGGCCTCGGTGAGCCGCCGCCCTTCTGTCTTTGCCACTTCGCCCGCCACAATGGCAGCAAGCGCGCGGATAAAGAGCGGCGAGGTGTTCAGCGATTCGATGCGAGCAAAGTGAATGCCCTCGCGCTCGGCTTCCGCGCGCGCGCCGTGGTCAATGTCGTAGAGGATTTCCAGATGGTCGGCAAGGAACTGCACGGGTGCCATCAGCACCTCACGGTGACCGGCCTGCGCGAGTTCGGGCATGATGTCCTTAAAGTCCGGCTTCAACCACTCGCCCGGCTCGTGCCCGGCGCTCTGATAGCAGAACATCCACTGCGATTCCGGCAGCCCGACGCGCTCGGCGATGGCGCGCGCCGTCTCCTGCAACTGCGCGATGTATTCCGGCTCCTGATCCGTCACACGCTTCGGCATGCTGTGCGCGCTGAACAGCACGGGTACGCGCCCACGAATCTCCGGCGGGAAGCGGTTGAGCCCTTGCCGCACCCGCTCGGCCAGCGCCTCCTGAAAGAGTGGCTCGCGATGCCACGCCCCGGCCATCGTCACAGCGGGCGCATCGTCGCTGAGCGCGGCGACGGCGGCATCCAGCGCGCGGTTGTAGCCGCTCATGATGATCGGCGAATACTGCGGCGACATGATGATGCCGATGATCCGCTCTACTCCCACCGCTGCCATCTCACGGACCGCCCGGGCAACCGTCGGCTCCGAGAAACGCATGCCGATACCGGTACGGAAGGTCGGGCCGTCCGGGAACTGCCGCGCCAATTCTTCCCGCAGGGCCGCCGCCTGCTCCCGCGTCCGCGCGATCAGCGGCGAACCGCCGATGAGGTCATACCGCCGCGTGAACTCGGCTTCGAGTTCATGCAATTCCTCCTCCGGCATTGGCCGCCCGCCGCGGACATTGAAGAGATACTGCGGCACGTCCGCGAGCGTCGCGGGAGAGCCATAGGTGAGAAGCAACACGCCGATGTTCATTGCCTACCCCCTGCCCCCTCCCCAAAAGGAGGGGGGTCAGATCAATCTCCGTATCGTAGCCTTCTCCATAATGCCCTCTTCTCCGAGAGGTTCGCTCCCCTTCCCTGTCGAGAAAGGGCCGGGGGTTAGGCCCGTGCCGTCGCCATATGCACCGCCTCGACCAATCGCGTGAGCATCGCCGGCGGGGTCTCCGGCATTACGCCATGGCCGAGGTTGAAGATATGCCCCGGTCTGCCGCCCGCGCGGGCCACGACATCCCGCATACCCGCCTCGATCACCGGCCACGGCGCGAGCATCCGCGTGCCATCCAAATTGCCCTGAATGCCCTTGTCGAAACCGATCCGCGCCCAAGCATCGTCGAGATTGACGCGCCAATCCACGCTCATGATGTCGCCCCCCGCCTCAGCCATCAGTTCGAGCAGGCTCGCATTCCCTGTGCCGAAGTTGATCATTGGCGTGCCTGTCTCTTTGATCGCGGCGAAGATACGCCGGGTCTGCGGCAAGACGTAGTGCGCATAATCCTCCGGATTGAGCGCGCCGACCCAACTGTCGAAGAGTTGGACGATTTGCGCGCCCGCCTCGATCTGCGTGTTGAGGTAGACGATCATCGAGTCGGCGAGTTTCGTCATCAGCGCGTCCCAGACATCCGGCTGGCTGAACATCAGCCCTTTCGCCTTCTCGAAGGTGCGCGACGGCCCGCCCTCGATCAGATAGGAGGCGAGCGTGAACGGCGCGCCGGCGAAGCCGATCACCGCCTGCTTGCCGGAGAGTTCGCGGCGCACGATGCGGATCGCCTCCCGCACGGGCCGCACATCGTCCGGCTCGATGAGGCGCAATTTCTCAACATCGGTCATCGTGCGGATCGGGTGGTGGATGATCGGGCCACCTTGCTGGATTTCGAGCGAGATGCCCATTCCTTCGAGCGGGATCATGATGTCCGCGAACATCACCGCCGCGTCCACCCCGAAGGTCTGGATCGGCATCAGCGTCACCTTCGCGCTCAGTTCGGGCGTCTTCGCCATCTCCAGGATGCCATATTTCTCGCGCATCTGCCGGTACTCGGCGAGGCATCGCCCCGCCTGCCGCATGAACCAGACCGGCGTGCAATCCGGCTGTCGGTGCTGGCATGCGTCAAGCATCCGCGCCTCCCCCGTCCCCCGCTTCGGCCCCGCCACCGTCACCGTCTGCTGCATCGGTTACCCTTTCATGTGGTTAACTGTTCCCGGTTAGTCCGCGACGGTGATGGGGGCAGGGAGAGCGCGAAGAGCGCCGCTCCATTCTTCGGCCAGCCAGCGGGCGGCGTTCACGGCCGCGTAGGTGATGATGCTGTCCGCACCGGCGCGCTTGATGCCTGTGAGGGCTTCGAGCGTCGCACGCCGCTCATCGAGCAAGCCGTTTCGTGCGGCATTTTTGAGCATCGAATACTCGCCGCTGACCTGATAGGCCGTGAGCGGCAGATCGAAGGCGGCGCGCGCCTGTGCCAACACATCGAGGTACGGCATCGCGGGCTTGACCATCACCATGTCCGCACCCTCAGCGATGTCCGCCGCGATCTCGCGCAGTGCCTCGCGCCCGTTCGCGGGGTCCATCTGGTGCGAGCGGCGGTCGCCGTGCGACGGGGCGGAGTGCGCTGCCTCGCGGAAGGGGCCATAGAAGGCGGAGGCAAACTTGGCGGAGTACGCCATGATCGGTGTCTCCGTGAAGCCGCGATCATCGAGCGTGGCGCGGATCGCGGCGATCCGGCCATCCATCATGTCCGAGGGCGCGACGATGTCCGCCCCCGCCTCGGCGTGCGAGAGGGCGACGCGCGCCAGTACGGGCAGCGTCGTGTCGTTGTCAATCGTGCCGTGGTTGGTAAGCAGGCCGCAGTGGCCGTGATCGGTATACGCGCAGAGGCAAACATCGGTGATGACGACGACCTCCGGGAAGTCCGCCTTGATCCGCCGCACCGCCTGCTGCACGATGCCGTCGTGCGCGAACGCTTCGGACGCAGTGGGGTCTTTTGTCTCCGGCACGCCGAAGAGCAGTACACTCGTGACGCCCGCGTTCACCGCCTCCTCGACCGCGTGCGGCAGACGATCTACCGAAAGATGGTAGACGCCCGGCATCGCGCCGATCTCCTCGCGCACATCGTAGCCGTGCGTAACGAAGAACGGCAGGATGAATTCCGCCGGATGGAGCCGCGTCTCCTGCACGAGGCGACGGAGCGACGGCGTTTGCCGCAGGCGGCGAAAACGTTGGAAGGGCGGCATCGAGATCGCGAGCGGGTCGTTCATACGCGGGCTCCTTTCCAGTGGTCAATCAGGGCGGCGACGAGGCCGTCATTCGTGTGTTCGGTAGCGACGATCGCCGGGTCAATGCCGAGCGCGCGCACCGCGTCCGCCGTTACCGGGCCGATGCAGGCGAGCGGGATACGTCGCAGCATCTCCAGATCGCGATCGAGTAGTTCGAGCAGACCGCGCACGGTGCTTGGGCTGGTGACGAGGGCGCAATCAATCCGACCCGCCGCCAGCCACCGGCGCATATTCTCCGCCGCCTCGATGTTCGGTTCGGTCTGATACGCGGGCGCCACATCCACGACCGCACCTGCCGCTCGGAGTCCCGTCGCGAGTACATCGCGCGACGTGACGGGCTGCGGCAACAGCAATCGTGAATCCGCGCCGACGCCCGCCACGATCAGCGCATCGCACAGCGATTCCGCAACGGCCTCCGGCGGGACGAGATCGGCGCTGTAACCGAACGAGGCGAGCGCCCGCGCCGTCGCACCACCGATGACGGCGCGTCGGCATGCCCGCCAGAGGCCGGGGTCGAGGCCGAGCATTTCCAGCCGCGCGAAAGACCGCGTGACGCCGTTCGCGCTCGTCCAGACGACCCAGTCATAGCAGGGCAAGTGCCGGAGGGCGGTGTCAAGAGCGGTGTAGGAAGGCGGATCGGCAATGCGGATCGTCGGCGCGTGGAGCACGGTCGCGCCGAGGGCATCGAGCCGCTCGATCAGCGCGTCCGCCTGACCTTCCGGCCGCGTCACGACGACATGCAACCCACCCAGCGGCATCCCGGGCTCGTTCATGCGCGCACCCCGGAAACGAGACCGAGCGCTTCCGCGAGTTGCCATCCCGCGCGACCCGGATCCGAGGCCCACGTAGTCCGTGCGATCCACCGGAGGTTCGCGTCGTCGGAATCCGCCGCCATCCCCCATAATCGCAGCATCTCTTCCTGGATTTCAGCATAGGCGGCGAGTGGCATCGTGCATCCCGCACCGGCGGCGGAAAGCACCGCACGCTCCGCTGTCACCGCGATGCGCGTCGGGCCGTGGTCCACGCGCGCGAGGACGGCGCGTAGTCCCGTGTCGTCCTCGCGGCACTCGATACCGAGCGCGCCCTGCCCCGGCGACGGCACGAAGCGATCCACAGGTAGATACTCGGTGATCCGCTCCTGCCAGCCCATCCGATCCAGCCCCGCCGCCGCGACAATGATGCCGTCATACTCGGCTTCGGTAGATTTCCGCAGGCGCGTATCGAGGTTCCCGCGCAGTTCGATAATCTCAATGTGCGGGTTGATCGCCCGCGCCTGCACCGCGCGACGGCGACTGCTCGTCCCGACGCGCGCGCCGGGCCACAACATTGCCAATCCGACGCCGTGCCGAGAGATGAAGACATCACGCGGGTCGGCACGTTCCAGGAACGCGGCGAGCACGAGACCTTTCGGCGTCACGGGTGGGAGATCCTTCGCGCTGTGAACCGCCATCTCTACCTCGCCGCGCAGAAGCGCCTCTTGCAAGGCGACGGTGAAGACCCCCTGCCCACCGAGGACGGTGAGCGGTGTCGTCTTATCGCGGTCACCTTCGGTGCGGATAATCGCGGGGGCATAGGAGGTATCGGGATCAACAGCCATCAGGGCGGCAATCGTTAACGCCGTCTGCGCGAGCGCGAGCGCGCTCCCCCTGGTACCGACGCGCACCAGACGTGTGGTGTTCATCGCGCCACCCGCGCGGCTGCGGAGCGATAACCGGAATCAAAACCTTGGAGCAGGCGCACCATCATCGTGCTTCCCTTTACGATGGGGCGCCATTGCCCCTCACCGAGAAGCGTAGGACGGCTTCAGCGGAACGTCAAAGTCTTGTGCGCGATTTACCTAGAATTTGCGCGATTTGCCGGAGCGGAGAGAGTTCCGTAATCAGTGCTACCGCAGGACGAACCAGAGAATCGCCGCGAGTGTGATAAGCGGCAGCAGCACAGCGAGCGGCCGGAGCGCCCACACGGGAATCGGACAGCGCGCGCCGTCCTGTTCGTCATCGGGGAGGGAGAAGGAATCGTTCATCGTGCGATTATCGCACAGAGTCTGGGGTTACGCGGGTTGCATACTGTAGACGGCGAGAAGGATCACGCTGAAGGCGACCAACACCTGTCCCGCACGGCGCAAATAGACCGCGCGCCCATCGTGCGCCATTACGAAGCCGGGAAGGACGGCCATCGTCAGACCGACCGCGAGATAAAACCCCATCATGTGTTCCATCACTGTCTGTGTCAGCATTGTGGTTTCTCACATCGCTCGTGCCGAACTCCGAGGCGCACCGCGCCGTCTCTTGCCCGATAGCACGCGGCGTGCCATCATCGGGAAGAATGAAGGACGTCGGCGAGACGACACAGGATCATTGAATCCTCAGTCACTGACGATTGACAAAACGGACAGTACGATGATGGTGAATCGCTAAGGGGGAATGATTATGCAGAGTGCAACGCCGGTGGATTCGCTCGTCACGACCGAATGGCTCAAAGAGCATCTGGACGATCCGAACATTCGTGTGCTCGATGCGCGTGGCTACGTCCATCACATTGACGACGGCAAAGGAAATATGGTCGTCACATACGCGGGTGCGAAGGAAGAATACGAGGCAGCGCATATCCCCGGCGCAGTCTACGTGGACTGGACAACCGACATCACCGACCCGGACGACCCGGTGCCCGTGCAGATTGCCCCGGCGGAGCGATTCGCGGTGTGGGCATCACGCGTAGGCATCGGCGACGCAACGCACGTCATCGTCTACGATCACACGGGCGGCACAATCGCTACGCGCGTTTGGTGGGACCTCTTGTACTACGGGCACGACCGCGTCTCCGTCCTGAATGGCGGCTGGAAGAAGTGGGCCGCCGATGGAATGCCGACGACGAACGCGGCGACGACCGTTGCGCCCGCGACCTTCACGCCACGCCCCCGGCAGGCGATGCGCAAGACGGTGGATGAAGTCGCGCGGATCAGTGACGAGCGCTCCGCTCTCCTCATTGACGCCCGCGCGCCGGATCAATACGCGGGTGAGGTCGTACGTAGCGGCCGGGCCGGGCACATTCCCGGTGCGATCAATGTCCCTTCCACCGCGCTCTTCGACCCCGCGACAGGCGAATGGAAGCGCGATGAAGAACTCGCCGCGATTCTCCACGGCGCCGGTGTTTCGGACGAGCAACCCGCCGTGGCGTATTGCGGCGGCGGCGTGAGCGCGACGAGCGTCCTCTTCGCCCTGCATCGCACCGGCCACCGCGACTGGGCGAACTACGACGGCTCCTGGAACGAATGGGGCCCGCGCACCGACCTCCCCACCGAAAGCAGCCGGTCTGAAACCGATTGAACCGCATCCGTTTTTCTTTCAAGTGAGGGTGGTATGCAGCAGGTAGGCGCAACGCGGATTGATGGGTTCGGGACTTCGATTTTCACGGAGATGACGCGGCTGGCGATCAAGCATCAGGCGGTCAATCTCGGGCAGGGGTTCCCGGACTTCGCCGGGCCGGATTTCGTCAAGGAAGCGGCGGCGGCGGCGATCTTCGCCGACCATAACCAGTACGCGCCGAGTCATGGCGTCCCGCGCTTGCGGAGCGCCATTGCCGCGACGTGGGGCGCGATGTACGGGCGGGAGATTGACCCCGACAGTGAAGTGACCGTCACAACGGGCGCGACGGAGGGGATGCTCGCCGCCTTGCTCGCCCTCGTGGACCCCGGCGACGAAGTGATCCTCTTCGAGCCGTTCTATGATGCCTATGTCGGCGACATCGTCTACGCGGGTGGTGTGCCGCGCTATGTGACGCTTCAGCCGCCGGATTGGTCGTTCGACCCAGATGCCCTCGCCGTCGCCTTCACCGAGAAGACGAAAGCGATCATCCTCAACACGCCGCACAACCCAACCGGCAAAGTCTTCACCCGGGACGACCTGGCACAGATCGCCGCGCTCTGCCAGGAGCACGACGTGATCGCGATCACGGACGAGGTCTACGACCGGATCATCTTCGACGACGCTGAGCATGTGCCGCTGGCCACGCTCCCCGGCATGTGGGAGCGCACACTGACTCTCAATAGCACCGGCAAGACGTTCAGCATGACAGGTTGGAAGATCGGTTACGCCATTGGCCCGGCGCACCTGAACGCCGCCCTCCGCACCGTCCACCAGTTCAGCGTCTTTGCCACCGCGACGCCCTTTCAGGAGGCGATGGCGACCGCGTTTCAGGAAGCGGAGGCGCGCGGCTACTACGCGCAACTGAAAGGCGATTACACCGCCCGGCGGGACATGATGCGCGCGATGCTCGAAGGCGCGGGGCTGCCAACACTCAAGGCGGGCGGCACCTTCTTCCTCCTCGCGGACGTCTCCGCGTTCGGCAAGCCGGATGACGTGGCGGCGTGCTTCCATCTGATTGAGACGGCAGGCGTCGTCGGCATCCCGCCCTCCGTCTTCTACGCGGATGCGAGCCGCGCCGCGCCGCTGATCCGCTTCTGCTTTGCCAAGAAGCCGGAAACTCTCGCCGCCGCCGCCGAGCGGTTCGCCCGCCTCGATCTCTCCACCGCGCGGTAAACGGACGATTCTCATGATAGTCCATAAAACGCAAATCTCTTGCGTGGCTTTACAAATCGCAATCAATAGCGTACCTTGATAAAAAGGAAGCACTTGGGGCATCATTGGACGGAGGCGACCGTATAGTCATGGGCAACGTACTGTCGTCGCCATGTCGTAGCACTTGGTGATCGAAAGGAGAACGCGCATGAAGCCCGTACGACGACGATGGTGGGCCTTCACCCTATTGGCAGTACTCGTGCTCTTGCTTACGTCCGTGCTTGTCGTGGTCAATGCCGCGAACTCTTTTGCCACTCCAGCATTTCAGGCCCAATGGATGGCCGGTGAAGCGCTCGCCCCAAACTTCTGGGGGCCACTTCCCCTCGCACATGATGGGCAATCGGAGCCATACGTTGAAGCGCCGGGCGGATCGCGTCTCGTCCAATATTTTGATAAGGCGCGCATGGAACTCACCAATCCCAGCACGGGCATCATCACGAATGGCCTCCTGGCGAACGAACTGATCACCGGCCGATTGCAGGTTGGGGACAACTCGTTCCTGCAACTCCAGCCTGCCGGTATCCCGATCGCGGGCGATCCGAACAACGTTGGGCCAACCTACGCCCAACTCGGCACGACCGCCGTCTCCCTGCTCGCCCCCGCGCCATCGAAGATCGGTACGTTCATCACCGTCATCGTCGGCGCGGACGGTAGTGTCACCGATGGCGGCGGCTTCGCGGGCATCTCGATGACCCCGGCGATCAGCACGTATGATGGCACGACGCAACACAACGTTCTCGGCATTTTCGCGGACTTCCGCGCGAAGGTCGGCCTCGCCTCGGTCGGCCTCGCCACGAGTGAGCCGTTCCGCGCGACGGTGAAGATCGCGGGGACGTCGCAGTCCATCATCGCGCAAGTCTTCGAGCGGCGGGTGCTGACGTACAACAACAACAATCCTGACCCGTTCAAGGTGGAGTTCGGCAACATCGGCCAGCATTACTACACCTGGCGCTACGGCACGAACTCCGGCGGGCCGCCGATCTCTCCGCCGACCGCGACGACTCCGGCCCCGACCACGGCGTCAACCGGGACGCCGTGCAGCACTCCGGCGAGCGCCGTCTTTGTGAACACTCCTGCGAGCATCACACGGAACGTCGCGACGACGATTACCGCGCGTATTCTCGATGCCAGCGGGAGTGTCTGCGGCGACGGCACGCAAGTGATCATCGCGGATACCGGCATCGTCTCGAACTTCACGGGCGGTGCAAAGTCCTCAAATGGTGCGGCGTACGTTGCGGCAACCGTCACGAACGGCGTGGCAACCGCGACGATCACCGTCGCCGCCCTCGCCGCGAGTGGTCCCGGCCCCGTAAATATTGGGGTCTACGCCGTCCGGCCACCGGCGGATTTGGCAAATGGCGGGTTCGGCATCCCGATCTCGCCAGAATACCGGCCGGCGATTCTCTGATCGAACGTTCCCGCCATGGGATCACGGAACAACGAATGAAGGGGCGGCAGGGTCAGCCTGCCCCCTTCATTGACATCTGTGAAGTTTCGCACGATAATCGGCCTATGCAGTCTTCGGGGCAGGGTGTAATCCCCGACCGGCGGTGAGGCAGTCGTTACCCGCATGCCAAGCCCGCGAGCCATATCGACATCCGTCCCAACGGGGTATGGCAGATTCCGGTGCGATTCCGGGGCCGACGGTGAGAGTCCGGATGGGAGAAGACGCATCACCAGTGTGTGGCGGGTAACGCGATCCCGGAGGGGACGCGGGAAAACGTGGTGGCATAGGCTTTCGCCTATGTTTCTCGCGGCAGGCGAAAGCCCGCCGCCACCGTGTCTTTCCCCATCTTCGGTATCCGCACACACACATGCCCCGATGACTCTGGTCGTCGGGACTTTTTTTGCTCCCGGCGTGGTTCTCCGTACCGGGAGGTACGCCGGATGGTTGGGACACTCGAACGCACGAAGCGGACATCGGCGGCGGTTGCCGCCTCCGTAGCGCCACGCAAAGCGACGCGGCGGCGCGATTCCCCATGGCTGGATGTGCTGGCGCCGGTCATTGCTTTCGTGCTGCTTATCGTCGTCTGGAAAGCCGTCGTGGTCGTCGGTGGGTACAAGCCGTTCCTGCTTCCGCCGCCGGAGACGGTCGCGCGGTCGTTCTGGGACACGCTGCGCGACGGCATCCTCTGGCCGCACCTCCGCACGACGCTGACCGAGGCAGGCTACGGCGCGGTGGCCGGCATCGCCGTCGCCTTCGCGCTCGGGTATGTCCTCGTCCATATCCCGCTGCTCGACCGCGCGCTGTCGCCGGTAATCGCCGGATGCCAGGCGATGCCGATTGTCGCCATTGCCCCGATCTTCATTCTCTGGTTCGGCACAGGGCTGCTGCCAAAGATACTGATCTGCGCGCTGATCGTCTTTTTCCCGACGCTCGTGACGTGGATGATCGGCCTGCGCGCCATCGAGCCGGATCTGATCGGCGTGGCGAACCTCGCGGGCGCGAACCGCTGGCAGATTCTCCGATATGTCGAGGTGCCGCTCGCGCTGCCGTCGTTGCTCGGCGGCGTCCGGATCGCCTTCACCCTCTCGGTAATCGGCGCGGTCGTTGGCGAGTTCGTTTCGGCACGGCAGGGGCTCGGGTATCTCCTGAAGCAGGCCGAATTCCTCTACGACACACCGCTGAAGTTCGTCGCGCTTTTCTGCCTGATGGCAATATCCGCGTTTGGTTATCTCATCGTCGCCCTATTGGAACGTTTGCTGCTCTCGTGGGAGGACTAGTACATGCGCCGCCGTACCTTTCTTGCTTCCGCTGCCGCCACTGCACTCGGCGCCGCACTCGCCGCCTGCGGTTCGTCGAGTGCGACCACCCCGCCGAACGCCACCACTGGTCGAGCGGCGACGCCTCCCACCTCCACGACGGGCGCCGCAAGCACGACCACCGCGCCCTCCGCCGTCTCCGGCAAGCCACTCACGACCGTCAAGGTCGCCTTCAGTTACATCCCGAATGTTCAATTCGCCCAATTCTACATGGCGGACGCGAAAGGCCGGTTTGCAGCCGAGGGACTCAAGACACAGTTCGACTATGGTTCCACGACGGACTTGATGCAACTGACGGCGCGCGGCGATCGGGATTTCCTCAACGCGAGCGGCGATGAAGTCGCCCTCGCGCGGGCACAGGGATTGCCGGTTGTCTACGTCGCTGCCGTCTATGAGCAATACCCCATCGCGGTCTTCGCCCCGAAGGGCAAGGGGCTGACGGATGCCCAGTCGTTGACAAAATTGAAGGTCGGCATCCCGAGCCGCAACGGCGCGAACTACATTGGCCTGAAAGCGATCCTCTACGCGAATAAGATTGACGAGAGCAAGGTCAATTTGCAGGAAATCGGTTTCTCGCAGGCCCAGTCGATCGCGCAGGGGAAGGTGGACGCCGGGGTCGGGTACGTGAACAACGATGTGATCCAGCTGAAAGCGCAGGGCGTGGATGTCGATGTTCTGCGCGTCTCGGACGTCTACAATCTCCCCTCCGCCGGGATCGTCACGAGCGAGAAGATGCTTGCGGATCACCCCGACACCGTCCGTGCCTTCGTACGCGCGATGATCGCGGGGATGCGCGACACGCAGGCGGACCCAAAGGGCGCCTTCGCGGAGGTGCTGAAGATCGTCCCCGAGGCGGCGAAGACGGCGGATGTGCAGCAGCAAGTCCTTGCCGCGACGATTGACCTCTGTGGCGATCCGGCGAAGTACGGCGCGATTGACCCCACCGCGTGGACGCGCATGACGACCTTCATGAAAGAGACCGCCCTCGTCAAGGGCGATCCCAAACCGGAGGAAATGTTCACGACGAAGTTCCTGCCGTAAGCCAATTGTCACTTTCCGCGCGTATACTGACCGGAGGAGAATGCGCGAGGGAGAGAGCGATGGGCGAGCGACGTACGGCGGGATGGATCGGGTTTGGGGCGGGCGTCGTTGCGGCCGCGCTGATGGGCGTCGTGATGCTCATCGTGCGTATGGCGGCAGGCATTCCGTCGTACCCGGAACTGATCGGCAACGCCCTCAGCGCTCATGTGCCAATTGCCCTCTTCAATCTCTCCACCGGCACGCTCGGCACGGAGACGAAACCCTTCCTCTTTTCCCTCATCACCGTAGGAATGGTTGTCGTCGGCGGGTTGCTCGGCCTCTCCTATACGCGCCGCCTTTGCCAGCCCGATCATGGCTGGCGGGGAATGCTGTTTCCCGCTGTTCGGCTCGGTGGCATCGTCTGGCTCGTCCTGATGCTCGTGCTCTCTCCCCTGGTCGGGGCGGGCGTGCTCGGCGCGGCGCTGCGTGGCAGGCCAACCGGCTATCTCCTCACCGGGCTACTCCTCTGCGCCCTCTATGCCGTCGCGCTCTCGGGGATGACGGCGGCAATGCGGCGCGCCTTCGCCCCAACGAGCGATACCGACACAACCATTGACGAGCGCCGCCGCGCCTTGCTGCACAATGTTGCCATCGGCGCGGCCCTCCTCTCGCTCGGCGGGCTGGCCGTGCAGGTACGCCGCTTCGCCTACCATCCGCTGCCGGGTGGCGCGCCATCGCCACAGGGGCCGACTCCCGCCCAGCAGCAGGCCGAGGCAATCGCACAGCACGCGCGGGTAGAGGTCAGTCAGGTGACCGATCCGATGGCCGAGCCGTTATTCGCGTCCGTCATGGACAAACTGCCGCCCGAAGTGACGGACAGCGATCATTTCTACGTTATTTCGAAAAACTTCAGCGATCCGGTCATCCGGCAGGACAAGTGGCGACTGATGGTGGATGGCATGGTCGAGCATCCAACGACGCTGGCATACGAGGATGTGCTTGCGCTCCCCAACACCATCTTCCTGCGGACGCAGGAATGCATCAGCAACGAGATCGGCGGCGATCTCATCAGCAATGGGCAGTGGACGGGCGTACCGCTTCGCCTCGTCCTGGAGCGCGCGGGCATCAAGTCGGGCGCGATCAAGGTGCAATTCTCCTGCGACGACGGGTACACCACCGCAATCCCGCTCGCGGAGGCACTGGAGGATCAGACGATCCTCGCCTACCAACTGAACGGTACGCCGCTGCCAGAACGGCACGGCTTCCCTACCCGACTGATCTTCCCCGCCCACTACGGCATGAAGAATCCGAAATGGATCACCCGCATCACGGTCACGTCGAACGACTATCTCGGCTACTGGGAGCGGCAGGGCTGGTCGGATGCCGCCGTCGTCCAGACGATGTCGCGTATTGACACGCCGACGCGCAAGGACCATCTCGCCGTCGGCGTGCCAACCGTGGTCGCGGGCATCGCCTACGCGGGCGCGCGGGGCATTTCGAAGGTTGAAGTAAGCACGAACGACGGCGAATCGTGGCAGCAGGCCGCGCTCCAGCCACCACTCGGTGCGCTTACCTGGGTTTTCTGGGCCTACCCGTGGACGCCGCCAAGAGCAGGCGAGTTCAAAGTCCTCGTCCGCGCCACCGACGGCATCGGCACGCTCCAACCCAGCGAATCCACCCCACCCATCCCCCTCGGCGCCACGGGCTACCATCGCGTCCCGCTCACCGTTCGATAGGGGGAACCTGAACCGCGAAGGCGCGCCTCTCAAACTGACCCTTTACCGAGAGTTCAAGGACGACCGCTTCGTCGTAGCGGCGACCGACGATCTGCAGGCCGATGGGGTAATGAGCGCGTGCTACATTGCTCGAAGTTGCATATCTGTCGCATATGCCGCCAAGTCGGCGCCTGTCGCGATCACCGTCTTGGCCGGACGTTCTTTGTCATCCCGAAGGAGTGCCCACGTTGCGATTGCATCATGACCATCTACTCGTATCGCAGAGCGAACTTCGTTAGGGGCTGCTTGCTCAGTATCGTATGCATCAAGGAGATTACCGGTATCGTAATCCCACAGTTCGTACACTATTTTCATACGTACCCCCTTACACCGTTTCAACCGACTTCACAGAGCGACAGATTTTGTCCGGTTCACCCCAGATGGTGTAATGCCCGTCGCTCGTGGTAGTCCTCTCATACGTTATACCCTGATTGTCAGGGATTTCAACCTCCGCGATACATGTTCCGAGCATTGGGACCATCATCGCCGTTCGCCGCGCTTGTTCCGGCGTTTCGTAGGCGGAAAGCCCGTCCCATAATCGCGCCTTTTCTGGATCGTTCGGAGGCCGTCTCCCACGCGCTTGGTACGATACAAAATCGTCCGGCTTTGCCGGGTTGTTTTTGACGATGCGGTACGACGTGCGCGGCACCGTGGGGTTTTCCTTCCCTACTCTATGACGAGCCGATCATCTGTCATGAGTCCTTCATCCGAATGGTGGTACGCGATCCACCCACGGGTATGCCGTCTCGAAAGCCGCCGAGGCGCGGAGGACGGTCGCTTCATCGTAGCGGCGACCGACGATCTGCAGGCCGACAGGGAGGCCGTCTGCCGTCCAGCCGCAGGGGACAGTCGCGGCGGGCTGGCCGGTGAGATTGAAGGGATAGGTGAAGGCGGTCCAACCCCATCCTTCGACGGATTGCCCATCAATCGTCTCCGGCCCGAAGCGGTTGAGGCCGAAGGGCGGGCAGGCGACAGTCGGCGTCAGGAGCAGGTCGTACTTCTCAAAAAACGGCCACGTCTGCTGCCAGAGTTGCTCGCGTTCGGTCTGTGCGGCCATGATTTCCGCCACGCCGAGAGCGCGGTATCGCGCCAATGTCTCCGCGAGCGCGGGATCGAAGAGGTCGTGCTGCTCCGCCAGTTGCGCGGCGTACCGCCCGGCGAGCAAGCCGTGAAAGAGCACGTCAATCGCATGGCTCGGGTCGGCAAAGCCGGGGTGCGCCTCCTCGACCGTGCAGCCGAGGTCCGCGAACTGCTGCGCCGCTGCGGTCGTGATCGCACGCACCTCGGGGTCCACCGTCACGTAGCCGAAGTCAGCGCTCCACGCGACGCGTAAGCCTCGAATGCCGCCGTCACACGCCGCGAGATAATCCACACCGCTCGCGGGGAGGGATTGGCGGTCGCGTTCATCCGGCCCAGCCAGCACGTTCAGCATCAGGGCGGCGTCGCGCACCGTGCGCGTCATCGGGCCGAGGTGCGCGACATCAAGCCCGACCGTCGGTGACGGGATACGGCCATACTGGGGCTTGAGACCGAAGATGCCGCAGAAACTGGCGGGCGTGCGGATCGAGCAGACGCCGTCACTCCCCGTCGCGATTGGCGTCATCCCCGCCGCGACGGCGACCGCACTCCCGCCCGATGATCCGCCGGGCGTCCGCTCGGTATGCCACGGATTGACGCAAGGCGGACCGAGGCGGTTATCCGTCGCACCCTTCCAGCCGAACTCCGGTGTATTCGTCTTGCCGACAATGATCGCCCCGGCGTCGAGCAGCCGCACGACAATCGGGTGGTTCTCGTCCGGCACGAAATCCTGATAGAGCAGCGAGCCGCGCGTCGTGCGGATGCCTTTCGTGAACGAGAGATCCTTGATCGCGACGGGGACGCCGTGAAGCGTACCGAGCGGATCGCCGCGCATCACCGCCGCTTCCGCCACTCGCGCTGCCTGCCGCGCCTGCTCCTCGGTCACCGTCAGATAGGCGCGGAGGCGCGGATTGTGGCGTTCGATGCGGGCCAGCACTGCGTCCACCAGTTCCACAGGCGAGAGTCGCCGTGTACGGATGGCGGCGGCCAGTTCAGTCGCGGGCGTCCAGCAGAGTGTGTCCTCAGTCACAGTTTCTCCTCCTCAATCGCCCATCGGATGCGCACGCAGTATCGCATAGGCCTTCGCGGGAGAGCCGGGGTGACGATTGCGGCGCCCGACTGTTGGTGTAGAGTAGCGCGAGTACGATCAGATCAGCCGCCATTTCAATGAACCGAGGGGGAGTGCATGAAAATCACGGCCATCGAAACGATCTTTGTGGACCGGTATTTGTTCGTGCAGGTTCACACGGACGCCGGGATTACCGGGCTGGGCGAATCGGGCGCATGGGGCTTTCTGGAAGCGTCGGCTGCGGTCGTGGAGACATTCAAACGCTACTTGATCGGCCAGGACCCGCTACGGATCGAGCATCACTGGAATTACCTCTACCGCTGGACGCATTTTCGCGGCGCGGCGATCATGGGCGCCCTCTCCGCCATTGACATCGCGCTCTGGGACATCGCGGGCAAGCATTTCGGCGTGCCGTCCTATCAACTGCTCGGCGGCAAGACGCGCGATAAGGCGCGTGTCTACTACCACGTCTTCGGCCAAACGCGCGAGGAACTGGTGCAGGGCTGCATTGACGCGAAGGCGCAGGGATTCACGGCGGTCGGCCACCTGACGCCCTTCACCGACGATCCGCGCGATCAGCCGTACTTCAAGACACACGCCGCGAGGATGGGCGACGCGATTGAGACGGTGCGCCAGTATCGCGAGGCGGTTGGCGACGACGTGGACCTCTGCATCGAGATTCACCGACAACTGACCCCGGCAGAGGCGATCGTGCTGGCGCATGGCATTGAGCCATATCACCCGTATTTCTACGAGGACCCGACGCTGCCGGACAACTTCGACGCGATGGCGTTGATCGCGCAGCACATCAACATCCCAATCGCGACGGGCGAGCGACTGCACACGATCTATGAGTTCGAGATGCTGCTGGCGCGCGGGGCGGTACAGTATGCACGGCCCGATGTCTGCATGTGCGGCGGCCTGACAGGTGCAAAGAAGATCGCGGCGTTGGCGGAGGCGCGGCACGTCGGCATCGTGCCACACAACCCGCTCGGCCCCGTGAGCACAGCAGCGTGCATCCAGTTAGCGGCGTGCATCCCGAACTTCGCCTTGCAGGAATACCCACTCGGTGAGGACCGGCCACCGAAGACCGAGATGGTGAAGACGACGGTGCAGCGTGAGGGCGGCTACCTCATCATCCCCGACGCGCCCGGCATCGGCATCGAACTCGCCGAAGATGCCGCCGAGCGACACCCCTACAAGCCTCGCGCCGTCATCACCCGCCTGCACGAGGACGGCTCGGTGATGGACCAGTAGGGAGTAACGAGTAGCGAGAGGAAGAATCAGGCACACATCGTTCTATCAATCGCCAGGTGTGCGAGGCGAGCATCGCCGCCATCGTGGCCCAGCCGTAGGGAGAGAAGACGTGGGAGAACGCACGCGCATTGATAGTCGGCTGATCGTGGCGTACCAGGATAGCGCGCATCGTATTCTGGAGAATGGATGTATCGTCATTGACGGTAATGAGATCATCCACGTCGGCCGGACATTTGACGGGCGGATTGACCGGGTCATCAATGCGGACGATCAGATCATCACGCCCGGATTCATCAACACCCATACCCATCTCAGCGAGTCGCCACTCGACAAGTCGTTTGTCGAGGATCGCGGGCGACGCCAGTTCTCCATGTCCGGTCTCGCTGAGATGCTGCCGGTCCGTGGCGCGGCGATTGACGAGGCCGCGCGCCATGCGTCCATTGAGTATTCGATGGCCGAACTGATCCGTACAGGGACGACCACGGTGATGGAGATCGGTGGTCAGGGCGACTATACCGCCGACGCGGTCGCGCGGAGCGGCCTGCGCGCCTATATCGCGAACGGCTATCGCTCCGGGCGCTGGCTGACGCGCGACGGCAAAAAGATGGAATATGAATGGGACGAGGAAGCGGGGAAGGCTGGCTTCAAGCGGGCCGTCGAGTTCATTGAGCGCGTTGACGGCCAAGCGAACGGCCGTGTGAAGGGCTTTCTCTCCCCGTCGCAGGTTGACACCTGCACGGAGGAACTGCTGCGCCTGAGCCGGGAGGCGTCCGACCGGATGCGGGTGCCGCTCGCCTTGCACGTCAGCCAGTCCGTCTTCGAATTCGATGAGATCGTGCAGCGCCACGGGATGACACCCGTCGAGTGGCTCGATGCGATCGGCTTCCTCAGCGAGTGGAATATCCTTGGCCATGTGCTCTTCATCGCCGGATACAGTTGGGTCCAGTACGGGGGCGACGACCTCGCGATCCTCGCGCGGCAAGGTGCGTCGGTGGCCCATAATGTCTGGGTTTTCGCGCGGCGTGGGATCGCGATGGAGTCCTTCCCGCGCTACGTGGAGGCCGGCGTGAACATGTGCCTCGGCACCGACACCGCCCCGCAGTCCATGATCGAAGGTCTGCGCTGGACGGCCGTCATCGGCAAGATCATGGCGCGCGACACACAGAAAGCGACCGCCGGTGACGTCTTCAACGCGGCGACCTTGAGCGCGGCGAAGATGCTACACCGCGATGATCTCGGCAGGATCGCGCCCGGCGCGAAGGCCGATCTCCTCTTCTGGCGAACGGACTCACTCTTCATGGCCCCCGTGCGCGACCCGATCAAGAACATCGTCTACAGCGCGGAGGCCGAAGACCTCCGGTCGGTGATGATTGACGGCGCGTGGGTGATGCGCGACGGGAAGGTACTGAACGTTGATGAGCGCGCGGTCGTGGCGAAGTTGCAGAGCGCCGGCGAGCGCATGTGGGATCGCATCGGTCCCGGCGACTGGGCGCACCGAACAGCCGAAGAACTCGCTCCGCAAACGTTCGGCCCCTTCAGGGGATAGCGCCCTCCGTCGCCGTCAACGCCATGAGCCGCGCACGTCGCCTCAGAAGCCTACCGGTCGCCGCCCACCCCACGGGCCGAATCGCTCCACCGCTCGCGCCGCGCGCAGCACCGTCTCCTCGTCCCATGGCTGCCCAATCAGTTGCGTCGAGAGCGGCAGCCCGTCGCTGGTCAGGCCGGTCGGGACGACGATGGCGGGCCAGCCGAGCGCGTTGAACGGGATCGAGTAGCGTGTGTTGCTGCGCGGCTCGCCGAGCGGCGGTGCGCCATACGCCAACGCGGGCGTCGAGAGCAGGTCAATCGTCTCCCACAGGCGATCGAGGCGGGCGCGTAGCACCGCACGCATCTGCTGCGCCTGCACCGCGGCGTTCGGCCCGTAGGCGTAGGCGACCGTCAGGCGGTCGCGCGGGAACTGCCCCAGGTCCTGCGGGCGATCACGCAGCGTCGGCTCGTGGTAGGTCAGCGCCTCCAGATTGATGATCGCCGAGCCGATTACCCGCAGGTCCTCCAGATCGGGGAGCGCCAGGTCAACCACTTCGGCCCCGGCCGCGCGCAGGGCGTTCAGCCCGGCCTCCCAAGCGGCGGTCGCTTCCGATTCGGGCGGGCCATTCGGCGAGCCGTCGTCTCGCACCGCGCCGATCCGCAGGCCGCGCACGCTCCCTTCCAGCCCGGCGGTGAAATCGGGGATCGCCCCCCGACGCGTGCGGATGTCGCGCGGATCGTACCCCGCCAGCAGATTGAGGACCAGCGCGGCGTCGCGGACGGAGCGGACCATCGGCCCGAGGTGATCGAGCGACCAGGAGAGGGTGATCGCCCCGGTCAGGCTGATCCGCCCGTGCGTCGGCTTCAGGCCGACGAGGCCGCAAAGGGCGCTCGGCGTGCGGATCGAGCAGCCGGTGTCCGAGCCAAGGGCGGCGTAGGCAAGTCCCGCCGCTACTGCCGCCGCCGACCCTGAACTCGATCCGCCGGTGTCGCGCTCCAGATGCCAGGGGTTACGCGTCGCGCCGTAGTGTACGTTGTTCGACGCCGGGCTGTAAGCTGTCTCTTATACACATCTCCGAGCCCACGAGACAGGCAGAAATCTCG
>CALBSO010000155.1 GCA_937968015.1 uncultured Thermomicrobia bacterium
AGGCAAACCGCTATGGCCGAACGCCGTTCGGGATGATGCCGAATACCGTCCTTTTCGGGACGGTCGGATCGCATGGGTAGCAGCGCAGCGCGAGTGGCGCGGGATGCTCCGCGCCGACCCTCCCGCGTGACGGCCAACGGCGACCTTGGCGACCCTAATGCGCGCTCGGACCGAATACGAGACCGTACTCCTCGATCAGCTTCGGGACGCTGGCGAGGTCCACTTCTGCCCCGTAGCGCGCCGCGCCCGCCACCATCGCCGCCGGGTCGGGCGGACCGCCAGCGGTCAGCTCCGCGAAGAACCGCTCGAACCCCGCCGGCGAGATGATCTCGAGAATCCGCGCCGGTTCATCGCCCGCGTTCCAGAACGTGTGCCACTGCCCGCGCGGCTTGAAGATCAGATCGCCGGGATCGCCGTAGACGACCTCCCCACCGAGCAGCGCCCCGACCCGGCCTTCAAGCACGTAGCTATACTCGTCCTCGCGGCTATGGCGGTGGAGCGGTGCCGCGAGCCCGTGTGGCACCATCGGGTGCTCGACCAAGGCAAAGCCGCCGCCCGACGAATCACCGCCGATCATGAACCGCACGCCGACCGAACCGAGCGAGACGGACTTGCCATCACGGGGACCGAGAACCGTTGCCATGTTACTCCCCCTTATCCGGTCATTTCACTGAACGCCATGTGTGTTATAATATATGGATGAACACTGCGTCAAGTGAAAAGCGAAAATACGCGTTGAGAGTCCGCGCCGAGCGGCAGGAGGAGACTCGCCGCCGCATCGTCGCGGCGACCGCCGCGCTCCATGCGGAGGTTGGGCCCGCGCGGACGACGGTGGCGGAGATCGCCCGACGCGCCGGGGTGCAGCGGCTGACCGTCTACACGCACTTCCCCGACGAGGAGCAGCTCATCGTGGCCTGCCAGGAGCACAGTTACGCTCGGCAACCACCGCCGGATCTGGGGGAGGCAATGGCACTAGCGCAGCCGGAAGCGCGGCTGCGCGCGGTGCTCGCGCTGCTGTATGGCTGGTACCGGCGAAGCGAGGCGGGGTTCACCCCGGTGTTTCGCGACCGCGGGTCGGTCCCGGCGCTGGATCGGGTGATGCGACGGGTCGTGGATGCTCCGCAAGGGGAACTTGCCGCCCGCTTGGCTGCGGGCTTCGGCATCGAGGGGCAGCGGCTGCGGGCAGTGGTGCGCCTCGCGCTCGACTTCGCGACGTGGGGGCGGCTGAAAGCGGAGGGATTAGACGACGCGGCGGCAGCGGACGCAATGGCCGAAGCGATCACCGCGCTCGCGACACCACGAAGTTGATCGGCGCGGCGCGCACGGAGCCATGGCGGACGAAGCACCATCCGCGATCGCGTTTTTCACCAGGCAGGGATATTCTGTCTAAGTAAGAGTTGGTAAATTCGCGCAGACGGACAAGCATAACCCTGGACATTTCCCCTTATCCACCGTGGTTTCAGGGTCGCGCGAACTTTGCAGCATCTACTTAGTACAACGAGTCTAGCACGGTGGTAGTGGCGGACGCAAGCGGCACCATGTGCCGACGCGCGCGATCGCCGCCGCCTGCGCGCACCAGTCGAGCGCCCCTGCCGCGTCGATTCACGTCGTACTCGCCTCCATCACGGACGCCACCCCCTCGGTTTGGTTCCCCCAATGTTGCATGCCACGCATGTGGCCTACTCCGGCTACAGGCGACGGGATGACAAACTTGTCATCCATCATGGACACCCGCGTCACAAAACTGTCATGTCCATCGTTCATAAATATATGAAGATCTTATTGTGTATCTAAGACCGAAAATGGAGACGACACGATGCGACGACTGATGATCTCTGCGTTCCTCATCTTCATGGCGATGCTGGTGTCGCCCATCTCCGCTGCTGCCGGATGGGATTGGTGCGACGAGGATCCAATCGTGCAGATCGACGGTGTCCGGGTCCAGTTGGTGATCGCGATTCCGGTCCAGTATCGGTCGGTGGTCGAACAGACGCGCGTCGCGTTCGATACCGCGAAAGGCGCCGATCGGCAGATCCTCTTCGTTGATCCTGGCTTCAGCAAGCACGGCGAGCGTGTCAAGTTCAAGAATCTCTCTGACGACAGCGGCGCCCCGATGACTGTCGTCACCGTCGCGGTGCCGATGAAGACTGACGACATCGTCCCGGTGCGCGTCACCGCGACGGTGAACAATGGCGCGCCGATGGTCTTCTATGGCACGCAGGACGGGACGCAGTTCACGCTGCACCTCGTCCCCTGACGCGGGGATGACCGCCGAACGGGTCACCCGGCGACGAGAAAGTGGCGCGTGATGCAGCGATCGCGACGACTTGTTCCCGCCTACATCGCGCTGTCTGCGCTGATCGCCCTGGCGCTGACGGTCACGCTGCTGGCCGCGACCCCGGCGCTCGATCCAGGTCGGCTCATGCTCGCGGCGGTCTTCGCCGCCGCGATGGCCCTCGCCTCGTTCTTTCCCCTCCCGTTCGCCTTCAAAACGAAGATTAGCCTTGACACGGCGGCGATCATCGCCGCCATCCTCCTCTTCGACCCGGGCGTCGCGATGCTGATTGCCGGTGGGGGCAAGTTGGTCGCCCATCTCCTGCACCGTCGGTCATCGAAGCAGACGGTTTTCAACACCGTGCAGGCAATGGTGCGCGCCGCGACGGGTGGCTGCATCCTTCGCGGCGGTGGCTGGTCTCCCGCGCACGTCGCCGCAATCCAGCCGCGCGATCTGGCGATGCTCGCCCTCGCTGGTGTCGCGATGTATCTCGTGAACACGATCTCCGTCTCCGTCATGGTTGGGCTGCAGTCCGGCCGCAGCCCGCTTCGCTTCTGGTACCAGGCAGTGCGCAACGCAGACCGCATCGAGCACCTCGTCGAGGTGGGGCAGGTTGGGCTTGGCCTGCTGGCAGCGATGGTCGCCGACCTGCATCCTTGGGCGCTCACGCTGCTCGCCATTCCGGTGATCGCGCTCTATTTCGCACTGGAGCGCCACCTGCGCTTCGGCAAGCAGATCGGCGAGGCGCAGCGGATCGCCCGGTTCGGCGACTGGGTGTGGGATCTCGACACCGGCGTGCAGGTCTGGTCCGATGAGATGTACCGCATCTTTGGTTTCGCGCCACAGGCATTCGTGCCGGGATACGAGACCTTCCTCGCCGCGATCCACCCGGATGACCGTGCGCGGGTGAACCGGGACATCCACGAAGCGTTGGCGACGGGCGCGCGGTACGGCCTCGATCACCGCATCCTGCTCCCGGATGGCACGGTGCGTATCGTCCACGAGCAGGGCGAGGTCGTTGCTGACGCGGACCGGCCCCGGCGGCTCGTTGTCACGGTGCACGACGTCACCGAACGCAAGGCGCTGGAGGAGCGGCTGGCACACCAGGCGTTCCACGACGCACTCACCGGCCTGCCGAACCGTGCCTTTTTCCTCGACCGGCTTCAACACGCGCTCGCGCACCCCGTGCGAGGCGGACCGACGCTGGCGGTCATCTTCCTCGACCTCGATCGCTTCAAGGTGGTCAATGACGGCCTGGGGCACGCGATGGGGGATCAGTTGCTGGTCGCCGTCGCCGAACGTCTTAGGGCATGCGTGGGACCCGAGGAGAGCGTCGCGCGGTTCGGTGGGGACGAGTTCACGATGCTCCTCCCGCGTGTGGCCGACCCCGCGAAGGCGTGCCGCGTCGCCGAGCGGGCGATGGAAGCGCTGCAAGCACCGTTCATGCTCGGCGGGCATGAGGTGTGCGTGACGACGAGCGCGGGGATCGCCCTGCACCGCCCCGCGCACGGCGCCCCCGCCGACCTGCTGCGCGACGCCGATGTCGCCCTCTACCGCGCGAAGGAGGAGGGCAAGGCGCGGTACGTGGTCTACGACCCGGGCATGGTCGCGTCGACGCCGGAGCGACTGGACCTGGAAGCCGACCTGCGGCGTGCGATTGACCGCGAGGAGTTGCGCATCGTCTACCAGCCAATCGTTGATATCCCGTCGGGCGCGATCGTGCAACTGGAAGCGCTACTGCGCTGGGAACACCCCCAGCACGGCCTGCTCGCACCGGGACAATTCATCCCGCTCGCGGAGGAGACGGGGTTGATCCTGCCGATCGGGCAGTGGGTGCTGGAGGAGGCGTGCCGCGCCGCGAAGGCGTGGCAGACGCGTGATCCCGATCGCCCACCCGTGACCGTGAGCGTCAACCTCTCCGCGAAGCAGATTCAGCAGCCGATGCTGGTCGATGCGATCGCGGAGATCTTGCGGCGCGTCGAACTGGACCCCACGCACTTGATGCTTGAACTCACCGAGAACATCATCATGGCGGACACTGCGGGGACGATGGCGACGATCCGGCGCCTTCGGAGCCTCGGGGTGCAACTCGCAATCGACGACTTTGGCACCGGGTACTCGAGCCTCGCCTACCTTGGTCGCTTCCCGGTCGATATGCTCAAGCTCGACAAGTCGTTCGTGGACGGCCTCGGGCGAGAGCGCGCGGATACGGCGATTGTGCGGGCGGTGGTCGCGCTGGGGCAAGGGCTCGGACTGAAAACCGTCGCGGAGGGTGTGGAGAGCGCGCGGCAACTGGCGGAGTTACGCCTCCTTGGCTGCACGCTTGGCCAGGGATACTATTTCGGCAAACCGGCGCCGGCCGAGGCGATTGATGCGCTGCTTGCCGAACCCATGGCAGACCATGCCAGGCACCGGTGGGTCACGTAACCGGCGAACCTGCGGAAGCGGCGACCGACGTCGCATACCGGTATCGTCAGAGAACCGAAACGATCCCAAAAGGCTCGTCGTGTGCCATACTCCGGCCCGATGTGACGCGAAACGGCGGCGTCTGATCTGATTTAGAGGGTTTTTCAACGGCCTCGGTCCTTTTGAGAGTGCGACACGAAAGTCGCTCACTATCAGTGGCTGGTGCTTGGTAGGCACGAGCCTGGGTCAGTGTCCAAGACTCGTTCCCGCCCCCACATGCGTCATCGGTAACGGTGGGGTGTGAAGCTGGGGGTTCAAGCCCAAGGGTGCGCCAAGCCAGGAGGCAGATCAACAGGCGAGGGAAAGACCGGACGGGTGAATGCAAGTGAATCCTTGATGAAGCGTCGTCAGGACCAGCTGCCGAAAACTGGATGGTCACGGCAAGGCACGTATGGGCAAGTTTCTGGTGGCACACGGCTTCTCAAATCGTGTGTGGTGGACACCACCGAGCCCCGGCGTAGAGAGGACACCCACCCCGGTCGTATCTGGTCGGAGCGGAACGTGGAAACCCCGATGCGGTCTGCGCGTGAGCGCAGGAGGCGTGCCGTAAGGAACGCCATATCCGCAGCGGGACTGGGATGATCCAAGAAGCGAAGGCCGCCCGCCGAAAGGCAACGGGAATCCATAACCGGGCGGATAAGGGAGACCACTCGTACGGTCATACCCTCCCCGAAAGGGTGCTGACGTGGATCGGGCGAAGTGAGACGGGATGGTAGGGAGGATGTTCGCCACAGTTTTCAGGTAGATGCGAACGGGGCAACCCGCTTCGTAACCGGGACTGGGGACCAAGACTCGGCACTTTCAGCTGCTGCGGGGGCGTGTACCGATTCACCTTCGCGATGGCACTTACCCTGTACTGGATCGGGGCGTGTGCAGCAACGCTGTGTCACCCCGCTAGCGGTAGACCTTGACAAAGTCGGCAGGGAAAAGATTTGGTATCGAGCTTGGGAACGGAGACGCTTACCCGATGTCGATCTTTGTCAGAGCCGTGTGCGGTGAAAGTCGCACGCACGGTTCATCGAGGGGGAAAGGCCGCGAGGCCCTACCTATCTCAACCGCGCCTGTCCATCTGCTTCGTGCAGGGTTGCGGGGATGATACCCGTCTGCATGTCGCACAATTGCGCAACCGTCACCTCCCCTGCTAATAGAATTGCCGGTGGCTGATCTAGGCCCTGAAGGTGCCAGCGCCATTCAGCCGCGCTCCCGCCGCCATGCGTGGTTTGTATTGCTCCGCGAAGACACGCGCGACGAGCGCGCGTCGGCTGTTCACCCCCGCCTTCTCGAACACCGCCTTCAGGTGCTGCTGCACGGTCAGCGCGGAGATGGCGAGCGTCGCCGCGATCTCGCCCGTCGACAGACCGCGCAGCACGAGTCCGGCGATTCCCGCCTCCCGCTCGGTCAGCTCGTACGCCTGCAGAATCAAGGGTGCGACCTCCAGCGGTTGCGCTCGCTCGAGGATGACTGCCGTCCCGCCATCCGCCCCGGACAGTCGCGCCGCATGGAGCACCACCCACTCCCCCGCCCGGGTGCGGATGCGCACGCGTGGCATGCGTGCCCCCGGCGCATCCTCGCCGCGCTCCAATGCCCACAGCCGAGCAGCTACGGCGCGCACCGCCTGCGGCGCCTCGGCACGGCGCGGCCAATCGCCCAGCTCCGCGAGCCACCGCTCCGCCGTCGGCGTGGTCGCGACGATCGAGAAGTCGTCCGCCAGGACGAGCAGGCCGGGGCCGTCCGTCTCCCGGACGGTCTCCGCGTTGTCCAGCAGGAGCGCCGCGCGCAATCCCTCGGCGATGTGTGGTGCCAGGTGTGCGAGGAATGCGGCCTCGGCGGCAGTGTACGCCGGTGTCCCCCGTTCCCGATGCAGGCACATCACCCCCCAGCAGGCGCCGCCCGTCAGGAGCGCCGCGCGCAGTTCGTCCCCCCAGCCGAGCGGCGCGAGGATCTCGCGGTAGCGGGCGCTGGTCGAGAGATCGCCCCCGGTCGCGTCGTGGAGGCTGCGGACCGCCGGGACGCCCCCGGCGAGTTGGGCGAACTTGTTCGCGTCGTCGTGGAGGAACTCGTTGGCGAGGAAGGCGGGCGTCACCGACTCGGGGATGTCCTCGATCAGCGACCCCGTGAAGAGCAGCGTCGCCGGGTCGACGGTCGCGCACCAGAAGGCGTCGATCGGGATCACCGTCCGCAGCCGCCCGAGGACCGCCAGGCGCAGTGCCCGGGAATCGAGCCCGGCGTGGCTGAACCGGATGATGTCGCGCCGCGACCGTTCCGCCGTCCGTGCGTCCATGGGTTGCTCCTTACCGCGCCGCCAGTATAGCGCCCGTGCCCGCCGGGCGCTATACCAGAAAGGTGGTATGGCATCGCGGCGCGATCCCCCGCAGAGTGGAGAGCGGGCACAGCGGTGCCCCGAGACGCGAATGATGGAGGTGTCACGATGAGCGGCGAAGCGAACAAGGACCTGGTGATCCGTTTCGTGGAGACATTCTGGAACAACGGGGAGATGGCGGCAGTCGGCGAGCTGATGGCGTCCGACGCGACGATCCACCAGCCCGAGGTGGGCGGCACGGCGGGGCTGATGGCATTCAACCGCGCGCTGCGTACCGCCTTCCCCGACTGGCACTCGACGCCGGAGGAGCTGATCGCCGAGGGCGACCGGGTGGCCGAGCGGTGGACGGGGCGCGGGACGCACCAGGGCGCGTTCCAGGGCATCGCGCCGACCGGCCGGCGGGTGGATGTGCCTGGGGTGGTCTTCTACCGCATCGCGGACGGCAAGATCGTCGAGTTCCGCGGCTCGTTCGACATGATGCGGATGATGCAGCAACTGGGCGCGCTGCCGGAGCCCGCAGCGGTCCCGGCGTAGGAGCGGTCGTTTCGACCGATACAGAGGAGGGAGGCGGCGGTCGGACGATTGCTTCGACTGTCTCGTTCTTGTGAGGGCCGCCATCCGAGAGTGGCGGCCTCTTCCTGCTCAGCAACGCACGTCTTTCACCGTCTCGAAAAGAGTCCTTTTGAGACGACAGAAACCATATACTATTATATTGTGGGATGACCCGGAGATGGGATGTGGTTTGTTGTCGCGAATCGGCGAGACTCGCCACCATTCGTGAAGTGAAGGTCGCGTGTTCTCGGGGGAGTAAAGAGTAAGGTTATTGTATCTGCAGTGCTAATTGACGGCTCAGAAGAGACATTTGTAGGCTCTTGGGATGAAGTGCACCACGCGCCGGGATAAAAGTGCACCAC
>CALBSO010000156.1 GCA_937968015.1 uncultured Thermomicrobia bacterium
ATGCCAACTACTCTACCCGCTCCCACCCGCTTCGCTCAACTGCGTAAGTCCTAGCCGAGTTGCGCCAGCATCCCCGCAAAATCGCATGACGCGCGCGATTTTGCCGTCGCGCTCATCTTCATGCCCAAGCGCCAGATTTCGGTCGAAATCCCCGTCATTGAACGTCTCTAGCCATGCCCGTGCCCGTTCTTCCGGTGACATGACATCCTCCTTCTCGCCCCATGGCGCCACCCGCCGCCCATACGCGATCTTCACGCGGCGGAGAAGACGACAGATGCGTGACGGCGCGTGGATTGGGGCCGAACCAGGAAATTACCCACGTCTGTACGAGCAAAAGGCCGAGAATTCAGAGCACGGTATGACCCCGCTCAGACCGCCGTACGAGGCCGTCGCTATCCTGCTTCCAGAGATACCAGGAAAGATTGGTCGGTGGAATGGGAAGCGCGCCGCCGGTGTACGGCGCACCGCTACCGTGGATGCATCGGTAGTGGCAAAGGGGGGTCAGATGTCCGCAACGCTCGCTGCTCTGTCGCCGCGTCTCCGTGATCGCGCGGCTATACGCCTGCATGCTCGGCCCGCGCCCAACGCGCCGGGCGATGAACTGTTGATCCTGCGAATCCGCGACCGCGATGAGGGCGCGCTCTCCGCGCTCTACGTGCGATACGCGGACATCCTCTACGGTCTCGCGCTGCGGATCGTCCGCAACCCGGAGATCGCGGAGGAGGTCGTGCAGGAGACGTTCATGCGCGTCTGGCGCGGCGCGCACACCTTCCAGGGCAACTCGAACGGCCTGCGCGCGTGGCTCTTCCGCATTGGCCGCAACCTCGCGCTCGACCAACTACGGCGGCAAGCGGCCCGCCCGCGCACCGTGACGATCAGCCCGGAACCGACGGATGACCGCGCGCCGCTCGACACGCTGGTGGACGAGACGTGCGATGTCGCGGTGCAGGCGACCAACCGCTGTCTGCACGAGCAAGTCCGCCGCGCGCTGCTCACCCTTCCGCCCGAGCAACGACACGCCCTCGAACTCGCCTACTTCGGTGGCCTCACCCACCGCGAGATCGCGGACGAAACCGGCGAACCGCTCGGCACGATCAAGACACGCCTCCGCCTCGGCCTCCAGAAACTCAATACGATCGCGCGGCAAGAGGCGTTCGAGCGATAAGAAGCAACGAGTGTCGAGCAATACGCAATGAGAGGCGAAGAAGCATTCCGAGATGCGCTCATAGCCCGGTATTCATTGCTCACTGCTTCATCGGGGGTAGGCAAACCCGTTGCCTCATGCTACACTCGCGGCCATACGGATGTGCGGTACTGAACCAACGAACGTCGTTGTTCGTGGTCCGAGGGAGGAAATACACGATGGCCTATATCATTGCGGAACCGTGCATCGGGGTGAAGGATGCGTCCTGCGTCGAGGTCTGCCCCGTGGACTGCATCCACGCGACGGACGACGACGATATGTATTTTATTGACCCGAATGAGTGCATTGACTGTGGTGTCTGCGCGCCGGAGTGCCCGGTCGAGGCGATCTTCTTCGAGCCTGACTTGCCGGACGAGTGGAAGCGATTCATCCAGATCAACGCGGATTATTTCAAGAAGTAGACAGTTGACAGATGATTCAGGCCGGTCTCAATGCACCGGCCTTTTTGCTACTCTCGCTTTCCTCTCTCAATCCGCAGTTCAATCCCAAGATGGCGCCACCGGCACATCGTACCGCCGATCAAGAGAAGCCGCTTCGCGAACCGATGCCCGGATAGACAGCGCATTCCCGGCCCCGTATACTAGCGCGCAATCCTGTTCCAGGGCTTTCCATACCGCCCGCGCTGATGCCCGGTGCGCCTCTTTCTCTCGGAGGGGAAGAGAATCAAGGGGAGAGAAAAAGGGAGGAACTCGTGGTGCGACGTTTATTCTTGCCCCTCGTCACGCTCTTGCTCGTTGGCTTCATTCTCGCCGGATGTGGCGGCGGGAGCGCGGCGACGGCAACCACGGCCAAGCCAACGACTGCCGCCGCGACAACGGCTCCGGCAGCACCGACCACCGCGCCGACAACGGCAGCCGCGGTGGCCACTCAGCCTGCCGCCAGTAGCGCGTCGAGTACGACTGCGCCCGCCGCGACCACCGCCCCGGCTGCCACGACGAGTAGCGCGGCGGCGAGTGGCGGCACGATCAAGATCGGCATGATTACCTCGCTCACCGGCCCCTACAACCCGCTCGGCGGTTTCAATAAGCAGGCCGCCGAATTGCTGGTCAAGCAGATCAATGACGCGGGCGGTATCAATGGCGCGAAGATCGAACTCTCGATCGAGGACGACACGAGTAACCCGAGCCAGGCGCTCACTGCCGTCAAGAAACTGATCGCCAGCAAAGTTGTCGCGCTGATCGGCCCCGTCTTCAGTTCGAGTTGCGTCGCCATCCTCGATGAGGTCGAGGCGGCGAAAATCCCGATGATCACGCAGTGCGCGGCGGACTCGGTCGTCACACCGATTCGGCCACATATCTTCCTCGGCCCGCAATCCACCCGGATCGCCGCCGATCAATTGCTCGGCTATCTCAAGAGCGAGGGCAAAACGAAAATCGCCCTGATGCACGACTCGACGGAGTACGGTTCGCTCGGCGGGAGCATTATCAAGGCGGACGCCGCGAAGTACGGCATTACGAGCGTGGACGAGCAACTCTATGAGTTGACCGCGACGACCTTCATCCCGCAACTGACGAAGATCAAGAACGGCGACGCGCAGGCGATCATCAGTTGGGGGTCCGGCGCGCCCGCCGTAATCATCACGAAGGAGTACCGGCAACTCGGCATCTCCATCCCCCTCGCCTTCAGTGGCGCGCAGGCAAGTCCGCTCTTTCTCAAGCCCGTCGGCGATGCCGCGAACGGTCTCATCATCCAGTGCCAACTCGCGCCGATCGGGAAGTATTTGCCGGACTCGAACCCGTCCAAGGCGCTGATCACCAAATTCGACGCGGATTTTATGGCGGCCTACAACACGCCACCCGCGCAGTTCGCCTACAATACCTACGATGCCCTGCAACTCTTCGTCGCCGCGATTAAGAAGGCCGGACCGGACCCGGCGAAGATCCGTGACGCGGTGGAACAGACCAACGGTTTCGTGAGTGTGGACGGCACCTTCAACTACTCACCGACCGACCATACCGGCCTCGGCCAGGAGAACATCTGGATCGCTCAGGTCACGAACGGCGCGCTCGTCCCGACCAAGTACGGGAATGGGAAGTAACGAGTAACAAGTATCAAGAGGGGCCGGGCGGTCTTGTTACTCGTTCCTTTGGACTTTCGACTGAGGAGCGCAGTGACGACGTGTTGACGATTGACGGAGTATCGAAGCGGTTCGGTGGGGTGGCCGCGCTAACGGATGTGCGCGTGACGGTGGAGCGCGGGCAGTTGCTGGCGATCATCGGACCGAACGGCGCGGGAAAGTCCACGCTCTTTCAGACGATCGCCGGGCAGCACCGGCCGGACGCGGGGCGCATTACCTTCCTCGGCCAGGAGATTACCGATCTCCAACCGTACCAGCGCGCGAAACTCGGCATCGCGATCTCCTTTCAGGATGTGCGGCTCTTCCCGGAGATGACGGTGCGGGAGAATGTGATGGTCGGCTGCCACACGAGCGGGCGACACGGTTTCTGGGAAGCCGCGCTCCGACTACCGCGCTACTGGCGGGAGGAGGCGATAACGCGCGCGAAAGCGCGGGAACTGCTCGCCCGCGTTGGCATGACCGAGCGCGCGGATGCCGCGGCGGAGAGCCTGCCGTTCGGTCAGCAGCGTCGCGTCGCTATTGCCCGCGCCCTGGCGACGGAGCCGACACTTTTGCTGCTCGATGAACCGGCAGCGGGGTTGACGACGAGCGAGCGCGGCGATCTCTCGCGCCTGATCCGCAGCATCGTCGGCGCCGGTGTGACGGTCGTCCTGATCGAGCACGACGTCAACCTCGTCATGGCGCTCGCGGATCATGTCGTTGTCCTCGACTACGGGCGTGTGATCGCCTCCGGCCCACCGGCGGACGTGCAGCGCGATCCAAAGGTCATCGAGGCGTATATCGGTGCGGAGGTGGCATGACCGGCCTCACCCCCCAGCCCCCTCTCCATCAAGTGGAGAGCGGGAGCATGGAGGAACCGCTACTCGATGTGCGCGATCTGGCCGTGCGGTACGGGAGCATCGAGGCGTTGCGCGGTGTCTCGCTTTCCGTGAAGGCGGGGGAGTTCGTCGCGATTGTCGGGCCGAACGGGGCGGGGAAGAGCACACTTGTCAACACGATCGCGGGCCTCTTGCGCCCGGCGCGCGGCACGATTGCCTTCGCGGGGCAACAGATCGGCAGCCTCTCTTCGGCTCGGGTCGTGCAGCGTGGTATCGCGCAGGTGCCGGAGGGCCGGCAAGTCTTTAGCGACCTGAGCGTAGCGGACAACCTGCAACTCGGCGCGTATGGCCGCTATTTCCAGTCGCCATTCCTGATTGATGGCTATGCACGGCTGCTCGGTGGGCGACGCGCGATGCGGACAGACCTCGACCGCGTCTACGCGCTCTTTCCGAAACTCCACGACCTACGCGATCGCCTGGCGGGCACGCTCTCCGGCGGCGAGCAGCAGATGCTCGCGCTCGGCCGCGCGCTGATGAGCGAGGCGCGCTTGCTGATGATTGACGAACTCTCGCTCGGCCTCGCGCCGATCATCATGCGGGACATCGCCGAACATTTGCGGGTGCTGAACGCGGAGGGACTGACCGTACTCCTCGTTGAGCAGAACGTCAACCTCGCCTTCGCGCTCGCGCGGCGCGTCTATGTGCTGGAAAATGGCCGCGTGCGGGCGGAAGGGACGCCCGAAGAACTGCGGCGGCAACCGGAGATCGAGCGCGTCTACCTCGGCAGTCCAATCGCGGCAACGGCAATGGAGGCGCACTCCGTTGAGTGAGTTCGGCCAGTACCTCGTCACGGGGATTGCCACGGGCGCGTCGTTTGCGCTTGTCGCGCTCGGCTTCGTGGCGATCTACCGCGTCACGCATGTCGTCAATTTCGCACAGGGCGCCTTCGCGATGCTCGGTGGCTATGTGATGTCGAGTATGCTTGACCGCGCGCTACCGGGGCCGCTCGCCGCCCTCTGCGCGGTCCTGATTGTCGCCGTCGTCGGCACACTGATCGGCATGATCGCGGTCGGCAAGCCACGCCTACCGATCATCGCCTCACTGATGATTACCCTCGGCCTCTCGGTGCTGATCGAGGGGATTTGCCTCCTGATCTGGGGCGACATCCCGACGACCTATAACGGCATCGGCACGAAGGCGCTCTCCTTCGCCAATATCTTCGTCCTGCCGCAGCAAGTTGTCGTCGTGGCAGCGGTAGCGATCGTCTTCCCCCTCTTTCAACTCTTTTTCGCGCGCACCTACATCGGCAAGGCGGTGACGGCGTGCGCGCTCAATGCGCGGGCGGCGCAACTGGTCGGCATCAACCCACGCGTGATGGCCTTCCTCGCCTTCGGCGTCGCGGCGGCGTGCGGCGCATTATCCGGCGTCCTGACGACGCCGCTCTCGCCGCTCACATCCAATGCGGACATTAACATCGCCATCAACGGCTTCGCGGGGGCGATCGTCGGCGGCCTGATTAGCCCGGCGGGCGCGGTGATCGGCAGCCTCGTCCTCGGCATCGCGCAGACGATGATGGCGGGCTACTTCGATCCATCCTACCAACTCGTCGTCGCCCTGCTGGTGATGATCGCCGTCCTGATCGCCCGCCCCAACGGCCTCTGGCGCCGCGCGTGAGAGAAATGCGAACACAGAGAACACAGAGGACGCAGAGAGCACAGAGAAGAGAAAGAGGGAATATGGAAGGAAAAGGAACCCCAAAGAGAATCCCCTATTCTCTCTTTCTCTCTTGCACTTCCTCTGCGCTACGGTTTTCCCTGGAGGGATGATGCCGGTTCGGCGGGTAGTCGTTGCAGTGTTCATGCTGGTGGCTGCGGGGGTCGTGGCGGTGTTGCCGCGCGCGTTGACGCCGGATAAGCGGGATATCGTCATCTTCATCGGGCTGTACACGATTGTCGGCGCGGGGCTGACGTTACTCATGGGCTTCGCGGGGCAGGTGTCGCTCGGCCAGGGCGGGTTTTTCGCCGTCGGCGCGTACACCGTCGGGCTGCTGACCGCCAAGGGGCACTGGAACCCGTGGCTCGCACTGATCGTCGCGCCGGTGGTGGCAATGGCCGTGGGATATATCGTCGGGCTGCCGCTGCTGCGCCTGCGCGGGCACCATCTCGCGGTAGCGACGCTCGCCTTCGGGATCATCATCTATACACTGCTGAACAACCTGCGCGACCTGACGGGCGGGCCGATTGGCCTGCACGGCATTAAGCAGCCGACATTGGGTGGGAACGTACTCAGCGGCGATCATTTCTACTACTTCATCTGGATCGTCGCGGCGCTCTCGCTCGTCATCGCCTACAATATCGTCCGCTCGCGGCCGGGGCGCGCGCTGCGGGCGATCGCGCAGCATGAGGGCGCGGCGGAATCCATCGGCATCAATGTGCGGCTCTATCGCCTGACGATCTTCGCCATCGCGGCGACCTTCGCGGGGGCGGCGGGCGGCCTCTTCGCCAGTTACTTCAAGTTCCTCTCGCCGGACTCATTTACGCCGACGCTCTCAATTCTCTTCCTAATCATCGTCGCGGTCGGCGGGCTGGGAAATGTCTACGGCGCGCTGGTCGGCTCGGTCTCCATCGTCCTGCTCACCGAGTTCCTCAAACGGCTCTCGACGCGGCCCGACGTCCCCGCCCGCGCGCCGGTCGTGCTGCAATCGCTCGTCTACGCCGCCATCCTTATCCTCATCATGCTCTTTATGCCGCGCGGGCTGCTCCCCGGCATTCAGCAGTTCGTCGCTATCCTGATTGCACGCTTCAAAGGCAAACCGGGCGCGGACGTGCGCCAGAACGAAGCCGCAGTCGGCGAACTCGCGGACGGCCGATGAGGGAGCGGACAGTCGGGTTGCCATGTGCTATCATACGCGCATCCGATTCCCGCAGGCACGCGGGCGCATGACGCGAAAGACATCTTCACCGAACCGGAGTGACGAGGAGCGGCGATGAACGGCGTCCATGATCTCGGTGGTATGCATGGCTTCGGCCCGATCGAGCGGGAGGAGAACGAACCGAAATACCACGCCGCATGGGAAGCGCGCGCCCACGCGCTCGCTTCTTCCGCCAACGGTTTCTACACCATTGATGAGTCCCGTTCCGGGATCGAACGCATGGACCCGGTCGCCTACCTTGCCGCTTCGTACTACGAGCGCTGGCTGGCGACACTGGAAACGAACCTCGTCGAGAAGGGCATCCTCACCCGCGAGGAGATCGCGGCACGGCACGCGCTCTATGCCGCCGACCCCGCACGCCCTGTCCCACGCAACGACGATCCCATCGCGACCGAGCGCGCCATCGCGCGGCGGCGCGGATCGCAGCCTGCGGATATTGATCCTCCACTGCCACGTTTCGCCGTCGGCGCTGCCGTGATGACGCGCAATCTCCATCCGGTCGGGCATACCCGCCTGCCGCGCTATGCGCGCGGCAAACGGTGCGCCATCGTGGCGGTGCGCGGCCGGATGATCTTCCCGGACACGCATTTCGATGGGCGTGAGGGAGCGTGGCAATGGGCCTACACCGTCCGGTTCGCCGCGCGCGAACTCTGGGGCGATGCCGCCGAGCCGAATGGCTCCGTCCATCTCGATGTCTGGGAGGAGTATCTCGACCCCGCATGAGCCGCACGCGATGAAAGGACGCAGCCCATGGCTGAAATGACCGCCCCGCCCACCGCCTATCCGGAGCCCTATCCGGCCTCGCGCACGAAGGCGCTCGAATCGCTCCTCGTCGAGAAGGGCCTCCTTACTACCGATCACATTGATGCGATTGTCCGCCGCTTCGAGCAGGACATCGGACCGCTGAAGGGCGCGAAGGTCGTCGCCCGTGCCTGGGTGGATCCCGCCTTCCGGGCACGGCTGCTCGCCGACGGCGCGAGCGCGATCATGGAACTCGGACTGGATCGGGGCGCGCCGCTCGTCGTCCTCGAAAACACGCCCGGCGTGCATAACGTCGTCGTCTGCACGCTCTGCTCCTGCTATCCGTGGTCGGTGCTTGGATTGCCGCCGACGTGGTACAAGTCCCCCGCCTATCGCTCCCGCGTGGTGATCGAGCCGCGCGCGGTGCTCCGGGAGTTCGGTCTGACCCTCCCCGAGACGACGGAAATCCGCGTCTGGGACAGCAGTTCCGACCTGCGCTACATGGTGCTGCCGGAGCGCCCGGCGGGAACGGAAGCGATGACGGAAGCGGATCTCGCCACGCTCGTGACGCGGGATGCGATGATCGGTGTCGCAATCGCGCACGCCCCGGCGAGGGGAGCCGCGGCAGGGACGGACTGATGACCGATTTACTGCTCGATGACCTGGACGGCGCGGTGGACCTGCCGCGCAAGAACGGCGAACTCGTCTTCGCCGCCCCGTGGGAGGGGCGGGCTTTCGGCATGGCAGTCGCGCTCACCGACGGGCAGCGGGAGGCATGGGAGGCGTTCCGGCAGCGATTGATCGGGGAAATCACCGCCGCGGAGGAAGCGGGCGCAACGGACGAGCAGTTCGCGTACTACGAGCGATGGCTCGCGGCGTTTGAGTCGTTCGTCCTCGATGCGGGCCTGATGACCGCCGAGGAACTGGATGCGCGCACGCGTGAGTACGCCGCCGGACTCCGCGACGATGACGACGGGCATCAGTACTCGCATGTCCCTTTCCTCGCGGAGATCGCCTCTTTCCCGGAGACCTGCCCGGCGCCCGCGAAGCGCACCGTTGTGCGGCGGGCGGACGGTTACTCGATTAACGTCGTGCGTCACGCCGGGCAACTCTTCGTCTGTGCAACAGGCTGCTGCTGCGGGCACACCGAGCGTGGGCACGACCCCGTGCCGACCGAGGTCTATCACAACGAATGGGAGCGCCGCCGTCTGCGCAACAAAGTCCATCTCTCGATGGGCGGCTGCCTGGGTCCGTGTGCGCTCTCGAATGTCGTCCTGCTGCTCTTCGCGGGGCAGGATATCTGGTTCCACTCGGTGAAGGGCGAGGAACAGGTACAGGCGATCTACGACTACATCGAGTCAATGCTGGCGGCGGGTGAGTACCTCCCGCCGCCTCCCGCGCTCGCCGCGCAGGTTTTCACGGTCTTCGATCCGCCGCCATCTCCTGCCCGGGCACGCGCCGTGCCCGCCGTGGCTACTCGTATCTGAGGGCGTCTATCGGCTTGAGGCGGGAGGCACGACGCGCGGGGTATACCCCGAAGAATAATCCCGTCACACACGCGAAGAGCACCGCGATCACGACCGATTGCGGCGAGACAATCGTC
>CALBSO010000157.1 GCA_937968015.1 uncultured Thermomicrobia bacterium
TCCGATCTGGAGGATAATCCCCTCACCGTGAATTTACCAGCACGTACTTAGCGGGCTTTGTGTCCGAAGGGAAAACTGGTTACAACGCGTTCGAGCAATGGTATGTTACGAAACCTGATGCCTCTGGCGATAATTGGGGGGACGATGATCTTAAAAAGTTGCTGGTAATGTTCCAATACGCGAATGGCTCACGTCAGATTGCCAAGGTACGCGACCAACACACGAATTTGACAACATCAGATTACGCTGAGGACATCTACCGTGATCTGGTTGAGGGCCGACTGGTGATCGTTGACCAATCGAGCGGGGAGCCAGAACTGAATCGATCTGCGGCGGAGAGAATCATGTGGTGCATCTTCCGTCACAATCAAGAAGTGTTCAGGAACAGCAAGATACCCCCAGACATTTTGATTTATGTCGAGGAGGCACATACACTCCTGCCGTCTGATAAGGAAACTGATACACAAGACGTCTGGGTTCGGACGGCGAAGGAAGGGGCAAAATACCGAATCGGCATGGTCTATGCAACACAAGAAGTGAGCAGCATCCAGCGAAATATTCTAAAGAATACCGCCAACTGGTTCATCGGGCATCTCAACAACACCGATGAAACCAAAGAAATCTGCAAGTATTACGACTTCGCCGATTTCGAGCAGTCAATTCGGCGCGCTCAGGATCGGGGCTTTCTGCGTGTGAAGACGCTCAGCAATCTCTTCGTGATCCCTATTCAAGTACGAAAGTTTGTGGTGTAACCGGATGCCATACGAGGGCGAGTTCGCACGTTACGAACCATTGCGGCGCATCGTCGAAAGCGAGCGTGTGCGCGAGTTGTTGGGGCAGTTTCGTATTCAGACAAAATCTGCGGAACAGGCCGCGATGCATACGCTCAATGTTCTCCCGATCACGCCAAGTGGCTGGCTCCCGGACTGGGTACTCGCTGTGGACGGAAGCCATGCCGAAGTGAGCATACGCAATGGCTATCCAGGTGCGCAGGCCGCATATCTTACTGTTGCAGCTGTTATGCTCAACCTCCGTAAACTGCGAGAACTGGACGCTCGACGCCCCATCAACCCGAAGGACTTCCGCACGATCCAGCAGGTGGAACCGATAGATCGCGCGCTACCCGGGTGCAATGTCATTTATGACGGAGAACTCTCAGCCGAATCGTCGCTACGCAAAGGCCTTTACGAAATCTTCGCATCCACTCGAATGGCAGAGGACAGCGAATCGCTCCTCGCCACGTATGAGGCGCTTCTGGCAAGCAAGCCGGTCGGCGCACGCCCACAGCAATGCCCATACGAAGATTGCCAATCATCGAAGGGCGACTATCATCGGGAAATGGGGCGCTATATCTGTCCTTGCTCGTTAGCACGGCCGCTGTACTCCACCGATGCGCTCCGAACACATGAGCGCATGCAACCAACGGGTCCGAATGGCGAAATTTTTGGCGAAGTAATGCAAGTGCTGGAACGCGTGTTGATTGTTCATTTCCTACGCGTTCTCGAGGCGAAGGGGTGGCTCTCATCACTGCGGCGGCTTGCCATCGTCCTTGATGGTCCGCTCGCTATCTTTGGTCAGCCCGCGTGGCTAAGCCAGGCCATCGCACAGGAGATGCAACGGCTCAATACGCTTGTGAAGGCAGAAACGAGTGGGCAAGATATTTTGCTGATAGGGGTCGAAAAGTCTGGCATGTTTGTTGACCACTTCCATGCCCTCGATCAAGATATGAACGGCGAATCGGGCCACTTCCCTAACGGCCATGTCGCGTTGTTAACAGATGGCTATATCAAAGAACACATCATCTTTTCGGAAAGCACAAAGCCATACGGTGACGATACATACTTCGGTCGGAAGGTTCTCTATAAGACGCACGCTGGTGCGTTGATTGTTGCGACATTGCCATTCCTTCGTATCGGGGATCGTGATGTCACCCGCGCCGAAGCGGAGCAATTTCCGCGCTTGACTGATGCAATGGGCGTCATTGAAGCGCTCGTTTCCTCTCGGTATCCAAATGCGGTTGTACCACTTGTTGCTGCTCATGCAGAAGCGGCGATTCCGCTCCATCTCGGTAATAAGGTGCTTGAGCGACTGGCAAAAGAACTCATTACCGATAGTCGTCTCTCATGACAGCATCACCGATGACTCAGACCCTGAGTACAACCATTGGACGGTGGGCGCGACTTGGGCCGTATTATGCGATGTTCCCCGTCGATTTCGCCTTCGATATCGTGGCAACCTATTCGAAACCGGGGCAATCACTCCTTGACCCGTTCGCGGGGCGCGCCTCTAGCGTGTACGCAGCCGCGGCACAAGGCAGAACGGCATGTGGCATCGAAATCAACCCGATTGGATGGTTGTATGGTCAGATAAAGCTACGCCCCGCGCTGGAGTCAGATGTCATTGCGCGTGTTCAGCATCTCGCAGAAGTGGCGTCGGGAAGACCGTCCGAGCGCCTGCATGCCCTTCCGCCGTTTTTCTCCGCATGCTTTTCGCCGAACGTTCTACAATTTCTGCTAGCTGCACGTGACGTGCTGCAATGGCGTACCGATCACGTTGACGCTACGGTCATGGCATTTATCCTCGTTTACCTTCATGGCAAAATGCCGGATGCCCTCTCCAACCAGATGCGACAGGGGAAGGCGATGAGCCCCGAATATTCGATCCGCTGGTGGCGAGACCGTGCATTGACGCCCCCGGACATTGATCCCGTACGATTCCTACGTCAGCGGATCACTTGGCGCTATGGGAAAGGCGTGCCTAACTTCTCGAACGCCGAGGTTCGCCTGGGTGACAGCATCATGGTACTTAGCGAGATTGCGGGCGAGATCGCCTCCGGTCAACGCAAGCGTTTCGATCTTCTCTTCACTTCACCCCCGTACTATTCGGTGACGCATTACCACAACGATCAATGGTTGCGCCTCTGGATGCTTGGTGGCATAGAGCGCCCTACTGCCATGCAAGGAATTTGGCAGGGGCGCTTCGAATCACAGCCCGCATATCGCATGTTGTTGCAGATTGTGTTCAGATCATGTGCAGCGATTATGTCGCGGAAAGCAACGATCTATATTCGCACCGATGCTCGCGCATTTACATTTGAAACGACCATGGAATGCTTGCGCGATGCGTTCCCAAAGAAGACGTTCCGCACGGAAATGCAACCGTTTCGGAAGCGAACACAGACTGCACTATTTGGCGACAAGTCAGAGAAGCCCGGCGAAATTGACATCCTTTCACTTCCTTGACAGCACGGTAAAAACCGAACCGCCGTTCATATCTTCGACACGAGTGCCCGCGCGATGGCGGCGGCGCGGGCGTTGTTGAGGACGAGGGCGACATTCGCGGCGACACTACTCCCACCGGTCCGCTCGCATACCGATGACGAAACCCTGACAGTACGTGGTCAGCATATATCGTGGTACTCGTTATCATTCCGCATGTCGGTGCTTGCGCGGCATGCTATACTTCTTGGAGCGGCGACAAAAGAGCCATATCACCCCGCTCGGCGAAGGCTGCGCCTGACCCTCGTGGCGGCCCTCATTGCCGGGTTCCTGCCGACGTCAGACCAGCGACGGTCGTGTTCGCCACGATTCTCTCATCGCGCGATAAGACAGGTAAGAAAGGAAAACAACCATGGCATCCCCTCGCACGGGCGCCAACCACCGTTCGCATCCGCTGAGCCGTCGTATGCTTCTCACGGGTATCCTCGGGATGGCCGCCAGCGCGGTACTTGCCGCATGCGGCGGTACGAGCGCGACCGCGACCATCGCACCCGCATCGCCAACTACCGCAGCCAACTCAACACCGGTCGCATCGGCGGCGGTAAGTGGTGGGCAGCAAGGAGTGACCCCGACAACTGTGCCCGCCGCCAGCGCGCGTGCTACCGCGACGCAACCGGTCCCGACCGCTGCCGCTCCGAAGGCGACCGCTGGATCAGTCGCGAGCAAGGTTGATCCGTGTACGCTGGTCACCAAGGCGGATTATCTGGCGGTGATGGGTGATGCGGCGAATGACCCCGAGAAGAAGGATCGACCGGCAGGCGCGACCTCCGGTATCTCACAATCATCCTGCGACTACAAGATCGCGGCAGGGGGAAAGGTTCAGTTCGTGACCGTCAATGTCACGCAGCGCGATGCAAGCGCTTCTACAGGGGTAGATCTGAAGACGTACTGGGAGGGAACCAAGAAGGCATGGGCCACCATGCAGGCGAAGGTCACTCCGCTGCCTGAAATCGGGCCGGAGGCATACCTGGTCGTCAACCCGCTGCTCGAGCAAATCGGTGCCGCGGGCTCGGTCCATGTCTTCAAGGGTGACGTGATATTCGACGTCCAGGCAGTGACGGGAAGCGGCACGGTAGCCGAGCAAAACGCCTCAGGCACGGTGGCAGCAGAGAAACTCGCGAAGATTGCGTTCGGTCGGCTGTAATTGCACTTCCGTCACCACCATCCGCGGTATTGCCGCGGATGGTGGTGGGATCCCGATAACTCTGGCTCCAGAAGGATGACCGTGATGAACAGCGCCGTCAGTGGCAACCGGGCAAGCGGTGGTGAGAGAGATATCATCGCAGGCGCCAGGCGCCGTCTCGGTTTACCAACAGCACCGTCGCGGACAACGGCCGTGCGAGCCTCTCTGCGGGCTCTGGCGGGTCCATTAGAGTCAAGCACATCCCTCGTGTCGGGTGGCTGGCGGCACGATCATCTGCTGCCCCCGCCACGCCGCTGACAGCGCGCACGAGGGCAATACGCATCAGTCAGCCCGCGTCATATGATGCTTGACGCATAGGGGTCATCGCGCTGAGAGGCGATGTGGCGGACGCGTGTGTGGGAATGAAGGGGCTGCCACTCCGCACGCGCTCAGTCGCTGTCAGGGGCGCCCTTCGCTCGCGCGACCCAGCCGAGCGCCGCGCCCGGGATGCCGTGCTGTCCGAGAAAGAGGCTCAGTTGGGCCGCATGTTCCTGGACGTGGCGCATGTTGTGCATCTGTACCTCCAGAAAGCTGACGGCCTCTCCCCGTGTCCACCCATAATAGGAGACGGTCTGGTGCGCACGCGCGTCCGTCAGCGCGGAGAGCGTGGTGTGGCACGTACGCCGTAGCGCCGCCAGATAGGCGCGCAGCTCCTCCTTCGTATAGGGCCGCTCGGGCGACACTGCGGGGTCGCACTCGGTCCAGATGAAGGGGGCGGGGGGCGCGAAGTCCTCCTCCCGGGCGCCCGCGAGGTACAAGTCGAGCCAGAAGAGCGTGTGATAGGCGAGATACCAGAACGCCGAGAACTCCGGTGGGATCCACGGCGGGAGGGGGCGGCCCTGGGGTGCGCTCCAGAGGCGCGCGCGCCACAGCGAGGCGGGGCAGGCCACCACGGCATTTTCGAGCATAGCGATGGCCGCGCCGAACTGCCGCGACAGCGCGGTGCGCACCGTGATCTCCATCGGTTGTTCAGCCATCACCTGTGCTCCTTTCCGCTCCATTTCTCGACCTGCGACGGCCACGAGCGGTCAGGACCCACCCGAATCGGCCTGCGTCAGATAATGCCAGTTCCCCAGGTAGAGCCGCAAGCGCCGCTGTTCCGGTTGGCGACCGAGCAGGACGCGTCCCGCGGCTGATACCCATAGGTATCAAGTCTCATACGACGAAGAGTGTACGCATCAGTCAATATTCACCACGGATTGTGCGATGGCGGCGGCGATGCGGGCGTTGTTGAGGACGAGGGCGACATTCGCGGCGACGCTACTCCCACCGGTCCGCTCGCGGACCTGGTCGAGGACGAAGGGGGTCCACGCCGCGCCACTGACGCCGCGCCGCGTCGCTTCCGCGACTGCTTCTTCGGTGATGCCCGCGATGTACGCCTCGTCGAGCGCGTGCGCCTTCGGGATCGGCACGGCGACGACGAGGCCACCGCCGCCGAGCGCCCAGTGCCGCACCGCCACCGATGCCGCTTCACCGGCTGAATCCACGCGCACCGGCACATCGAGGCCGCTGTCCGGCGTGTAGAAGGCGGGAAAGCGACCCGTCCCGTAGCCGAGCACCGGCACGCCCTGCGTTTCGAGGTATTCGAGTGTCAGGGGCAGATCGAGGATGCTCTTCGCCCCCGCGCAGATGACGCAGACGGGCGTGCGCGCCAGTTCGGTCAAGTCCGCCGAGATGTCCATCGTCGTCGCCGCGCCCCGATGCACGCCGCCGATGCCGCCCGTCGCGAAGACGCGAATCCCCGCATGGTGAGCACAGAGCATCGTCCCCGCCACGGTCGTCGCGCCGAGACGACCGCTGGCGAGGGTTGCGGCGAGGTTGCGGCGACTCACCTTCGCGGCCTCCCGCTCCCGCGCGAATCGCTCGATCTGCGCCGCATCCAGCCCGACGATGATCTGCCCATCCACAAGCCCGACCGTCGCGGGTACGGCCCCCGCCGCGCGCACCGTCTCCTCCACCTCTCGCGCCAGGTGAAGATTGTCGGGGTACGGAAACCCGTGCGCGATGATCGTTGATTCGAGCGCGACAACCGGCTCCCCCGCCGCCATCGCTGCCCGCACATCCTCCCGCACCATCAGCAATGCCTCAATATGCATCCAGCCCCCTATTACCACAAGCGGACGGGAGGGCGCGCGCCTTCGCCCTGCACGACCGCGCCCGCAAGACGGACGGCCGCCCACGCCGCCCGATCAATATCAGCGTGCCGAATGTACTCGATCAGAAAGGCGGCTGCGAGCGCATCGCCCGCCCCCGTCGAGTCTACCGCATGCGCCGGTGCGGATGCCGCTACGCACCCGGCCTCGGACGCCACGAGGATACCCGCCGCGCCGCGCTTGACGACGGCGATCCGCGCCACCACCCGCATCGCCTCCGCCGCTTCGTCTGCCGATTCGATGGAGAAGGTAGCCCGCGCTTCGTCGAGATTGGCGAAAAGCATGTCTGGGCGGAGATCGGCGAGCAACCCGGCGAACCGCGCCGGGCCGTAGGCATGGAGCAAACTGACCGATGAGAGATCAATGCTGAGCGCCACTCTCCGCGCCCGCGCCCGGTGCGCCGCCATCGTCGCCGTCTCCGCGAGTGGCCCTTCAAAGAGCGAGTACGCAGGGATATGTAAGGAATCAAGGCCGCCCCAGACGCCCTCCGGCAGATCGGCGGGATGGAGCGAGAGGGCGGTGGCGCGGTCGGTGACGAATGTCCGCTCACCGTCGGCATCGAGGAAGGTGAGGATCGTCGCCGTCCGCCCGCGCTGTGGGCCGATCACCTCTACGCCCTCGCGCCGCAGGTCGTCACGGAGCCATGCGCCCCACGGGTCGGCACCGACCGCGCCGATGCAGGTCGCCCGCGCTCCGAGCCGCACCGCCCAGACCGCGACATTCGCCGCCGACCCGCCGGGCAGGAAGCGGATAGCGCCCCGCGCGTCCGCTCCCCGTGTCAGCGCCTCCCCCGCCGCCGCGCGGATGTCCACCGCAATGTCGCCGATCGTTGCCAGATGCACGGGTTGCCTCGCTCCAGTCGCCAGCAATCTGAGCCTATGCGAAGATGCATGGAGGAATATACCGTCAATTCGGTCAGCGCGCGGCACTCTTGAACGGCGGCCCGCTCGCAGCGATCGCGCGGATCGGGCCTACCGACCTGCCGCTCAAGAATTGAGGACTGAGGAGCACGGATGGCAATATGTGACGTGCTGCAACTGGGGAATCCCCTCCTGCGGGAAGTCGCGGAGAGGGCGGACGATCCATCGTCGCCGGAGGTGGCGGCGGTAGTGGCGGATTTGCAGGAAACGCTGGCACACTGGCGGGCGACGACAACCTATGGGCGGGGAATCGCCGCGCCGCAAATCGGCGTGCTCAGGCGGATCGTCTTCATGAACGTTGATCGCCCCTGGCCGCTTATCAATCCGGTCATCACCGAACGCAGCCCAGAGACGATGGTCGTTTGGGACGCTTGCCTCAGTTTCCTCTGCATCTTCTTTCAGGTGACGCGGCACGAATGGGTCACGGTTCGCTATCAGGATACGACGAGCGCATGGCACGAACTGCGCGCGGAGGGCGATCTCGCCGAACTCCTGCAACACGAAATAGACCACCTTGACGGTATCCTCGCCGTGGACCGCATGACCGATGTCCGCACCCTCTGTACCCGCGAGGAGTTCGAGCGCCGCTACCGGGCCGACAGCCCGTATGCGAATGGGCAAGACGCAGCAGCCGATACGAGCGAGGCATCACGTCGTCGCGTGACAGAGGAAGCCCGTGCGGGAGGGGATGGATGATTATCGTGCAGAACCACTACTTCGCGGCTCCAGGACACCACGAGCAGGTGCTTGCCACGCGGCGGGAAGCGAACGCGTGTCGCGCGCGTTTGGGGCTGCGCGCGGGGAACATCCTCGTCCGCACGCGCGGAGCGGATCGCGCGCCGGATGTCATCTGGCAGATCACCTATCCGGACATCGCGGCGTGGGAAGCGGATCTCGCATTTCTGGAGGCAAGCCCGGAGTTTACCGCGATCCGGCAGAGGCAATCGGCGCAACTGCGCCACTTCGAGCGCTGCGCGTTCATCCTTGATGGCAACGAATTGTATCCGCTTGCGGACGAGACGGCCCCAACCATCACATAGCCACCGTTGCCGCGATGGAGAGGGGAGCCATCCATATCTCAGCAGACTCGCAGTCCTCAGTCCTACCCATAGCCCGCGATGGCTTCGAGCAGCAGCGCGACGAAGGCGGGCACGTCCATGTCCATCGCGACATCCGTGTTCGGCGGCCGCCCGGTGACGCCCGCCAAGTCCACGACGGAGCGGCCAGCCGTGAACGCGCCGTCCGTCTCAATTGTCACGGCACACGCCTGAGTCGTCACAGTGCCGGGGCGCAACATCTCCGCCACGGCAATCGGATCGTGCAGCGGCGCGCCCGCGAAGCCGTAATTCTCGCCGTACGCCTGCATGCGGAAATCGAGCATATCCGCGAAGGCAGTCGCGACCTTCCGCCCCGTACCTCGCAGCCACGCGGTGTGTTCCATAGTGAAGAGGGCGCGGTGCGTCACATTGAGCCCGACCATCGTGATCGGCAAGCCGCTCTCAAAGACGATGCGCGCCGCCTCCGGATCGTTGCGGAAGTTCGCCTCGGCGGCGGGCGTCGCGTTCCCCTCATAAACGCCACCGCCCATCAGGCAGATGCGGGCGATGCGCGACTTCAGTTCGGGATAGAGGAGCAGAAAGAGCGCGATGTTCGGCAGCGGCCCGGTCGGGATGAGCGTCACCGGCTCCGCGCTCTCACGGATGACCCGCGCGATCAGGTCCACGGCGGGGACGGGGAACGGCGTGTGACCGGAATCCGGCAATGTCACGCCACCGAAACCCGTCGCGCCATGGATGTGCGTGCCGAGGTGGAATGGGCGCATCAGGGCGCGATCCGCCCCCTGCGCGACGGGAATGTGCTCAATCCCCGCGAAGGCGAGCAGGTCTACGGCGTTGCGCGTCGTATGGGCGACACTCGTGTTCCCCCCAACGGTCGTGATCGCCCGCACATCGAGTTCCGGCCGCGCGCAGGCAAGCAGGATACCCGCCGCGTCGTCCACACCGGGATCGCAATCCAGAATAGTCGGAATCGGAATTGGAACCGCCATCACCCCTCCACTACCGCATCGCACCCATGCGTATCATACACGGAAGAAACCGGGGATGAACCGCGAAGGCGCAAAGAGGACACGACTGGAACCACGAAGACACGACGATGGGAAGAAGCGAATCTTTTTCTTCTCTTCCTTCGTGCTCTTCTGGGCGCCCGCCGGGCAGATTCGTGGTTCAATCCCCTTTTCTCCGAAAGGGTCAGGGGTTAGGGTATGACCGCGTGTTGGCGCTCCCGGTGTCGGCGGGCCTTCGCGCGGTTGCCGCAGGTCTCCATGCTGCACCAGCGGCGGCTGCCGTTCTTGCTTGTGTCCAGGAAGAGCCAGGAGCAATCATGCCCGGCACACTCGTGGACGCGGTGCAACTCCTCGGCGGTCAGCAGTTCGGCGGCGGACCACGCGACCGGCCGCAGCAGGCCATCGAGTGCCGACGGCTCGTATACCCACTCCCGGTGAAAGTGACCGTCCGCCGGAACGAGCCGTGCGTGTGCCATCGCCTCGGCAATCGCCGCATTGACCGTTGCCAGATCGTCCGCCGTTGGCTCCGCATCCGCCACAACCGCTGAGAAAACGCGATAGATCGCCTCCCGCAGCGCAATGGCGCGTGCAAAGGCCGTCGCCGCGTCAGATGGATGCCGCTCCGCCGCGCGCAGGAATACCGCCGCGTCATCGCCGGAAAGGATGCCCGCCGCCTCACTCCACGCCACGAGATCGGCGTAGGAATGCAAGTCTTCAGCATGCGGTTGCGGCATCGGACGGTCGCCGAGCGTATTGGCGAAATCGAGGCAAAGCCGCCCGGCATCGAACGCGAAATCGTGTGTCGTTTCCATCAACCAAAATCCTCCCTCTCATCATTATAACCCACAAAAGCGGATTGACAAGTTACGCTTTGTCTGCTACACTGTAACCAGTAAAATAGAATAGACGGTTATCATCATCGGGCGGCAATTCTGCCCGGAAAGGAGCGCCAACACCGACTGGCCTCATCGAACGTAGCGGGCGGATCGCCCGGAAAAAGAAGGGTCTCAATGAATAGCCTGTCGTATCAAGTGGTTCAACAGCACTACACCGAGGCGATGCGATACAGCGGCCCCGAAGCGACCGGACGGCTCTGGATCGCCGATCGGCTGGCCGAAGCGACGCGTGACGCGCTCCTCGCCGAGGCGACGTGCGGGGCGCCACGCAGGCGGCCCGTGATTCTCTCACTCGGCGGCCTGCTCGTCCGCGTCGGTGAACGGCTGGAAGCGGTCGGCACGGTGGAGCGCCCCCGCGAGTATGCCTAAATCATTCTGAACCGGTGGCGGCAGGCTGAAGCCCGCCGCCACCCCGTTTCGATGGAAGGGAGCGGAGCGATGGCGGACCCGACGACCAGGACGGAACTACTCACACAAGTGCAGGCGATGTACGCCGCGTTGGAGGAGGCGACCGCGCCGATCCTTCCGGCGCAGGTGCGCGTGCCGGGGGTCAATGGCGCATGGTCGGTGAGCGACCAACTCGCACATCTGACCTTCTGGGACCGGAGCCTGCTCGCGCGGCTCCACGGCATCGGCACGAGCCGGCAACCCGGCGATACCGATATTGACGATGACACATGGAACCGGCACTGCTTCGACGCGAACCGCCACCGCGCGCCCGATGACATCCTCGCGGATCTCTGGCGCACCGAGCAGGCAATCCTGGAAGCAATCACCTCGCTACCGGAGGCAGTGTTCTTCGCTGCGGGGCCACATGGCGGCCCGCTCTGGCACGCGGTTGACGGAGCAGTCCTCAGCCACTATCCCGAACATATCGCGCAGATCGAGCGATGGCGCACCCAGCATGTGACACCGCCGACGATGAAGTCCGACCTCCTCTACCGGATCGCGGACGGCTACGCCGCCTTGACTGCAACGATTGACGCCGTGCCTCCGGGCGAGATGACGCTGCCCGCCCTCCACGGCGGCTGGTCCATCAAGGACGAAGTAGCGCACCTGACATTCTGGGAAGCGCGCGTCCTCACCGTCCTGCACGCTGCGTTGGCCGATGAAGCGCCGCCGCACCCGCCGCTCGTCGGCGATGCCGAGAAGATCGCGGTGATGAACGACGAAGTCTTTGAAGCGAGCCGGCATCGCTCAATGGACGATGTGCTCGCCGACATGGATCGCACGCACGCCGCGTTCGTCCGCGCGGTCAAGGAACTACCGGACGACGCGATCTTCGATGCGCATCGCTTCGCGTGGATGGGTGGCGAACCGCTCATGGTCGCCATCGCCGGGGATACGTATGAACATTACCCGGAGCACATCCGCAACATCCAGCGCTGGCGCGCGGTGGAGAGTACGCGGGGAGTCGTCCGATGATCGCGCGCATTTGGCGCGGCGAAACGTCCGCCGCCGATGCCGACGCCTATCTCGACTACCTGCGCCGGACGAGCATCGAAGAAACACCGACGATCCCCGGCAATCGCGGCATGCAAGTCCTTCGGCGCATCAACGGGGAGCGGGCGGAGTTCATGACAATTATCCTCTGGGACTCGCTCGACGACATCCGCGCCTTCGCGGGCGATGCGATCGAGAAGGCGGTCTTTTACCCCGAAGACGACGCGTATCTCCTTAGCAAAGAACTGACCGTCACGCATTACGAGATATTCGAGTAGCCGTCAGGCGTCGTACGACTGCACAGCATCAAGGAGCATCGCGACGAAGGCGGGGGTGTCGAGGTCCACGCCGACGTGGACATTCGGCTCCTTGCCCGTCACCTTCCACAAATCCACGACGGTCCGGCCCGCCGTCAGTTCGCCATGCACTTCGATGTCCACATTGCGGAACAGCGTCGTGACAATGCCGGGCTGGACGACTTGTGCGACGGCGCACGGGTCATGGAGCGGTGCGCCGCCCATCTCGTAGACCGCGTCATGCCAGAGTGTAAAGTAGTCGAGCAGGTCCGCAACGACCGTCGCGACCGGCCCGCCCGACTGCCGCAGTGCGCGGCTATGCGCGGGTGTAATGAGCGCCTTGTGCGTCACATCCAGCCCGATCATCGTCAGTGGCAGACCGGCGTTGAAGACGATGCGCGCCGCCTCGGGATCCACATAGATATTGAACTCGGCAGCGGGCGTCTTGTTGCCCTCAGCGATCGCGCCACCCATCAGGCAGATATGCGCGATTCGCTCCTTGAGATCAGGATACTTGAGGAGGAAGAGGGCGATGTTCGTCAGCGGCCCGGTCGGGATGAGGCTGACGGGCCGGTCACTCGCACGGACGGCGCGGGCGATCAGGTCCACGGCATGGACCGGCTCCGGCTGAACCGTCGGTTCGGGCAATTGCGGCCCCTCCAACCCCGATTCGCCATGCACTTCCGGCGCGATCTCCTGCGGCCGCAGCATCGGCGCCGCCGCCCCCGCCGCGACCGGCACATCGGTGATCCCCGCGACAGTGCAGAGTTGCAGGCAGTTCCGCAGCGTCTTCGGCAATGTCTGGTTCCCGGCGACCACGGTAATCGCCCGCAGATCAATCTCCGGTCGCGCGTACGCCAGCAAGATCGCCAGCGCATCATCGTGACCGGGGTCCACATCCATCACCACCGGCACCGCATCCCTATTCACTCGCTGTGCCATTTCACACCTCCGGAAACGGTTTCAGTCCCCTTCTGTCGAAAGGAGCGGGGCGGTCGGTTCGGCAAGGGCTTGTTGCTCGCGATAGTGGCGGGCGCGGCTTGCCTGCTGGGACTTCCGGCGCTGCGCGTAGACGACGAGCGCGACGATCGTGATGACATTCGGGATGACAGAGACGAGTTGCGCGTAATCCTGCAGCGCGCCGACCGGTTTCAGTTGGTTTGCCAATGCGTCCGCCGCGCCAAAGAGCAGGGCGGCGAGCGCCGTGCCGTATGGCGTGCGGCCGCCGAGCAACACCGCGCCGAGGGCGATGAAACCGCGCCCCGCCGTCATGTCCCGCACGAACTGACCGTTCTGGCCCATCGAAAGGAAGACACCGCCCAGCCCTGCCAGCAGCCCGCTGAGAATCAGGGCGGAATACCGCGTCCGCACAACGCTGATGCCCGCGGTCGCCGCCGCCTCCGCATTCTCGCCCACCGCCCGAAGCCTGAGTCCCCACTTCGTGCGGTAGAGGTAAAAGGCAACGACGAAAATCATCACGAACGCGGTATAGGTCAGAACATGCTGCCCGCTGATGATCTGCCTGACACCCGGAATGCGGTCGAGGAGGGGAATATCCCAGAAGGGCAGTTTCTTCGTGTCGAGCGTGCTGGTGGAGCCTTTGTCGTGCAGAATTTTGAAGAGCAGGAAGACCGTTGCACCCGAGGCGAAGATGTTCAGGGCAAGCCCGGCCAGCACGATGTCCGCGCCGAGATTGAGGTGGACGAAGGCGAGCAGGGCGGCGGAGAGCATCGCGACGAGCACACCCGCGAGCATGCCGACGAAGCCGCTATGCGCTCGGTTCGAGACAAGCGGGCCGGTGAACGCGGCGAGGAGCATCATCCCTTCCAAGGCGACATTGATCGAGCCGCCGAGGTCTGTCAGGAGGCCGCCGAGCGCGGGAAGCAGAATCGGCGTCGTGATGCGGAAGACGCTGGCGATAAAGGTGAAGGTGAAGATCGCCTTCAAGGCTTCCTGCATCTCAGCCCGCCGCTTCCGTCGGCACGGTGGCCGTGCTGGTAATCGTCTCGGGGGCGGACATCGGCGGCAGTTCCGGTTCATCCTCACCACTCCGCCGTCGCCGCAGCCAGCGCGTGAGCGCCTCCGCCGTGATGAGCAGGATGATGATCGCCTGGATGACATTCGCCATCTCGAACGGTACGTCGGTGTTCTGCCCCATCACATCCGCGCCGACACGCAGATAACTGTAGAAGAGCGCGGCGGGGATGACGGCGAGGGGGAAGTTCCGCGCGAGTAAGGCGACAACGATGCCGTCGAAGCCGTATCCGGCGGAGGGCGCGGCATTGACGCGTCCGAAGGTGCCGAGTACCAGCCCCGCACCCGCGATCCCCGCGATGCCGCCGGAAATCGCCATCGCCAGCATCACGGTTCGCCGCGTGTTGACGCCACCGTACTCCGCGAACCGCAGATTGAAGCCGCTCATCCGCAGGCCGTAGCCGAATGTCGTGCGGTAGAGCAGCACATGGACGAAGATCGCCGCCGCGATGGCGAGCAGCGCCGTGACGGAAATCTGCGTATCCGCGATCAGCGGATGGAGCCGATTTGTGTCACCGAAAATGGCAAACGGCTTCGATTCATTCGTGCCCGCACGCGGCGGCTTGAGGAACTGGACGAGGACGAAGGCATAGACCGCCGTGGCGATCGCGTTGAGCATCAGCGTTGAGACGATCTCGTTCGCGCCGAAGTATGCCTTGAGGTAGCCGGGGATGAGGCCGAAGAGAAAGCCGGTGATGATCGCCACTATGATCGCCACGGTCGCGACGATCACCGCATTGCCGGGGGTGTGGAGCGCCATTACGCCCGCCATCAGCGCGCCGAGGTAGAGTTGCCCTTCCGCGCCGAGTGAGAACTGCCGCGCCTGAAAGACGAGCGCGACCGCCAACCCCGTGAAGGTCATCGTCGTCGCCTGGACGAGCCAGTTGCTGACGCGGTTCCGGCTTCCCGCCGCACCCGTGACGAACTGCTTAAATGCCTCGCTCGGTTGCTTGGAGACGACGAGGATGACGAGGAAACTGATCGCGAGCGCGATCGCCACGATCATCACCACACGCGCCACTTCCAGCAACACGGCTCGCTGTCTCATCTCGCTTCGCTCCAGTAACGAGTAATGAGTAGCGAGTAACGAGACGGGAACGCATCCTCGTGCAGTCGCTGGTTTCTCACACGCAGACCAACCTCTCTCTTTACTTTCGACTCCTACTCATTACTCGTTACTCGTTACTGCCTCTTGGCGTTTGACGCCCAGCATGTAGTAACCCAACTCCTCCTCGGTTACGGATGGCACATCGGTAATGAGAGCGACGATTTCGCCGTTATACATCACCGCGAGGCGGTCGGAAAGCGCCATCACCTCGCCGAGGTCCGCCGAGACGAGAATGACCGCCGTGCCCGCATCCCGCGCCGCGACCAGTTGCCGGTGGACGAGTTCGGTCGCGCCGATATCAATGCCGCGCGTCGGCTGCGCGGCGAGCAGCACGTTTGGATGCGCCGAGAGTTCCCGCGCGACAACCAATTTCTGCATATTGCCACCGGAGAGGCTGCGGGCAGTCATCTTCGCGTCCGGGGTGCGCACGTCGAAATCCGCAATCGCCCGCCGCGCATTCTCCGCCTCCGCGCGGAAGTTCAGGAAGCCGCCACGCGAGTACGGCGCGCGGTAGTAGCGGTCAATGATGAGATTTTCCTCGATGCTCGCATCCGCCGCCAGGCCGAGTTCGAGCCGGTCTTCAGGGATATGTGAAACGCCCGCCTCCCGCGTTCCCCGCGCGCCGAGGCCGGTGACATTCTTGCCGTTGACAGCGATCTTCCCGGCGGCCGGGAGTGTGAGGCCAGCGAGCACTTCGATCAGTTCCGTCTGCCCATTCCCCTCGACGCCCGCAATGCCGAGGATCTCGCCGGAGTAGGCCGCGAGCGACACGTCCGCCAGGGCACGCTTGCCGTCCGGCGTGACGTAGTTGAGGTTCGTCGCCTCCAGGACGAGCGGCCCGCGCGCCGCCGCTCCCTTGCGCGTGCGATCCAGCACCTCACGCCCGACCATCATCCGTGCAATCTCCTCGCGGGTGACATCGGCAGTGCGTACCGTGCCGACGACTTTGCCACGCCGCATGACAGTGACGTTGTCGGAAATTTCCTTCACCTCGCGCAGTTTGTGCGTGATGAAGATGACCGTCTTGCCTTGCGCGACGAGCGAGCGGACGGCGCGGAAGAGATCGTTCGTCTCCTGCGGCGTCAGCACGGCAGTCGGCTCGTCGAGGATGAGAATTTCCGCGCCCCGATAGAGTGTCTTGAGGATTTCGACGCGCTGCCGCTCCCCGACCGGGATGACATCCACGCGCGCCTGTGGGTCCACATGCAGGCCGTATTGGTCGCTCAATGTCCGCGCGATACGCACGGCATCATCCTCAGCGATGACGCCGCGCTTCGTCGGCTCCCGTCCGAGGATGATGTTCTCCGCGATCGTGAGCGAGGGGATAAGCATGAAGTGTTGATGCACCATGCCGATGCCGTGCCGGATCGCCGCGTCCGGGTTGGGGATCGTCGTTGGCTGGCCGTCGAGCAAAATCTGCCCGCTGTCCGGCTGCTCCAACCCGTAGAGCGCTTTCATCAGCGTCGTCTTGCCCGCACCATTCTCCCCGACGAGCGCGTGAATCTCGCCCTTCAGGACGCGAAAATCCACATGATCGTTCGCCAGCACCCCGTTCGGGTACCGCTTCGTGATCCCGCGCGCCTCCAAAACGAAGGACTGAGGACTGAGGACTGAGGACTGAGGACTGAGGGACATTGGGCCATGCCTTCACGTCGTCATCGGCCAGAAAACGCGACAGGCTGAGTGGTGAAGACGAAGGACGGAGCAGGGTAATTCCCCCGCTCAGTCCTCAGTCCTCAGCCCTCAGTCCTTACTTGATTGCCGTATCCACCTTGAGCGTGCCACCGGCAATGGCCTTGGCCTTCGCGGCGACTTTGTCGCGGATGTCCTGCGGGACGAGTTTCTTGTAGTTCTCGTTATCTGCCAGTTCGACGCCGCCATCGCTGAGGCCGACCGCCTCCGCCGCGCCATACTTCAGTTGATCCAGACCGGTGAGCCGCAAGGCACGGAAGAGGGCATTATCCACACGCTTCTGCATCGAGGTGACGATCCACTGTGCTTGATCGGGCTTGGAATCCTTGAGGATCGTGTACTGATCCGAGTCCACACCGATCGTGAATCGCTTCGCTTGCCCGCCAGCATCGAGGAGGCCGAGGCCGGATGACCCCGCGACATTGAAGGCGATGCCCGCGCCCTGGCTATACATCGCGAGCGTCAGTTCCTTGCCCTTCGCCGGATCAGAGAAAGGATTTTGTCCCGAGACATACGAGACGAGAATATCGGCGTCCTTCAGCCCGCCGTCCTTCGCGCCTTGCTTCCAGCCCGCGAGGAAGTCGTTGATGACGGGGATATTATCGCCCCCAAGGAAGCCAATCTTCTTGCCGCCACCCGTCCCCTTCAAGACATTTGCATCGCTGCTCTGGACGAGCAGCGCCGCCATGAACCCGGCGAGATAGGACCCCTCATTCTGCTTGAACACCACGGAGTAGACGTTCTTGAATCCCTTCGTGTAGTCCACCGTATCATCGAAGAAGACGAATTGCTTGGTCGTCGCCTTCGCGGCGGTTTCGCTGATGTACTGCTCCATATTGAAGGTGCCGCAGATAATGACATCGTAGTTCTGGCTGGCGGCGTCCGCGAGGCCCGGCCCCCACTTGTTCTGGTCGTAGCCGAGTTCGATCGTCTTGACGGTCATGCCGAGTTCGGCTTTCGCCCGGTCCATGCCGCGCTGCCCGGAATCGAAGAAGGATTTGTCTCCCAGGTTGCCATTAATGACGTAGGCAACATTCAATTTCTTGCCCGTATACGGCCCGGTCGCGACCGCGCTCCCGACGGTGGTTGCCGCCGCGTTGACGGTGGGGGCCGCACTTGTCGCCGCACCGGTGACGGTCGTCGCGATGCTGTTGACGGTCGTTGCGTTTGCGGTTGCCACGGCCGCAACGGTGGGAGCGGCGCCCGTTGCGGCGCCCGTCACGGTCGTCGCGGCGGCATTGATCGTCGGAGCCGCGCTCGTCGCCGCGGCGCTCACACTCGGAGCGGCGCCGGTCGCCGCGCTACTCGCACTCGTCGCGAGGGCCTTCGGCGTATCGGTCGCGCTCGTGCCGCCGCACGCGGCGAGGATGGCCGCGCTCGCCGTGGCGGCGAATCCGCCCAGAACCGCGCGGCGAGAGAGATGCGTCGTTGCTGCTCGTGTGGTATGCATCGTGCCCCTTCCTTCCATTGCTACAGCCAAGAAACACGGACCAACTACGCGCGAACAGAGATCGTTTCCCCTGCGGCTTACTCCCTCTCCTCCCGATAGAACGGCATCACTCAGACGGCCGTCTTCCTCATCCCGCTCGCGATCATGCGTTCAGTTGTCGTGCAAGGGAGAGTCTCCATCATGCGGGAGGATAGTGCATGATGGGAAGGACTGCAAGCACGAGAACGGAGTGCGCCGCCCGCGCGACGGCAATTTTCGCCCTGCGACTGGTGATCAGCGAAATAGTGTCACCAAGATGACCCCCGTGACGACGCAAACCGCGCCGAGCGCCATGCGAAGGCTGACTTCTTCATGCCCGCGCAGGAAGAGGCGGACGAGGAAGACGGTGACGAGCGGATAGGTGGCACTGATCGGCGCGACCACCACTACCGGCAGGAGCGAGAGGGCGAGCACATTTGCGCCGTAGCCGAGGATGGCGGAGAGGCCGGAGAAGAGGATAAAGAGCAGGGCGCGACGCTCCGGCTTCCACCCATCACCCTGGGCGCGATAGGCGCGGACGGCGAATGGCGCGAGGACGACGACACCCGACGTCAAGGCGATAACGATGGCGCGCAGGGGCGAGCCGTAATGCGCCAGCCCCCTGCGGGTGAGCACGGCGTTGATGCCATAGGCGGCGGCAGCCCCAAAGGCGATCAGGTAGCCCATCCGCTCCGACTGCCGCGGATGGCTCAACTCGTCACCACCAGCACGACGCCCCCCACAATCAGTGCGACGCCGAGCAGTTGCAGCGGATGGATCGTTTCGCCGGTGAAGAGCACCGCGAGGAAGATCGAAATGAGCGGCGAGCAGGCGAAGAGCGAGACGGCCCGCGTCGCGCCGAGCCGCTTCGTCGCGTTGTAGTTGCATTGCCGCCCGACGAGGAAGTTGATCACGCCGACCATCGCGAACCACGCGAACCCGGCGCGCGGATAATGGGCCAGACCCCCCGGATCAATGATGAAGATGAGGATGAGGCAGCCGACGAGGCCCGCGCAGAGCGAGAGACAGGTACCGAGCGCGGGCGGAATCTGCCGTAAGCCCTGCCGGGCCAGCACCGCGTCCGTCCCCCAGCCGAGCGACGCCATCGTCGCGGCCAGTATGCCGAGCATCCTTCGTCTCCATCACGTAATCAGCGCTGACGCGTTCTCCGGCGACAAGCGTACCCGCCATCCCGTGCCTGTCAAGGCGAACGACGGACATCCGGGTATCGGATCGCCCCCTTGACAGATACCCGGGGCGGGTATACACTCTCCCATAGATACCCCCACGGGGTACTAGGCGAAGGAGCGGACGCGATGAGCATGACCAGGACGACGCACGATTATCACTATCAGCAGGAGACCGAGGCGCTGCTCGTGCGCCTTCGCCGGATGGAAGGCCAGGTCCGGGGTGTGCAAAAGATGATCGAAGAGGGTCGCTACTGCGTTGATATCGTCACGCAGTTGCAGGCGATCTCCGCCGCGGCAGACAAGGTCGCCCAGCAAGTGCTCGAAGGGCACATCCGCGGCTGTGTGACGGATGCGATCAAGGAGCAGCGCGGCGATGAGGCGATCACCGAACTGATGACCGTCCTCAGCAAAGCGATCCGCGGTTAACTCCCCGATCAGGAAGGAAGACGGCCAGTGGCCACGATACACCTCCCCGAAGTTGCGGAATCCCCGCCGCTTGCAGCAGCAACGACAGAGACCGCCGAACTGACGGTCTCCGGGATGACCTGCGCCTCCTGCGTGATGCGCGTGGAGAAGAAACTCAAGAACGTGCCGGGGGTCGCGGACGCGGCGGTGAATCTCGCCACCGAGCGCGCGATCGTCACCTACGACCCCAGTCAGACTGATCCCGACGCACTCGTGAAGAGTGTCGAGGCGGCCGGGTATGGCGCGACGTTGCACGCGCGAGACGAACCGCTCGCGGCGAACCTCGCGATTACGGGCATGACCTGTGCCTCCTGCGTCCGGCGGGTCGAGCGGGCGCTCGCAAAAATTCCCGGCGTCGAAGGGGCGAGCGTCAACCTCGCCACCGAGCGCGCCAGTGTGACGCTCGGCGGGCAGGCGACGATCAATGATTTGCTCACGGCGGTCGAGAACGCCGGCTATCACGCTACGCCACTCATCGAGGCGGAAGAGGAACACGCAGACGCCGAATTGGTCGAAGAGCAACGCCGTCGGCACGACATGCGTATCCGCTTCGCGAAACTCGCTCTCGGCATCGGGCTGACGATCCCGATCCTCTTTATCGCCATGTTCCACATGGACATGCGCTACCGGGATTATTGGTTGCTCGCCCTGACGACGCCCGTCTGGCTCGTGGTCGGCTGGGATTTCCACAAGAGCGCGCTGATCAACGCGCGACATCGTGCGGTCAACATGGACACGCTCGTCTCGGTCGGCGGCTCAATTGCCTTCTTCTACAGCCTCATCGCGACCTTCACCGGGCAGGACACCTTCTACGACACCGCCGCGATCATCATCACCTTCATCTTTCTCGGCAAGGTGCTCGAGGCGATCGCCAAGGGCCGGGCGGGGAGCGCGATTCGCAAACTGATGGGCCTCGGGGCGAAAACCGCCCGCGTCGTGCGGGGCGGTGTGGAGCAGGACATTCCGGTCTCTCAGGTGCTGCCCGGCGACGTGCTGATCGTCCGCCCCGGTGAGAAGATCCCGGTGGACGGTACCGTCCTCGAAGGCGCGTCCACGATTGATGAATCCATGCTCACCGGCGAGAGCCTGCCTGTCGAGAAGAAGCCGGGCGACGAGGTGATCGGCGCGACGATCAACAAGCAGGGCCTCCTGACGATGCGTGCAACCCGCGTCGGCAAGCAGACACAACTCGCGCGGATCATTAAACTGGTGGACGCGGCGCAGACCGCCAAAGCGCCGATCCAGCAACTCGCCGACAGAATCTCCGGTATCTTCGTGCCGACGATCTTCGGTATTGCCGCGCTCACCTTCGTCGGGTGGCTGATTGCGGGGCGATTGCCGATCGCGGCGATGGTCGCGGCGATCGCGGTAATTGTCATCGCCTGCCCATGCGCGCTCGGCCTGGCAACGCCCGCCGCGATCATGGTCGGCAGTGGCCGGGGCGCGGAGCAGGGTATCCTCCTCAGAGGCGGCGAGAGCCTGCAACGCGTGCGGGAAGTGAACACGGTCGTCCTCGACAAGACGGGCACGGTGACGCGCGGCGAGCCGGAAGTGACTGACATCGTCCCGACGAATGGCTGGTCAGAGGACGATCTGCTACGCCTCGTCGCCATCGTCGAGAAGGGGTCTGAACATCCTCTCGCGCAGGCAATCGTCCACCATGCCGAGGAACGGGCCTTTGATCTTCCCGGCAATGCGAAAAACTTCGAGGCGCTCGTGGGAGGTGTGCAGGGCACCGTCGGCGCGCGGACCATCGTGGTCGGCAATGCGCGCCTCTTTGCCGAGGCGGGTATTGATACCACGGGCATCCGGGCAGAGGTGGAGCGGCTGGAATCCGAGGCGAAGACCGCGATGCTCGCGGCAGTTGATGGGGAATTGGCCGGTGTGATCGCCGTCGCCGATACAATCAAGCCGACATCCATCGAGGCAGTCCGCACCCTCCACCGTCTCGGCATCCAGGTCATCATGCTCACCGGCGACAATACGCGCACGGCGGAGACGATCGGCCGGGAGGTCGGTATTGATAACGTCATCGCGGAAGTCCGGCCCAGCGATAAAATCGCCGAAGTGAAGCGGCTGCAGGACGCGGGCAGGGTCGTCGCGATGGTGGGTGATGGCATCAATGACGCACCGGCCCTCGCCCAGGCGGATGCGGGGATCGCGATGGGCACGGGGACGGATGTCGCGATGGCGGCGGGGGACATCACGCTCGTGAAGGGTGACCTGCGTGGCATCGCGGAGGCGATGGACCTCTCGCGGCGCACGATGCGCACGATCCGCCAGAACCTTGGCTGGGCGTTTGGGTACAACATCATCCTCATCCCCCTCGCCGTCTTCGGCAAACTCAACCCGATCTTCGCCGCCGTGGCGATGGCGCTTTCGTCGGTCACGGTCCTCTCCAACTCCTTGCGCCTGCGCGGGACACGGTCGAGCCAGTTCATGGCGGCGGCGGTGCTCCTCGTCGCGTTCACTGCGGTCGGATTCGGGACGTATCGTGGGTTGTCAGGGCAAGCGGCTCTCTTCGGCGCTGCGTCCTATGCATGGGGGCCGAACGAGGTCCATATGGCGATGGTCGGCCAGCGCACGACCGCCGCGATGCCGGACACGTTCCGCAATGGCAACAAGACGATTAAGGCGGGCACGACAATCGCCTTCATCAACGACGACAACGACCACGCGCATAATGTGGTGAGCGGGACGCGCGCCGCACCGACGCAGGACTTCTCCAGTGGTCTCTTGCAACCCGGCCAGCGCTGGTCCTACACCTTCACCACGCCGGGCGTCTACCACTATTTTTGCAGCCTCCATCCCGGCATGGATGGGGTGATTACCGTGACGTGATGCGGCGAGGGCCGCGTGCGTATGCGCAGACGCTGTCGAGGTGACAGCGAATCGTGCCCGATTGTGGGCAAGTCATGTGGAGGTTTCTCATCATGGTCACGACTACCCTCAAAGCACCGGATATTTCTTGCGAGCATTGCGTCGCGACAGTCAAGAAGACTGCGGGCCAGTTCTCCGGCGTGCAGTCCGTCGAGGCGGACGCGGACACAAAGATCATCACGCTCACCTACGACCCGGCGCAGGTGGACCTGAAGCAGGTTGAGGAAGCGCTCGCTGAAGAGGGCTACCCAGTCCAGAAGTAACAGCATGCAATCGTGGCTCAAAATCTGGTTTCGATAGGTGTCGCCTTCCGGTCGCCGACACGCGTCTGAGTGGCTCGCGACCCGCGCGGAAGGGGAGGGATTTCCCCTCCTCTTCCTCCATGCCCTCGGAGCGTCGTCCCGCTATTTCGCCAGTCACCTCGACCCCCTCCCCGCGACGTATCATTGTGTCATGCCAGATTTACTCGGCTTCGGTCGCTCCCCCAAGCCGGATCTTGCGTACACCGTCGAGGATCATCTGTCGGCAGTGCATCGCACGCTCGATCGGCTCTGCCTCAGCGAGCAGCCGATCATCTTGATTGGCCACTCGCTCGGCGCGATCCTCGCTGCCGAGTACGCGGCTCGCTTTCCCGAGCATATCCGTGGCCTTGTGCTCGTGTCGTTACCCTCCTACCAGAGCAAGGAGGAAGCGCAGGCATACATCATCGAGCACGGGGACTGGATGGCCCGCGCCACGGTCCTTAACGGCGCCGCCGCCCACGGCCTCCATCTCGTCCTCGCGACCTTCCGGCCACTCGTCGCGTTCCTTGCTGGGCAACTGGCGCGTGGTGTCCCCCAGGAGGTTGCTGAAGATTCGATCCAGCATACCTGGCAGTCATACTCGGGGACGCTCGAGCATTGTGTGCTGTCGCATACGATCATGCCGACACTGGCCGCGCTTCGCGATCTCCCGATCCTTGCCCTCCACGGGGACGCGGACCCGGCCGCGCCCCTCACCGCTGTTCGATCCCTCGCATCCCAGTTTCCCAATATCACGCTCGAGTCGCTCCCCGGGAAGCATCAGATTTTCTTGACGCAGAACACCGCATGCCTTGTCGCAATTCAATCCTATCTCGCGGCGATGCACCGTATCGAGCGAGACTCTTGACGTATACCCCAGCGGGGTATACGATAGGATCAGATACCTACTGGGGGTATGCCGTATTGGAGGCATGACAATGACAGGGCTACTTGGCGCAATCGGCGATGCGCTTCTCACTGCGTTTGATATGTTCTGGGAGGTGCTCTGGCCGCTTATTCTTGGCTTTGGCCTCTCCGGCATCGTCCAGGCCGTTGTCTCGCACAAGGCAATGGCGCGGTTCCTCGGCGACGACTCGCCCCGGAGCCTAACTTTCGCCACGCTCTTTGGCGTTGCCTCCAGTTCGTGCTCTTATGCGGCGGTCGCGCTTGCCCGCTCGCTCTTCCGCAAGGGGGCGAGTTTCACGTCCGCGATGGTCTTCGAACTCGCCTCGACCAACCTCGTCATCGAGTTAGGCATCATCCTCGTGGTGTTGCTCGGCTGGCAGTTTACGGCCGCGGAGTTCGCCGGCGGCATCCTCATGGTCATCTTCATCGCGCTCATCTTCCGCCTCACCCTGACGCCCAAACTCGTCGAGATGGCGCGGAAGAGCGCGGAGGAAGGCAGGCTCGGCCGCATGGAAGGGCATGCAGAAATGGACATGAGTGTCGAGGGCGGCTCCCTCCTCGGAAAGATCTTCAGCCGCCGGGGTTCGACGGCGATCAGCCACTTCTTCGTCATGGACTGGGTTTCGGTCTGGCAGGACATCGTGATCGGCTTCCTGATCGCCGGCGCGCTTGCGGCATGGGTGCCCGATTCCTTCTGGCAGACGTTCTTCCTCACAGGCCACCCGACACTCGCCAAAATTGAAGGGCCGCTGGTCGGGCCGCTGGTCGCGATCATCAGTTTCGTCTGCTCGGTCGGCAATGTGCCACTCGCGGCGGTTCTCTGGCGCGGCGGGATCAGTTTCGGCGGTGTCGTCAGTTTCATCTTCGCGGATCTGATCGTCCTGCCGGTGCTGGACATCTACCGCAAATACTATAGCGGCAAGATTGCCCTCTACATCCTCGCGACCTTCTATGTGACGATGGCAGCGGCCGGCTACGTGATTGAGGCGCTCTTCGGGGCGCTGGGCATCATCCCGACGAGCCACACGGTCGCCAAGATCACCCAAGGGGCGCACTGGAACTACACCGCGTGGCTGAATATCGCCTTCCTGATCATCGCGCTGATTCTTGTCATCCGCTTCTTCCGGACCGGTGGCCCGCCGATGCTCAGGATGATGAGCAAGCCGGCAGGGACCATGGAGCACGACACCATGAGCCACATCGTGTCTGAGCATGGCGAGCCGGGGACGGGCGATTGAACGGAACCACACTTGCTTCGTTGCGACAGAACACCCTGGGCCAGGTGTTAAGTAGATGCTGCAAAGTTCGCGCGACCCTGAAACCACGGTGGATAAGGGGAAATGTCCAGGGTTATGCTTGTCCGTCTGCGCGAATTTACCAACTCTTACTTAGACCAGGGCAACAGGATCGTCAGCGTCGTGCCACAGGGACCGCATCTCCGCGCAACTCGCCAGCAAGAAGGCAAGGGTGCCCTGGGCTTCGACGTGGCCCTCCTTCAACACGACGATGTGGTTGGCGCGGCGCAGCGCGGCGCGGCGATGCGAGACAGCCAGGCACGTCACACTGTCACTGGTGAACAGACGCTCCCACAACACACGCTCCGTCTCGACGTCCAGTGCGCTGGACAGGTCGTCGATCACCAGCAACTCGGCGCCGCGCACCAACATTCGCGCCGCCGCCGCGCGCTGTACCTGACCACCTGAGAGCTTGACGCCGCGGGTGCCCACCGGCGTCGCCAACCCCGCTTCCAGCGCCTCCACGTCGTGCTCCAGGACGGCGCCCCGCACGGCGGCGGCCAGGGCCGCAGGGTCGTCGGGTAGCCCCAGGAGGATGTTCTGCTTGAGCGTCTCGCTGAACAGGCGCGGCACCTGCGCCGTGTACGCCGCGCGGGGCGGCACAAGGAAGGAGGCCGCGTCGTCCACGACGTGGCCGTTCCACCGGATCTCGCCCGCCTCCCGGGGCAGCAAGCCCAGGAGGGCCCGCAGGAGCGTTGTCTTGCCCGCGCCGACGCGCCCCGTCACCACTGTCAGGGCGCCTCGTGGCAGGCGCAGGTCCACTGCGGCGATACCGCGCCCTGACTGCGGGTGGCGGTAGGTCAGCCCCCGCACCTCCACGAGGACCAACCGGTCGGTCGCGCTGCGCGCTGGCGGCGGCACGGTGGGCAGGGGCCCGCGCAGGTGCAGCGGGGTGGGCACCACCAGCGCGGCCGGCGGAGCGCCCCCCAGCAAGGCGCCCATGCGTGCGAACGCGACCCCGGTCTGCCGGTAATGGGCCAGGAACTGGCCGAGCCCGTCGGTGAAGTCGGCGATGAAGCCCAGATAGGAGACAAACAGGACAAAGTCGCCCACCGTCAGGCTGCCGTCGCGCAGGCTGCCGGCGGCCAGCAGCATGATCAGACCCGTGCCCACGCTCACCGTGTTGGCCGTGATGGCGTCCAGCACTTGCGTCGCCACGCGATCGGCCAGCATGGCGGTCCGGCGCTGCTCGTTTAGTCGTCGGACGTGGGCCACAGTCCGCTCTTCGGCGCCGGCGGCCTGCACCGTCTGCACCGCCGCCAGGATATCGCCGATGGCTCCGGTGACCCGGCTGGTGGCCTGGCTGCTGGCTGCACGGTAGCGGCCCAGCGCGTCACTTGCCTGCCGCGCCGCTGCCACGACGACGAGCAGCGGCAGAACGGTGACCAGGGTCATCCGGACGTTGACATGCAGCAGGATCAGGAACGCCCCCACGGCGAAAAGCCCCGTGCCCAGAATATCGCTGGTCCAATCAAGGTTGTCCTCAGGCTCGTGGGCATCGTCGCGAAAGCGGCTGATGGTCTCGCCGATGGAGAAGGGCAGCGCATCCGCGCCCGGCCAGTCCAGGATGTGCCGCAGCAGGTTGCGGCGCAACAGGCCGCTCATGGTGAACCGGCAGAGAATTTCGAAAATGCCAGCGGTGAGATAGAGGACCGCACGGCCCACGGCGACCACCACGAACAGCACGATCAGTCCTGCCGTGCCCACGGGCGGATGCGCGTTCCCCGTAAGCGTATCGAAGAAGGCACGGGTGATCAGCCCAAACAGCAGCGGCGACGCGTGAACCACGCTCCACAGCGCCGCGTGGGGCAGGTAGAGTTGGGGTGCGTAGCGGGCCATTTTCATCAGGTAGCGCCAAGTCGGCAGCGGCTTCATGAGGAGACCTCCTCCGTAGCAACCCGCAGCAACGCAGCAAAGCGTGAGGTAGGGTCGGCGGCGAGGGCAAGCCGCGGCCCGTACTCGCGCACCTTCCCGTCCTCCAGGACAAGGATGTCGTCGGCGTACGCGACCGTGGCCAGCCGGTGCGCCACGATGATGCCGGTACGGCCGTCGAGCAGCCGGCCTAGCGCCGTATGCACCAGCCGCTCCGTGGCCGGGTCGAGGCGCGAAGACGCCTCGTCCAGGATCACCACGTCGGGGTCGCGCAGGAAGATGCGTGCACAGGCCAGCACCTGGGCCTGCCCGGCGGAGAGTCCGGCGCCGCCGGGCCCCAGCAGTGTATCCAGCCCGTGCGGCAGTTCCCGCAGCCAACCGGCCAGGCCCAGGGTATCCAGCACGGCGCTGATCCGGTCATCCGTCACGCCGTCGTCGAAGAGGGTCAGGTTGTCGCGCACGCTGGCGTTAAAGAGGTGTACCTCCTGAGTGACCAGGCCGATGCGTGCGCGCACCGCCGCGAGGCGGACCGTCCGCAAGTCCACGCCTCCCAGGCGCACCACGCCCGCCAGCGGATCGTAGAAGCGTGGGAGGAGCCGCGTCAGCGTTGTCTTGCCGCTGCCTGTGCGCCCCACCACACCCAGTACGCGGCCCGGCTCCAGGCACACGCTGACGTCGCGCAGGACCGGGGTGTCCTCCGCATAGCCAAATGAGACGCCGTCCAACTCCACCGCCAGTCGGCCCGGCGGCAGCGCGACGCCGGGGCCGTCGGTGAGGCGCGGCGCTGTACCGAGGAGCGCCTCGACCCGGCCGATACTGGCGTCCGCCTGTTGCAGATCCTGCACTTCGTTGCGGATCTGCTCGGTCGGCTGGCGCAGCACCACGGTGCATTGGAAGATCAGATAGACGGTGCCGATGGTCAGCGTACCGGCCTTGAACAGCATGGCGCTCAGGGCAAAGGCGACCGCCGTGCCGAGTGCAACCAGCACTTGGCTGGTAGAGACCATCGTGTATCCCCATGTCTGCGCCTTAAGCGTCACGGCCAGCCACGATCGCATCACCTCGGCGCAGCGGCGCAGCACAAACGCGCGTGCCCCGCTGGACCGGATATCCTCCAGGCCGGCGAGGTATTCGCCCACGAAGCCATAGAAATCGGCGCTCGCCTGGCGCTGCGCGGCCGCGGAGGGGGTGGCAACGACACGGATGCGCAGCAAGGTTAGCAAGGCCAGCACGACAAACGTGCTCATCCCCAGGCCGACCCGCCAGTCCACGTAAAAGAGCAGCGCAAGCACTCCGACGATCAAGAGGCCATTGCCAAGCACATAGACCACAAACCGTGAGAAGAAGCGGGCCATGGTAGCCACGTCACCGTCCACCCGCTCGATCAACTCGCCCGGCGTATGAGCCGTGTGAAATGTGGCATCCAACCGCAGCAGGTGCGTGACAAGGTCGGCGCGCAGCGCGTTCGTGGCCGCCCAGCTCACATTTTCGGCCACGTAGGTTTCGGCGACCGCCACGCCCTGTCCCGCCAGGGCCAGGGCCATGGTCAGCAGCGCCAGGAAGATCAGATCGCGCAGCGCCCCACCGGAGGTGGCCCCGTCAATGAAGTGGCTCGCCACCAGCGGCGTGACCACCTGCACACCGATGGTGCCACACAGGATCACCGCCAGCAGGCCCATCCGCGGCCACTGGGGCCGCAGATAGCGGGCCAACAGCCGCCAGTAGCGGTTCAGTGCCTGAAAAGGGTGCATGGGAAACTCCTCGTCTCGCCGCGAACGGCAGGTGATCGGGCAGAAAAAGAGACGGAAGAACGCGTGGCGGATGTCGCGATACCCAGGGGCGCCGTGCCGGCTCACCCGCCGTTCACGACGCGGCGGCGCGGCAACAAAAAAGCCGTGGGCGCGAGAGGTGCGCCCACGGCCATCGTTCATGGCACGAACAGGATTCCCTCAGGCGGGCGCACCTCTCCCACGACACGTCTGTGTCGGGAGGGTTCGCACCTTCCCGGTGGCCACGCAACCAGGCAGATCCGCCGTGCGGCACGCGGCATCACACCACGGCACTGTTGGATTGCTCATCGCTCGTGCCTCCCGCGAAGCGCCATCACCCAAGATAGCAGAGCGCTAGTGTAGCAACGGCACGGCCGGTTGTCAACGGAGGAACAGTCGGTCCGCAGGTTGTCAAAGATGGAGAGCCTGCTGCACACTGCGTCACATGATGCTTGACTCATGTAGGTACTATCTCCAAGGCAATAACGACATCGCGGCGGGATCGCGCAGCATACATATGCGGCGGCAAGCAGTGGTGTGATTGCAAGCGAGTCGAATGGGGGAGAGATGTGATGGTGCAGACAGGGACGGTTCAGGCGGCTATCGAGGGTTACTTCGCGGCGAACAATGCGCTCGACGCAAATGCGGTCGCTGACCTCTTCGCGCCCGATGCGCAGATGCACCGCGTGCCGGGGAGATCGCCAACCGAGGGACGGGAGGCAATTCGGCAGGTATATCAGCAACTGCTCGCTGCCTTCTCAAGGTCGGACGTGAATCCTATGCACACCTTTATTGCTGGCAATGGTGCGGCGGTCCTCTATCGCGGCACGTTCACCGCGAAGACCGGGGAATCGGTCGTCGTGGAGGGTATCGACGTTTTCGAGGTCAACGAGGGAGGGCAGATCGAGGCGATCCGTTTCTACTGGGATCCCGCCCCGCTTGCTACCGTGCTCCGACGCTAATCGCATCTGCCGGTGCAGCGCCGCATAGTCGTCTCGCGGTCGGTGCCCATGTGTATCAAAGGTCATACGACGGAGTGTCAGCCTGCTGCACAACCAACCGGTATTTGGCGGGCGCCTCGGCAGGGACAACGTCGAACGACAATGGAGCGCGACGCCCCGCCCGGCTAGCCATCGGGCAGATACGTACGTACAATACACGAGGGCGGTACCACGAGGAATCGTATCGTGAAGAGACCTGGACAGCAGCACAAGCAATCCTTCCGGGCGGTCCTCTGCGCGTTCGCCGTCCTCCTCATGCCGCTCGCGCTGCCACTGCATCTCCGTGCCGATCCGGTTTCGGCGAGTGCGTTGGTGAACTTCGCCGACCCCGCCTTCCGCGCCCTCTGGCGGCGCACGGACGACCTCGCGCAGGGGCGGCGCTCCTATCTCTGGGGGCCGATTGACCGGCAGACATACGTCATTGCCCGCGAGCCATACGCGGAAGCGCCCGGCGGCTCACGGCTGGTCGAATATTTCGACAAGACGCGGATGGAGCGCACGGACCCGGCGGCAAGCCGCGCCGCGCCCGGTTTCGTCACAAACGGCCTCCTGGCGACCGAGATGATCACCGGCCGCCTCCAACTCGGTGACAAGACCTTCCAGACCTTCTCGCCTGCCACCGTGACGATCGCCGGGGACGCGAGCGACCCGGATGGCCCGACCTATGCCACGTTCACCCCGCTGACCGGCGCGCCACCGCTCGCCGCGAACGCGCCGGTCACGCAGACGGTGGACCGGAGCGGCAACATCGGTGGCGGCGGGCCAGGGGGCGTGACGGCGGGCGAACTCGTCCCGGAGACGAACCACCGCACGGCCTCCGTCTTCCACGATTTCATCTTCGCTTCCGGACCAATTGTTGTTGGGGATCAGACGACGAATGGCCCGCTCTTCGCGAATGGCTATGCGGGTGGCGTCGGCTTCCCGATCACCGAGGCGTACTGGGCGCACGTGCGCGTCGGCGGCGCGCGGAAGCAGGTGCTCGTGCAGGCGTTCGAGCGGCGCGTCCTGACCTACACGCCGGATAACCCGGAGGGATTCAAGGTCGAGGCGGGCAATGTCGGCCTCCAGTATCTGCGCTGGCGATACGGCGACGCCCAGCCGCCCGCTCCCAGCCAGCGGATCGCCTTCACGGCGAAATCGGGCAGCGGCCCTGCCACGCTCGTCGTCATGGACGCGAACGGCAAGAACCGCGTGACGATCGCCACCCCATCCAGCGACGCGCGCGCTCCGTCGTGGTCTCCCGATGGCACGCAACTCGTCTACGCGGCGGGCGGCAAACTCTTCATCGTCGGCGCGGCCGGCAAGAATACCACCGCCGTCACCGATGGCCCGAGCGACGACCTCCCCGCGTGGTCGCCGGACGGCACGCGGATCGCCTTCGCGCGTGGGCACGATCTCGCGGTGCTCTCCGTCCCGAACGGCGGCGTGACGACGCTCTTCGCGGGCGTGCCGGGGGTCGGCGCCGTCGCATGGTCGCCGGACGGCACGCGCGTCGCGATGGAACGCGGTACGAGCATCTGGACGCTCGGCACGGACGGTTTCGGCCTCCAACTTGCCCTCGCGGGGACGAACGGCACCGCCTTTCGCGCCCCCACATGGACGCCGGACGGGACGCGCATCGTCGCCACGCGCGAGGTGGGCGGCACGCGTACGGTTGTCGTCGCCACGGCGGACGGCAAGGATCAACGCGACCTGATGGCCGGCTCCGGCGGCGGGGTTTCGGCGGACGGCCTGCGCGTCCTCATCGTCTCGCCCACCAGCCGCCTCACCGTGACCAACTTCCAGGGTCTTCAGCCGCATCCCCTCTCCCCGGACGGTGAACCCGCCGCCTTCCCCGCCTGGTCACCGTGAAGCCGTTTTCCGCGCTATGAGCATCAGTTCGGGTTCGTCGAGGCGGAGGGGGCGGTGATTCCACCGGCCGGACGTGCCGCCCCAAATATGCGCGACGGTGAAGCCCGTCGCGTGGCAGAGGGCGATCAGTTCCGGCGGGAGCCAGCGGCGCTCCTTGAGGCGCAGACGTTCAACGCCTTGGGGTGTTTCCGCTTCGTCGGTGTAGATCTCTTCGAGGGTGAGCAGGTTGAACCGACCCGGCGCGATCTCTGCATCGGTCAGTTCGCGCAGACGCGCGAAGGCGTTGAGCGTCGTCAGGATGAGCGGCGCGCCCGGCTTCAGGGCGGCATGGATGGCGTGGAGGACGGCGCGGTCATGATCGGCGGGGTCGTCATCCAGATTGAGGATACCGAACGCGCCACCGCAGAGGCAGAGCGCGGCATCGAACCGCTCGGGTGTCGTGAAGCGCGTCGCATCCGCCTCGATCCAAGCGACCGTGACGCCCGCGTCGTCGGCCGCCTTGCGCGCCTCTTCGAGCATCCCGGCGGCGATGTCCACCCCGGTAACACGGTATCCCCGGCGTGCCAGTTCGATCGCGTGCCGCCCCGTGCCGCAGCCCATGTCAAGGATACGGCTCTCTGGCGGCAGCCCGAACTCGGCGAGGATGAAATCTCCTTCCGCGGCTGTATTGCGGGTGAAGTCGTTCTCCTCGTACGCGTTTGCTGTCTCCGAAAAGAGCCGTTCCGCCTGGTTCCTCGCTGCCATCGTGCTCGCCTTCCGTGCTGCCCGTGTCATCCATCCCTGATGACGATACCTGCCACATATCACGATCCGTACTACGGCGCGCTGGAATACGAGAGCCCGCGGGGAGCGTTCATTATCTGTAACAAATCGGACACCACCGTACGGTATACTAGAGACGATGTCGCACATCCGCCGGATGGAGGGGGCCAGGCACTGTCCGAATGGACACGGAGCCGCTGCCCGAATGGGCGATGCGAAACAAACGGCGGTGCGGTATCGTCAAAACCAAGACAGGATTCCGTTCGTTCTTATGGTAGACATGTACGACGGATTATCAGAAAACCGCTTACGTAAACCAGTGATGACGGGAGATGCATGGGAGGGGCCGGACGATGCCACGGCGCAACGAACAATCCCGATGGCAATGGCGGATCACCCCCCGGCGGGAGCAGATCACGCGGCCCACGCTCTGGTTGGCGCTGATTGAATTCGCCCTTATCCTCTCCGTCACGCTCGCGTACTTCCTCACTCGTGGCCTGATCCGCGGGCGGGAGAGCGATGCGGTGGCGCACGCGAACAGACTCCTGAATATCGAGAACGCGTTGCACCTCAACCCCGAGCGGCCGATTCAGCATTTCACCCTGCATCACGAGTGGCTGATGCAGTTCGCGAATAACTTCTATCTCTACGCCCACCTGCCGGTGCTGATCGCGGTCGCGGTCTGGCTCTACGGGTGGCGGCCCTGGGCGTATCCGTGGTTCCGCAACTCCTTCATGATCTCCGCGCTCTTCGGGCTTTCGATCTACGTCATCCTGCCCGTCGCACCGCCGCGCTTCATGTCCGGTTTCGTGGATACGATGGCGCTCTATGGCTTCAATGTGGACGGTTCAGCGGCCGGCCCGCTCTACAATCCCTACGCCGCGATGCCGAGCCTGCATGTCGGCTGGTCGCTCCTCGCGGGGATTGCGATGATCGCGTGCGCCCGGTCATGGTGGCTGAAAGCGGCGGGGGTTGCCCTCCCCGTGATGATGACGTTCGCGGTGATTATGACGGGGAACCACTACCTCCTGGACATCATCGCGGGCGCGATCGTCGTGCTCGCCTCGCTCACGCTCTCCGCCTTCTGGACTTCCTGGCACACGGCGCGGGCACAGACCTCCCGCGTGCCGGATTGGATACCGTCCACACTCTGGCGGCGGTGACGAAGGATCGGGGCAGTGGGGAAGAGACCATGACGATTGAGAGCGAAAGTAAGCGCGGCCTGAATCGCCGCGGGGACGATCCCAGCGTCCCCATCATGACGGCGGCGGATGTGATGCGTCCGGTGCCGACGATTGCGTCAGACGTCTCATGGCGGGAGGCGGTGCAACTGCTCCTCGGCAGCGCGCTCGATGCGGTGCCGGTTGTGGACACGGAGCAGCGCGTGATCGGTATCGTCACCCAGACGGATCTCGCCACGCGGATGCGCGGCGTCGAGCGGACGGAACTGCGCGCGGTGCTGGATGGCGTCGTCACGATCCGCTCGCATCGCACCCTGCTGCGGTGGCACGAATCGCCGCACTGGGAGATGGGTTCCACCGTCGCTACGCTGATGACCGCGCCCGTCGTGATGGTACGTGCCGAGACGCCGCTCCCCGCGGTCGCCCGCACCCTCCTCGATCACGACATCACGCAAGTCCCCGTCACCGATGCCGACGGCCATATCCGTGGCATGGTACGGCAGCGCGACATCGTCGCCGCTGTTGCGATGTGGAGCGCCAGTCTCTTACCGCCCGCCGAGCGCGATGCCTTCGCCGCCTGGGCGGCCTCCTGACAACTCGCGGCGCGTCAGTCGCGTCATCGGGATGATAGAGAGGAATTATCCGGGTGTTGCCCCCTGGGTGTTGACGTAGAGCGCGTAGATGGACTGGCTGGCGGTCATGAAGAGGCGGTTGCGCTTGGGGCCGCCGAAACAGAGATTGGCGCAGGCTTCCGGCAGGCGGATGCGGCCGATCAGTTGGCCCTCCGGCGTGAAGACGAGCACACCATGATAACCGAGGCCGGCACTGCCCGCCGCGCTCGCGCACCAGAGATTGCCCGCGACATCGGCACGCATGCCATCCGGCCCGCAATGCACGCCGTCCACCCGCATGTCGGTGAAGACTCTGCCGTTCGTGACTGTATGCGCGTCCGTGACATCGAAGACTTTGATGTCGCGCGGCCCCGGGCCGGTGTCGCAGACATAGAGTTTTTTGTAGTCGGGTGAGAAACAGAGTCCGTTGGGGCGGGCAAGTTCGTCGGTGACGAGATCAATCCGGCCGCTCGGATCAACGCGGTAGACCGCTGTCGGCAACTCCTGCCGCTCGCCGCCCGCGTCCACCGTGCCGATCCGGGGATCGAATGGCCCTCCCGCGTCGGGCTGGCCTTCATACAATGAGTTGCCGTAGGGCGGGTCGGTGAACCAGATGCTGCCATCGGGATGGGGAACGAGATCATTGGGTGAGTTGAGCCGCTTGCCGTGATAGGCGTCCGCGATGACGGTCAGCGAGCCGTCGTGCTCCCATCGGACGACGCGGCGCGAGAAATGCTCGCAGGTCAGTTGGCGGCCCTGGAAGTCGAAGGTATTGCCGTTGCTGTTGCGCGACGGCTTGCGGAAGACGGTTACGCGGCCGTCATCCTGTAACCAGCGATACTGAACATCGTCGCCGACATCACTCCAGACGAGATAGCGGCCCTGATTGGACCAGGCAGGGCCTTCCGCCCACAGCGCCCCGGTCCAGAGATGCTGGATCGGCGTGTTGTTCTGAACCACCTCGCGAAACTGTGGCGCGACCACGATGACATCCGGGTCCGGGTAGACATTCGGCGGCGCGCCTGATCCCCACTGGCGCGGGGGGTTCGTGATCGTGCTCGGCGGCGTGCCGGTCAGCGGGGCGTGGGCATCGGGCGTTTCGTTCGTCATGGGCGTTTCCTCCCGGTGAATTCTCCTCGTTGTCGCGGCGCACGGAAACAATCATCGCCTTTATACACGTTCAGCCCTTCTCTGCGGGGATGCCGGGAGAGATGCAGAGCCGTGAGGTCTACCAGTTCGCCGTCTCGCCCCTTCCTGTCTGCGGAACCCGACACGCTTCAGCGTTGTATGCTTGGTGGAGAGCCATTGTGCAGCGAAGGAGAGAACCCGTGGCAGTGATGAAGGCTGATACCCGCCGATTCGTGGGGCCGTCCGGGCCGAGCCAGGGTAGTAGCATCCGCGTGCTCGCGGCATTCGCGCTCGTATGCGCGATGATGGCGACGGGCGTGATCGGCGGCAGCCTTGCCGATCATTTCGCGCACGGTCGGAGCCAATCAAGCGCTGTCCCCGATACCTTAATCGAGATGACGTATGACCAGCAGGCGCGGCAATCGCACGTCGTCGCCTACGTACCCGGCATGAAGGCGCCGCATCCGCTCCTCGATGGCGGCATTGATGCCGTCATCTCACCGGATGGCAAACAAATCGTTTTCACGCAGCGGCGGCAGACGCCGGACGGCGTGCAGTATGCCATCGTCGCCTTCGCCAGCGACTCCCTCGCCCCGCAGTGGCGGACGGTGATCGCGGCGGGACCGGTCGAGACGCAGCAGACTCCCGGCCCGATCCTGACCACCGAAGTGACGACGGACCGTGTCTACATCGCCAGCCATCACTGGCTATCAGCGGAGCCAATCACGGTTGTCGCGCTCAATCGCGCTGAGGGGCGGGAGCGCGCACGATGGAACGTAGACCTCGCGGGGCGAGAAGGGAGAATCGTCTCACTGCGCGCCGCGCCGGATGGGGCATCGCTGGCCCTGCTCGCCTCTCTCAATACGGAAGCAGGCGTGAACGTCGGGCCGAAATCGCTCTTTGTCCGCCTCCGTTTGCTGGATGGGCAGGAGATGCAACGACTACCGATCACGCAGACCGGCAGCGCCGCCTCCTTCAGCCTCGACAGTCCGATGACGCCGGACGGGCACACCCTCTATCAACTGTCGTACGGCGACTCGCCCACACACCTCGTCCTCCACTTCTTCGATCTGCAAAAGGGCGCGACCCTCTCAGCGATTGACCTTCCCTTCGAGGGAAAGGAGGACTTTCTTGCATACGAGCAAACGATTTCGCACGACGGCAAGCATCTCTACGTGCTCGCGCCCACGCTCCGCTCCCTCGTCGTCGTCAATCTGATGACCCGGCGGATCGAGGATCAGGTACAAGTGGACACGACTGCCATCACCACGACTGGCAACGCATCGTTGTTCGCTCGTGTGTTCGGCATCGTGCATGGCTTCTTCGTGCAGGATGTCGCGGCGAAGGGCGGGCTTCTCGGCGGGATGCAACTCTCGCCGGACGGCCGGACGCTCTACGCTGTCGGTGCCACCGGACGCAGCCACGACACCCAGGCGCATGGTATCTGGGTCATTGATACGGGCGGATGGCGCGTTATGAAGCAGTGGCTGCCGGACGCATCACCCTCCGCCTTACTGCTCAGCGGAGACGGAGGCTATCTCACGGTGCGGCAGAGCCGGGGCGGGATACGCACACTCGAAACCGCCTCCGGCAATGAAATCTTCGCGACGGACAGCGGCAATAGCGACGCTGGCTCCCTCTTCTCGCTCGTGGAACGATACCGCGAGCGCTACGGCAAAAGCCCGACCATCAGCACGTCCGCCCGTGACCTTCACACATCCCCCCCGTTCGCCGCCCTCACCGCATCGGTCAACATGAAGACGATCGTCGCGGGGGATACGGTGACGATCGAGGCGCAATTCACCGACCCGGCCAGCGATACGCCAATCAACCCGGAGATGAAGGCCGTCCGCTACGAGCCGCCCGCTGCGGTCACCGCGTTGTTCTGCCGGTATGGGAAAATCGCGTGCGGACCATCTGTCACCCTCACGAACATCGGCTATGGCCACTATCGGGGCAGCATACCGTTGACGGACGCGGGAAGTTGGTCGTTGCAGGTGCTGGCCGATTGGAGCCGGAATGAAATCCCGAACCGCCAAGCCCTCGTCGAGAACGCCGTCACTGTCCGGGCGGCCTTCATCGGCAGCGACGGGAACCGCTACAGCATGCAGGTGACCACCGATCCCGGACAACCCGTCGCGAAACAGGCGGCGACGATCCGCGTCGCCTTCGTGGACGCGGCGCACGGCACACCTCTGCCCCCAGGAGTAGCATTGTTCGGTGGGCTCCCCGCCACACTCGATGCCGATTTCTTTGCGAACGGGACGATGTATCTGTTGGAGACGCTGCCCGCGCGCGGCCACGGTGTCTACAGTGGCCCCGTCACGCTCGGGGCATCGGGTAGCTGGCGCGTGGCGGTGGACGTGCCGGCCGGAGGTGGCGCAACGAAAACCGTTCCCGTCGGCGCGGTGCAGGTAATTGGCGGGCAATAACCGTGAGACGTGGTACGATGCACAAGCACTGAGGACGAGCCATGTATTGCTCTGTCTCAGCGCTTCGTCCTCCATCCTGAGAAAGGGCCACACCGCGCTTGGTTGTTTCCCGCACCGCACTTGCCGCCGCCCGCGCCCTGCTCGACCGCGCGGTGCGTGATCGTGCCAATGCCTATGGGGGCAGCCTCGCGCTGGGCTATGGCTGGGAAGAATATCTGCTGCCGCGCGTCTCGGCGCTCGTCGGCAAGACGCTGCCGGACGGCGCCCTCCTGCACGCGGCACGTTCCTTCGGCGCGGACCCGGCGATTGCCTTCGAATGCTCCGCGCGCGGCTTGCGACAGCCCGATTTCCTCTTTCTCGTCACGCGGGATGGCGCGTCCGGCATCGCCGGGGCGGACGCGAAACTCGGCCTCGATACCGTGGATGCCGCGCAGGTTTCCGCCGAGACGACCGCGCGCATCCTCACCGAGGGCGGGCCGCTCGCCCAGGCGATTATCGCCGCGCTCGCCCCACCGGAGACGCCCGCGATAGACGGCTACATCCTCACGCCTGAGCGCATCCTCAACGATTTGATCCTCGACGGCGCGCGACCGAACGGGATGCCCCGCCCCCGTTTGCCGGCGCAGTCACACGTCGTGACGATCTCCCTGCGCGGCGCCGATCTCCTCCGCGCCGTCGCGACCGGCCCCTTCGCCCGCGCGCTCGTCGAAGAGACGGACGAAGCCATCGAGGCCGACGCCTCGGTAGACGTCGCGGTGCTGATTACCCTCGCGACCCATCTGCTGCTGGGCATGTGGCGGGAGGGTGAGACGCCGCTCGTTATCGGGCGCATCCCGGTCGAACCGCCCGCAGCGGAGCAATACGACATTGTGCTTGCCTGGAGCCGCGCGCGCGTCCTGCGCGCGGGGAGCGCGTGGGAGGCGGCGGCGCAAGCGGCACATCGGGCACGGCCCCGCATCGAGGCCCGCGGGCGGGTGCAGGAGGCGCTGCAACCACCGCTCGCGGACCCAGAGGTGCGCGACGCGCTCGACGGCGCGCGCGGCAAGCCGGGGCGGATCGCCCGCTCCGCCGCCGCCGAGGCGTACCGTACCGCCCTCCTTGCCGCCCTGCCGCCCGATGTGCCGGATCGCGGTGACGCGCTCCTCGACGCGATCCAGACGGCCCGACGCCGGGAGATGGACGCCCTCCGCGCCCTCACCATCGCCGCCATCCGCGACGCCCTCCGCCGCGCGGATAGCGCAACGCTTCCCGACGATGCCCCTGCCGCATCGTAAGAACCAATGATTTTCAGATTGCGTTGTGGACTGAGTCACATGAGTCTGCACGAATATTGTCAATCGCGTCGGCAAGCCCCTAGACTCCACCACTCGATATAACATTGGGCGGAGAGTGGACGACGATGGGGCACCGGCAGCGCCTCGCACCGACCGACGACTGGCAGCAACTCGACCTGCTCGTCCGCTTCCCCGAGCAACGCACCTACGAGCTCATCCGCCCCGTCATCCTCTTCGGCCCACCGAAGGTGGAGCGCCATCGCACCCTGCCCGACGACATCCAGCGGGCCATCCTCGTGCTCAAAGCCGAGCATCCCGCCTTCCCCGACCGTGAAATCGCCACGATCTGCGGTGTCTCGTGCGGTCGGCGAAACCCTGTGGATCAGTCCTGGAGGGCCGGCGACCGCGCACATCCGATCCGTCACACGGCCCAAGAGGAGGGCAGTGCGCGCAAAGCGTTCAGCGGAGCGGCCTACGTATCTCGCTGTTCGGGCTGGTAGGAGAGGATGACGATCCCGCTCGCGAGTGTCCTCGTGTCGATGAGGCGGAACTTCGTCGGCGGGCCGGGCCGGAATAGGAGGTCCTGCGGGCCACCGTTGCCGAGGAATAATGGGTGGACCCACAGCCGCAGTTCGTCCAGCAGGCCATGCGTGAGCAGGGTGTAGGAGAGTCGGCCGAAACCGTACTGCACGATGTCCATGCCGGGTTGATTCTTGAGCCGCTTGATCTCTGCGACCACATCGCCGCTGATCACCGTCGTGTTGTTCCACTCCGGGTTTTGCAGCGTGGACGAGACGACGTACTTTGCTGTGCTGTTGAACCGATCGCTCATTGGGTCGCCGGATCGGGTCCCCCAGACGGGAGCGAAGCCCTCATACGTGCGCCGTCCCATCAGGATCGCGTCACACGCGAACAGCAGTTCCGTCTGGATCGTCGCGACGGTGTCATCAACGGAGCCCAAAGGCTGCCACTCGATGACACCGTCGAGCGAGATGTACGTGGAGTTAATGATCTTGCGCATGCGATGCCCTCCGATTATTGTTCAGATCAACATGAGTAGGATGACTCAACGAAAGGGGGTTGTCTTGTATAAAAACGACAACTGCTCAGGTCTGCTGCGATCCATGATCTGCGTCGGTCTCTGCCCGATGAAGTACTTCAGCGATCGGGTCAGATGCGCCTGGTCGAAATAGCCAGCCTCGTAAACGGCGTCGCGGATTGATACGCCTTGCTGTAAGAGGGTCGTTGCATATCGGGCGCGTTCGATTTGACGCACAGCGCTTTGTGTCAACCCGGTCGTTCGCAGGAAATGACGCTGTGCGGTGCGTACGGACAGGTCTTTCAGTTGACCTTGCAACGCAGCGTCCACGACGGGTTCACGCACGAGCAGACCGTCACGCACGAGCCGGTCTACAAACGCGTCTGCATTTTCAAAATCCGGAAATTGCCACGCAGAGCCTTGTAGCCAGAAGGATTGACTCCCCGCATCAGGCAGATTCACCGCTTCATCCACGAGATTGCTTGCGGGCAGATGGGGCATAACGGTGCCCAGCTTAAACCGGATGCCAAGCCACTCCCCATCCGCAGGGCAGTGGAGAGGCGTCGCTTTCGTCTCTGGCCCCCGCACCGTGAGAGTTGTCTTATCATTGTGTCTCGTCATGACCATCTCCCAATGGCTCATGGCAAGCGAGATAAAAGAGCCAGCGCGCTCACTTCGGGCACGCCAGATCCGTTCGACAAACGGCGAGTCTGATGGTCTTTCGTCAAAGGTAAAGATCATGCTTCTACCTCCCAGTGCCAAGCTTTATGATTTTACCCTGATTGCTCGTCAGCGTTCGTCAAGGCAACGGCCAGCAGGGTGGTATGCACCTCCAGCGCGACCCCGCGTCTTTCCTCGTCTAAGCCGTGGTATGTCCAACGCCGCCATTGTGCAGTGCTCCTGTCAATGGGGAAGCACTATACGGCTGCGTCACACACCGTCAAGTCCCGCAATTGAGGGCCGGGTATGGCCGCTTCGCCCTTGCGGTGGGATGAGGGGATACGGCGCGCCGTTTGACAGCCGGCGCTGACGCTATGCGTGCAACATCATGTGGCTAAGTCCATGCGTTGAGGCCGCTCCAGAGTAATGCGGCGAGGTCGTGCTGGAGTTGGACGCTCGCGTCGTAATCCCCCGACGTCATCACCGTGATTCTGACGGCGCGGCCATCCGGCAGGAAAATGATGCCCGCGTCGTGGTGCGCGCCCGGCACATCCCCCGTCTTGTGCGCGAAGATCGTGCCGTCCGGCAACCCGGTGGAGAGTTTGGTGTTCACCTGCTGCTCTTTGAGGAGATCGAGCATGAGCGTGTAATCGTCCGACGTGAGGAGCGGATCGAGCGTGTGATTGACAACGCCATCGAAGAAGCGCGTCACCTCACGCGGTGTGGTGTACGCCTGCCCGGAGATGACCGTCGCGGTGAAGCCATGCGCCCGCACTAACTGATCCACTGTTCCCCAGCCGAAATACTGCCCAAGCACTTGCGCGGCGGTGTTGTTGCTCGCCGCGATCATCAACCGCCGCAAGTCGGCGACGCTGACGGTGTCGCCGTACGCGCCGAGCGAATAGCCATCTTCCTCCGAGTCGTCGTTCTCGGCAGTGAGCGTCAGTTGCGTCGTATCGAGTAACTTATGCTGCCGGATTTCCACCTGTGTCCGCCAGAGGAGAAAGAGCTTGTAGAGGCTCCCCGCCGCGAAGCCATCGTCCGCGTTGCGCTCGATGGTGTCCTCGGCCTGGCCGTCCTCGATGACGATGCCGACGCCGGTGATTCCCTGCGGCTGGTACTGCGCGATTAACTCGTCCACCGCCGGACCGAGCGCCTGCGCGAGGCCCATACGGCGCGGGGACGCGACAGTATCACGCGGGACAGCGGTATCGCCGCCTGTGGCGGTCATTGGCGGAACGGTAGTCGAGCGCGGGGTGGACGGCGAACTGCGCCAGACAATCACCGAGACGAAGAACCCCATCACGACGAGCGCGAGCAGTGTCTCCCGTGCGCGCCGCCGCCCACCACCCGCGCCGCGATATCGCCGTTGTTCGGTCCGTCTGTCCAGTCCGATACCTCCCCTGTCCCACCGTGATTGTACCGATCCCGCATACGTGCGACAACCCGATAATCGGCGTCTCGACATGACATAATATAGACTTCAATATAACTTCAGCCTCCCATCACAAAATACGGTATCGTCTCGTTAACCTGAGTGGAAGAGACGCGCGCTGCACGGTCGCGCGGGCACCGTCCCGACTAGATACAACAGTTGGGCCTGTATCCCATGAGGATTCTCTCGCGTCTCTCGTGCGTCGGCCGAACGGTGGAAATTGGGAGTGGCAATGGACAATGCATTGCGGGAGCCGACCCCAACGTCGCCGACTGCGGTTGATCGCGTCGCTCCGCAGCAGGTCAACACGCACGAGCAGCACGCGTCGCTGATTGATCCGATTCTTGATCTCCCCCAGCGGCTTGCGCGCGGCGCAGCAGCAAGTGAGCGGACGACCGACACCACGACTGCACCCTTCGACGCCCTCGGGATCCCCGTCGTCCATACCGATCTTTCCGGCAGCGTGACGGGCTGGAATCGTGCCGCCCAGGCGCTTTTCGGCTATACGACGCGCGAAGTGCTTGGCAAGCGGCTCCCGACCATCCCACCGGAGGAGGAAGAGCGATACACGCTCTTCTGGCAGCACATTCTGATCGGCGAGACGATCGCAAACGTCGCGGTCGAGCAGATCCACAAGGAGGGCCACCGCGTGAGCGTGCTGCTCTCCGCCGCGCCGTGGTATGAGGATGACGAGATCACGGGCGTCATCGCGACGCTCACGGACCTCTCCGCCCAGAAAGCGCGCGAGTGGGAACTGACTGCGCGGATCGCCGCGGAGGAGCGGCGCGCGGGGGACGCGGCGTATGTCGGCGCGCTTGCCGCGGCGTGCCATACTGCCGACGACGAACGCGCGATCTTCCACGCGCTGGCAGAGTATACCGCTGATTGGGCCGATAGCGCCGGGGTGGTGACGGCCACCGAGGGATGCGGTGAACTGGCCGCATATGCGTCGCGCACTGCCGACGCGGACGGGCCGGTCGCCGCGCTCTTCGAGGCGTGCGCGACACACGGCGTGGGAATGTCCCACTCCCCGGTCACTCCGCGCGTCTATTATCTGCGCGAGATACCGCTCGGCGGCACGACGACTGCCCAGCGGTATCACACCCTCGCCTCCGTGCCCATCGCTGTTGAAGGAGAAATCGTTGCCACGCTCTACGCGGCGGCATATGGCGCGCGCGCGCCGCTCGATGAAACTTCCCTCGGGACACTGGCCTGCGCCGCCGCGCACGCCGGGCGCGCGATCGTCAAGGTGCGCGCGCATCAAGACCTCACGGCGCGGCTCGATGCGCTCGAAGCCGCGAACCGGCAGAAGGACGACTTCCTCGCCACCGTCTCGCACGAACTGCGTACGCCGCTGACAGCGATCCTCGGCTTCGCCCACATCATCGTGGAGAACGACGCGCTTGGCCCGGCGCGGCGGCGCGGCATGGCGGAAGATATCGTCGCGAGCGGCGGCTTGCTCCTCACGCAGGTGAACGACCTGCTGGACATTGTCCAACTCGGCGCGGGCCGTCTCACTGTCTCACCGGAGACGGTGAACCTCACGGCGGTCATCCACTGGTGCGAGCGTGCCGTCCGGGCCTTGATGCACAGCAAAAACATCCAGTTCGCGCTATCCATCCCAGCGGATTTGCCCCCGGTCCGCGCGAACACCGCACGGTTGCAGCAAGTGCTGCTCAACTTCCTCGTCAACGCCTACAAGTTCACCCCGGCGGGCGGCACGGTAACGCTCGAAGCCAGGGCGCTGGACGGCGGTGTGGCGATCTCCGTACGGGACACGGGCATCGGCATCGCGCCCGAGCACGCCGCGCGCATTTTCGAACCCTTCGCGCGCATCGAAACCGAATACACGCGCACCCAATCCGGCGCAGGCGTCGGCCTCGCCGTGGCGCGGCAACTCGTGGACCTGATGGACGGCGCGATCATCCTCGACAGCACGCCCGATGTCGGCAGCACCTTCACGGTCTCGCTCAAGACCGCCACCGGGGGTGGATAATTCTTACCCGCCATACCGCCAGCGGTAGTAATGCTGCCCGATGTTGCCGAACTCGACGCGGAATTGCACGGGGTTGTTCGGGTTGTAGGTGAGCACGCGCCGCTCGAAAGCCTGGACGAAGACCGTCGTTGCCTTCCCGCCGATTGGCACTGTCGCGACGATCACCGGCGAGATCGGATAGCCGGGCGTCTGATCAATCGCGACCCCCGCATCGGTCAGCCGCTTGATGAAATCCTCGAACGGGCTATACACCACCTGACCATAGCGGTTGGACGGGTCCGAAACATACGTGAAGGTATCGCCCGGTGGCGGCACATCGAATTGCGCCGCGTAGGGCTTCGCGTTCTCGGCCGTGAGCGGCGTGAACTGATGATTGTCCCCGTAGATATAGGCGCTGTAGGTATTCGGGCTGCTTGGATCGTAGTATTCGGCGAACTTGCTCAGATCGGCATAGGTAAGCCCATTCGTACCGGGATCGCCGGCGATGTTGACCTGCGCCGGGCTGCGCTGCTCGAAGGTGCTGTCACCGAGTTGCACTTTGCCGCTCTTCAACTCGACGGTGAGTAGGCCGGTCGTGACCAGCCCCTGGGCGGGATGGGTCAGTTCCATTCGCGCCTTATCGAAATACTGCACAAGTCGCATCCCCTGGCCGGGATTGGTCGGCCCACTCTCCGAAAAACCGAGTGACCCCTCTTTGTATTGCTCGTTCTGCCCATCGCGCGCGGTTGCCAGAGGCCCCCAGAAGTTCGGGCGGACTGCTTCGCCCGATAGCCACTGCTGTTTAAACGTATCGGACGCGTACGACGTCGCCGCTTGCACGCCGACTGTCCCGATCCAGATTGCTGCCAGTGTCATCGAGAGCGTGAAAATCCATCGCGGACGCATGTCTGACCCCCTTCATCGCCCGCATCGTCGCGGATCCGTTCTGACGCATCCCTGTATACGTGCGACCCATTGTACCGGTTCACACCCACTCGACCATCATCGCCATTCCCCGCCCGATGCCGGTGCATACCGCCCGGACGCCGTATCATCCCGCGCTGTTCATGGAATTTTCCCCGTCTACCGCCCCGTAAAGGTTGGCGGGCGCTTCTCGCGGAAGGCTGCGACGCCCTCGGCGTAATCATGCGTGCGGCTGGCGAGTTCCTGCATATCCGCCTCGTAGTCAAGGATGTCGTCGAGATGCGGCATGACGGCGCGATTGAAGGCGCGTTTCGTCAGGCCAATCGCCCGCGTCGGCAGGACGGCGAGGCGGACAGCCAGCGCCCGCGTCGTCTCCATCAGTTCCGCCGCCGACACGACCTGGTTGACGAGGCCGAGACGGAGCGATTCTTCCGCGCCGATGCGGTCGCCGGTGAAGGCGAGTTCCGCCGCCTTCGCGTAGCCGACGAGCATCGGCAGGAAGAATGTCCCGCCGCTGTCCGGCACCAGGCCGATCTTGACGAACGCCTGCACGAACGAGGCCGTCTCGCTCGCGATACGGATATCGCACGCCAAGGCGAGGTTCGCACCCGCGCCCGCCGCGACGCCATTGATCGCCGCGATGACCGGCTTTTCCATCGCGCGGATACGCTGTACCAGTGGATTGTAGCCGTGGCGGAGGTGATCGCCGATGGACACCTGACGATCATCCTCCGACCGGGCATTCAGGTCCTGCCCCGCGCAGAAGCCGCGCCCCGCGCCCGTCAGGACGATGCAGCGCACCGCTGCATCCCGCTCCGCGCCGCGCAAGGCGTCCTGCAACTCCTGGAGCATCATATCCGTCACCGCGTTGAGCACGTCCGGCCGGTTCAGGGTCAGCGTCAGCACGCCATCGTTGGTATCGCTGAGGAGAGTTTCGTATGCCATGTTTCGCTCCGTTCTGCCAACTGCCGACTGGCTACTTCCCCTTCCACTGCGGCGGGCGTTTTTCGAGGAAGGCGGCCATCCCCTCGCGCATATCCTCGGTGGAGAAGAGGAGGAAGAAGTTCTTGCGCTCGGCATCGAGGCCCGCTTCGAGCGTCATGTCATACGTCTTGAGCACGGCGTCCTTGCCCATCATCACCGCGAGCGGGGGGCGCGCGGCGACCTCCTTTGCCAGGTGTGTGGCGGATTCGAGTGTCAGTTCGTTCGGCACGACACGGTTGACGAGCCCGGCGGCAAATGCCTCCCGCGCGGTGATCTGCCGCCCGGTCAGCACCATCTCCATCGCCAGCGCTTTGCCGACGGCGCGCGTCAACCGCTGCGTGCCGCCCGCACCGGGGATGATACCGATGAGGATTTCCGGCTGGCCGAAGCGGGCGGACTCGGAGGCGACGATCATGTCACACATCATCGCCAGTTCACAGCCACCGCCGAGTGCGTAGCCACTGACCGCCGCGATCAGGGGCGTTCGCACCTTGCGTATCCGCTCCCATCGGGCGAACTGATTGCGCTTGAGCATCTCGACCGCCGAGACGTCCGCCATCTCGCCGATGTCCGCGCCCGCCGCGAACGCCCGTTCATTGCCCGTTATCACGATGCAGCGCGCCGCGTCGTCCGCATCCAGCGCCTCCAGGGCGTCCACCAATTCCGTCATCAGCGGCCCACTGAGCGCGTTGAGCACCTTCGGCCTGTTCAGCCGCACCACCGCGATCCCCTCTCCCCGCTCAACGAGAATATGCTCGTACTCAGCCATCCAACCCCTCCGTAGGAATAAGTGGTTTGCCGCAGACGCCGCAGAAGTGGAATTCGGCGGGGAGGCCGGTCGCGCCACAGTGAGGACAGGTCTGCGTCCACGCGCCCCAGAGTCGCTCGCTCGATCCGCCCGATGCCGCGCGCTCACGCAGGCCGCGCACGTCCGGCATCCGCTTCTCAGTGAACGACATCATCCCCTCGTAGGTTTCCAACGCGGCGGTGTGCTCGGTCAGCCAGTCCCGCGCGTGACCGACGGTGAGTGACCATGAGAGGTTCCGCCAGAAGTTCGTCTGTTCCTTCGTGTAGCGCATGATCGCGGGGAGTTTATCAATCAACTTCTCGACCATCTCATCCACGGCGGCGTCCAGTTCGGCGCGCGGGACGGTGCGGTTCACCAATCCCCAATCGAGCGCCTTGCGCGCGTCAATCGGTTCGGAGAGCCAGATCATCTCCCGCGCCCGCCGGTCGCCGATGATCAGCGGCAGCCACTGCGTCGCGCCCGCCGCCGGGACGCTGCCGCGCGCCGTGCCGATCTGCCGGATCGTGATGTCGTCCGCCGCGACGGCGAGGTCGCACGCCATATTGAACTCGTTGCCGCCACCGACGACGAGGCCATTGAGGCGCGCGACCGTCGGCTTACCGATGTTGCGGAGGCGGTCGTGCGCCTCGATGAACGCGCCCATCCACTTCCAGTAATCGCGCGGGTATGCCAAAAAGTGTTCGCGCTGCTCGCGGAGGTCCGCACCGGTGCAGAAGGCGCGCTCCCCCGCCCCGGTGAGGACGAGCACCGCGACGGCATCATCGAACGAGGCGTCCTGAAAGGCGCGGCCCATCTCGGTCAGTGTCTGATAATCGAGCGCATTCAGAACAGCGGGCCGGTTGATCGTCACCGTCGCGCGCCACTCCCGTTTCTCATAGATGATGCGCTCGAAGCCGAACGACTCAGCGGGCTGCGCGGGGGGATAAACCATCGTGTACGCTCCTGCTTTGCGGTCATGTGCATCTGATGAGACGCGACGGAGGATACCGCAGCAACGAGCAACGAGCAACGAGAGGGGCGGCATTCCCCTCTCGTTGCTCATTGCTCGTTGCTTAGTTAGAGCGCGTCAATGTTGAACGCGGGCGGCTCCAGTGGCAGAGGTGGGGCGGCCTCGGGGTGGAAAGGCTCGAAGTTGACGGGGTTGCCCGCATAGTGGCACTCATGGCAAACCTGCCGCTCGCCATGCCAACGGCAACCGGCGCAGTATCCGCCACCGTAGAAGTAATCGAAGAGGCGCGCGTCCATCGTTGTCAGCGATTTGGCAGTTGCAAGGCGCAGGTATTCCGCGATCACGAGTCGTTCCAGGCCGCGCGGCATGCATTCCGGGTAGGGGAGGAGGAATGACTCGGACGATGCGCGATCCCGAATCGTGATGAACTCGCCCGCGTCGGTCTGTGCGCGTTGCATAACTTCAAAGAGATCCCACTCGACACCGGCCATCGCGGAGAGGTATTGGAGGAGGTGCGCCTTGTCAATCGTGCGCGTCGCGAGGTGGTCCAGCAAGGGACGGACACGCTGCACGACTTCCTGTGTCGCGAGATATACCATAGATTTCCCCCCGTCTTCTCTGTCGCGCGCCTATGCTATTGTCATAACTATACGTATATCGTACCACGCGTGGGGCTTCCCCACAATCAACGTTCCCACTGAACACAACAGGGATTGTTATGCGTATGCACAACCGCAAGATTGATGCCAGATTCGCAATGAGCAATGAGCAACGAGCAATGAGGCCAACTTCGGAGGCTCGGCGTTCAAGCAACGACCACGGCGGTCATCACAGATCACTCATTGCTCATTGCTCGTTGCTCATTGCTCCCTAGGTCGTGCGCGGTGTGCGAGGGAGGATGAAGGAGAAGCGCGTACCGCGACCCGCTTCGCTCTCGACCCAGATGCGGCCGCCGTGCGCCTCGACGAAGCCGCGAGCAATCGCCAAGCCAAGGCCCGCGCCGCCCGTCTCACGCGAGCGGGACTTCTCACCGCGATAAAACCGCTCGAAGATGTGTGGCAGGTCGTGTGCCGGGATGCCCTCACCCGTATCTACGACATCTACCTGCACGCCTTCGGCGACCGCGCGGGCGGTGACGGCGACCGTGCCATCGGCGGGCGTGTGCCGCAGGGCATTCTGTACGAGATTGGTGAGCACACGGCGGACGGCGGGTGTATCCATGATAACGGGGCCAACCATGCCCTCGACGCCACCGGCGATGTGAATTTCGCGCGCCGCTGCTTGCGCGGACAACCCTTCGATGACCTCAGCGATCAAATCGGGGATCGTCGCGGGGGCGAGCGAGAGCGCCAGTTGGCCCGCCTCGAGTTGCGAGAGTTCGAAGAGGTCCGTAATGAGGGCGGAGAGCGTGCGGATTTCGCGGCCCATCGTCGCGTGGAAGCGTGCGGTCGTCTCCGCATCCGTCACGACGCCATCAGTAATCGCCTCGATCATCGCGCGGATCGAGGAGAGCGGCGTGCGGAGGTCGTGCGAGATGGCGGCGACGAGCATCCGGCGCGCTTCGTCATCAGCGGTGCGGCGCTCGGCGGCTTCCTCCAGTTGCTCCGCCATGCTGTTGAAGGCGACGGTCAGCGCGCGTACCTCGTTCGCCGCGTCGGCGGTCGGCGGTGGGACACGCACCGTAAGATCGCCCGTCGCCAGCGTGGCCGCCGCGTCGCTGACGGCGCGCAGGCGGTCGGTGAGCGATCCCGCGAGCACCGCGCCGAGCGCGACGCTGACGACGACGGCGAAGAATGAAAGAAGCGAGAGGAGGAGCACATCGTGACGCGACGCGAACATGAGCAGCGCGGAGAAAAGCACGTTGATGAGCGCGACGACCGACCCCGCGACGAGCGCGCCGATGATCCGCGCCCGGATTGTCCGCAGCACGTCGGTCTGCATCAGCCAGAGGCCGACACCCATCACACCGAGCGAGAGCAGGCCGGAGACGGCAAGGAACGCGGCCGTCTTCCCCAGGTCAACCGCCCGTGGATGCCAGATCGCGACTGACAGCAATTCCACCACCACAAACGCGGCGCAGACTGCTGCCAATGCCGACACGAACCGGCGGCGCATCATGATGTTCAGGTCAGGGGACATGCCAGAAAGCGTCGAGCTATCTGGTGGTAGCAGGCTGCGACGAGATACTTCCCCTCCATGCTGCTTGCTGTCTCGCGTCACGCGTCCTCCTTCGGGGCACGGAAGCGGTAGCCGACGCCCCAGACAGTCTGCACGTAGGTCGGGTTGTCCGGCTCCGGCTCGACCTTCTGCCGCAGGCGGCGGATATGGACGGTGACGGTGCTCGCGTCGCCGTAAAACTCTTCGTCCCAGACACGGTCGAGCAGTTGCTCGCGCGTGAAAACCTGGCCAGAGTGGTGCGCCAGTTCGTACAAGAGGTCAAATTCCGTCGCAGTGAGGGTCGCTTCCTCGCCATGGACGAGGACGGTACGGGAACGGGGGTCTATCGTCAGGCCGGGGAAGATGAGCGGACGGGCGCCGGGATCGGCGAGCGGTGCATCGCTCGTCCCGGCGCGGCGGAGCACGGCTTTGACACGGGCGACCAGTTCGGCGGGGCTGAAGGGCTTCGTCACGTAATCATCCGCGCCGATCGTCAGGCCGACGATGCGATCCATCTCCTCACCGCGCGCCGTCAGCATGATGACCGGCGTCGGGTTCTTGACGGAGAGCGTGCGGAAGACCTCCATGCCGTCCTTCTTCGGCAGCATGAGGTCAAGCACGATCAGGTCCGGCGCGAACTCGTACGCGGCCTTGAGCGCCTCGTCACCATCTGCTGCCTCGCGCACGCTATATCCCTCGCGCTTGAGATAGAGCGAGACGACCTCGCGGATACTCGGTTCATCATCCACGACGAGAATGCGCTGCATCGGACCTACCTACCCCCAGCCCCTCCCGAAATGGAGGGGGTTGTCCTGTCGCTTTACCGTGACCGTACCTCAAATACCCTGACCCTCAAGAGGTTCATTCTCCCTTCCTTTTGGGGTGGGAGGCCGGGGGTAGGCACACCGTATCATCACCCTCTTACAGAATACTTACGCGGAGGTAGTGAAACAGATTCTCGCCCAACGCACAAACACCGCCCGGTGATGCGTCCGAGCGGCGTGTGCATCGTGTTTCTCCCGGCTATTGACGCCCTATCGGTATTCCGCTTCGAGGATTTCCTGCGTCTTCTCGGCGATCATGTTCCAGTCCGCATTCGCCTCCTTGGAGACGGTGACGAAGTCGTTGAGGAACATCAGCGTGCGCACGCCGGGGATGGCGAAGATTTGCTTCGCGACACTGGCCACTTTGTCCCCTTCCGTGACCATGCCGATATTGAAGTACGAGCGTGTCTCGTCCACGACGGTGCGGTTCATCACAAACTTCGCGCTGTTCGGGTTCGGCGTCCCTTCGATGTCAATCTGGAGTGGTTCCTGCTCTGCCACGGTCATCTCCCTCCTGCCATTCGCGTCGTATCTCACGGACAGGAGGATAAAGGAGCAATGCGCAATGAGCAATGCGTGACGAGTACCAAGGAACAAGAAGGTGGCCTGCAGCTCTTGTTCCTTTCGACTGGTTCGCTACGCATTAATCCCGCAGTGTCGGGTCGAGCGTGTCGCGCAGGGCGTCGCCGAGCAGGTTCGCGGCGATGACGGCGAGGAACAGGATGGCGGTCGGGATGAAGAAGGTATGCGGGGCGACGCGCAGGTTGTTGCGCGCGGTGCTGATCATCGCGCCCCATTCCGGCTTCGGTGGCGGCACGCCGAGGCCGAGGAAACTCAATGTCGCACCGGTCAGCAATGCGCCCGCGATCCGCAGCGAGGCGAAGACGACGATCGGCGAGACCATATTCGGCAGGACATGGCGGGACATGATCCGTCCGTCCAGCGCGCCGAGCGCCCGCGCCGCGCTGACGAACTCGCGTTCCCGGATCGAGAGGACGGAGGAGCGCGTGAGGCGGATGAAGCCGGGAATCTCCGTCACACCGATGACGATGATCGTGTTGAAAAAGCCCGGTCCGCGCGCGGCAGCGATCGCAATGGCAAGCAGGATCGGCGGGAAGGCGAGCATGACATCCACGACGCGCTGAACGACCCCGTCGAGCTGCCGGTAGAAGCCGGAGATCGTGCCAATCACCACCCCGACCGCGAAACTGATCAACACCGCGCCGAAGCCGATGGAGAGCGAGTACCGCCCGCCGTAGAGGAGACGGCTGAGGATATCCCGCCCCAGTTCGTCGGTGCCGAGGAGGTGCGCGCGGGATGCCCCCTGCCAGCGGATCGCGATGTTTTGCTCCGACCACGAATAGGGCGCGATCAGCGGCGCGAAAAGCGCGAGGAGAATGAGGAGCAGGAGCACGACTGCACCCACCACCCCCGCCCGGTGGCGCAGGAAGCGACGCGCGAAGGGATCTGGCGCGCGCACCCCCGCGACCGCATGCGGCAATCGGAACGTCCCGGCAGTCGTGGCGGTGATTGGTTCGGAAGACACGGGCATTCCTTACGTGTAGTGAATACGCGGATCAACGAGCGCGTAGAGGATGTCCACCAGGAGGTTGACGAGCACGAAGATCGCGGCAACGATGAGTAGGCAGCCCTGCACGACGGGGAAATCCCGCCCCTGAATTGCCGAGAGCGCCAACCGCCCGATCCCCGGCCACGCGAAGACGGTCTCCGTGACGACCGCGCCGGAGAGGAGGCCACCGATCTGCAAGCCATAGACCGTGATCACCGGCAGGAGTGCGTTTTTGAACCCATGCCGCAGGATGACGGCACCCTCCTTCAGTCCCTTCGCCCGCGCCGTGCGGATGTAATCCTGACTGAGCACTTCGAGGAGTGCGGAGCGGCTGAGGCGCGTCACGACGGCGATCGAGCCGAGCGAGAGCGTGATGCCGGGGAGGATGGCGTGCTTGAAACCGTCCGGGCTCCAGAGTGAGTCGCCGATCCCGGAGATCGGCAGCCAGCCGAGGCGGATACCGAAAAAGAAGATGAGGAGAAGCCCGACGGCAAAGACCGGCATGGTAATGCCGATCGTCGAGAAGAAGGTCACGATCGTATCGGCAGGTGTACCCTGACGTGTGGCGGCGAGCATGCCGAGCGGGACCGCGATGAGTGGCGTGATGGCTGCCGCCAGCGCCGCCAGCACCAGCGTATTTGGCAGTGCATCCCGGATGTCACTCGTCACCGGGCGCTTGCTGCGCAGCGACCGCCCGAGATCGCCATGCAGCACGCGGTTCAGATAATTCCAATATTGCTCCGGCAGCGGCTTATCCAGCCCCAATTCGTGCTCGATCTGCGCGACCGTGGCGGGCGGAGCGTCGGGACCCGCGATCACCTGCGCCGGGTTGCCCGGTACGAGATGCAGCACGAGAAAGACGAGGATCGAGACGCCCAACGCGATGACGGGCAAAAGCAGCAACCGCCGCAGAATGTATTGACGCATGACACCCCCTGGGTGCGCAGTAACGGCGAACAAGGAACAGTCAAAAGTAGCAAGGACGAGGACAATCCTCGTTCCTCGTTCCTCGCTACTCGTTACTCATTACGAGAGTGAGAGATCCAACATCCGGTAGAGCCAGCGCGAGGGATGGACTTTGACGCCCTGCACCTTTTTGTTTACGCCGACCGTTCCCTGCTCGTGGATGAGCGGGAGCGCGGGCGCTTGCTCGGCGAGCGTCTTCTGGATCGCCTCATAGTCCTTCAGCACCGCCGCCTTGTCCGGGTTGGAGAGCGAGTCCTGTAGTTGCTTGTCCATCTCCGGGTTGTTCCAACCGAAGCGGTTCGGTGCGGGCTGATTCGTCGAGAGGAAATAGAAGCGCAATACGTCCGCATTTTCGTAAAAGACACCGACCGTATAGCCGACCTGCTCACCACTGCGGGCGGCCGCGAACCACGCGGTCTCCTCGTACGGCTTACTGTCGAGTTTGATCCCTGCCTTTCCAAGTTGCTGCTCGAGGATCTGCGCCATCAGCACCGTCGAGGAGCCATTGATGTACCAGAAGGGGACGACGAGTTGCTGGCCGTTCTTCTCGCGGATACCGCCTGCGCCTGGCTTCCAACCCGCCTGATCGAGCGTGGACTTCGCCTTCTCCAGATCGAACGTCGCCGCAATGCCCTTGACACCCGGCCAATACCCCGGCGTTTGTTCTGAGAGCATATTGATCGCTGGCTGGCCGAGGCCGAAGTATGCTCCCTTGACGATCTCATCGCGGTTGATCGCATGCCCGATGGCACGGCGCACTATCACATCGTCCACCGGCGCTTTCTTCGTATTCAGACCGAAGTATGTCGTCTGGAGTTGGTTAAATTTCACGACGGTGACCTTGTCACCCTTCGTCAGCCGCTCCACATCCTGCGCGGGGAGGTCGCGCGTCACATGGGCGTTGCCCGCCTCAAACTCCGCAACGAGTGTCGCCGCTTCCGGAATGATGCGGAATTCGACACCGTCGAGATACGCCGGGCCTTGATTCTGGAAGACCGGGCCGGCCCACGCATAATCGGGGTTGCGCTCCACAACGAATTTCTGCTGGCGCGTCCACTCCTTGAATTTATATGGCCCGGTACCGTCCGCGACGGTCACGCCGTAATCCTTGCCTGCCTTCTCGACGACATCCTGATTGAGGATGACACCGTATGAACCGGCGATCTGATCAAGCAGGATGTTGTATGGCTTGTCGAGTTTGAAGACGACCGTTTGCGGATCGGGCGCTTCGATGCTGGTGATCGGTTTGATCGTGTAGGACGTCGGTGATTTGTCCGTCTTCTGCCACCGCTCATATGTGTACTTGACATCGGCGCTCGTGAACGCCTTGCCGGAGTGGAACTTGACGTCTTTGCGGAGTTTGAAGGTGTATGTGAGGCCATCTGGGCTGACGGTCCACGACTCCGCAAGGTTCGGTTTGAAGGAGCCGTCGAAGTCACGGTTAATTAGGTTGTCGTGCAGGAGTTGGAGATAGTAGGTTGCGCGTAGCGCCGTCGTGATATGTGGGTCGAGCGTTTCGGCATCGGCTTGCGATGCAACGATGAGCGTGCCGCCCTTCTTGCCGGTCGCGGCCGCCGGTTTGGTCGCCGCTGCCGCCGCAGGGGTTGCGCCACCGGCTGCGGAGGATGCCACACCGGTCGTTGCGGCGGGCGGCGCGGCACTACTGGCAGCGGGCGCGCTCGTACTCGCGCCGGTCGCGGGGGCAGTCGTCGCGCCTGCCGCCGGTTTGGGTGTATCCGTCGCACTACTTCCTCCGCAGGCGGCGAGGGCGGCGCTCGCACTGAGCGCACTCGTCGCCGCGAGGAAGCGCCGACGCGACAACACGAAAGAACCGGACATGCCGTCAGATGAGAAACGGGACATCGGTGTACCTCCTGGTTGCGATTGCATACAATGCGAGGCGTATTTCCCTGTGTTCCGAACCGTGCGATACCCTAGGGCAAGCGCACCATGCTGTCAATAGCAGTAGGTGACTATTCTGATGAAATATGTGCAAAAGTATGAAGGGGAAGGATAAGGTCATTACCGCAGGAAGAGCGCCCCGATGACGGCGAGCAGCGCGAGGAACATGACGGCGGCGAGGACGACCGCCCAGCCCATCTGCGTGAGGGGCATCGCGGAGGGGGTGTTGAACCGGTGCGGCGGGCGGTTCGCCTCCTTGAGGGAGCGGAGGCCCCGCGTGTTCAGTCCCCGCTTGACGCCGGGGGCAGCCGGGCCACGTGCCCGTACGACTTCATGCCGTTCGATATCGCGAATTTGCCCGCGCGGCCCGACCGGTGTTGCCATCGCTCCTCTATATCCCTTTCAGGGGCCGCTGCCGCCACTGGCGCGCTTTGCGGCACGATTCCTGCCGCTGGGTGAAGGTCAACCGGACGCCGCGAAAAGTCTGCGCAGACAGATACATTCGCACGACCGTTTCCGGCACCTGAAGAGTTGCCGCGATTTCCGGCACGCTCACACTCGCCAATGTTTTCCGTACGGTTCGCCCCGTCGCTGCCCGCTCCTGTCGCGCCATGCCACTCCCCTCTCAGCGCCGCCCCCACCGCACGGCATCCCCCATCCCGACAACCACCAGCAGGACCACCACGATCAGTGCGAGCAGTGGTGTGGACATGCCAATTCCTCGCCTCCCTAGTGTACGGACACTTTACGTATCTAGTATAAACCTTTTGTCAAGACAATGAAACGTTATTCGCCGGCACACGCGGCGAGCGATACGACGACCGCTCGGTCCTCGTTATGCGGTCGCGAGGAATGCGCGTATCGTGGCCTGAAGCATGGGATCGCGGGCGGCGACGATGCCGCCGGAGAGTCGCTTGTGGGAGCGCTGGTAAAGATATGTCTCACCGAAGACCGTGGTGAGCAGGCCGCCCGCTTCGTGGACGATCAGATCCGTCGCACAGTAATCCCACGGGTAGCCGCCGGAGGCAAGACCGTCCGCGATCATGCCGATATAGCCGTCGAACATCGTCTCCAGCGCCTTGGGGCGGAAGCCGAAACCCCGCCCGGTGAGCGTGAAGCGCGCCGGATCGCCCGTCCAGCGTGGGATGTCGGTCGTCAAGGTGTGGAAGGAGCCGGGTGTGGTACCAAGCCGCGCCGCCTCGAACGGGACGGGCGAGAAGCGGAGTGGCAGTGTTTTTCCGTCCCGCGTGACCGTCGCGCCCGCGCCGCGCACCGCGAGATAGCATTCATCCGTCATCGGATAATAGATCGCGCCGACGACCGGGCGACCGCCGATTTCCAGCCCGACCATCACCGCGAAGGTTGGTTGCCGTTCGACAAAGTGCGCCGTACCGTCCAGCGGGTCAATCATCCAGCAGCGCGCGGCCGCATGAATCGCTTCACCCGGCGCGATCTCCTCGGAGAGGATCGCGTCGTCCGGGAAGGCAGCAGTGAGCCGCTCGATGAGGATAGCATTGGCGGCGAGGTCGGCATCCGTGACGGGGCTGTTGTCCGCCTTCGTGTACACCCGCGCGCCCTGCGCGTAATGCCGCCGAATTGCCTCCCCCGCCTCCCGCACGGCCCGCACCAAAACATCCACTTCGCGCTCGTACGCCATTCAATGCTCCTTATTCAAAATCCCTCCTCCGTCATTGATGTGTTTCTCTTAGCCCTCGGCCGGGAGCCAGCGGCCGACGAGGGTGAGGAGTTCGCCCATCTTGTAGGGCTTGGCGAGGTAGTCATTGAATCCCGCGGCGAGGATCTCCTCGCGGTCGCCCTTCATCGCCATCGCGGTGATCGCGATGAGCGGCAAGTCCATCATCGTTGGCATCGCCCGGATCGTCCGCGCGACATCAATGCCGGAGAGTCCCGGCATCTGCACATCCATCAGCACCAGTGCGGGGCGCGCGGTGGTCAGGGTTTCGAGGGCGGCCTCGCCGCTCATTGCTTCCAAGAGGTGATAGCCGCGGGTTTTCAGGACCGCGTTGATCAGTCGCAGATTCGCCTCGTTGTCGTCTACTACCAGAATCGTCTGGCTCATTGTTCCTCCTTGCGCGCGGCGGGCGGCGTTACCGATACCACACGTCATTGTCTAACTATTCTGACTGCTTGATCGAAATATGCAAGAGATAAACTGACGCATATCATCGCGGAGATGCTATAGTACGTACAGACGTTTCTCGAACCGACCGCGTTGCCCCGCTGCCGTGCTTTGGTCGTAGCGAAGCCAAGGGAAGAGGGAGAGAGAAACGGCAGTTATTCAAACGAAATCGTGGTGAAGATCGCGAGCGTGGAAATGGCAGGGGAATCAGTGACGGGAGGTGCGGTGATGCGACGCGGGTGTTTCTTCCTCGGCCTCCTGCTCGTCGCGTGTGGCGGTGGTGGTTCCTCATCCCCCACGACGAATGCCGCTGCGACGACCACGCGGAGCGCCGAGCAGACGCAGGTTTCCGCCGTCCTGACCCCGGCCGCGAACGGCTCCGCCGTGGCACGCGGTACGGCGGGCGCCGGTTCTCCATCATCAAGCCTCCTCGTTCCCACAGTACAAGGGACGCGTCCGCCAAATATTTCCCCTGGCTCCGCTCCCGCCGGTACATCCCCTGCTCCGTCATCCGCCACGACGCAGGTGGTGAAAGTGACCGCGGACTCCGGCGCGAACCTGCGCGACAAGCCGGACACGAACGGGCAAGTGGTCGCCACGCTCGACTACGGCGCGGAGGCGATCGTGCTGGAAACGGATGTCACAGGGGCGGATGGCACCTCGAAGTGGTTCCGCGTCTCGTTCGCGGGCAAAACGGGCTTCATTCGCAGCGACCTCGTTACCGGCCCACAGGCCCCCTCGCCCCCACGACCGCCGACGCCCGGCCCGACCGCGACAGCCAAACCGTGAAAAGTAACGAGTAACGAGTAACGAGTCGCGAGTAACGAGTAACGAGAGGATAAGACACGACACTCGTTACTCGCGACTCGCGACTCGCGACTTCCCTATGCCATCGCGTGGAGGCGTACGGCGCGGTTGACTTCGGAGAGGAAGGTGGCGCGATCAATGCCGCTCTTCTCGGCGATAGCAACGATATGCCCATTCAGCCGCCGTCGTTCGTCCGCGCTGACGATTTTGGCGGTCAGGATGATGATCGGGATATCCGATGTGCGCGGGTTCTCGCGCAGTTTGTCCACGACCATGAAGCCATTCACCTCCGGCATCATCAGATCGAGGATGACGAGATCGGGGTGCTCGTTGTCGGCGATGGCGATGCCGTGCGCGCCGCCGTATGCCTTGTGGACCTGATGGCCGAACGAGGCGAGGTAGTCCGAAACGAGATCCACCGCCTTCGGATCGTCATCCACGACGAGGACGCGCGCCCCTCCGTTCCCAGTCGGCACAAGATTGACCTTCGCCAGCGCGGCGAACAACTCATCGCGCCGGATCGGCTTGCCGAGCACCGCCGACGCACCGAGGCTGTAGCCATGCTTCAGATCGTTCGCGAGGCTGAGCACGATGACGGGAATCTGCGAGAGTTCGGCGTCCGACGAGGACTCCTGGAGGAACGTCCACCCGTCCATTACGGGCATCATCACATCGAGCGTGATACCGTCCGGCTTCTGGGCGCGCGCCATTGCAAGGCCTTCCTCGCCATTGCGAGCCCGTGCCGTCTCGTACCCCGCGCTCTCCAGATAGGCCGCGATCAGTTCGGCGGTCGGGTCATCGTCCTCAATGACGAGAATACGCGGCGTCCCGCGATAGGACTGAGGACTGAGGACGAAGGACTTCGTCTCCTGTTCCTCATGCGTAGTCCTTCGTTCTACGTCCTTCGTCCTCGCCAGAGGCAGGCACACGGTGAAGGTGCTGCCCTTGCCGAGGGCGCTCTCGACGCCGATCGTGCCGCCGTGAAGTTCGACGAGCCGTTTGGTGAGGGCGAGACCGAGGCCCGTTCCTTCGTGGCGGCGAGAGAGCGACCCATCCACCTGGGTGAACTCGCGGAAGAGTTTCTGCTGATCCTCCGTACTGATGCCGGCGCCGGTATCCGCGACGGCGATCTCGACCATCTCGCCGCCGGTATGCGCCGTGAGGCTGACCGAGCCGCCGGACGGCGTGAACTTCACCGCGTTGGAGAGGAGATTGAAGATGATTTGCTTCAGTTTGCGCGCGTCGGCAGCGATTGTGCCGGTGTCGCCGGTGTCCACGCTCACGCGGACGCCGTGATTGTGCGCTTTCTCCTTGATAATCGTGATGCTCGATTCGAGAACATGCGGCAGGTCGAGTTCTTCGAGATCGAGTTCCATCCGGCCCGCCTCGATCTTCGAGAGGTCGAGGATGTCGTTGATCAGGCCGAGCAAGTGCTCGCCCGCCGTCCGGATGTTCGTCAGGTACTCGTCCTGCTCCGTATTGAGCGGCCCGTAGAACTGCTCCTGCAAGAGTTCGGAGAAACCGATAATCGCGTTGAGCGGCGTGCGCAGTTCGTGGCTCATGTTGGCCAAAAATTCGCTCTTCATCTGGTCGGCCCGCTCGAGGTCCTGGTTCTTCGTCTCGATCTCCGCCTGCCGCGCCTGCAATTGGCTGGAGAGCGTCTGGAGATTCGTGTACTGATCGAGGTTCTGCAGGGCAATACCGAGTTGCTGGCCGAGTTGCATGAGGAAATTGAGGATCGTCTCATCGGGCGACGTGTGGTGCGCGAGCGTCATCGCGCCCATGATGCGATCCTGATAGTAGACCGGGACGATCACGGTCGCGCGGGCGGGTACGCGATCCAGGCCCGTATTGACGCTGAGGAGCGGCTGATCGTCGAGGACGACAATCTGCCGATCCAGTACCGCCTGGCCAACGACACCTTCGCGCAGATCGAGACGCGTTTGCAGGTTTCGCGCCGTGCCATGCGTCGCGGCGACGACGAATTCGCCGCCCCACTCGTCGTAGCGGTAGATCGCGCCGACGCGGAAGCCGTGCCGCTCCGCGAGCAGGGCGAGCAGGTCCTTGAGGATCGTGTCACGGTCATAACTGGCAGTGAAGGAGCGGAGTACGTCGCTGAATGTATGCTCGATGTCGCTCGACCGTGCGAGCGTGGCCGTCTGCTCGCTGAGAATGGCATTCTGCCCGGCGAGATCGGCTTGTGAGACCTCCAATTTCTCCGCCATGTCGTTGAACGAATGCGCCAGCAGTTTCAGTTCGCGCGCGCCGGTCTCTTCAACCCGCTCGTCGAGCGCGCCATTCGCCAGCCGTCGCGCTCCCGCTGCCAGCCTGATCGTCGGCCTGGTGATCGTGTTCGCGAGCCAGAGACTGGTGAAGAAGGAGGCGACAACCGCGCCGAGCAGGCCCACCACCGTCACCCACTTGAGCATCGCCAGCGTGCGGTTCGCGGCGTTCGTGCGCGCGTCGAGGATGTTGCTCTCGTCCGTGCGGTATGTATCAATCGTCGCGCGGATGCTGTCGGTCAACTCCTTGCCGTGCACCTGGCGCGGGACATTGACGGCGGCATTCGAGTTCCCCTTGATATTGGCGATCTCCGGGTCCGCGACGCCGGAAAGCCAGAGATTGATCTGCCCCTCAATGTCTTGCAGCATCTGCGTCTGCGCGCGCGCCGTCTCCGGATTCTGCGCGTCTTTGGCGATCAGGGCGCGCTGCCTGCTAATGTCCGCATTGATCCTCGCCCGCGCATGGCTGAACGGATCGAGGAATTGGGTATTGGCCGTCAGGAGATAGCCGCGCATGCCCGTTTCGAGGTCCCCGATGTCGGACTGAATCACTTCGATCTGCGTCAGTTGCGCTTGGGCCTGTTTCTGCTGGTTGGTCGTCGTCGCATTCCGGTTGATGCTGAGGAAAACGACGCTGCCGACGAGCAGCACGAGGATCCACGAGAGCGCCTGGCCCCGGATGATCTGCGTCCTCAGGTTCATGCTCATACCTCATTACTAAACCACGATTCATGTATTCACATCACTATAACGTACGTGCATACCATTTCATGACGATTCTGTCATGAAGAGGCAATGAGCAATGAGCAACGAGCAATGATGGATCATGACGTGAGCGGTCGCTGTACCTGTTGACAACTGCTTTTGCTGCTACACTCTGGGGAATAGTGAGGGCCGGATTCCACGGCGCTCATTGCTCATTGCTCGTCGCTCGTCGCTTCTGGAGCGCTGATGCCCGCCCGCCTGACCGATTGGAGTCTCGCCCTCTGCGTCGGGGTCGCGTTCGCGACGGGTCTCGCGGGGAACAACGCGGGCCGTCCGGGCCTCTGGTGGGTCTTCGCGCTGCACGGAGTGGCGGGGCTGGCGCTCGCACTCTTCCTGATCGGCAAACTGCGCCGCGTCCTCCCCCGGCTCCTGCACGCCCGGCACTGGGACCGACGGACGATCCTCGGCCTCCTCACGACGGTCTGCGTCCTCGTCACGCTCGGCAGTGGCGTCTGGTGGGTGGCGGGCGGTACATTCGACGCGGCGGGGTTCGGCCTGCTCAATTGGCATATCGCGCTCGGCTTGCTGCTCGTCCTGCTCGTCTCGGTTCACATGATCGCCCGGGCCAAGCCGCTACGGCGAAGGGATATGTCTGGCAGGCGGCAGGCGCTCCGCTGGCTCGGTCTCGTCGCGGGCAGCGCGGCGCTCTGGCCCGCGCAGCAACGGCTCGCCAGCATCCTGCCCGGGTGGCGCCCGCGCCGCTTCACCGGTTCGCGCGCGGTCGGCGATCTCGCGGGCAACGCCTTCCCGGCGACGAGTTGGGTCGCCGATCGGCCGCGCCCCCTCGCGCCCGCCGATTGGACGCTCGTCGTCGGCGGACATGTCGCGCGGCCATTCCCCGCGACCTACGACGATCTGACCCACGACGAGACAATGGAGGCGACACTTGATTGCACGGGCGGCTTCGCCAGCACCCATATTTGGCAGGGCATGCGCGTCGGCACGCTGCTGGATCGCGCCGAGGTGCGGGATGATGCGCGATGGGTGCGCTTCCGCTCCGTGACGGGGTATCGCTGGAGCCTGCCGCTCGCCGAAGCGTACGACGCCCTGCTCGCCACGCACATCGAGGACGAACCACTGAGCCACGACCACGGCGCGCCACTGCGACTCGTCGCACCGGGGCGGCGGGGTTTTCAGTGGGTCAAATGGATCGTCGCGGTAGATGTGCTCACCGCGCCGGATATCGCCCAAGCCATTGCCATACACACGAGCAGTTTCACGCCCGCCGGTCGGGGAGAAGAGAGCGGCCTTGACCCCTGACCCTTCCCCGTTGGGAAAGAGTCAGGAGTTAGGCAGACTCCGTCGCGAGGGTACCCGCCGCCTCGCGCAAGGGCGCGGATTCGACTGCCAGCCGGCGCTCGCGTGGGACGAAGTAGCCGAGGAACATCGCGAGAATGCCTGCGGTGGCAGCGGCGAAGACGGCGAAGGCGGCGCGATAGCCGAAGTGGACGATCAGGAGGCCGCCGATCGGGCTGAGGAGCGCGATGCCGAGGCTGAGCGTCGCCTCCCGCCAGGCGAAGACATGCGCCCGGACGCGCGCCGGGAAGAGGCGGCTGGCAAAGTTCGATTCGAGCGCGTACGAGGCATCGAAACAGCCACGCCGACAGATATGCGCCGCCACCGCGAGCCACGCCGGTGAGACGAAGATCAGCGCGAAGAAGAGGAGGCCGGGGAAGGCGCGCAAAATCCCCGCCCCCCGCGCCACGCCGATGCGCGCTCCGAATACCGGAACCGCGAGGCCGAAGAGCGCGCCACATATGCCGCCACAGCCATAGACAATCCCAATCGCGCCCGTGCTGAAGCCATGCCGGGAGAGATAGACATTGTAGAATGGGATGACCATCGCCACGCCGCCCGCCAGCACGAAGGCAAAGACGAAGTACACCAACATGTCGCGCCGCGTCTGCTGCGCGGGCGTGCGTCGCGGCGACGTGCGCGGGGTGGATCCTGCGAGGTCGGACGGCACGGTAGGGGCGCCTAATTCCGCCGGGGGCGGCCCGACGCCGAGCAGCGGCAACACGCTGAGGAAGATGATTCCCGCGCTGAGGAGCAGCGTCATCCGGATCGGCGCCGCCCCGCCGCGCGCTCCACCGACATGCGCGATCACGCTCGGCAGCCAGCCCCCGCCGATGCTGCCGAGCGTCGTGGAGAGGCTGCTCGCCATTGTATAGAGGGCGATCGCGCCGAGCCGCCTGGCGGACGTCGTGTAGTCAGCGATGTAGTTCATACCAATCGCGAAGACCCAGCCGCCGCCGACGCAGCCGACCGAGAAGGTGACGATAATCAGCCACGGTGCGGTGACGGCCCCTCGCGCCGCATAGCCCGCACCGAGCACGAGCGCCCCGACGATCAGGACGCGCCGCGATGTCCAGCGATGGGCGAGCGCACCCGCGGTCGCTGCCGCCCCTGCCCAGACCAGTTGCGTGACGGCATTGACGAGGCCGATAAAATCCTCGCGGTAGCCGAGGCGCGTGAGATAGAGGTTGAAAAGGAGGTCTGACGCGCCGAAGGCAGTCAGCAGGACGAAGATCATCACCGTATAGCGCCGGATGGCGGGGGATTGCTCGCCAGGCCGTGGCAAATGCATGCGATCAAGCATCGCGTGGCCTCCCGTCTCGGCGCGAAAAAAAGGGCGGCCCCACCGGCTGCTCGCCTATGCTATCACGAGCGGCGAGTAGGCGATAGGCGAGATGCGCACTACCCCTGCTTCGGTATGAGCCGCAGGCCAATATCGAGCCAGCCCACGCTACGGTCCGGCTTGCGGACGAAGATGATCGGTACCGATGTCGCGGGCGTATTGCCGATCAGGGCGAGGTCCTCTTTGACGAAGGCCAGCCGCGCGACCGCAGGCACATCCTGCGTCTTGATATCCGGCAGGATTTGATCGTGCGTGTCACCCTTCTCCGATTGCAGGAGGAGCGCGCCATTCTCCATGCGAATGACAATCGTACCGGTCGGCAGGGCATACCGCCCCGCATACTCCGCCAGTTTCTCCGGCGGCAGGGTCACCGTGGGCGGTGCAACGGCGGCGGGTGGCGCGGCAATCGTCGCCCCTGGCGTGCTCGCGGCCGGGCCGACGCCGAGGTATTGCCCGAACGCCACGCTCAGGGCATACGAGGCAACGACCGCTCCTTTCGTCGCGTTCGCGAGCAAAACGAAAACGAATCCCTTGTCCGGTACGGCAACGAACTCCGTGTGCTGCCCGAAGGTGTCGCCGGGGTGCGCGATCAAGCGGAGGCCCGGTACCTGCTGGACGAACCACGGCAGACCGATCTTCGTCGCCGACTGACCGGGGATCACCACAGGTTGCCCGGTCTGCATCTGTTGGAGCGTATCTGCTTTCAAAACGCGCGTCCCGCCGACCATCCCATCACCGAGATGGAAACGCGCGTAGCGGATCTGTTCCTTGATCGTCGAGAAGATGCCGCCCGCCGGGTCAATATTCCTCGGCAGGAAGAGCGGGTGCGCGACCTGCACGCCATTCTTCCCCTCACCGTGCCCAACGGCGTACGGGCGCGCCAGCACATCTTCCTGGGAGAAATACGCCGCCGTGACGCCGAGCGGTTGCAGGACGAGATCGGCGAGCGCGCCGCGATACGGCTTGCCCGTCACAACCTCGATCACACGCCCGAGCAGGGCGAAGCCGGAGTTGTTGTAACTGAAGAACGCGCCGAGCGGTTCGATCTGCGGGAAGGTGGGCAGTTTTTCGGTCACGAACCGCGCGATGGCGTCATCGCCGTCGCCCGTGTCGGTGAAGGAGTCACCCCACCAGCCACCGGTGTGTGTCAGAAGGTGCTTGATCGTCACCTTCGCCACGACCGACTGATCCGCCAGTTTGAGATCGGGAATATACGTGCGGACGGGCGCATCGAGATCAATCTTCCCCTGCTCGCGTAGCCGCATGATCGCCGTGCCGGTGTAGGTCTTCGTCAGCGAGCCGATCTGGAAGAGCGTGTCGAGCGTCACGGGCCTTTTGGTCTCGATGCTCGCGACACCGAAAGTCGCGTACTCCTCTTTGCCCTCGGCAAGGATGCCGAGGGACGCGCCGGGTACCTGCTGCTCTGCCAGCAGCGTCATCACGCGCTCGGCGACGGCGCGGAAGCGGGGCGAGGCATCGGGCGCGAGGGTGTTCGGCATCGTCGCGCTGCTGACAACGGGCGACGTGCTCGCGACGCCGGACGATGACGCGGCAGTCGGCGCGACCGTGGTTGGCGGCACAGCGATGGGCGCCATCGTCGGCGTCGCGGCGGGAAGCGTTGCGGTCGGCACAGCGGTCGTCGGTGACGATGCCGCGGGCGTCGTCAGCACCGGAGTCACGGTCGGCGTTGCACTGCCGCTGCTGCACGCGGCGAGGGCTGTCGAGGCAGTAGCGGCGGCAAGCAGGGTCAAGAACCGTCTACGGGTGAGTAGTGCGCTATCCGCCTGCATTGCGTATTCTCCCTCTCGTTACGATTGTGGGTTCGGGCACGGGGTCAATCGCCATAATCGTGACGGAATGTCCCTGGAAGCGCTCCGTCGCGATCACCCGCCAGCCGAGTTTCTCGTACAAGCCCTGGGCGTTCTCCGTGTACAGGTAGAGCCGCGCGACGCCCATCGCCGCCGTCTGTGCCACAGCGTGCCGCACGAGCGCGCTCGCAACCCCGCGCCCGCGCGCGGCGGGTGTGACGTACACGCTGGCGAGCCACGGCGAGAGTTCGCGGTGCGTACTCATATCATGCGCGACCAGGCTCGCCGATCCGAGCGGTTCGGCGTCATTCAGGGCGATGTATGTGGCAGGAATGCGGTCGTGGCTTTTCTGGTCGCGGAGGCTCGCGATCCGTGTGGCGAGCGAGTCGGCCGGATCGAGGTGGCCCCACTCCTCCCACTGCCAGCGCGCGACCGTCTCGACGAGATCGGGGTGATCGCCAATGCTTTCGATGCGCACGAGCCTGTTCCTCCTTGCCGCAGCCGGATCGTGCGGCGGCGTCACGCGGGGATGGCGTCTGTCTGCCCTGCCGCCCCCGCCATGATCTCGTCTATGACGTCGAGATCATCCGGCGAGAACCGCACATCGAGCGCGCCGACATTGTGCTCAATCTCTTCCGGCTTGCGGATGCCCGCCAGCGCAACGCTCACCGCCGGTTGCTGCAAAACCCAGGCGATGGCGAGTTTCGGCAGCGTCGTCCCCAGCCGCGCGGCGACTCCCTTTAGCCGGTCCGCGACGGCGATGTTCTTCGGAAAATGCTCCGGGGTGAAGAGGCGCTGACCGAAGGCGGAGCCGCGCGCCCGCCAGTCCCACTCCACGAACGTTGTCTCTGTTGTGAACGTGCCGGTGAGGAGGCCGTGCGCCATCGGGCCGTACGCCATCACGCCGACGCCGAGTGCCAGGGCGGTTGGGAACATTTCGCGCTCCCAGCGGCGGTCGAAGAGGTTGTAGCCGACCTGATTGGCGCAGATATTCGCCGTCCGTTTCGCCTCCCGCAGTTGCGTCGCGCTGTAGTTTGAGACGCCGACATACCGCGTCTTGCCCGCCCGCATAAGGTCGTTGAGCGTCTGCATCGTCTCCTCGATCGGCGTGTTCACATCCGGCCAGTGGATGAGATACAAATCCACGTAGTCGGTGCCGAGCCGCTTCAGGCTGTCGTCCATCCCCCTGGTGATCGCGGCGCGCGAACTGTCCCGCGTGGACGGCCCGCCGACAACTTCCCAACTCAGCCCGCCCTTCGTGACAAGGACGATTTCCTTACGCCGCGCGCCGAGTGCCTTGCCGAGCACTTCCTCGGAGTGGCCGTGCCCGTAGATGGCGGCGGTGTCGAAGAGGGTTACGCCGAGGTCAATCGCCCGGGAGACGGCACGCGTCTCCTCCTGATCGTCCACAGCGCCGTACTGGTTGCCGCCCATCTCCCAGCAGCCGAAGCCAATTGCGGAAATCTCCAGGTCAGACGCGCCCATTGTCCGGTATTCCATCGGAACCTCCCTGCACGCGATGCTCGCATTCCCCATGTTGACCCCGCGAGTGTACGCCTCCCATTCGCAGAGGGGAAGGGATCAACCACAGAGACACAGAGGGCACGGAGGAACGCAGAGAAGAGATGAGGGAGACAGGGGATTCGTACTTCCTATCCTCTTCTCCTATCTCGGTACCCTCTGTGTCTCTGTGGTTTACGTTTCTCTCCGGTTACAATCACAGCGTAGGAGGCTGGGTGATGCGAGACGATGCGGCGATGAATGAGATTGATGCGCGGCTGTGGTCGCTGGCACATGCATCGCCGAGCGGGGAACGGCCGGACCTCGGGCGGATGCGGCGGTTGCTCGCGCTCCTCGGCGACCCGCAGATCGGGCTGCCCGTTCTCCATGTCGGCGGGACGGCGGGGAAAGGCTCGACGGCGACGATTGCCGCCGCGCTGCTCACCGCTGCCGGATACCGCACCGGCCTGCATACGAAGCCGCATCTGCGGCGCGTCAACGAGCGGATCGTCGTCAATGGCGCGCCGATCAGCGATGCTGACCTGTGGGCGCTGATCGAGGAGGCCGCGCCCGCCGCCCGCGCCGTGCGGCCAACATGGTACGAATTTACCGTCGCCCTCGCCTTCTTGCACTTCCGCCGCATCGCTGTGGATAGTGCGGTCATCGAAGTTGGTTTGGGCGGCACGTATGACGGCACAAATGTCGTGCAGCCGCTCGTCGCCGTGCTGACGAATGTTGGCCTGGATCACACCGAAATCCTCGGCGACACCGTCGAGAAGATCGCGCGGGACAAAGTGGCGATCATTAAGCCGGGTTGTATCGCCATCACCGGCGTCACGCAGCCGAGTGTGCGGGAAATCGTCGAGGATCATGCAGGGATATGTGGCGTGCCGCTTTGGCTGCTCGGCAGAGATATTCGTATACGAACCTGGCGGAACGATCCCGACCTCGATTGGGCCGTAGATGGGCGTGATCGCTTCGATGTAGACGTACCAAACCGTCGCATGCTTCACCACTTGTCCCTCACGTTGCTCGGAGAGCATCAGAAAATGAATGCGGCACTGGCGATTGCCGCGGTCGTCGCACTGGAAGCATATGGTCTGAAAGTCTCTGATACCGTCATCGCGGAAACACTCCCCATCATCCGCATTCCCGGCAGGCTCGAAGTCGTCGGCGAAAAGCCGACGGTCGTGCTCGATGGCGCGCACAACCCGGATAAGATTGACGCACTGCTCGCCGCGCTGCCCGCATATTTCACGTACCGGCGATTGGTCGTCGTCGCGGCCTTTACCCGGCGGCACGATGTGGCGGCGATGCTCGCGCGCCTCGCTCCGGTCGTGGATCATATCGTGCTAACCTCATTTGCAATGCACGGCGACTTCGGGCCGGGGCAAGCGATCCCGCCGGAAGAACTCGCCGTACTCCTTGCGACGTTCCAGCCGCGCGGCACGTCGGCGGCCATCCCGGATCCGATTGCAGCCGTTGAAGCGGCGCGGGCGTGGGCGGATCCGAATGATTGTGTCTGCGTCACCGGCTCGCTCTATCTCGTCGGCGCGGTGCGCGATACATTGGTAGCGTAGGCTTCAGCCTTCAGTCTGCGCGAGAGCCTGAAGCCTACGGGAGCGGGAACGAAGACAATGACTACCCTCGCACCAACCCGCTGCGGCGGCACAATGCTTCACTGGGGTGCGAAGACATACGTGATGGCCATCCTGAACGTGACGCCGGACTCGTTCTCCGGCGATGGCGTGACGGATGTCGCGGCGGCGATCACGCGGGCAGAACAGTTCGTGCGGGACGGCGCGGACATCATTGACGTGGGTGGCGAGTCCACCCGGCCCGGCGCGGCCTTCGTGCCGGAGGAGGAAGAGCGAGCGCGGGTCGTGCCAGTAATCCGTGCGCTCGCGGCGCGCCTCGACGTGCCAATCTCGGTGGATACCTCCCGCGCCTTCGTCGCGGAGGCGGCGCTCGCGGCGGGCGCGACGATGGTGAACGATGTCTGGGCACTCCACCGCGATCCGGCGCTGGCGGACGTCGTAGCGCGCTCCGGGGCGGCGCTCGTCCTGATGCACAATCGCGCCGCGATGGCGACCGTGGACGCGTTCGGCGGCCACTACGACGATGTTCACTACACGGATGTCGCCGCGGATGTGATCGCCTGGCTCCGGGAGAGTATCGTGGTCGCGGTTGCGGCGGGCATCCCCCGCGCGCAACTGATCGCGGATCCCGGCATCGGCTTCGGCAAGACGGTCGCGCAGAATCTCGAAATGATGCGTCGCCTGCCCGAACTGCGCTCCCTCGGCGTGCCGCTCCTTGTGGGCGCCTCGCGCAAGTCCTTCATCGGCCTGACGCTCAATCTCCCCGTCGGCGATCGCGTGGAAGGCACCGCCGCGACGGTCGCGCTCGCCATCGCCGGAGGCGCGGACATCGTGCGCGTCCATGATGTCCGCGCGATGGCCCGAGTCGCCCGGATGACGGATGCGATTGTGCGAGTAACAAGTAACGAGTAACGAGGGATCGGATGCCAAACCACGCAGAGGGAGGCAAGCCCGTGAGCCTTCCTCCCTTTTTCTCGTTACTCGTTGCTCGTTACTCGCTCTTCGGTGTTACCCGACAAGAGAACCATCTTCGTCGCTGTGGACCTGGCCGCGCGACTCGCCACCGGGATGCTTCGCCGAGTGGACATTCACGTATGTTTTGCCACTCTTCATGGCAGCAAACAAGTCATCCATCGTCATGCCCTTCATCGGCCCGGTCAAATCCGCCGCGGTAATCGTGCCGGATGACAGCACGCCACTGAACGCGCCGACGGTCTTGCCGCTATAGAGCGGGACGACGACCGGGCCATTGACCCCGATACCACCGACGTGGATGTGCGCCGCGGTGGGATCATTGATCACGCTGACCCAGAGCACCCAACTCATGCTCTGCCCGTCATCGTTAATGTGGAACAGTGCCCACCCGTATGGCCCCGCATCGGGGACCGGCACTTCCTCACCCGGCGTGATAGTCGCGCTGTAATCATGACCCGCATTTACGCTGGCGGCAGAAACCGGAGCCGCGACCGTAAAGAGTCCCAGGAGGGCAACCAATACCGCAAGCCTGACGAAACCACCCGCCACCCTGTGCATCTCTCCCCCTTTACATGAACAATATCCGACGGCGCTATGCTAACACACGCGACGATCTCTTACACCAGTACGCCGAAAATTGATCGCGCGGATGTATCCAGTCGCCCGGTGTCCGCCCTCGCGGAATATGTGGGCAGAAAAGCATGGCGTGGTATGATAGCAGCGCGTCACGGACGAACGTGGAACGTGGTATGACGTTCACCGTCGTGGGGTAACGCGAACATCGTGCGGTGCTGGTCGAAGGGTTGAGGAGGCCGCGGCAATGAGCAGTGTGGTGGAAACGCCAGTAGCAGCGTTGGCGGACCCAGGCGATCTCTCAGAAGAGCAGTTGAGGCGGATGTACCGGACCATGGTCACCGGGCGCCTCCTCGCGGAGCGGTTCTGGATCCTGTCCCGCCAGGGTAAGACACACTTCGTCATCACCAGCCAGGGCCACGAAGCGGCCCAGGTCGGTAGTGCAATGGCGATGAACAAGGGCAGCGATTACCTGTATACCTACTACCGCAGCATGTCGGTCGCCCTGACGATGGGGTTCACCCCCTATGATCTCCTCCTCAGCGTCCTCGGCAAGCGGGATGACCCGTACAGCGGCGGGCGGCAATTGCCGAACCACCCGTCGAGCGTCGCGTGGAAGATGCCGAGTGGTTCCAGCAGCGTCGCCACGCAGATTGCGCACGCCGTCGGTTCGGCATACGCGGCGCGGGTGAAGGGCGAGGATTTCGTCGCGATCTCTTACTCCGGTGAGGGCGCGACCGCGAAGGGCGACTTTCACGAAACCGTCGCCATCGCCAGCATCCACAAACTGCCCGTCATCTTCTTCATCGAGAACAACCACTACGCGATCAGCGTCCCCGAGCAGTACGAACTGCCGGAGGGCGGCGTCGCCAATCGCGTGGCGAAGGGTTATGCGATGCACGCGATTGCGATTGATGGCACCGATGTGATCGCCGTCTACAATGCGACGCGTGAGGCGCGGGAGCGCGCGCTCCGTGGTGAAGGCCCGACGTTGATCGAGGCAAACTGCGTCCGACTCGTCGCCCACTCCTCGGACGATAATGACCGCTATCGCACCGACGAGATGCGCAATGAACTGAAGCGGTACGATCCGGTGCCACGGATGCGCAATTTTCTGATCGAGCGCGGCGTGCTGACTGAGGAGTCCGACGCCGAGACGGTGCGAGAGATCACGGCGGAGATTCGCGAATCGCTGGACCGCGCCGAAGCGGCCCCGGCGGCGGAGCCGGAAGCGGCGCGCCGCCACATCTTTGCGGAGGAGGGGTAAGCGTACATGCCCGAGAAGACGATTGCCGACGCGATCCACGATGCCATCCGCGATGAGATGGCGCGCGACCCGACCGTCGTGGTGATGGGTGAGGACGTCGGCTACAAGGGCGGCGTGTTCAAGATCACCGACGGCTTGCAGCAGGAATTCGGTATGTACCGCGCCTTCGACACGCCGATCGCGGAGTGCGGCATCGCGGGCATCGCCATCGGCGCGGCATTCTCCGGCCTGAAGCCGATCGCGGAGATGCAGTTCGCGGACTACAGCTTGCCCGCGTACGACCAGATCGTCAATGAGGCGGCGTGTATCCGCTATCGCTCCAATGGCGACTGGGGCTGCCCGGTCGTCTTCCGCTCCCCCTTCGGCGCGGGCGTGCATGGCGGCCTGTATCACTCGCAGAGTGTCGAGGCGCTCTTTTGCCACACGCCCGGCCTGAAGGTCGTCATCCCTGCCACCGCGTACGACGCGAAGGGACTGATCCTCGCCGCGATCCGCGACCCGGATCCCGTGATGTTCTACGAGCACAAGAAGTCCTACCGCCGCTACAAAGAAGAGGTGCCGGACGGTGACTACACCGTGCCGATCGGCAAGGCGAAGGTGCAGCGTGAGGGGACGACGCTCTCCGTCATCACCTATGGCGTCGGCGTCCACTGGGCGCTCGAAGCGGCGCGCACCGTCGAGGGCGAGGGGATCAACGTCGAAGTGCTCGACCTCCGCACCCTCCATCCACTTGATCTCGAAGCAATCGCGGAGACGACGGCGAAGACGGGTAAGGTGTTGATCCTCCACGAGGACAACAAGACGATGGGCCTCGGCGCGGAAGTCGGCGCGTTCATCGCCGAGAATTGTCTCGATTCGCTCGACGCCCCGATCGTCCGCATCGGCGCGCTCGATTCCCACATCCCCTATAACAATGAGCAGGAGACCGCCATCATCCCAAATCCGGTCGTTGTTACCGAGGCAGTGCGTAAACTCGCGGCATACTAACTGCGCTCCTCAAAACTCCCCACCGCGTCTTCCGTGTACGCGGCGGGTTTTTGTGTGCATGCCTCCATATCGCAGGCAATCCTCTTGCGACCGGGTGACACCATCGCTGCTGCTGGCTAGCGATCACCGACGGCCTCCATGACGATCCCGGCGACCTGTTCAACAGCGCTGAAATCGGCGGTGAGCCGGTTCTTCGTCAGCGCGAACGCGATCCCGGTGGCGGTGTCCGCGAACGCGTTGCTCCCGCCGACGCCCCCCCACCCGAACGCGGTCGGGGGAGCTTGCGGGTCGGCCCCGGGACGGCCGATGGCGTACCCCAGCGCCCACGTGGACGGGGAGCCGAAGATCTCGTCGGCGCCACTGAACGCCACCGCGGATACCTCGCACAGTCGTTCGGGCGAGATCAGCCGGACGCCGTCCACCTCGCCCAGCAACGCGGCGTACATGCGGGCCACGGCGCGGGCGGACATCTTGCCGCCCGCGGGGATGTCGGCCTGCAGCACGTCGGTGCGGTTGCCGAACGTGGCGGTCGGGGTTACTACCCGCGGCGCCAGCTTGAAGAATGGGGAATCATCGGGCAGCGCGGCGAGAAACTCCGCGTCGCCTTCCGCGTCCTCCAGCCGGGCCAGCCTGCCCAATGCGGACTGCGGAACACCGAAGAAGAGCTCGTCGGCGACGCCCAGCGGCTCGGCCACTTCCTCCCGCAACACCTGTGAGATGGGCTTGCCAGTGGCCCGGCGGACGAGCTCGCCAACGATGTAACCGAACGGGTAGGCGTGGTAGGCAGTCTTCGTGCCCGGTTCCCACCAGGGCACGGCGTCGGCGATCAGGGCACACATCTTCTGCCAATCGCACAGGTCCTCGGGCGTCGTGTCAGCCGGCACGCCGGGCACGCCGACCGTGTGCGTCAAGACGTGTTGCACGGTCGCCTTCTCCTTGCCGTGCGCGCCGAACTCCGGCCACAGCGCGACGATCGGGGTGTCGTAGTCGAAGAGGCCGCGCTCGGCGAGGATGTGGGCCACCGTCGCGGTCGCGCCCTTGCCGGTGGAGTAGACGTAGAAGGGCGTGTCCGACGTGACCGGGCGTCCGGTTGCCGGATCGGCGACGCCCGCAACGGCGTCGACCACGAGGTGACCGTGCCGGTAGACGGCGACTTGCAGGCCCCGCTCGGCACCGGATTCGACGAGCTGATCAATCGTTCGCTGGACGCGCTGCTGCAGATCGTTCATGACCATCGTCCTCCTTGACATTGCGTTCGACCAGCCGCGATGGCGGTCCACCGACCGTTCGTCCTCAGAGCGTCGGTGGGAGGCCGAATGCCGGGAACAGCCCGGCGCCGAACGTCGTGATCTCTGCGATGACGCCGTCCGCGATGCGCAGGACATCGAGCTTGAACGCCCGGAACGCGGAGTCGCCCGGCCGACGGAGGTAGCTCGCGGCCGTCGGCATCCGGTTGGCTTGCGTCGGCACAAGGCGCCAATCGCCGTCCCTCTCCTCGCCAAACGCGCGCTCGAGGAGTGGCGCGATCGCCGCGAGCCCCTCGAAGCAGAAGGGGTTCGGCGGCATCGTGATCCGGATGTCCTGCGCCGCGATCGCGACGGCAGCCACGGCGTCGCACCGTTCATGTGCGGCGATGAACCGCGCGAGCAGCACCCGTTCCTCGTCGCTCGGCTCCCGTGCGGACCACTCCGCGCGCCGCGCCGGTAGATGCTCCTGCATCGTCGCGCGCGCGCGCTGGAGCGCACTGTTCGCTGCGGCGACGCTCGTCTCGAGGAGGGACGCCGTCTCGCTGGCCGGCCAGCCGAGCACGTCGCGCACGATCAACGCCGCGCGCTGTCTCGGCGGCAGGATCTGCATGGCGGCGAGGAACGCGAGCGCGATCGTCTCCCGCTCGACGATGATCGCGTCCGGCTGCTCGTCGCTCGGCGCAACCTCGTCCAGCAATCGGTCCGGGTATGGCTGGAGCCACGGCACCTCGGCGAAGGAGTGCAACGTCGTCAGACGACGCGAGCGCCGCCGGAGCATGTCGAGGCACACGTTCGTGGCGATGCGGTAGAGCCACGCACGGAACAATGCGCTGCCGTCGAAGCTGTCACGGCTGCGCCACGCGCGCAGGAACGTCTCCTGCACGGCGTCCTCCGCTTCGTCGAACGAGGCAAGCATCCGGTAGCAGTGGACGTGCAGTTCGCGCCGGTGGCGCTCGGTGAGCGCCGCGAAGGCGGGTGCTTCACCGGCGATCGCGGCGGCGCCTTCGTCAGTCCGGTCCATCGTCATCTGAACCCCAGTCCGCGCGTCACGTTCGCGATCGTCCCGGTCATGCCCCGGGCTCCGTTCGCCTGACCTCCTGGACAAGCCAGCCGTTGCCGTCGGGGTCGTTGAAGGAGAGGAACGAACCGTAATTGCTACGTTGGGGATCGGGCCCCGGCGCCTGACTGCCCGACGCGAAATGGTAGATCTCGCTGACGTCCGCCCCACGTTCGACGAGCTCGGCGCGAGCGGCGTCGATGTTGGGGACGACCAGGTGCAGGCCCTGGACGGAGCCCGGCGCCGCTTCTGTGCTCCCCGTCATAAGGGCGATCGAGCACGCCGAGCCTGGCGGGGTCAGCTGCACGACGCGAAAGTCGCCAGCGCGATGGTCAACGTCCAGATTGAAGCCAGCCTTCTCGGTGTAGAAAGCCTTGGCACGGTCCACGTCCGAGACGGGAACCACCACGAGTTCGAGTTTCCAATCCACGATGCATCCTCCTTGTTGTCATCGGCTGAGTTGCCGACGTTCCTGGAGGTGAAACGTCGGCACCCACGGAAACTCATCGGTGGTGCGATGAGGAGGCCCGGATCGGAAGTGTACAACACTCGTCGCCCAACCCCTTGGATCGGTTCGATTTCTGCGAACCGGTGGAGATACGCGACTTCCGATGCTGCGCACAACATCATTGCCGTACGGTCCTCTGTAGTTCTCTTTGTCACTTGCCCTCAGAAAACCGTCGAAATTGTGACCGGAATGGGCTTACCCCATGGCGTGACGAGGTGTGGATTTCAGCGCTCATTTGACCCTTAAATGGAGGCGACGACGCCTTTTTTCAACAAGTGCGATACTGCCGTGCGGTGCCACTGATGGATAAAAATGGCCGGTCGCCAGCGTCGGTGTTCAGTAAGGCAGCCGGATTGGGCGATCTATTTTTAGACCAGACCTGTGATGGAGACCATTGAGGAGAACAGGAGATACGGCTCTTAGACAACATCGTGATCGCACATCAAGCGGACCCGCCTCCAGCCGACGCGGCTGCCGCTGCGCCGAACGACCACGCGCGATAACCGAGAGATAGCTCGCACAAGAGTCTCTGTGACATGGTGTGAGCGTCCGTGATCACCGCTGCGAGTTGGCCGACCCCTCGCCTTCCGTTCCTGCTGGCTGGTAGGTGAGCACAACGACGCCTGAACTGAATGCCTTTGTTTCCACCAGTCTCAGCACCCTCGTATCGCTCCCGTCTCGAAAGAGACGCTTTCCGCTCCCCAGGACAATGGGATGGACCATGAACCGATACTCATCAATGAGACCATGCTGCATCAGCGTATGGAGAAGCCCGCCACTGCCAGCGAGCAAGATGTCCTGACCAGGCTGCTGCTTTAGCCGGGATACTTCTTCCGCGACATTCCCCTTAATCAACCGTGAATTGTTCCACTCAACCCTTTCCAGGGTCGTTGATGCTACATACTTGGGCATGCCGTTCATTTTCTCACCGAATTCCCCTGTACCAGTCATGGTTGGCCAGGCCGCTGCAAAGCCTTGATAGGTCACGCGCCCCAGGAGAAGCGCATCGCTCGCAAAGAGTTCATCGGATTTAAACTTCGCCGCCTCGTCATTCCAGAATTGAAAGGACCACTGGCCTGGCTCTTCCATGACGCCATCCAGCGTCACGTACTCTGAGACAATTACTCTTCTCATCAAACCCTCCTGCGTACTTGGTTGTAATCTTCATCGGGCATCACCCCTCGCCGTTGCAGAACCCGCGTTCTGATCATAGCGCCACTGTCAAGCCTCATGCGGTTCGTCTCACGTCGCAGTCAGAGACGCATTTCGAACCGATTTCCCTTGCTACTGTAAGGCGAGATTGGTGTTTCTGTTACGCGAAGTGAACGTCCAATGTAACGGTTGGAGTGAGAAGCGCCGACGCAGTGAGATATAACAGTCATTGGCAATGGATGTATCCTCTCCGCAGGAGGGCACGATCATCACCACTGTGAGCGACGAAAAGAAGAGGAGGCACAGATGCAGCTCGGCTATTTCACGATGCCACTCCATCCACCCGGCTCAGATATTAGCCAAACGATGGCCCATGACCTCGCGCAACTGATTGAGCTCGACCGTCTCGGCTACCGCGAAGCCTGGATCGGCGAGCACTTCACGTCGCAATGGGAGAACATCCCCTGCCCCGATCTCTTCATCGCGCAGGCGTTGGCGCTCACGAAGCGGATCGTGCTGGGGACGGGCGTCTCCTGCCTGCCCAACCATCACCCGCTGATGCTGGCACAACGGATCGCGCAGCTTGACCAGATGGCGCGGGGCCGCTTCTGCTGGGGGATCGGATCGGGCGGCTTCCCCGGTGACTTCGAACTGTTCGACATTGATGTGCAGCGCATGGAACAGCGGCAATTGACGCGCGACGTGCTCGACGCGGTGCTGGCGCTCTGGGATGACCCGCAGCCGGGGCTGGTGGAACATCCGCGCTGGCGCTACCGGGTGCCGGAACATCAGGATGACATCAGCCTTGCGCTCCACC